>JBGTFZ010000056.1:0-65816 GCA_041746955.1 Bryobacteraceae bacterium
CCCGCGCCGCCACGTCCGCCGATGCCGCGCCCGGGTGACCGCCGGGACGACCGCAGACCTGAAGGCCGTCGTAACGACCGCGATCGTGGCCGACGCCGCCCATAGCGACACGATCGCCGCCGTCTCTACTCCGCCGGGCCGCGGAGGCATCGGTATCGTTCGAGTTTCCGGCTCCCGCGCCCGCGAAATCTGCAGTGCGATCCTCGACGGAGCCGTAACTTGGCTTCCTCGCCACGCGCATCTCATCAAAGTTCTGGATGAAGAGCGCCGCGAGATAGACACCGGCCTGGCGACGTGGTTTCCGTCTCCACATTCCTACACCGGTGAGGAGGTTGTGGAACTCTCCCTTCATGGCTCACCCGTCGTCCTGCGCGCGTGCCTGGAACGACTGTGCGCGGTGGGCGCGCGGCTGGCCCAACCCGGCGAATTCTCGCTTCGCGCGTTCATCAACGGACGGCTGGATCTTCCCCAAGCGGAGGCGGTCCGCGACCTGATCGAAGCGACGACGCTGTACCAGGCGCGGGTAGCGGCTCAGCAAGTTTCAGGCAGCCTGTCGCGCCGCCTGGCTCCGGCAAAGAAGGATCTGATCGATCTGATCTCGCTTCTCGAAGCGGGGATCGATTTCGCCGAGGACGACATCAGCGTCGCCACAACTGTCGAGATTACACGCCGCGCGGATGCCGTGCGCGCCGGGGTAACGCGGCTGGCCGAGAGCTTCGGCTACGGGCGGCTGGTCCACGAGGGCGTGACGCTGGCGATCGTCGGCCGCCCCAACGTGGGCAAAAGCAGCCTGTTCAACCGCATCCTGGGGCAGGACCGCGCCATCGTCACCAGCACCGCCGGCACCACTCGCGACACCATCTCGGAAACGGCGGCGGTAGGCGGAATTCCCGTGAAGCTGGTCGACACCGCGGGCGTGCGCGAATCATCGGACCCGATCGAGAGCCTTGGCATCGAACGAAGCCGGCAGGCGCTTGCCGACGCCGATCTCACTGTCGTGGTGCTGGACATCTCTCAACCGCTAACGCCGGAAGACCATCAACTGATTACTTTCGCGCGCGAGTCCGGCCAGTTTCTGATCGTCGCGAACAAGTGCGATTTGCCTCCGCGCGCCGCCGTGCTCAGCGGCGTCGTGCCAGTATCGGCACTGACGGGCGAAGGCATCGATGCCCTGCGTGAGCGGATCGTGGCGGCACTCGCTCCGGATGGCGGCACGGCGCAGGAGGAGGGATTCATCACCAGCCTGCGGCATGAGCGGCTGCTGCGCGACTGCGCCAACGACTTGGAGAAGGCCTCGCGGGCGGCGGAAGATGCCATCCCGCACGAGATGGTTCTGCTGGACTTCTACGCGGCCCTGAGGTCGCTTGACGCCATCACCGGCGCGACCAGCGCCGACGATATCCTCAACCGGATTTTCGCGACGTTCTGCATCGGCAAATAGTCACGCGGCGGGCGGAATCACGCGGTGTATCGCGTCTAGAACGCCGTTGACGAACGACACGCTCTCATCGCCTGAGAACCGCCGCACAAGTTCCAATGCCTCGTCGATGATTACCGCCGGGGGAAGTTTCGCGTCCAGCATTTCGAACGTCGCAACGCGAAGCACGTTGCGGTCTACGGTCGGCATCCGCTCCAGCCGCCAATGCGCGGAGTGGGCGCCGATCAACTGGTCGATCTCCGCAAGACGTTCCACCGTGCCGCGGACAAGCTCTTCCATGAACGGGTCGCGCTCCAGACGGGTGGGATCCTCGTCCTCCGAGTGCAGTGTTCCGTAAAAGTCGTCCACCGCCCGCCATTGGTCGCCGCCGCGCGCGTCCCAATTAAACAGCACCTGCAAAGCCCGTTCGCGGGAACGCCTGCGCGATGCCATCGCTTAGGAACGCACCGCGCGAAGCAGCCGGGCCATCTCAATTGCGGTCAAGGCGGCGTCAGCGCCCTTGTTGCCGTGCACCCCGCCTGCCCGGGCATCCGCCTGATCCATGGTGTCCGTGGTCAGCACGCCGAAGACCAACGGGACGCCGGCCTGGTTCTGCGCGTGCTGGAGTCCGCGCGCGCACTCTCCGGCGACGTAGTCGAAATGCGGAGTGTCGCCGCGAATGACAGCGCCAAGGCAAATGATCGCGTCAAACGCTCCTGACCGGGCAAGCTCCAATGCGACGACGGGAATCTCCCAGGCGCCCGGCACGCGCCACAAGTCGATCTCCGTATCCAGCCCCCGCGTCTCCAGCGTCGAGACGGCGGCGGAAAGCAAACGCTCCGTAATCGACTCATTAAACCGCGAGACCACGATGGCGAATACGAGCCCGGACGCCGAAAGATTCGTGTCAAAACGGTTCGAGTTCAAGATTCGAGTGTATCAGCGGAGATCTTCGCCGCCGATGGGCGCGGGCAGCCCCGGATAGCGTGGGATACTGAAGGAAATCCCCGATTTTCCGCCCCTTCATGGACCCCGCACATATACGGAACTTTTCGATCATTGCGCATATCGACCACGGTAAGTCGACCCTGGCCGACCGGCTGCTGGAGCACACCGGCGCGCTAAGCGAGAGGGAAATGATGGAGCAGGTTCTGGACTCAATGGACCTGGAGCGGGAGCGCGGAATCACCATCAAAGCGCACGCCGTCCGGTTGAACTACAAGGCCAGGAACGGCGAGCTTTATCAGCTGAACCTGATCGACACGCCCGGCCACGTCGACTTCACCTACGAAGTTTCGCGCAGCCTTCAGGCGTGCGAAGGCGCGCTGCTGGTGGTGGACGCCAGCCAAGGCGTCGAGGCTCAAACACTGGCCAACACGTATCTGGCGATTCATCACAATCTCGAAATCATTCCGGTGATCAACAAGATCGACCTGCCGTCGGCGGAACCGGAACGGATCAAGGAACAGATTGAACAAGTGGTTGGCCTGGACGCCAGCGAAGCGATTCTCGCCAGCGCGAAGCAGGGCGTGGGAATCGACGAAATCCTGGAAGCGGTGGTGGCAAAAGTTCACCCTCCCAAGGGCGATCCCGCGTCGCCGCTGCGCGCGCTGATCTTCGATTCGTGGTTCGACCCCTACCGCGGCGTCATCATCCTGGCGCGAATTCTGGACGGCACGATTCGCATGGGCCAGAAGATCAAGCTTTGGTCGAATGGCCGCGTCTTTGAAGTGGAGGGTCTGGGCTATCAGTCGCCAAAGCCGGTTCCCTGCCAGCAATTGGGCGCGGGCGAAGTGGGTTTCCTCTTCGCAAACATCAAGAACGTCGCGGACGCGCTGATCGGCGACACGATCACGGAAGAAGCGCGCCCGGCAAGCGAGCCCCTGCCGGGTTTTCAGGAGATCAAGCCGATGGTCTTCGCCGGGCTATATCCCGTCGAAAGCCACGAGCATGGATTGCTTCGCGACGCCCTTGAAAAACTGCGCCTGAACGATTCGGCCTTCAACTTTGAACCCGAAAACTCCATGGCGCTGGGGTTCGGATTTCGATGCGGTTTCCTGGGGCTGCTGCATCTGGAGATTGTCCAGGAACGACTGGAGCGCGAGTTTGATATCAACCTGATTACCACCGCGCCAGGCGTCCGGTACCGGATTACGAAACTCTCCGGAGACGTGACGGAAGTCGACAACCCCTCGAAGTATCCCAACCCGTCGGAGATCCAGAAGGTCGAAGAACCGATCATCGACGCGACGGTGATCACGCGCGAAGAGTCCATCGGCGAGATCCTGAAGCTGCTGGAGGAAAAGCGCGGCGTTCAGAAGAAGTTCGAGTACATCGGCGGAGGGCGCGTCCTGCTGATGTACGAACTGCCCCTGAACGAGATCGTTCTCGACTTTTACGACCGGCTGAAGTCGGCCTCCCGCGGCTACGCGTCGCTCGACTATCACCTGGCCGGGCATCGCGCGTCGCCGATGGTGAAGCTGGACGTCCTGGTGGCGGGTGAGCCGGTGGATGCGCTTTCGATCATCGTGCATCGCGATTTCGCCTACGACCGGGGCAAGGCGCTGATCGAGCGGCTCCGGAAACTGATTCCGCGCCAGATGTTCGAGGTGGCGCTGCAGGCCGCGATTGGCGCGAAGGTGGTGGCTCGGGAAACGATTCCGGCCATCCGGAAGAACGTAATCGCCAAATGCTACGGCGGCGACATCAGCCGCAAGCGAAAATTGCTGGAGAAGCAGAAAGAGGGCAAGCGCCGCATGAAGCGCGTTGGCCGCGTGGACATCCCGCAGGAGGCGTTCCTGGCGGTGCTGAAAGTGGCTACGGACTCCAGTGATTAAGGCTGTCCTCATCGCGCCGCTGTTGCTGATGGCTGCCGAGCCCCTGACAACCGTCCCATCAGTCGACCTGGAGCGGTATGCCGGCAAGTGGTTCGAGATCGCGCGGTTTCCGAATTCGTTTCAGAAAGACTGCGCCGGCAACGTAACCGCCGAATACAGCCGAAACCCCGATGGCACGATTCGCGTGGTGAACCGCTGCCGCGAGGCGTCAGGCGACGAGAAGACCGCCGAAGGCGTTGCCCGCGTCGCGCCGGAGGCGAAGGCAAGCAACTCCGTGCTTGAGGTTCGCTTTGCACCCGCGTTCCTGTCTTTCATTCCCGCCGTGTGGGGCGATTACCGCATCCTCAGCCTGGACGCGGATTATTCGCGCGTGCTGGTGGGGTCGAACGACCGGAAGTATCTCTGGATTCTCAGCCGCACTCCGCAGCTTGATCCGGCCATTTATCAGAAACTGCTGGACCAGGCCGCAAAGCAGGGATTTGATGTGGGGCGCATGGTGCGGACTCCACAGAATCTTGCGGGTTGACTATCATAAGAAGCGCATGATCAAGCTGATTCTTCTCGCCACACTCACCGCGTCCCTGTGGGCAGCCGACAAGCCGGAACCCGGCTTCACCGCCCTCTTCAACGGCAAGGATCTCGACGGCTGGACGAAGTCGCAAGAGAACGAATCCACGTTCAGCATTGCCGACGGCGTGATCAAGGCCAACGGCCCGCGATGCCATCTCTTCTATCAGGGACCCGTGGGGAATCACGCCTTCAAGAACTTCGAACTAAAGGTGGACGTCATGACGGAGCCGGGCGCCAATGGCGGCATCTATTTCCACACGGAGTACCAGCCGCAGGGATGGCCCGCAAAGGGTTTCGAAGTGCAGGTGAACAACAGCTACGAACGCGACCCCCGCAAGACCGCCAGCCTGTATCAGGTGAAAGACAACGCGGAAAAAGTGGCCGACGACAAGAAGTGGTTTACGGAGCATATCGTCGTGAAAGACGACATGGTAACCATCTATGTTGACGGAAAGAAGATCACGGAATGGAGCCAGCCGGCAGGATACGGCGGCCCCAAGGACACCCCGGGACGCGTGCTGTCCAGCGGCACTTTTGCCCTGCAGGGCCACGACCCCGGAAGCACGATCTACTACAAGAACATTCGCGTAAAGCCGCTGAAGTAGCTAGACGCTAACCTTGCGCAGGTTGTCGAAGCTCAGCTTCAGGCTGTCCAGCGGATCGCCGGGAGACTGGTCCTGCTCCACATAGAACTTGTCGACACCGGTGTCGAGCGCCGTCGATAGAATCTTCGAAAAATCCAGAGTGCCTGTGCCCACTTCCTTGAAGTCCGACGGCTTCGCCTGAGACTCCGTGGTGATCGTGCCCATTCCGGCGGCGCGATCCTTCACGTGCATCAGCGCCACGCGGCCCTTCCACTCCTGCATAATTCGCACAGGATCTTCACCCGCGGCGGCGGCCCAGAAGACGTCCAACTCCAGCTTCACCAACCGGTCGAACCCTCCGGCCATGATGTCGATGGGCCGCTTGCCCGCGTCTCCTGCAAATTCGAACGCGTGGTGGTGATAGAAAAATCCCAGCCCGGCGGACTTCGCTGTCTTCGCGGCGCGGTTCATCTTGTCGCAGAAGGCCTTCCAATACGCGCCATCGCCGCGGTCGGCAGGGGCGACGTAGGGCACGCCGGCATACCTGATTCCGGCTTTCGCCGCGCGATCCAGTGCCGACTTGTACGCCGTTTCATCCGCGGCCAGCGAGACCGCCATCGGAATATGAATGCTGGTGGACGCCAGACCGTGGCGCTTGGCGACCGGGACCAGCGAATCGATTTGATCGACGGAGTAAAGCTCCACTTCCTTGTATCCGATCTCGGCGATTCTGCGAAGCGTCGCATCGGGGTCCTTTGGCAGAACGTTCCGCGCCGTGTAGAGCTGGACGCCAACGGGTTTCGGAAAAGGCTTCGCCATCGCCAACGAGGCGGCGGCGGCAACGGTGAAGGTACGCCGTGTCATTTCATCGCCAGTTTACACGTCAGAATCGCCTGGCCCAAATGGCGCTGCGTATGCTCGGCCAGATGCACCAGCAGGCCGCCCACGGTGGTGGGCAAACGCTGGCGTCCGACGAATCGCGGCACCGTGAAATCGGTCAGCGTCGAAATCGCCTTTCCGGAGGCGCTGAGGCTAGCATCCACCGCCGCAAGAAGCCCGGCTAGATCCTCGCCCACCTCGCTTTCCCGCCGCAAAGCGGCCAACTGTTGCTCCGTCAGTTCGTCGCCGACGGCGTAGGCCGTCAGCCGCTCCACACTGCCGGCGATGTGGCGCAGATGGAAGCCCAGCGGCGGAACGCCGTCAATCGATTCCCACAACTTCGCCGCCGGAAAGCCTGTCGTGAACTTTTCGAGATCCTGGCGCACCTGCTGAAAGCTGTGCAGCACGGCGCGAATGACCGGGTCCGCATGCGGAACAGTGCCGCTCAACCAAGGTTCCATCCCTCCAGACTTCCATATAATTCGACTTGCCGCCGGCCACCCTTCTGGAACAGTTCGAGCAAACCGCTGCCCGGATTCCGGATGCGCCCGCCGTCCACTACTTCGACGACACCTGGACGTTCGGCGCGATCGACAGCCGCGCCAATGCCTTCTCAGGCTGGCTGGCGGCACAGGGTGTGGAAGCAGGGGACCGCGTCGCCGTGCAGATGCAGAACGACCCGGAGTTCCTTGTCGCCCAGTACGCGATATGGAAAGCGGGTGGCATTGTGGTTCCGCTTTCGCCGATGTTCAAGGATCGCGAATCGGAGTATCAGTTGAGGGATTGCGGCGCCCGGCTTCTCGTCACCCGGGAGACGGTGCAGAACGCACCCGCGCATCCCGCCGTGCGGCGGCCGCCTCATGAACTGGCGTATCTGGTGTACACGTCCGGCACCACCGGCGAACCGAAAGGGGCGATGTGCCCGCACCGCTGCATGATGCACACGTCGGCCGTGTTCCAGGATCTGCTGGGGATCACGCCGGATGATGTGCTGCTGGGTATGGCGCCGCTGTTCCACGTCACCGGCCTTGTCGGCCATATGGCGCTTTCCGCGCGAACGGGAATTCCGCTGGTGCTGTTCCACCGGTTCGATCCGGAGCGCGTCTGGCATACGATAGAACACCGGAAGACTACCGTCACCATCGCCGCCATCACCGCCTACATTGCCCTGCTGAATCATCCGATGGCGTCTCGCGCGCGTTTTGCCAGCATGACAAAGCTGTTCACCGGCGGCGCGCCCGTGGCGCCGGGCTTTGTGCAGCGGTTTGAGGAAAAGCTCGCCGTCTATATTCACAACACCTATGGACTGACAGAATCGAACTCGCCGTCGCACATCACTCCGCTTGGGCTTCGCGCTCCAGTACACCGCGAGTCTGGCGCATTGGCTGTCGGCCGCACGATTCCCGGCTGCGAAGCGATGCTGATCGATGGCGAGATTGCGCTGCGCGGCGCGAACATCTTTCCGGGTTACTGGAACCGGCCCGAAGCGTCGGCGGCCTGTTTTCGCGAAGGCTGGTTTCTGACGGGCGATATTGGCGCAAGCGATGACGACGGCTGGTTCTATGTGGTCGACCGGAAGAAGGACATGATCGTCTGCTCCGGCTTTAAGGTGTATCCGCGCGAGGTGGAAGACGTCCTGTATCAGCATCCGGCCGTGCGGGAGGCGGCGGTGATCGGCGTTCCCGACGAATACCGGGGCGAGTCGGTAAAGGCGTTCGTCTCGCTGCGCGGCACGGCGTCGGAACCCGAACTGATCGAGTTCTGCCGTCAGCGCATGGCCGCCTACAAGTATCCCCGGGCCATCGAATTTCTGGAAGAGCTGCCGAAAACCGCTACCGGGAAGTTTCTGCGCCGGGCGCTGCGGGCGCGCTAGTTCCCGCGCGTCACCTTCAGGTTCGCAAAGTGCGCTTCGGTGCCCGGACCGGCCCACAGTGCGATGCCGCCGGTGGAATCGCCCGCCTTCAGATCGTTGACGATCAGCGCCGGCTGTTCGCCGTTGTTCAGATACAGGCGCGCGCGGACGCCCTCCACCACCAGCCGGTAGTGCGTCCAAACGCCGGGCTGAAGATCGGCATAGCTTTCGTATTTTTCTGGAAACTCCTTGCGCAGCCGCATCCAGGGAAACTCGGGCTCCGATACATATTGGACGGAGTGATTGCGCCGGACCTGATCGTCGGCGCGTCCGTTGGCCGGGCGCAGGTAGATGCACTCGTACCGCTCTGGAGATTTCGTGCGGAAGGCGATGCCGGCGAAACCTCGTGCCGCTTCCGCTGCGCCTGAACCGGGGCGGCCGGCAATATCCACTTCGATTGTGCCGTTGTGAAACTGCATGTTCTTCACTTCAAGAACCGTGTTGGCGCCCGGCGGGGACGCGACCCGGACGGCGGCCTTGCCTTGGTAGGTGACGCGTTCCCCGCCCTCGACGGCGGGCACAACCTGTCCGTGAAGGGAGAGCGCGAAGGCCGCCGCAACCGCCAGAACGAGGGTCAGAACCGGCGATTGTGGTCTCATCGGTGCCTCCTGCCGCACACTATAACATTCGCGCGAAAAAGGCAAAAAACATTTCTCTCTACTTTGTTTTGGGCCCGCGTGGCGCGTGTTTCCGCGAAAAGTACTCAAAAAGGCCGAAAAATCAGTGTTTTTCGCGTTTTTAGTCTTTACAAGGGCGAAACCCGCTTGTATCATGAAACTCGAAAAGAGGCTTTTCCGCCTGCGGAGACAGTGCGGTGAAGCCGTCGGGAGATTCGATTTAAAGGAGCAATATGGCTACGAGAATGACGCAGGCGCAGCTGGTGACGGCCATCGCCGAAGAGGGTGAGATTACCAAGGCGCAGGCGAAATCGCTGCTGATGAACCTGGCAGAGATCGCGATCCGGGAGACCAAGAAGAATGGCGAGTTCGTCATTCCCGGCGTCGGCAAACTGGTACGGCGGGAGACGAAGGCGCGCATGGGCCGCAACCCGGCCACCGGCGCGGCGATCAAGATTCCGGCGAAGAAAGTTGTGAAGTTCCGGGTATCGAAGTCGCTGAAAGACGCAATCGTTCCGCCGAAGAAGAAGTAGCCTTCGGCTGAAAATGGAAAACCCCGCAGCTTACGCCGCGGGGTTTCTCATATCTGTCCGATCGGCTCCGCCACTTGAAGTACCGCGGGCGGATCCGGGAAGCCGCTATGCCTGCTTCTTTTCCTCGGGTTTGTTTTCTTCCTTAATAGCGTTTTTGAAGTTCTTGATTCCTTCGCCCAAGCCCTTCGCAACTTCTGGAATTTTCCGCCCACCGAACAGCAGGACTGCCACCGCCAAAATGATCAGCAGCTCCGGCAAGCCAAGCGTCGGCATGAAACCGGCAATGTCAATTGACCGCATTCGGCCTCCTTACTAACAGTAACATTGTCCAAAACTTGCGCGTCCGGTGCAACAATGAAACAAATTGCCGAAGCGCCGAAAACCAAAACGGCTGGACGCCGGGACGGAAGTCCGGGCCATCGCGCGGGAGCGTGTCGGAATCGTTCCTTCGGCGAAAGTGATAGTGTCGAAGCGCGAGAAGCCTCCGCGGCACAAAAAACCAAAGGACGAGGATTCTGAATGAAAGTATGCATCGGGCTGGTTGCCATACTGGCCCTGCAGGCGGAAGTCACGCTGTTGAAGAACTTCACCCTGATCGACGGCACGGGCCAGAAGCCGCGCGAAGGCGTCTCAATGCTGATCAACGACGGACGCATCACCGATATCGGCCGCGGCGTGCGCGCGCCCTCCGGCGCCCAGACGATCGACCTCACCGGGAAGTTCGTCATTCCCGGAATCATCAACGGCCATGGCCACTTGGGCAACACCAAGGGATTCATCCAGGATCCGAAAAACTTCACGCGAGAGAATGCCGAGGCGCAGTTGAAAACCTACGCCTCCTACGGCGTTACCACGATGGTCTCCATGGGCAGCGACCAGCCGGCCGTGTGGGATCTCCGCAAGGACCAGCGCGCCGGGCGTCCGGCGATGTGCCGCGTGATCACGGCGGGGCGCGGCTTCACCGGCAAGAATGGCTACCCCACATCCGCCATGGGCATGAAAGGCGTCCCGTACGAGATCGAGACCATCGAGCAGGCGCACAAGGCCGTTGACGAGCAGGCAGCCCTGAAAGTTGACCTGATCAAGATCTGGATGGACGACCATCTGGGCAAAGAAAAGAAGATCTCACCGGAGCTCGCGAAGGCGATTATCGAAAGGGCGCATCAGCACGGTTTGAAAGTGGCGGCGCACATCTTCTATCGCGAGGACGCCCGCGCGCTGATCGAAGGCGGGTTGGACATGATCGTCCACAGCGTCCGCGACCGGCAGGTGGACGACGGGCTGATCGCCCTGATGAAGAAGAAAGGCGCATGGCAGGGGGCGGCCACGCTTACGCGCGAGATCTCAATGTTCTACTACGCGGAGCCCCGGCCCTTTCTCGACGATCCGTTTTTCCTGCGCGGCGTCGGCGGCAAGGATGGCGAGATCGCCACGCGCATGAGGACCGAGAAGTTCCGCGAGGGCGTGAAGATCGATCCGGATTTCGCGCTCTACCCCGGCTTCCTGCAGCAGGCAAAGCGCAACCTAAAGGAACTGTTCGACGCGGGCATCAACATCGGCTTCGGCACGGATTCCGGTCCGCCACTGCGATTCCAGGGGTACTTTGCGCACTGGGAAATGGAGCTGATGCGCGACGCCGGCCTCAAACCCGCCGATATCCTGACCATCGCCACCCGCAATACGGCGCGGTGCCTGGGCATCGACAAGGATTTGGGGACGCTCGAAAAGGGCAAGTGGGCGGACCTGGTTGTACTGGCGAAGAATCCGCTGGACGACATTCTCAATACCCGCACGCTGACGATGACGATGGTTGCGGGCAACGTCGCGTACCGCGCGGACTGACGCCGGTGAAAGATGGCGCTGCCGCCGAAGGCTCCGTCGCGGTTAGCGCGGATGGGGTGGACGGCTTTCTGCACGCCGCTTCCGGCCCCGACGGCCTGGTGCTGACGCACGGCGCGGGCGGCAACGCAGCGATGCCCTTGCTGGTTGCAGTGGCCAAAGCATTCGTCGAAGCCGGAGTAACGGTGCTTCGCTGCAATCTTCCATTTCGCCAGACGCGCACATCCGGGCCGCCATCGCCCGCCAACGCGGCAACCGATCAAGAAGGGCTGCGCCTTGCCACGGAGCGCCTTCGACGCAACGCGTCCGGACGGATCTTTCTGGGTGGACAATCCTACGGCGGACGAATGGCCAGCATGCTGGCCGCCTCAGACTCCGGGATCGCCCAAGGTTTGCTGCTGCTGTCCTATCCGCTGCACCCGCCCGGGCGTCCCGAGAAACTGCGCACCGCGCACTTCCCCAGCCTGCGGACGCGCACTCTATTCGTCCTGGGCACGAAAGACCCTTTTGCCGGCGTCGAGGAACTGGAGCTTCAGCGTAAACTGATCCCGGCCGCTACCGTTGTCCGCGTCATCGATGGCGCCGGGCACGACCTGAAGCGCGGAAAATTCGACGTGGCTTCCGAAATCGCCGCTCCCTTCCTGAAACTTCTATCCCAATGAACACTCTTGCCCTTCTGCTGACCCTGGCCCAGACGCCATTCACCGTTCCGCCATCGTTGATCCACGATGTGGGCGTCGAATACTCGAACGTCGGAGGGCGAATCGAGATGGACGTCGTGCGCCCCAAGAACCCGGGGGAGCCGCGTCCTGCCGTCGTCCTGATCCATGGCGGCGGATCCCGGCGCGGCGCGCGCCAAAGCTACCTTCCCGTGGCCAGCCGGTTGGCGGAGCGTGGCTATGTCGCGGCGACTGTCAGCTACCGGCTTGCGCCTCGCAACCAGTTTCCGGCTCCGGTGGAAGACGTCAAGGCCGCCGTTCGATTCCTGCGGGCAAACGCAACGCGCTTCGGGCTTGACCCGGCGCGCATCTGCGCCATGGGCGGCAGCGCCGGAGGGCATTTGGCGCTGATGCTGGGGTTGACCGCCGGCGTTGCGGAGTTTGAGGGCACCGGTCCGAATCGCGACCAGTCCAGCAGCGTCAACTGCGTGGTGAACTACTTCGGACCAACAGACTTCACGCAGTCCTATTCGAAAAGCGTGGATGCGGCGGAAGTGCTGCCGCTGTTCCTGGGCGGCGACCTGGATCACAACCGGGCGCATCATCAGAGGGCGAGTCCGCTGAATTGGGTGACGCCGTCGGCCTCGCCGGTGCTGTCGATTCATGGGACGAAAGACCCCTACGTCGCATACGAGCACTCGCTCTGGATTACTGACCGTCTGCTGGCGGCCGCAGTGGACGCCGAGATGGAGACCATTCCCGGCGCGGGCCACGGTTTCCAGGGCGCGGACGCTGAGCGCGCGGAAGCACGGGCCTTCGCATACTTCGACCGTCATCTGAAGGCCAACACTCCCCAGCGGCGAATCCTGCTCTCAGACCATGGACCGCGCGGGGAGATCGTGGCGATGGACTGGCCCAGTGGCCGCGTCCTATGGACTGTGCCCAACCAGCGTGGGCATGACGTTCAGGCTCTGCCGGGCGGCGGTGTCCTCTACACGATTGGCGCAGGCAAGAAAGTGGTTGAGCTGGACCAGAATCGCAAAGCGGTGTGGGAGTACACGGAAGGGCTGGAGCATCCAATCGCCGCGCAGCGCCTGCCCAACGGCAACACGCTGATCGCCGATGCGCGCGCCGGACGCGTGATCGAAGTGACGCCCGGGAAAAAGATCGCCTGGAAGTACGAGAGCGCCGAGCTGGCAAACATGCGCATGCGGAATGCGCGCCGCACGGCAGCCGGAACGACGCTGATCGCGGTGGAAGCCGTGGCCAAGATCATCGAAGTGGATGCGGGCGGCAAGATCGTCTGGCAGTGGCAGGCGCCGGACGGGGACAACCGCCGGGCGTATCAGGCGCTGCGGCTTGAAAACGGCAACACGCTGATCAGCGTCAACGATCCCGGCGAAGTGCTGGAGGTGAATCCCAAGGGCGAAGTAGTGCGATCCATAGGGGGGAAGAAGATGGATGTGCAGATTGGTTGGCCGTCGGGCATGGCCGTGCTGCCGGACGGCGCTCTGCTGGTGTCGGACTATACAGGCCGCCGACTGCTGGAGTTGAATGCCAAGGGCGCGGTGGTACGGGAGCTTCGCACCGGAGCCCGGACCGTCGCCAGCGTCAGCGTCGTCGACTAATCTTCCAGATGATTCACGGTGAGGAAGTTGCTCTGGAACGCGTGATCCAAAACTTCGTCGGATAGCTGGTACGGCAATCGCTCGAAAGCGACGTAGTCAATCGCGTGGGATAAAACGTCGCGGGGATGGCAGCGCCGCATGCGCTTGGCGGTGCTGCGGTAGTGGCGCTGAACGAACCGTTGAACCATTTCCGGATCGTCGTTCAGACCCTTCGAGGCGCAGAACTTGCGGAAGATGGCGACAAACTCATCCTCGCCCGGCGATTCCATAAACATCTTGTATTGAATCCGGCGCAGAAACGCTTCATCGCCCAATTGGTCGGGGTTCAGGTTGGTTGAGAAAACAAGAAAGGTCTCGAACGGAACGCGCGCCTTGCCGCCGGTCAGGAAGGTCAGGTAGTCCAGACGCCGCTCCATGGGTACGATCCAGCGGTTCAACACCTCCGCCGGCGAGACCCGCTGGCGGCCAAAGTCGTCAATCAGATAGATACCGTTGTTGGCCTTCAACTGGAACGGCGCGTCGTAGACCTTGGAGTTGGTGTTGTAGCTAAGGTCCAGCATGGACATGTTCAGCTCACCACCCGTAACGATGAAAGGCCGCTTGCACAACACCCATCGCGGGTCGTGATCCCATTCGGCGGTAACGGCGGCAGCCAGCGCCAGCAGGCTTTCGCATTCCGCGGGACGTTCCTTCTCGATCGGCTGGTGGTAGATCGGATCGAAGACCTGAATCACCTGCCCCATGCATTCGATCGCGTGGGGGACATAGACGGGATCGGTTTGGATATTGAAGAGCGCTTCCGCGAGATACGTTTTTCCATTTCCCGGCTGCCCGTAGATCAGGAAGCTGCGGCCGGAATTTACGGCGGGGCCGATCTGGCTGAGAATCTTCTCCGAGACGACCATGTGCTTGTAGGCGTCGGTCAACATCTCGCGGGTTAGCCAGTTGCCTTCCTGGCGCTGCTCCCGCACGCGTGCCGCGTACTGCTCCATCGGCACCGGCGCTTTGCCCGAGTACTGATTCGCTTCCAGATGATCGCGCGCGATGGCGCGGCCCGCGTCCGACAAGGCGAAAACGCTGGATACGCTGCCCATGCCCAGCGATTTCTTGACGCCCACGGTCTGGGAGCGTTTCAGATTATCGAGAATCGGCTCAATGACCGAGAACTTGAGACCCACCGCATCGGAAAGCTCCCGCCCGATGGTCTCGCCCTGAAAGTACAGAACCTTCAGGATCAACTGTTCGACGAATCCCTCCGAAAGTCCCGTTTCGTCAATGGTTTCCGGGACTGGAGGCTTCGAAATCCCCCGGGTTGCCTCAGCCGTTTGATCCGTGGTTTCGCGGGCCATCACTCCGCCTCTTATCGGCGTACGGAGCGAGTCCTGTCGTTCTGCGACTCAAAATCCTCCAGATTCTTTTCCAGTTCCACCCGCAAGGCGCTCTTTCCGCCGGAGGCATCGGCTTCCGGCAGAAGCGCCAACGCTCTGCGCGCGGTCTCCACAGCCTTCGCCGAAGCTCCCGTGGCCGCCTGCGCCTGCGCCAGGATGTCCAGGATCGCGGGTTCGGAACCATTGGTACGCTGCACGGCCCGCTGGGCGGCCTCTACCGCGGCTGCCGGGTTTCGCAGATCCTTGAACGGAGTGCGGACCAGCAGCCAGGCGTATTGATGCAGGTCGTAGTCGCCAGCGTCCGGATCGGAAACAATTGGCCGAAGGATTTCCAGCGCGTCCTTCGTCAGCTGATGGGCCTCGGCGTGGCCGCCGGGACGGCCACCCAGCAGATCCGCCAGACGCGACATCGCGACGTAGCGGTCGCGCTTGAACAGGACATTCGAAGGATCGCGCGATACGCGAACCTCCGCCCCGCCCAGCGCGCGCCGAACCAGTTGCTCCGCTTCGTCCTCCCGGCCGGCGCTCTTCAGCACCTCCGCCACCACCATCGAACACGCGAACGCGCGCCTCGCCAGTTCCGCATTGTTGCGGTTCCCGGCGGCCAGGCTGTCCATCAGTTCCGACGCCTGCGAGAGTCGCGCGATGCCGCCGGGCGAATCCCCCAGTTCCGTCTGGTTCAGGCCCGCGCGTTCAAGCGACCGTGCGTACAGCAGCTTCGTATCGGTGTCGCCGGGGTTGCGCTCTCCCATCCGGCGCATCATCGCGATCAACTCCTCGTAGATTTTCTGCGCGGCGAAGCCGTCGCCGGACTGCGCGCGCGTCCACGCCATCTTCAGCATCGTCTCGCCTTGCTGCCGCTGATTGGCCAAGGTGGACGGAAGCGCCTTCAACTCCTTCAGAGCCTCTTCGTAAGACTTTAATCCTTCGCGCCGGTCGCCCCCCATCGCATCGAGATCCGCAAGCTTGATTCGCGCCGCCGCCACCAGTTCCCGGTCGCCGATTGACTGCGCGCGTTCCAGCGCAATCTCAAAGCTCTTTCGCGCTCCGCGCACGTCGCCCAGATTCTGCGCAAACGGGTTGCCTTGAATGTCGCCCATCTTCAGATACGCGGCGGCCAGTTCCCGGCTGATCGCCGGATCGGAACCCGTCTCTGTGGAGAGGCGCTTCAGATACTCCAGGCCTTCGGAAACCAGGACGCGCCGCGCCTGCGTCTGGCCGGAACGGATCGCGTCGTCGAACTGAAAAATGACAAAGCGCGTCAGTTCACTCGCCTGCTGGAAACGGCGGTTCGCGACGGTGGCGTAGTGGAAGGACACTCCGGCAGCGGTGGCCAGCGCCACCACCATCGCCGCCGCCACGCCAACCGAAACGCGGTTGCGCCGCACGAACTTCTGGGCGTGATACACGAAGCCGCCGCGATGGGCCGACACGGGCAGGCCGTCCAGGTAGCGGCGTATGTCGGAGGAAAAACGCTCCACCGTCTGATACCGCTCCTGCACGTCCTTCCTTAAGGCGGTCATCAGAATCGCTTCCAGATCGCCGCTGATCCGCTTGTCGATGGCGCTGGGTAGCTTCGGCTCCACCTGGCAGATGGTGCGTTCGATGTCCATCATGGCCTGGGTGGGGAACTCGTACGGTGGCTGCCCCGTCAGCAGGCGGTACAGCAAAACGCCCATCGCATAGACATCCACCGAGATCTTTACCGGCTCTCCACGAATCTGCTCCGGGCTGGCGTACTCCGGCGTCAGCATGCGGCCGAATGCCCGCGTGATGGCGATCTCCGGCGAGAATTCAGGGCGCAGCAGCTTGGCGATACCGAAGTCAAGAAGCTTTGGAACGCCGTCGGACGACACCAGAATATTCGCGGGCTTTAGGTCGCAATGCACGACAAGATTGCTGTGTGCGTATCCAACGGCGTCGAGAACGCACAGAAACATTTCAAGAAGCTGCGGGATCGTCAGCTTGTGGGACTTCACCCATTGGTCAATCGGTACGCCTTCGACGTACTCCATCACCAGATACGGGCGGTTGGCCGGTGTGGTGCCGGCGTCCAGCATCCGGGCGATATTCGGATGATCCAGGCTGGCCAGCACCTGCCGCTCCAGCCGGAACCGCCGCACCATCTCGCGCGATTCGCGGTCTGGGCGAAGCAGCTTCAGCGCCACTACCTTCTGATAGCTGGAGTCGTCGCGCGCCGCCGCGTAGACGATGCCCGCCCCGCCTTCGCCCACTTCGCGCAACAGAAGCCACGGGCCGATATGCTGTCCGGCGTCGGGCGTGCTGGGCTGTTCCCGCGGCAGAAGACCGGACGGACCAGTCTCGTACTGCCCGGCTGAACGGTCGTGCGCGTCCAGCAGGCTTTCCACCTCAACCAGCAACTCGGGCTCCGCAGCCGCGCTTCCACGCACGTAGGCCCGCCGCCGGTTGGGCGGCAGGTCTAGCGCGGAATCAAAGAGATCCCGAGCCCTTCGCCATTGCTCGGCTGTCATCGCCCGGTCCCTGTATCTCCCTGTGTAAAAATGCCCGCGCCGATTGCCAGTACCGCTTCACGGTGGCTGTCGAAAGGTTTAAGTACTCCGCCGTTTCCTCCACCGTCAGCCCGCTGAAAAAGCGCAACTCCACAATCTGTGCCTGGACGGGGTCCAACATCTCCAGCTTCCGTATCGCGGTGTCGACGCCGATCACCTCGACGGTTCTGCCGTCGGAAAGCGAAAGCTGATCGGAAAGTTCCACGCGCTGCCAGCCGCCGCCGCGAAACTGCGCGTCGTGCCCGCGGGCGTAGTCCACCAAAACCCGCCGCATCATCTTGCCGGCAATCGCCAGAAAGTGCGTGCGGCCCTGCCATTCAACGATCTTCTGATCCGACAGGCGCATCCAGGCTTCGTGAACCAGCGCCGTCGGCTGAAGCGTATGATCCGGCCGCTCCCGCCGGAAGAAACTCGCGGCTAGGCGCTTCAGGTCGTCGTAGACCATGGGAAGCAGCGTCTCCGCAGGGTCGCCTGGAGCGCTGTCTTTCATAAGCCCCCCTACCGGTATCTTCTATCGGGCCCGCGCGTTACCGGTGCGCGTAATTCTTGTCATAGAACGACTGGTACTCTCCAGATTTAACACGCTCAACCCACCCCGTGTTCTGGCGGTACCAGTCGATGGTAGCGGCAAGGCCCGTCTCGAAATCCATGGCGGGCGTCCAGCCCGTCTCGCCCGTAAGCTTCTCGTTAGTCAGCGCGTAGCGCCGGTCGTGGCCCGGACGGTCCTTCACATACTGGATCAGGCTGTCCGGCTGTCCGGTGGCCGCCAGGATTCGCCGCACGACATCGAGATTGGCCAGGGAGCAGTTGCCGCCAACGTTGTACACTTCGCCGGGCCGTCCATGCTCTACGGCTGCCCGGATGGCAGCGCAGTGGTCGTCTACATACAACCAGTCCCGGATCTGCTGGCCGTCGCCATACACCGGAAGCGCCTTGCCCTCCAGTGCGTTTGAAATCATCAAAGGAATCAACTTTTCAGGAAACTGAAACGGACCGTAGTTGTTCGACGCCCGCGTCACCGTCACCGGAAGGCCGTACGTTGTGAAATAGCTAAGCGCCAAAAGATCCGACCCACCCTTCGACGCCGAGTAAGGGCTGGACGTGCGAAGGGGATACTGTTCGTCCGCGTCGGCATCGCCGGAAATCGAGCCGTACACCTCATCCGTCGAAACGTGTAGAAACCGCGCCAAGCCCCGCATCCGGGCGGCTTCGAGCAGCGTGAACGTGCCGCGCAAGTTGGTTTCGAACACCGGCGCGGGCGAGTGTATGCTGCGGTCCACATGCGATTCCGCCGCGAAGTGGACGATAGCGTCGGGTTGAAATTCCTCAAAGGCGCGCGATACGGCTTCCGCGTCGCAGATGTCGCCGTGGAAGAAGGTATAGGAAGCGCTCTCCGGAATCGACGCCAGGTTTTCAAGATTCCCGGCATAGGTGAGTTTGTCGAAGTTGAGGATCTCCGCCGACGGCCAGGCGCCCAATGTGGTCCGGACAAACGCCGACCCAATAAAACCGGCCCCTCCGGTGACAATAACTTTCTTCGGAACCTTACTCATGCCCCTTCATCTTACAATTCCAGTGACGATGAAACTCTACAGTTGGTCTACGCTGCCTCTGGAAACGCTGAACGCTTCAGCGTCGCGCAAGGTGATCCATTCCAGCCGCATTACCGTGGCGCGGCTGTTTCTGAAGGCGGGCGCGGTAGTGGCGGAGCATCATCACGAGAACGAACAGATCACCATGCTGCAAAGCGGACGACTGAAGTTCATATTTCCCGGTGAAGAGATCGAACTGACCGGAGGGCAGGTTCTTGAAATCCCGTCCAATCTTCCGCATCGCGTAGAGGCGTTGGAAGATTCAGAGGCCGTGGACCTTTTCGCCCCCATCCGCGAGGATTGGCTTCGTGGTGACGATGCTTACCTTAGAGGAGAACCGGCCCGCTAGGCCCGATTCCGATTACGCGGTCGCGCCACGCCAGCAACGCGATCACTGGCGCGCCCCGGCGCACAAGACGCATCGACGGATAGGCCACGATGCGCGACCGCGGGCCATTGTTCTCGCCGATCCATACTTCGGATTCCCACGCGATCACCGCCCGTGGAAACTGAAGCGGCGGCTGAATCTCCAGCGTCTGCGCCGTCCAAAGCCGACGTACGTCGGCCGGCCGCGTGAAGAGCACGGCACGGGCATCGGGCCGCTTCGATTCCAGCCACACGAGCTTTCCCCGCCACCAGGCCACACGCGCGGAAGCCGACACCGGATGCTCATGAAACAGGTTGATCGCGAACAGCCGCCAGGGTAGATCGAGCGCTGCCGGCGCTTGAATCCAGTAGTTGCCACAGATAAGATCGGGCCGTCCGTCGTCATCGACATCCTGGACCAGCAGGCCACCCTGTTCGGACGCCGTGTAGAACGAGTAGATCTCGCGGTAGGGCCAGCGCGGCGCCGGTTCCGCCGGACCCTGGTAGAAGCGCACCTGCATTCCCCGGTGCACGCAAAGGAACCCAATGCGGCCGAAGATTTCCGCCGGGGCCAGGTCCACCGCCGCAGCCTCCGTATCCACCGTCTGCCTGCGCCCCTCGCGCCACCAGACCAGCCGGCCGCTTTCCTCGAGAATCCAGCCGCCGTCGAATGGACACCCGGCGGTAAAAGTTCCGGGATCGAGTGTGCGCGGTTGAAGCTCCGGTAGGCTCCACTCGATAAGACCGTCTCCCCACGTGATAAGGCGGCCACCCTGAACGGCTCCGCCCGCAATCGGCATTCTTTTTAAGGGTAAGCTGCGGCGCTGCCGATAAGACGGTTGTGATGGAACGCTCTGCTGCCAATCCGGACTTCGCCCTGGCGCAGTTTCAGAGGCTGATGAAGGATCTGCGGGCCGGCAACTGGCAGCGAACCTCCTTTGCGCCATGGGAGATGGAACTGCTTCTGGATATCGCCGCCTGCGAGAAGGATGTTGCATCCCGCCGCGACCTTCTCAACCGTTACCAGAAGGCTGTCGAACGCCGGCTGGCCAACCACTGCGAGATGCCGATGAAGCTGTCCGAATACGTCGCCGGCCTGCAAGCGCGGCACTCGTCACGGCCTATCGCGTCGGTCGACGAAACCGAACCCCATTGCGCCTCTGCGCTATCGTAAAGGCGGAGGCCGCGAATAAATGGGTTGTGGCAGCGGAATGGTGGGCGCGCAGGGTCCGTCGATCGGCGAACCGAACAAGACGGGACGGAAAGTGAACTGCGTCAAGTTCGGCCGCGAAATGTATGGTCTCGACGAGTCGCCCTTCGACAACCATCCCCTGGGCCAGAAGATCTTCGACCAAGTGTCCGGCGAAGCCTGGAAGCTGTGGCTGGAGCAGATGAAGATGGTGATGAACGAATACCGTCTGAATCTCGGCACCCGCGAAGCGCAGGAATTTCTTCTGGAGCAGATGGACAAATACTTCTTCGGCGAAGGCGCCGCGCTTCCGCCCGGCTACGTCGCGCCTAAGGCAAAAAACTGAAGCTGTAGTCGAATCGCAGGCATGCGTGCGCCCGGCGCACCGCTTCCGCAGACTTCCCGAAGAGAAATCCTGGATAGCTGTTGCCCTCTGGCCAGGGCCGGAAGTGCTGCCCTTCTTTCGCGGTAATCACAACCTCGGCCCACTCGGACGCTTCCTCCACTCCCGCCACACCTCGGAACACGCCTCCCGCGCCAACGGGAATCATCATTACGGCAGAGGGTCCGGCGAACACATCCGGCGTCTCTCCCGTGACGGCGTGCCGCAGGATCGCGGACTCAAGACCCGGAACCGCCTTCGCGCAAAGGCCGCCAACCGGACGCGGAGCCACCTCCAGCATCCAAACGCCGCCATCGTTGATCCGCATCTCGGCGTGCACCGGGCCGTCGCTCAGCCGCAGCGCGGACACGGCTTCCTGCGCCGCCGCGACTGTTGCCGCAATAGGCGGAATCACTACGTAAATCGTCTCTTCAAAGAACGGGCCATCCAGCGGGTCGGGCTTGTCGAACATCGCCACCGGATGGAGGACGCCGCCGCTGACCAGACCCTCCAGCGCATACTCGTGCCCCGGAATGAACTCTTCGATCAGCATTGCCTCGGTCCCAATCAGCTTTCGGACGCGTTGAATGGCCGCCTCCAATTCCGGTGGTGAATCGGCGCGGATCACTCCCTGGCTGGCTGAGCGGCTGGCGGGTTTCACCACCAGCGGAAATCGGACGTTGCCGGGCGACAGCATGCCCGCCTCGCGAAAGCGCTGGCGAGTGAGACGCTTATCCGCCGCCGCGCGGACCGCGTCCGGCGAATGAAACCGCATTCCCAGGCCGGCCGCAAACTCCGCCGCCTTCTCGCCCAGCGCAACGACGCCGTCCAGCCCGTCAGGAATCTCGCCCCGCTCAAATGGAATCGCCCGGTCTCCCCATGGATCGTCCAGCACATGGCATCGATCGGTAGCCAGCACAGTTTCGTAGCCCAGCAGCGCCGCCGCCTCGCGGAAAGAGGCAAGCTGATAGCCGGTGGTTGTGGCGCACAGCAGAACCTTAGGCATCTAGAGGACAGCCAACTGGCCATCGGTGGGTTCCGCTCAACAGTACCAGGGCTCGTCAAGGTAGGGGATGGCGGAGCGCGGGATCAGATCCAGCGGTTCGTGCGCCACTTCCTTCCACACCCTTTCGAAGATCCGCGTTCGCGAACTCCCCTTCTTCTGCTGGTCCGCGACGCAGCGCAGAATCTTCAATGACCAGTCTTCCACCACAGGGTCTGGATGCCGCCAGCGGTGCAGCAGGCTGGGGGCGTCGAAGCCGGTGACGACGCGTTGGATCTCGGGGAGTTCAAGCAGCGGCGACTGCGCGGTGATCAGCAATCGCAGGCCGAGTTGAACGCTGGCCACATTCTCGACAAGGCCAAGCTCGGCGATGGCCTTCAACAGCGCGAGATAGCTTTCCCTCGTCGTCCATGGCGTAAACGCCAGGAACGTAGGCGCAAGGGTAAGCCCGTGCCGCCGGAACAGCTCCACCACTTCAAGAAAGTGCGCGTAGGTATGCCCCTTGCGAAGCTTGCTCAACACGTTGTCGTCGATCGATTCAACCGCCGAGGTGACGAATGCGCAGCCGGTGTCGCGGAGGCGCGGCAGAAGATCGCGATGCTTCCGCAGGTGCTCGATCTTTATGGTGGCATCGTAGGTGACGCCAGGAAACTCGCGGGAGAGATCTTCGACAATTCTCATCGCGTGCAGCGGGCCGTTCAGGAAGTCCGGATCGCCGAAGGTGATGTGTTCAGCTCCCGCGGCGACAAGCTGCCGGATGTCGGCGAGTACCGTTTCGCGGTCGATGACTCGAAACGCCCCCTGATACACGGGGACGACAGGACAGTGCCGGCACAGATGCTTGCAGCCATGGCTTGCTTCCGTGTAACCAACGCGTTTGGAATGGCCGTTGACGCGCAATTTCGAATAGCGCTCCAGCGGCTTCAGCCCGTCGCGCGACGGCACCGGATATCCACTGCGCGCCATGGGAACCGGGGCCATCCAACGGACTCCCAACTGGCGCAGATAGTCGCGGTTCAGGCCCGCGTAGAGCCCGTAGGCCGCCAGCCGCGCGCGTGGGTTAAGCTTCCTGACCTTCGCAATCCAGGGGACGGCAAGGCGCGTCGCGGTATGCATGGGCAGGAAGAATGCCACCAGGTCCGCACGGGCAAGCGCGGCGGGGTCTGGCGCCTCAACGGAGGTGTCGAAGCTGCGGACTTCGTGTCCGCGATTCTTCAGGAACGCCGCTGGAGAAGCCAGCCCCAGCGGCTGATGGCCTTGATCGTAGGTGGAGAGCAGGACGATTCGAAGCGCCAAACTCTCATTATCCCGTCGAGGGGACTACTGCTGTGCGAAGTACAACTTCGCCGCACGCTCCAGATCGCTTTTCGTGGCGCGGATGTCGCGGTCTTCGTAGAGGCTGATCGAGGTGAGAAGGTTGCAGATATCCCACGGATAGCAGGCGCGCAGTTCCGTCCGGCCATCGGACAGGCACAGCGACCGCAGCGTCTCGGCGGCATCGCCCTCGGCGGGAATGCCGCGCTGTTCGGCGACCCGTTCGAAAATTTCGTCGAACGCAACCGGGCCCACGGGCTCAATCAGAATCTTGTTCTGAATGCGCCGCAGGAAGGCTTCGTCGGCCAGGCTGGACGGTTCCAGATTCGTCGAGAACACCACCATCAGTTCGAACGGAACCTGGAATTTCACGCCGTAGCGCAATGTCAGGTAGTCGACGCGCCGGTCCAGTGGAACGATCCACCGGTTGAGAAGATCGCGCGGCGACATCAACTGCCGCCCGAAGTCGTCGATGATCAGCACTCCGTTGTTCGCCTTCAACTGCAAGGGCGCGGCGTAGATTCCGGAGATCTCGTCCAGCCTCAGTTCCAGCATCGACGCAACCAGCTCCCCCCCGACAACCAGACAGGGACGGCGGCACACCACCCAGCGCGGGTCGGAATCCTCGTCCTCAAACTGTTCCACGCGCTGATGGACCACCGGGTCGAACAGGTTGATGATCTGGCGATCCACTTCGATGGCGTACGGCAGGCGGACAACATCGTCGTATACGCGCAGCATCCGCTCCGCGATCGAAGTCTTGCCATTGCCCGAAGGGCCATAGAGGAAGATCGAACTCTGCGAGATCAGCGCCGGTCCCAACTGGTCCAGCAGACCGTTGGGCACCACCAGATCGCAAAAAGCCTCCTGCATCCGGTTTCGGTCAAGGCCCACGCGCGCCGCCTGCTTCCGGGTTGCGCGGTTGTATTCGTCGAGGGCGACCGGCGCGGCCCCGGCGTACTGCGAAACGTGAAAGCGGTCGCTGGCCAGGTTGCGCCCGGCCTGCGAAAGAACAAAGCTATAGTCGTTCCCCACCATGCCCTTCACTTCCACCAACTGCTGCTGCCGCAAGTGCCGGAACACGGCGTCGACGATGGGCACGGAGATTTTCAACGCTTTGCTGAGCGAACTGAGTGAGCTGAACCCTTCAAGCAGCAGCCGCCTCAGCACCAGATCGACCACCAGCGGCTGAGGGATTCCCAATTCCTCCATCGTCTGCGGCGCCGTTGGGCGAAAGAAAGGCGGCACGAAGGGGTATTCGGGCATTCAGGCGGCATATCGGCCCGAGTCCACGTTTCTTGAGCCGGCGGCGTCTGTTCTTGTGTGAGGGTTTGTCTGCTTCTGGCGCTTCTGATGTGGACGGGAGTCCGCGCGGCGGAAGAACCCTTAGGCTGGCAGGCGGAACAGGCTGAGAAGGACGGCAACATCGTCCGGGCTTGGCTGCTGTATTCGCAGGCCGCGGCCCTGGAACCCAACAATCGAAAGTACGCAGGCAAGGCGCTAAGCCTGCGGATGGCGGCGCTCGATAAGTCGCAGATCGTCGTCTCGCGCGACCCCCTCACACTCCCGGATCTCGATCCGCGAATCGTACAGTCGATCCCAGACAAGGAGATCGCCGAACTTCGCCGCCTTCTCCCTCCTGTGGATTTGAAGCCAAAGCCCGGCAGGCGCGCGTTCGACTTCGCAGGCCCGGTCCGGAACGTAGTCGAAAAGACGCTGGAAGCCTGCGGAATCGGCACCGTGGTCGATAGCGGCTTCGACGCCACGCAGACCATCCGGCTGCGCCTGGACGACGCGTCCTGCGCGGAAGCCATACAGGGCGTCGAACTGCTGGGCGGCATCTTTCTGTCACCGATCAGCGAGACTCTGGCCCTGGTGGTGCGCGAGACGGCGGAGAAGCGCCGCGAACAGGACCGCACCGCCGCCATATCCGTGCCGCTGCCCGAAACGTACACCGTGCAGGAAGCGCAGGAGGCCGCGCGAAGCGTTCAGCAGACGCTGGAAATCCAGCGCCTGGCCGTAGACCCCACGCGCCGGATCGTGGTCATTCGCGACCGCGCCTGGAAAGTGAAGGCGGGCGCGCTGATTCTGACTCAGTTGATGACACGCCGTCCGGAAGTGGTGGTCGATGTCGAGTTTATGCAGATAGCCCGCCAGCGAGATACGCGCTTCGGTCTCGACTTGCAGACCATGACGCAGATCGTCAACTTCGGCGGCCTGTGGAATTCGCCCATTGCGGCCCCCGGCGGATTTACCGCGTTCCTGACATTCGGCGGCGGCCTGACGCTGTTCGGCATCGGCATCACCGACTATCGCGTGTTCGCGTCGATGACGGACACCCGCGCCACGATTCTACAGAGGTCGACTCTCCGCAGCCTGGACAATCAAGCGGCAACGCTACACGTCGGCGACCGTTTTCCGATCGCGACGCAGGTTTACGTCGGAGGCGAGGACCTCGACCCCAGCGTGCCACTGTTCCGCCCGCCGCCGCAGATTCAGTTCGAGGATCTTGGACTGACTTTGAAGATCACGCCTCGCGTCCACGGCGCGGAGGATGTCACGTTGAATATCGAAAGCGAGTTCAAGGTGCTGACGTCGCAATCCTCGAATGGCATCCCCGTGATCTCGAACCGGAAGTATCTCGGCCAAGTTCGGCTGCGGTCGGGCGAGTGGGCTGTGGCCGCTGGATTGACGACGCGCAGTTTGTCGCAGGGCTATACGGGGCTCGTGGGCCTGTCGCAGATCCCGGGTGCGGGCATTGCGCTTCGCAACAACACGCGGTCTCGCACGGAGAACGAAGTGCTCATCGTACTCAAACCTCGCGTCCTTCATGGCGGTCCGGCGGAATACGCGTCGGCCCCGATATGGGTAGGCACCGAAGGCCGCCCGCTTCCGCCTCTGTAGAACTCGCGCTTGCTACCATCGTCAAAGATGCCCGCCAAAGTTACGATCTCCAACAACGGTCCGATCTCCATCGAAGGCGACTTCGAAATTTACGACGCTCAGGGGAAGGTCTACGGCCTTGCCGGACGCACGAAAATCGGCCTCTGCCGTTGTGGGCAGTCGGAGAACAAACCGTTCTGCGACGGCGGCCACGGCAAGTGCGGATTCCAATCGACGACGGAAGCCCGCGAGCTTGCTCCGCCGAAACCGAGAGTCTAACTTTCGCGGATGTACCCGATTCTCATTTCCCTTGCGCTTTTGGCGGCCGACGCGCCGCCCCCGGAACGGGAACAAGCCCTGCGCGCGACCGTCGCGAAATTCGCCGACGCGTTCGTCGAGAGCAAGCTGCGCAAGGCCTACGCGATGGTCGACGACGACAGCCAGGAAGCTTTCCTCGACATGGGCAAGACCAAGTTCACGGCGTATGAGTGGAAAGAGGCGGATTGGTCCGAGAACTTCACCCGCGCCCGCGTCACCTTAACCGTCGATACGGAGTTCCGCTTCGCTCAGGCCACGGTGCCCGTAAAGCGGCCATGGCAGTCTCTCTGGAAGTGGAAGGACGGGGAGTGGCTGTGGAGCTACGAAGCTCCCAAGCGCGTGGAGACGCCATTTGGAATGGTTACGGTCAACCCCGGCGCACCTGCGAAGCCGCTGGATGTCGGGAAGGAGTTGGAGAAAGCGCCAAAGGCGGAAGACCTGGAGCGGGTTGAAATTCTGACGCCTGAGATTTCGTTCTCCCGGTCGAAAGCCAGCGAGGCCGAGATCGTCCTAAAGAACGGACTCCCTGGACACGTAAAGCTTGAGCCTCAGATCCGCCGCACGGCGGGCCTGAGGATCGACAAGCTGGACACGTCCGCGGGTCCCGGCGAGACGGTGCGCTTCCGCCTCGTATGGGACCCGTCCGAAGATGCGCAACCGCCCGAGTCTCTCAGTTGCGCGATGATCGCCTCGCCGGTGGGCGGAACGATTCCTTTTACGATCTTCTTCCGCGACTAGCTGACGCCCAGCTTCGCCGCAATCTTCTGCAGCAGCGTGCGGTCCTTAGCGGAGAACATTCCGTTGTCGGGCTCGACACTGGTGTCGCGTACGCTTACCACCTGCGGCGACAGGAAGAACAGCTCCTCCGTTTCGCGCAGCGGACGCATCGGCGTGGGCACAGGCTGTAGCATCGGCACGGGCTGGCCGGACTGGTCGTGCCAGATATTGACGGTGGCGGCTTCCTCCCGGCTTAGCAGCAGGATGTCGAGCATCGGTTTGCCGGCGGCGTCGCTCAACGGCTGTCCGCTGGCGGTGGTCGCAACAATCGGATCGTAGACGACGGTGCGGCGTGGTGACGCGGCGGCCGTGGGATCGAACCACCCCTTCGGAGCGCGTGTGGGATCGTAAGGCGGCGCTTCTATGCCCGTCGCCTTCTGGAAATCTTCCCGCGTCATGTGGGAGCGGAACAGGTGAAGTTCGGAAATGCTGTAAGTGGAACGGTTGTTGGCCAAAGTTCGTTTGCCTCCGGCCAAAGCGTGCGGGCAAAAAGAAGGGCCGCGGGAAACTCCTGCGGCCCAAACGACTCAATTTACGGCGATTATTTCCGCCGTTGGGTTGTGAACCTTTACTGTGCCCGCACGGGAAGGGCGGAGCCTTGTCCGTAGACCACCTGTCCCTGCGCGTTGCGGACGCCAATGGCATACACCTGCCGTTCGCCCACTCCCGCTTCGGGAAGAACCATGAAACTAACCGCCCACACGCCGATCATGTTCGGCGCATACGCGGCCGAGACCGACGGCATCCCCTGATTGTTCAGGCCGATGATGATGCGGTCCAGCGGAATCGTCTGCCCAATCCCCAGAGCGTTCGTGCCCTGCGCTTGCACGGCAGCGCCCAGCCCGGTGAAAAATCCCGTGATGGTCTCGTTCGTCCGGGCCGGATTCGACGGCGTGATGTAGGTGCCGTTCGACCGGATCGCGACACCCTGCCTGAGGGCGCCAGAGAATGCCGACTCAAAAATTCCCGGAGCCACATCGGCAATCGTCACGTTCAGAGTGGACGACGCGCCCGAGGTGTCGACGCGCAGCGCGGCCGTGCCGGCAGCGGTCTCGCAGGGAATCTGTATGCCGACCTGCTGAACACCGCCGATATTCGACGTGTAGTAGATGGGCGCCATCTGCCCGTTCACCTGCACGGAGATTCCGCCCAATGTGGAGGCAAGGATGGTGATGGGGCCGATGCTTGAAGTAAGAACCGTGTCGGCCGGGATGCCGAAGGAACCTTGCACTACGCCCACCGCGCACGGCGAAGCTCCGGCAAGAAAACTGGCGCCGTTCAGCAGCGAATCGATTCGCGGACCGGGCGGCGTCACATTCAGGTTGAACGTGACGTTGGCGGCTCCAGTTGAGGCACGCACCGTGGCGGTGCCCGCCGTGGCTCCTGCCTGGGCCGAAACCGACGCGATGCCTTGCATATTCGTAGTCGCGGAGGCGGCGCTGAGCACCACCGGACCGGTCGGAGCGAAGTTGATGATCGATCCGGTGATCGGCTGACCGTCGCCTGATGTGAGTTGAACGCTAAGCGGCGAGGGGAACGCCGTGTTGACGGGTGCGGACTGTCCGCTTCCAGACTGGATCGTAAGCGTTCCGCCGCCGCCAGCTGTGTTCGTCAGCGTAAAGTTGGTGGCCAGCGCGCCGCTGGCGGCACGTATGGTCACCGTTCCGGGAAGAGGCCCATAGCGGACCTGTGTGGAAGCCCGTCCATTGTTGTCCGTCACGTTGCGCGGATTCACCAGGAACCCGCTGCCGGAGGCGACCGACCAAGTAATCTCGACGTTGCGCAGCACGTTGCCGCTAAGATCCTTTACCTCAACCACCAACGCGATCGGCGTCACCGTATCGGGCGCGCCGGACTGGCCGTCGCCCTGTATCACCGTGATCGACGTCGGTGCACCCGGAATGACGTTGATCTGATACTGGAACGTCTGGCCCGCCAGTTCGCCCAGAATCACGTCCATCGTGCCCCGTCCGAGGCCGGAACCGACGACGAGATCGCAAGTTACGGTTCCCGAAGCGCTGGTGACCGGATCATCGGCGCAAGAGACCGAGGCCGCCACCATTTCCTGCACAGTGGTGCGAATGCCGACATTTGGCACCGGCGCCGGCAGCAGCCCGGAGCCAATTGGCGGCCGGGAGAACACTTGGGCCTGGAAAGCGTCGAAGACCGTCGCTCCGGCGGGCAGTGGGAAAGCGCCTTCTGTGGGCGTCAGGGATGTCGTCAACTGAACGTTGATCCCTCCGCCGACGGGCAGGATCACACCGAAGAAGGAAATCGAGGCTTCAACTGTTCCGCTTGAAATGGAAGCCTGCACGGTGAAGGGCCGGAACTGGTCCGCAACCACCGGCGTGAAGACTTCAGTCGAAAAGATTCCGGTCGCTACGCCTTGTGAATCGGTCGTGGAAGACATCGTGACGGCAGCAATCCCGAATCCCGACTCCAATCCCCACTCCACTGTCTCGCTGGGGACGGGATTTCCCAGTTCGTCGCGAAATTGAACCTGAAAGCTGACGGCGGTGCTGCCAGCCGTCACCGCCTGGCCTTGCCCGCGGAAGATGCTAAAGCGCCGCTCCACCGACGCAGTGGTACTAACCTCAATGGGAATGTCGACACCGGCGCCGCCCGTGCTGGCGCGGACCAGGAAGGTGCCGGCGGCCGCCGGAGCGGTTCCCGACACCGACGCAAGGCCTTGTGCGTTCGTACGCGCGGAGGTCGTGGGTAGCACTAGCCCGGCTACAGAGGTCGAGAATTGAATCAACGCGTCAACTACCGGGCGGCCCATGCCGTCGACCGCTCGAACCGCCATCGGATAGGTGGGGTCTCCGGGAGCAACTGACGCGGGCGTGGCAGTCCGCTGCAGCGCAGCCACCGGACTGCGAGAGGGCGATGCCCCGAAGACGACGGTGCGCGCGGCGCTGATGGTAGGATTTGGCCCGGCGAACGAGCCTCCGGTCAGGTCGATCCGGTAGAGTGTGTTGTTGGTCTGGCCAAAAAGAAACCGGGCGGTTGGCGCTTCGTCCGAAACGGCTACTCCAACAGTGCCCGACAAGGCGCCAATGGCAGCCTGTCCAGGGGGTTGCAGGGGCGCCACGTTGGTCACGTACACCAAGCCACCGGCGGTGGCAAACGCACGGTTGTTCGACCCCATGGTGAGATTTGTCAGGTTGGCGGGTCCGGTAACGCTGGTTACCGCGCGAGTAGCGAGATCGATTTGAATCACCGACGACTCACCGTCGTTCGGTCGAGTGCCGACCACAACGTTGCGCCCATCCGGGGTGAAGATGGGGCGGCTGGGCTCGCCCAGAAATGTAAATCCACCGGTTTCGGTAAAGATCAGCCCATCCTGCCAGTCCAGTTCGTAAAGAACATTAGAGGTCGCCGCGTAGATCAGTCCGTTTGGCCCCACGGCGATACCGCCCGGGGTGCCGGGGATGGTTCGCTGCGCGAGGCGCTGGTTATTCGTAAGGTCGATCACCGTGATCGTGCGGCCGACGCCGCTAACGACGTACGCCCGCGCAGAATCCAGCGACACGGCCACATCGTCCGGCAGAGGGCCCACGTCAACCTGGGGCACGGTCTGCGGCCGGTCGACCGCAAGGTCGATGACGCGCATCGTTCCCGCAAGAATCAGCATCTTTCTTCCGTCGGGCGTGATGATGGCGGACCGGACCTGCGAAGCCAGCGAGTATCGCGCCACCTCGACGAAGGCGGCGGTGGCGTCGAGAACCGAGACGGTGCCCGAAGCGCCGATCACGTAAACGCGGGTGCCGTTCGGATTCACCAGCAGAAACGCCGGATCTTGCACCGTCGCCGCCATGGCGGAGAACGCAAACGGATTTGAGTTATAGATCGAGAGATTGCCGCCCTGACTGGGCTCAGGAACTACGAAGACGCTCGACAACTGTTGAGCTGGCGCGGGCAGCACAAGGGCAAGCAGGGCAATGGATAAAGCAGCGGCCGAATTGGCCAGCTTTCTCAGGGTAGACATGGGTGTGTTCTCTCCGGAAGCAAACGTGAAATGAGGAGACGAACGCGGGTAAACCTAGTGTATCACCGCATTCTAGAAGCGTTCGTCGATTCCACCAAAAAGAAAGGGGAGGCTTTCGCCTCCCCCTCCCCAGCCCATTCTTGCGAACAGGTTAGTTGTTAAGCGCCTCAATGTTGGCGCCCATCGTACGCGAACCGGTGTTCTGCTGGAGGACCAGGGCGAGATAGCCCTGGGCTACGGAATTCGCGCCCGACAGCCCGTAGGTGCTGACGAAGGCGAAGCCGTGGGCGAGCTGGTAGCTGCAACCGGCGATGAGATAGCCGGTAAAGCCAGCGCCCATCGCGGAGCCGCCCGCGAAGATCGGCGAATCGGTCAGGCTAGCCGCCCAAACCGTACCCGCGTTGATCGTCGGGGTGGTGCCCGCGCCAGGAACCGTCGCGCCGGAGCCATACGTGCCGAATGCATTGATCGTGCAGGTGCCCGATTGATTGGGAGTGGCCAGAGGCGAAGGATCTGCCGTCGTGTTGGCGATCGCGATACCGGTGTCGAAGCCGGCAGCGGTCGTCACATACGGGTAGAGCAGCGTGGTGGAGCAGCTTGTAGTGCCGAAGCTGTTCGCCTGATCGGTGATGTCGGCAAACCGCGGGATCGCAGTGGTGGTGCCAACCGGTCCCAGACCGCCGCGAGCCGTCGCGGTGCCGAGTCCGATGGACGGGCTGCCGGTGTAGCGCGCGATGAAGGGGATGGAAAGCGAATCAACCGTAGCGGTGGAGTTCGACGTTCCGCCTCCGGAAGCGCCGACCGATTCCACCCAGTAGATGAACTCTGAGCTAGCCGCCCCGTAACCACCCGAATACGAAGGATCGCCACCCGGCGTCGACCCGGCGCCCGTGTTGGGTGTGTAGCCCGTGCTGATGCCCGTAGCGGAAGTGCCGCTGATTCCAGAAATCGGGCGCAGGACGTTGTTACCCGTCGTCAAAACGCCGTTCGGAACCAGCAGAGTGATCCCGGACGGAATGTTGCTGACGATGATCCGAACATATGTCCCGTTGGTCGCGCCCGGGCCTTCCTGCGCCTGGTTGCGAAGAACGTTCGAGAAATTCTCGGTAAAGCGGAAGAAGCCGCTGACGCCCGTGTTCGACACGCAGATCGGGAAGACCGCCGAACCCGTCGTCGCATTGGCGCTGCTGCCGCCGATGATGCTGAAGTTCAAGCTCTTCGGCAGGATCGTCGCCACCAAGCTGGGGTTATTGGCCAACGGGAGAACCGTCGTGCCGCCCGTCGATACGGTGGTGATAATCAGCGTCGCCAGAACGCTGCTGATGCCAGCCGCGGAAGCCGCGTTGGCATTGATCCGGATACCGCCAATCGTGAACGCCGAGGAGGTAACGCCGGAAGCCTGGAAGCTGATCGCGTTCACCAGTCCACCGGGATAAGCCACGTTAACCAGCGTGCCGGTGCCCGGCGTGAAGGTCATTGTGGGATTTACCGTGGTGGTGCTGTTAGTGATCGCAACACCAGTGGTCAATTGAACGAGAACGGTGAAGTCGGTCGGAAGAATAGCTCCGCCGCCAGGGGTTGTTGAAGTTGCTGTGCAGTTGACGACGATGTCGCCAGTCAGCTCAGTAAGACCTTCCGGACGGACACCCAAGTTGGTGGTCGTCAGAAGGCCCGAGCAAATTTGTGCGTAGCTGCTGACGCCGCCCAGAGCGAACAGGCCAGCCAGCGCAAGCGCACGAACGAGCTTGCGAGAGTTAAGCATTCAGGATCTCCTTGTGGATTTCGAATCGAATTGATGGAAGATCTCTATCAACCTGAGCCTCAGTGGATTGCAATTGTCGATTATCCGCCAAAACCAAATTGAGCCGTCTTCCTGTGAGAGTCGTAGTTATTTCTGTGCTCGCGGGATCTGTTGATTTCACCCGTCTTGCTACGGTTATACGAAAACTAGCATCTACGCCGGCTGGAAGTCAAGCGAAACGAATGACCTAGACCGGCGCGAATCGCCCCAAAACTCTATAAACTTGTAACACGCGCCCGCCTCGACCGTCAAGAAAAATCCTCAACGGCTATTCCCGGGGAGTCCCTGAAAACGAACCACTTCCGCACGAAGGACCCCTTCAGAACCCTTAGCTGGCTACCCTCATCCTATGCAGGCCGGGGGCCAAACGTTAAGTAGCTGAAAAAAAAGAGCCGGCCTGCGGCCCGCCGGATATGCCTCTGGGTCGCCCGGACACAGGTTGTGTGTCCCAGGACCTAGAAACCGGTCCTTAAGGCCCGCTGCAGCGTGCGGAAACGGCCCCGCAGCTCCTCCGTCGCTTCGTTCATCTCCGGGGTGTCAAAGATCACTCGCGGCGTGAGAAAAATGACAAGTTCCGTGCGCTGTTTGGTCACCGATTTGTCCCCAAATAGCGCGCCGAAATAGGGAATCTTAATCAGCCCGGGGATGCCGCTGGTGGAATTCAGGTCGTTTTCCTGAATGATCCCGCCGATCGCGATGGTATCGCCGTCCTGCACGGTGATCTGCGTCTGGACATTACGGCGGGAGAAACTGGGCGACTGTATGGCCGCGTTGGCTGCCGGTGCGATCGGCTGGCTGACTTCCTGATCGATCGTCATGGTGACGATTCCCGAGCTCTGCACGCGGGCGGTAATCGCCAGCGTTACGCCGGAGTTTCGATTCTGCACTAGGCTTTGGGAGCCGCCGATGCCGATGGTGTTGCCCACCAGAACCGGAACTTCGGTCCCTACATTGATCGACGCCGGGATGTTGTCGGTGGCCATTACCGTCGGCGCGGCCAGCACCTTCGTCCGCCGGACATCCTGCTGCGCTTCGAGAAACACCATCAGTTCGCGGCTGGCGCTGACCAGCCAACCGGCCGAAAGGCCAAGGCCCGCACCCGTGAACTGGCCCAGGAGTTGCCGAACCGGCGAAGTGCCCGCCCGCTGGAGGTATGCCTGGACGCCCATCGAGAATGCGTCGGACAGCGTCACTTCGAAAATCTTCGCCTCGATCAACACCTGCCTCGGCGGAACGTCGATCTGTTCCAGCAGTTTGACGATCTGCTGGTATTCCTGCTGCGTGCCCTGGATCAGCAGCGTGTTGTCGAAGGGATTCGGAATCAGCCGGGGAATCTTCAGTTGCGTTCCGGCGGGCGTCGCGCCTCCCCCGCCGCCGCTACCCATAAATTGGCCCGTCATGTCGCCAGGACGCGCCTGCCCCGGCATCACGCCCTGCACGGAAGGCACTGCGCCAAACGGCACATTGCCACCCGGGTACCCTTGCTGCTGGCCGCCGCCCAGCAGCGACATCAAACCCATCAGCCCACCCTGGCCGCCGAACCCGCCTCCATATCCGCCGCCTCCGTATCCGCCTCCGCCGAACCCTCCACCTCCAAAACCGCCTCCGCCCGTGTTGAACGCGCCGCCGCCCACTTGGCCGGGAACCGCGCCCGCCTGCGCGGTCTGTTGCACCGCCATCTGATTCATCATGTTCATCAAGGTCAGGTAGGCGAAGGTGTCGTTAGGGCTTAGCTGCTGGCTAAGGTACAGCAGCGTCACCGCCATTGACAGGTTCTCGGCCCGCCCGTACTTCACCCGGAAGACGAAGTTCTCAGTCCCGCCTACTGGCGCTTTAGCCTCGACGTCCAACCGCTCTACCCATTTCGCAACCTCGTCAAACGCACCCGGGTTTGGCGCGAACGCAACCAACGTATTGATACGGTCGATCGGCAGAAACTGCACCGCCGCGTTCTTCTGGGCCAGGCCCAGCGTGCCCACGACGCGCTCCAGCTCCTTCGCCAGTTCGCTCGGCCGGCCGTTTTTCATTTCAAACAACCGGACGCGCTGCCCGGCCAGCGTCTCGCTGTCGAACATGGAGACGATTTCCAGCGTCCGTCGCATGTTCCGGCCATTGTCCAGCAGCATGATCAGGTTCGCGGGCTCATAGACCACCATCTTTGAACCTTCGCCAAGAAAGTTTTCAATCAGCTTCGAAATCTCGGCTGCGTTCGCGAACTTCAGGAAGATCAGGTTCAGCACCACCTGTTCGTCATCCGGAATCTCGGTGACGCCCGCGACGCGGGGACGGATCGGCAGCCGGTTCACCTCCGCCGCGGGAACGATCCTCCAGAGGTCGCCCACCTGCACCAGCGAGTAGCCATTCACGCGCAGAATCGTTTCCAGCAGACCGCGCACATCGGCAGCGCGGATCTCGCCATAGGTGTGCACGGTAATCGTGCCCTTCACGCGCGGGTCAAGAATGTAGTTGATCTTCAACTGGCGCGCCAGGATGTCGATCACCTCCGCCAGCGAGGCGTTGGGCAGGTTCAAAACCAGTGCCGGTCCAGCGGGCTGCTGTGCCGCCGTCTGCTGCGGAGCGGGCTGCTGCGCCGCCAGAAGGGCCGCCGTCACGATCAGTGCGATCAGATCTTTCATTCAAATTCCTGCTTCTTCCGCGCGTCCCAGGCGGCCTTCTCAATGCCGTCGAGTTCAGATTTCTTCTTTGTCCACTTGTTCGTTCCGAAGGGCGTGACCTTCGAAAACTCAACCGAGTCGCCGGCGTCGCGAACTTCAAGTGACGCCGCAGCCAACGAGCTTTGCTTCTCGCTCTCGGAGGCGGCCTTTTCTTCCCCGAACTTTGCCAGCCCGAACGGCGTGCGGCGGTAGATCCACGCCTTGCCGTCCTTGTCCACCCATCGCCACTCGAAGTCGGAGAGCTTCACGGCGTCTTTCGGGACTTCATGCCGCGAGGCAGGCTGCGTCGAGGCGTTCGCCTCCGGTTTCGGCGCGGGTTTGGCTGTGGCCTTCTTCGTTTCAGTCGTCGTCGCGGTTTTAGGCGGAGCCTTTGACTTCTTTGAGCTCGAAGACTGGCCGAACACCGCAGCCGTGAGCACCATCAATAGAACAAGACCTTTCATTGCACCTTCTCCCAAATACAGGTTGTTGAGAACGGAGTTTGCCGCAACACTTTTCGATAGCCGTCCATCTCGGTTCCCTCCGGCGCCGTGTCGCCCGGAAGGCAGTACCGGCTGGACGCATTGATGTCGCCGCCGAATTTCTTATCCGCCGCGCGGCCCGATACGGAGGGGGCGGCAGAGCCAGGTGACTGCCCGGCATCGGCGGATCCCCGGGCTGGGGGCGACGCTGCCTGGGACGAAGCGGCTGGAGGCGCCTCCACCGAAACGCCCCGCAGATCGTCCAGCTTGCGGGTCAGTTGTTGGCCTTCCCACTCGAAAGTAATTTCCGTCGCACCGGCGGACACCAGCTTGAACTCGCCTACCGCTTCGCCCGGGCGGTAGCCGCGCTGCGGCTCACCCTTCATCGCAAGGAACGCCACCGGGCCATCGCCAAGGTCCATCACGCCGAACGCGCTGGGCAATGCGGGCATGGGCTTCGCCTCCGGCGGAGCTTCCGCGACAACCGTCGGATTGCGGTCGCGCGAGAACAACATCTTCTCCGCCACCTCGAAGTAGCTGGCCGCCCTCACCGCCGTATCCGGCGCGTTCTTCAGTTCGATGGCTTTCGCCGCCGGGCCGGTGGACGCCCGCCGCAGAATCTCCGCGTTGCGGGCCTCCGCCGTTCGCCAGCGTTCAAGCAGAAGGGCTCCGCTGGCAAGCAGAGCCGCCGCCAGCGCAAGGTTCAACAACAGGACGCGCCGCTTCATAGACGGGGACCTCCAGCTGCTACCGGCGCCGGACGCGTCAGCCCGGCGACGATCAGTTGCACGGTGATGGTTTTCTGTTTCGCGTTACCAGAGGACACATGCAGTTCCTCCAGCGCCAGCAGTTCCGGCTGCGCCGCCAGGTCGGCCATCAGGTTTACCAACTGTTCGATCTGGCACTCCATCGAAGCGGTCAGCGTTACTTGCGCGTAGTCGCCCAATGCGCGGAGTTGTCCGAACTGCGTCTGCTTGATATCGAGCGCGGGACTCTGCGAACGCGCGACGCGCCGGAAGACTTGCAACAACTGCGCCTGCACTTGAGCGGCGGAATCGCCCGTCAGCAGGCCCTTTTCGGCTTCCCCAAGATCCTGCAACGCTTTCTGAAGCGCCGCCTCGCGGACACCAAGTTGTGCCGCTTCCTGCCGCACGCGGTCAAGACGCGCCGCGGCGGCCTCGACGGTGTTCGCTGATGCGCCAACTACTTCAACCGACGGAGCCGGCCAGAAGTAGGCAGCGGCGGACACCAATAGCGCGCCACCTAGGATCAGAAGCGCGCGGCGGTCGCGTTCGGAGACGTTCACAGCTTGGCGGCTCCAGCGGGTGGCGGCTGCTCACGCTGCGCTCGGATGGCGAACACGTCCATCGGACCCTGGTTCGACCGCGATAGCGGCGAAAGAAACTCCGACGCGCGGAACAAAGGAGACTGATCGAGAATGCGCGGCAGTTCCGCGGCATTCGCAGCTTCGCCCGAAATTGCGATTGAGGTCCGGGTAAGGTCCAGACGGCTGGCCCACGCGGGCGCGGCGATCAGGCGCGTGCTCTCGATCAGCACGTCGAGATCCTTGCGGTTGCGGCTGCGAAATTCCTGTAGCCCGCCCACCTTCGCCTCCACCGCTTGCCGGTCTCGCGCGGCTTGCGCGGCCCTGCCCGCTTCGACGGAGAACTGGGCGGTCTGACGCTCCAGCCCGTCGATCAACTTCGAGTTCTCATAGCGGTCGAGATTCGCCAGCGCGACGCCGCTTACCGCCAGCAGTCCTGCCAGCACCGCCGTGGGCACGAATCTCCAGCGGGATTGCGTGGCGCGAAGAGGCTCCGGCAGCAGATTTAGATCGACCGCCAGCCATGGGCAAGCCGAGATCAGCGCCGCCGCGCCGGCCATGGATGCGCCCGGCAGCAACACGGCCAAGTCTTCCTGAGGAGCGGATTCCGGCAGACGCATCTGCGCCCGCGCGAGATGGACGGCACGCTCTTGAGGCATTTCCATCGCGGCCCAAAACACCGGCGCGGCGGCGGATTCCCCGTACAGGCGAACTTCGCCCTCCGTTGCGCTGGAGGCCAGAAACTCGGCAGGCCGGTCATGCAGGAATTGCAACGCGGACCGCACCGCCGCCGGAGCGGTGGTGAACGTACGGACCGGCAGGCCCGCTTCGGCAAACCATGCCGCCAACCGGTCGATCCGTTCGATTCGCGCGCTGCCCAGCAGTACCCGGCCTTTGTTGTCCAGTCGGCTCCACGCGCTGGCGGCGGAACCTTCGCCGAATGGCTGCGCGCCGTCGAGCTGGAATCCGATGGCTTCCGTCAAGTCTCGCGACGCGACGCCGGGAAGCGATAGCGTTCGGGTGATGCTATCCGAGGCGGACAGCACGACGGCCAGCGCCGTATCTCTTAATCCATGCTTCTGCAGGAACGCGGCGATTTCCACGCCCACTTCCGCCGCTGGACGGCTCTCCAGTCCGGCAAACGATTCCAGGCCCAGCACCGTATGGCCGGATGGCCGCAAGCGCAAAGCCGCGACATGCAGCGTGTCCCCTTCGATCTCGACCCCCGCGCCGGAGCCGAACGACGTCCACTTGCGGAATAGCGGAATGGCCGTCACGGCGTTTCTCCAGGCCACAGTGCATCGGAGGTTGCAACGTCGTACCACTGCCGGATCGACAAGCGCGGAGGTTGCGAGAGAAGCGCCGTTTCATACACCATTAGCGCCGCCACAGTCCGCCGGTATTCGGAAAGCTGTCCATCCGGACGGCGGGGACGGGCTGTCGCGCGCACGGTGAAGGCGCCATCGAATCCGGCGCGAGGTTGAATGCCAGATGGCAGGGCCGTGGGAAACATTTGCCGCACCACGGGCGAAGTCAGCGGTTCCAAACGGCGTGCCTTCACGATTCCGGCCACCGTCTCCGGGTCAATGCCGACTGCCGCCATCAGCGCCGGATGGGCCGCATTCAAGTCGATCGAGTTCGGCGATCCATATACCGACAGCACGTCGCGAAGGCCGGGACGCACCACCACTTCCCCGCCCGGAAGGCGGTCTCGGTAGCCGAAGAAAAGGTCTGTGGTTACCCCGGGCATCAGCATCAACTCCTCGATCTGTTCGAAAGACGCGTGCCGCACCCAAAAAGTCGAAGCCCCAAGAATTCCAGGCGGCAACTGCGTCCGCCAATCGACAATCGCGTTGACGAAGGGCGCGATCCGCCCGGCGGGCATTCCCGTGGCGGCCAGGGCAAGCCCCAGCAGTTCCGGGCTCGCCTGATTGACGCTTAGCTTGCCGGTTTCCGGCAGCATCTCGATAATCACGTCGCCACCGGGAAGGGTCCAGTAAGCGCGGCTCTGCCCGCTGACGAAAGGCGGTGGCGGCTGGCCGGGCGGCGGACTGAAGGGATAGCGCAGAAAATGGCGCAGCCGTTCGATCGCGCCTCGGGCGAGAAATCCGGCTCGTGCGCCGTCCACTAGATTCTCCGCGCGGCCGGCTTCTGTGCGCACGGTTCCAGCGACGGCAAAGCCGATCACCGCAAGCGCGGCCGTCAGCCACAGCACCGTCACCAGCGCCGCCCCGCGGTTAGAGTTCCGTGGTGGAGACATAGATTCGCGAAGTAACCGTGCGTAATCCCATATCGATTCGGATGGCCTTCGGCAGAAAAGCCTGACGCCACTGCTGCCGCCAAACGCCGCCCTGCGGGAACACAGGCTCCAGGTAGAAGAAGCGGCAGGACGGCAGCAGATCGGCGACGACAAAGGTGGCGGGGCCAACATCCACCGGCAGATACTGCATGGCCACTCCTCCAGCGGGGTCTGGAAACACGCCCGCAATCACCGATCCGGCGGCCAGCGGCCCGGGGTACACCCTTTCGTTCATTACCAGCCTGACGCCAGATGTTGGGTGCGGGACGACGGTGAGTTCGATCAGGCGGGGGGCCGTGCGCAGCCCGTCACGAAGCGAGTAGTTCGACACGAAGCGCATGGTCTGCGCATCGCCCTGGAAGAAGAGTACGTTCCGGGGCGCGTTCTGGCCCGGTTGAAAATACTGCGCGCCCGACGGCGAGATTCCCGACAGCATCAGTTCCAGCGATCGCTGCGCGCCGGCCTGTCTCCGGGCCGCTGCCGTTCGGTCCCGCACGCGGTCGAGCGAGCCGAGGCCCGTGCGCAGTGAAAAAAGCACCGCGACGCTAAGCAGGCTGAACAGCGTCATCGCAACCAGCAGCTCGATCAGCGTTACGCCGCGCCGTCCGCGACGGAGGTGGCGCGTCACTGCCGCAGCACTCCGGCGGCGAAATCCGCTTCCCGAAGGAAGCCGGGCCGGTAGCCTTCAAGACGTATCTCGCGCAACCGGCTTCCGCTTTGCCAGGTGGCGCGAAGATCAATGCGGTCGACAACGGGCGACCCGGTCATTCGCGCGGGCGCGATGTCGAATGGAGTCATCCGCGCGCTCCACCGGACACCGGGCCCGAAGGAGCCCGAGATTTCCTGGAAGCGCGGAAGATCGGGCTCTACAAGAAGCTCTTCCATCTTTTGCTTGGCCGCCAGCGCGGCGGCGTCGTACTCGAATACGCGCGCAGCGTTGCCCATCGATGTCGAGAATCCACCCAGAAGGGCGGACACGGCGATGCCCAGGATCGCGGTGGCGACCAGCAATTCCAGAAGCGTGAATCCGCGTTGGCCCTTCACCGGATCTCCGCCGCGCCCGATATCGGGTCAATCTTCAGAGACCTCCGGCTGCCCCGTTTGGTGAAGATGTCGACGGCGATGCCGGGCAGCGGCGCAGCCGGATCGACGAAGATCGACCTCGGCTCTCCGGCGATCGTCAACGCGGGGTCCAGCGACAGCCGCCGGTTCAATCCCTCCGCCGTGGCTTCAACGGAGCGTGGCGTGATCCGCACCTCTACGGTTCGCTGGCGGCGTTCGGCGAAATTCTGCGCGGCGGCGACTACGTTGGCCACGTCATCGCAAGCCGTCGTCAGGCGCAGCGAATCGAGACCCGCCGTTATCGACGGATAGGTGATCGCGGACATGATGCCCAGGATCGCCACCACCACCAGCATTTCGATCAGCGTGACGCCGCGCTGAGACAACTTCATTTCCAACTGACGACGTCGGCGTTCAGTTCCTCGCCGCCCGCCTGCCCGTCGCCGCCGAGAGAAGTGATGTCCGGTTCGTCGCCATGATCGCCGGGAAATTTATAGATGAAGTCCCGGCCCCACGGGTCCATTGGAGCGTCTTTCGGAAGATACGGACCGCGCCACGCGTCCAACCCCTGCGGCTTTTCGCGAAGCGCGCGCAGGCCCTGCTCGGTCGTCGGGAAGGTTCCGGTATCCAGCTTGTACTGCGCCAGCGCCCCCTGAAAATTCTGGATCTGCACTTTGGCCGCCGTGACTCTGGCCTGATCGGCGCGGCCGAGAATTCGTGGCGCCACCAGTGCGGCGAACAGGGCGATGATCGTCACCACCACCAGCATTTCAATCAGCGTCACGCCGGCTTGGAGGCGTCTGCGGTTCTTCATATGGCAACCTCGTTGATGCTTGTTATCGCGAGCAGCATGCTCAATATCAGTGCGCCGACAATCAATCCCATGACCAGGATCAGCAGCGGCTCGAAAAGGCTGGTGAAGCGCTTTACTGCTGCGCGCGTATCCGCGTCGTAGATGTCCGCCATGCGGTTGAACATCTCGTCCATGCGCCCCGTCTCTTCGCCGACGGCCAGCAGATGCCCGGCCAGCGGAGGAAACTGGCGGCTTCGCGCCAGCGGACCGGCAAGGCCTTCGCCGCGTTTCACGCCTTGCGCGACGGCATCCAGCGACGCCGCGATCAGTGAGTTCGCCAGCACGCGCGAGGAGATCGCAAGGCTTTGCACCAGCGGAACGCCGTTTGAGATCAATGTCGCCATCGCACGCGCGAACCGCGCTGTCTCCGCTTTGCGGATCGCATCCCCGGCCAGCGGAAGACGCAGTTGAACGCTGTGCCACCACGCGCGGCCCTTTGGCCCTTGCATCCAGCTATACAATGCGAACCCGCCGACGGCCAGCGCGGCCAGCACGATCAGGCCGTACTCGCGCGTCAGCGACGAAAGGCCCAGCATGATCTGCGTCGGCAATGGAATCCGCATCCGGCCATCTTCGAACATCGTCGCGAAGCGCGGCACGACGAAGTAAAGAAGAACGAAGATCGACGCCGCCCCGACGACTGCCAGCAGCACCGGGTACACCATCGCCGAGATGATGTAGCCGCGCAGGTCGTCGCGCGAGCGCTGGTAATCCGCCATGCGCTCAAACACCTGCGACAGCGATCCACCCGCCTCACCCGCACGGACCATGTTGATGTACAGCTCATTAAAAACTTCCGGATGCGCCGCCAGCGCGTCGGCCAACGACCGCCCGCCTTTCAGCACGCGGAGCACGTCCAGCAGAACCAGCCGGAATTCCGGACGCTCAGTTAGATCGCTGACGATGGACAGCGCGCGGTCCAGCGGAATGCCGGAAGACAGCAGCGTCGACATCTCCTGAGTGAAGAAAACGATGTCGCGCGCGCGAACTCCGCTGAGAGACGGCAGACGGAAGCCGCCCTTGCTTTCAAGACCCACTTTCACCGGTGTCAAGCCTTGGCGGCGCAATTCCGCCGCTGCCGCCTTGGGACTCTCGGCGGGTATCGTGCCCGTTCGCATGCGTCCGTCCGGAGCGACGGCGCGGAACTGAAACGCCGTCATCCCATCTCCTGCGTTACGCGGATCACTTCGTCAACCGTGGTGTAGCCAGCCGCCGCCTTTTGCCAGCCGTCTTCGCGAAGCGTGCGCATGCCATTGCGGCGCGCGGCTTCCGCCAGAATGCTGGAGTCCGCGTTCTGCATGATCAGCCGCCGCATTTCCTCGCCGATATCCATCAGCTCAAAGATGCCGATGCGCCCGTAGTATCCGGAGCCGAAGCAGCGTTCGCAACCCGCGCCGCGAAAAGCCGGGATTGTTTCGCCCCACGGATTCACCGCCTCGCCGTCGGGCCGTTTGCACTCTGGACAGATCACCCGCACCAGCCGCTGCGCCAGGACACCCACGACGGACGACACGATCAGGTAGTTCTCCACGCCCATGTCGGTTAGCCGCGTCACGGCGCTGGGAGCGTCGTTGGTATGAAGCGTCGAGTATACGAAGTGGCCCGTCAGCGCGGCGCGAATGGCGACGTCGGCGGTTTCGCGGTCACGAATTTCGCCAACCATGATCACGTCCGGGTCCTGCCGGACGATGTGCCGCAACCCGGACGCAAAGGTAAGCCCGATCTGCGAATTGACGTGGATCTGGTTGATCCCGTCCATTTGATACTCCACCGGATCTTCGATGGTGATGATCTTCTTGTCCGTCTGGTTGATTCGCTTCAGCGCCGAGTAAAGCGTCGTCGACTTGCCGGAACCCGTAGGCCCGGTGACGAGAAAGATGCCATGGGGCAGCGCCGTGAAGTACTCCATCCGGGCGAGCATCCGCTCGTCAAAGCCCAGTACTTTTAAGTCGTAGAAGCTGCCCGCCGACCGGTCCAGCAGCCGCATAACGACGCTTTCACCAAACAAAGTGGGTAGCGTGGAAACGCGAAGATCCACCTCGCGGCCAATCGACTTAATTTTGATGCGGCCGTCCTGCGGAAGACGCCGCTCCGCGATGTTCAGCTTCGCCATCAGCTTTACGCGTGAGATTACGGCGGCCTTCATCTCCCTAGGCGGCGCGTCCTGTTCCTGCAGGACGCCGTCAATGCGAAAGCGGATGCGGAACTGCTTATCGAACGGCTCCAGGTGAATGTCGGACGCGCGCTTTTCGACCGCGCCCGCGATCATCGAATTCACCAGCCGGATCACCGGCGCTTCGCTGGCGAGATCGCGCAGATGCTCAAGATCCTCGGCGGCCTCGCCCGCATCGGCTCTCGCAAGGTCCGTTTCGCCCGGCTGAAAGCCCCGGCGGATGGCTTCGAGAATCTCGTTCTCCGGCGCCAGCAGCGGCTCTACCTTAAGGCCGGTTGCGGTGCGGATGGCTGACACCGCTTCCAGGTCCAGCGGGTCGGACATCGCTACGCGCAACACCGCGCCGTCGAAGGAAACCGGAAACGCGCGGACCTGTTCCAGAAATCGGACCGAGAGCGCCTCCACTTCCGGAGCCGCCGCCGGCGGGCCATCAATCGCCACCAGCGGAATTTGCAACTGTTCGGAAAGCGTCTCCAGAATGTCGCGGGGCGCTACTGCGCCAAGGTCGATCAGAATCTTGCCCAGCTTATCCGGACGGTCCTTCTGCAGCTCCAGCGCCCGCTCCAGATCCTCGCCCTTCAGCAGATTCTTCTGGACAAGCAGTTCGCCGAGGCGCACCTAGTATTCCTGAACCTGAATTGCGGTCTTGTTCTTTTCGAGCAGATCTTTGCGCAAGGCCTGCATCACGATCTGCGCCGGAATGCCGCTGTTGTCTTCAGAGGAGCGGCGGAAGAGCGTGATCCCCAGCACCACGCGTTCGGACGCCGGAAGAGTGGGCAGCATCTCCGCTGCGCGCACCATCATGTCCTGCATCGACGCCTTCAGCGCGGGCAGACGCTCCAGCCGTTTCTTGCGCAAGCGCTGCGCCTGCTCGTCCGTCATCTTCGGCGCGAAAGGTCCCGCCGGGCTAAGCACCAGCCCCATCTCCGCCGTGAAAACCGCGCCGGAGCCTTCCAGATAAACTGCCCGGGTCATACCCAGCAACAGAAACGGCTCGTCGAAAATCGTTTCGATGCGGCGGTCGATCGCCTTCTCGACAGCGGCCATGGAACTGCGGTCCGGCCCCGCCATCGCGGCCACGGCCACCAGCAGAATCAGGCGTTTCATCGCGCGTCACCCATGTCGGCGGTGGCGACAAACATGCGGTTCATCTGCTTCCGCATCAGGTTCATGTTCTCCTCCACCATCAGCATGGAAGCCCGTTGTTCGAAATTCATCCGCCGTTCGGTATCCAGCACGGCGGCCTTCACGCGGACGTCATTTTCCTGGGACGCCTTCCGCAGGGCATCGTCCAGGCGCTGGCTGAACCGGGCTTCGATGGCGCTGACGTCCACGGACGCGGCGGCCGGCACGCTTGCCGTCACAACGGCTGCCGCCGGGCGCGCGAGGTATCCATGCGTCAGGATCGCCCCGGCCACCATCGTGGCCGACGCCAAGCTCCAGACGGGAAAGCGCTGCCACCAGCGCGGCTCGAACACTTTGTCGGAAACGAACGCGATTCTTCGCGGCGGCTCTTCATCCGGCACCGCGCGCAGGGCGGCGATAGTGTTCGCCAGCCGTTCGTGCTCTTCCGGGCCGCCATCCTTCCAAAGTTCTCTTAATTCTTCATCCATGTTTCGACTCCCCTCCACCTACCCGTTCACGGGCGCCAGGGCCTGTTTCAACAACTCAAGCCCCGTGTAGAGCCGCGATTTCACCGTCGAAACCGGCGTATCCAGAATCTCGGCAATCTCGTCGAACTTGAATCCCTGATGGACCTTGAGGATCACCGTCTCGCGCTGTTCGGGCGTCAGCCGTTCCATGGCGCGGCCCACTGCAAGCGAAACCTCCGCCGGGTACATCCTTCCGGTTGAGAGATCGCCCACCGCGCGTTCCTGCAATTCCTCCTGCGGACGCAACCGCCGCAGCATCGAGAAGGCTTCGTTATGGGCGATACGGAACAGCCAAGGAGAGAACCGTCCCGCATCGTCCAACTTTCCCAGCGCCTGCCATGCTTTCAGGAAGACTTCCTGGGAAAGGTCCATAGCATCCTCGCGATGTCCAACCAGCTTTACGAGATATTGAAAGACGCGCCTGTCCCATCGCGAAATCAGCACGTTGTAGGCGTCGACATCGCCCCGCTGTGCCTTCGCGACCAAGTCACGGTCTTCCACTTCCCGGAAGATCAAGTCTGGCTCCGTTTGTAGAGACGCTGCCCAGGGGCAAAAAGTCGATGGGTCACTTTTTCGGTTTCCAGTGCCGGTTGGCGAACTCGATCCACTGCCGCCAGTCGTAATCCGTGACGTCGTGCTTTCCCGCGCGAATGTGATAGCCGACGCGGCCCATGGCGGGCTGATGAATGGCTGGCATCTCCTTGACAGGCAGACCGTCGCCGGCCAGAAGCCGGTACACCGGGTCGGCATGAAGCGCGGAAAGGAACTCGCCCTTCGGGTCGGCCCACTGGTCGTCCTGCGCGCTGCAAACATACACCGGACGCGGCGCAACCAACGCAATCAGCATGTGCTGGTCGAACGGCAGGGCGCATTCGTTGGCGTTGTACTTGCGGAAATTCGCGGCAAACCAGTGCGGGAACCGGTCGTTCAGATCCTTCACCGTCTCGCCGTAAATGCGCTTCGATAGCGCAGCGCCACCTGCGCCGGAATCGTTTGAGATCACCATGCCGAAGCGTTCGTCCTGCGCCCCCGCCCACAGCGCCGCCTTGCCCAGACGGGAGTGGCCGAGAACGGCGACGCGCTTCGCATCGACATCCTTATCCTGTTCGAGGTAGTCGAGTATCCGGCTAAGGCCCCATGCCCAGGCTCCGACGGATCCCCATTCGTCAGCGGCGGGCTTCGTCTGCCCTGGCCTGTAGAACAGCGGATGGATGCCGTTCTGAAACCCGTCGTCGAAATCAGGATCAAGGTCGCCGTAGTAGGCGGTGGCGACGCCGTAGCCCGCGTCTAGCGCCCGCTTGATCGACCAGCGCGACGCTTGGCCGCCTCGCGGATTGTCCGGTTGCCGCATCCAAGCCGTCGAGACACGCACCGCCGGGTCGAGCGTGACGCCTTGGTTTCCCGTGTAGTTCAATCCCAGAAAGACCGGTACTGGACCTTTGGCTTCGCTGGGCAGGTAGAGCAGCACCTCAATCAAGGCATCCACGCGAATCTGCTTCCGCACGGCCTTGCCGCCCAGAGCGCCGCTACCGGTCTCCAGCATCTGGAATCGAACGCCCTTCGGACGCGGGCCGCTGCGCCCATACATTTCACGCTGAAACATTTCGAGGATCGCGGCGCGCCGTGCAGGCCAGTCCGCCTTCGTTGTTACGTCGCCAAGCGCCGCCGGCAGCGTATAGTGCGGAACCTTCGCTTCGTCGTAATTTCCCGCCGGCGCCTGCGCCAGCAGCACGGCAATCATCGCCACGGTCATTGGTTCCATGCTATGCCCGGCGCAAAACAAAAGAAATGGGTAATGTTGCGGTCTGAAAAATTTCGCAAAGGTTAAATTTCCATAAAAGCTTGAAGCGATGCGGAACGAAAAACACTCTAATACGTAAGGGTCTTATATATGAGCGTGTTGTTTCTGGAGTTAAGCGAAGCCGCCGGAAAGTCGGAAGCCTCTCCAGCTAATTCTCAAGTGAAGGAACTAGTGAAAGCCTACTGGCTTGCGCGAGGGCTGCGTCTGGCCGTCGAACTCGATCTTCCGGAAATCTTGAGCGGCCACTCCCGCACGGTGGCGGAGATCGCGTTGATGACGGGCGCCGACACTGTACGTTTGCAGCGTCTGATGACCGCGCTGGCCGCCGCCGGAATTTTCCACGAGGTCCGGCCCGGCGTCTACGGGACAACGCCAGTTGCCCGAAGCCTGGAAGCGGAGCGCAATGGAACTCTGCGCCGGTTTCTCCTCTCCGAGCTAAGCGAAGAGCGGACGAAATCCTGGGAGCGCTTTGAGGATGAAATCCTAACCCGTTAGATCCCCTTCGAAACCGCCTGTTAACATGCGAGTGTGAAGTACCTGGTTCTCGCACTCGCTATGTCCACTCTACTTATTTCCGAAGAAGCCCCCGTCGCCAAGAAGTTGTCCAAGGTAATCGAAACCCATGGCGACAAGCGGTTAGACGAATACTTCTGGCTGCGCGACGACGCCCGGAAGAATCCGGAGATGATCGCTTACCTCGAAGCGGAAAATAAGTACACCGAATCGGTGATGAAGTCCACCGAGACGCTTCAGAAGAAGCTCTACGACGAGATCCTCGGGAGGATCAAACAGACTGACGAAAGCGTGCCGTTCCGCAAGGGCGGCTACTGGTATTACTCGCGGACGGTCGAAGGAAAGCAGTATTCGATCAATTGCCGGAAAAAAGGCTCGCTTGACGCGCCGGAAGAGGTTCTGATCGATCAGAACCAACTGGCGTCCGGCAAGGATTACTTCCGGATGGCGAATTTCTCAGTCAGCCCGTCCGAACAAACGCTGATGTACGGAGCGGATTACGAGGGCGACGAGATTTACACGCTGGTCTTCAAAGATCTAAAGACCGGCAAGATGTTGACCGACGAGATCCCGGGCGCTTATTACTCCGTGGAGTGGGCGTCGGACAACAAGACGGTCTTCTATACCGTGCTGGACAAAGCGAAGCGGCCCTACAAGGTGTTCCGCCACACGTTGGGAACCAGCCAGAAGTCCGATGTCGAGGTCTATCACGAAAAGGACGAGCGGTTCGCGGTTCAGGTGGACAAGTCGAAGGATGAGAAGTTTCTCTTTCTGGAGATTGGCAGCCAGACGACTTCCGAAGTGCGCTACCTTGCGGCCAACGAGCCTACGGGGCAATGGAAAACCTTCTATCCCCGCGTTCAGGACATCGAGTATGCAGTCGCCCATCATGACGGGAATTTCTATATCGTCGTCAACGATAAGGGCCGCAACTTCCGCGTCGTCCGAGTGCCCGAGAACGACCTGGCGCTGGCAAAATCGACAGAGATCATCGCCCACCGCATGGACGCGCTGATCGAACGCGTGGAGGCGTTCGCAAATCATCTGGTGGTTGGGGAGCGCGTAGGCGGCCTTCGCCAGATCCGCATCATCGACCTGCGCACGAACAAAGGCCACACTGTCTCCGCGCCGGAATCGGCTTACGTGTTCGGCATCGACAATAACCCCGAGTTCGACACCGCCACGCTCCGCTACAGCTATACATCGATGATCACGCCGCCATCGGTGTACGACTACGACATGGACAAGCAGACGCGCGATCTGAAGAAGCAGCAACCGGTGCTGGGCGGCTACGATCCAAAGCAGTACACGAGTGAGCGCGTGTTCGCCACCGCGCACGACGGCAAGAAGATTCCAGTAGCGGTGGTGTACAAGACCGCGCTGTTCAAGAAGGATGGCTCAAATCCGGCGCTGCTGTACGGCTACGGTTCCTACGGCGCCACTTCGGAGCCCTTCTTCAGTTCGGACCGGCTCAGCCTGCTGGACCGCGGCTTCGTGTTTGCCACGGCTTCCATCCGCGGAGGCTCCGAGATGGGTAAGTACTGGCACGACGATGGACGCATGCTAAACAAGCGGAATACGTTCACGGATTTCATCGCGGCGGCTGAATTTCTGCAGAAGGAAAAGTACACCCGGAAAGATAAGCTGGGCATTCTGGGCGGCTCGGCGGGCGGTCTTCTGATGGGCGCGGTTGTGAATCTGCGGCCCGATCTTTTCGGCGCGGTGATCGCGAAGGTTCCTTTTGTCGACGTCGTGAATACGATGCTGGATACCTCGCTGCCGCTAACCGTCGGCGAATTCGAGGAGTGGGGCAATCCGCAGGACGCGAAGTATTATTCGTACATCCGCAGCTACTCGCCCTACGACAATATCGAGAAGCAGGCGTATCCGAATATGCTGGTTACCGGCGGGCTGAACGATCCGCGCGTCTCCTATTGGGAGCCGGCCAAGTGGGTAGCGAAGCTTCGCGCGATGAAGAAGGGCGACAATCTCTTGCTGCTGAAAACGAATATGGGCGCGGGACACTTCGGAGCGTCTGGACGGTATGAGCGGATTAAGGAAACGGCCCTCGACTACTCGTTTCTGCTGAAGGCTCTCGGTGTAGAGAAAGGGCTTTCGGCGCAATGAGACGGCGGGACGTCTTTCACGCCGCGGCGGCGATGCCAATGGTGGCGTTGGCGCAGAATGCCGACTGGAAGCCACTGACGCTGGACACGCATCAGAACGAAACGGTGGTGGTGCTGACGGATCTTTTGATTCCCGCCACCGACACGCCCGGAGCCAGGCAAGCCAACGTCAACCGGTTCATCGACCTTTTTCTTACCGACGGCGGCGCGGAGCAGCGTGATCAATTCATCGGCGGCCTCGGCTGGCTGGACAACTTTGCCGCGCAGTCCCATGGCAAGCCTTTTCGCGAATGCACAGCGGCACAGCAGACCGCGCTGCTGCAGCAGATGTCCGATGGAACAGCGCCGGAGGTTCTGACGGAGTTCTTCCGCCAAGCGAAGGCAATGACGTCGCGCATCTACTACAACACCGCCATCGGATATCGCGAATTGAACAAGGGTGGAAGGGTCCCGAAGACCTTCGCCTGCCAGGGATAGACGCGATCCACAACCGCATGGACTACCCGGAGTCGGTGCGGTTCCTCTACGCCCTCGGGAACGAGTCAAAAAATATCAAGCTGGGCCTGGACCGCATGCGGGCGGTCTGTGATGCGCTGGGCAATCCGGAAAGACGCCTGCGCTTCGCCCACGTCGCCGGCACCAATGGCAAGGGCAGCGTCTGCGCGATGATCGAAGCCGGGCTGCGGGCATCGGGCCTGCGCCGGACCGGTTTGTTCACGTCGCCTCACCTGATCTCCCCCACGGAGCGTATCTGCATCGACGGAGTTCCTGTTAGCGAAGAAGCCTTCGCGGGTGCATTCGCGCAGGTGCATCACGCCGTCGAGAGTTTTGACGATCACCCGACCTACTTCGAGACGGTAACCGCGATGGCGCTGCTGCTGTTTGCCGACGCCGAGTGCGGCTTTGTCGTTTTCGAAGTCGGGCTGGGCGGACGCCTTGACGCAACCAATGTCGTTGCGCCCGCGATCTGCGCCATTACCCCCGTCAGCTTCGACCATCAGAGCTACCTGGGCAACAGCCTCAGCGAGATCGCGCGGGAGAAAGCTGGAATTCTGAAACGCGGCGTTCCCGCAGTGATCGCTCCTCAAGTGCCCGAGGCGATGGCGATCATCCAACAACAGGCGGAAGCGCAAGGAGCGCCGCTGCACTTTGCGGCTGGCGAAGAACTCGGCTACGCGCCCGCCCTGTTGGGCGATCATCAGATCACGAACGCGAAGACCGCGCGCGCGGTGCTTCGCCTATTGGGCACGGGCGACGATGCGATCCGTGAAGGGATCACCGGCACATCGTGGCCGGGCCGGCTGGAGCGCGTTCGCGAACAGCCCGAAATATTCCTCGACGGCGCGCATAATCAGGCGGGCGCCGCCGCATTGGCGGACTTCATCCGCGAATATGGCGCGGGGCGCAAAGTATGGCTGGTGTTTGGCGTGATGCGCGACAAGCAGATCGAACCTATCGCGCAATCGCTGTTCCCATTGGCCGATGAGTTGATCCTGACGGCGCCCGGAATGGACCGTGCGATGCCGCCGGACGAAATCCCCGCGCCATCCAGCCGCCGGATCGCCGCGACGACAGCCGATGCACTTAGGGTGATCAAAGCCGAAGCGGCTCCGCGGGACTTGGTCTTCATTACCGGCTCGCTCTTTCTGGTTGGGGAAGCAAGGGCGCTGCTGGTTCCATGACTCCGCCCCGGTACGGCTTCGAGTGGTCGTTCAGCTTCTTCCGCAGCGTTCTGTTCATCGCGCCCGCGATCGTCGTTTCGACCGCGTTCTGGGGTTTCCTTAGCCTGCTGATCTCGCCGTTCGATCACGGCGGACGACGGCAGTCTGTGATGGCGCGTCTGTGGGCGAAGACTCTGCTGGCAGTTTCCGGCACACGCGTCACGGTAACGGGCGGTGAAAATCTCGCGCCCGGCGGACACTACATCTTCGTCTCCAACCACCGGAGCTACATGGACACGCCCGTCGTGCTGGCCTCTATCCCGGCGGAGTTTCGTTTCATGGCCAAGGACGGCCTGTTCAAGATTCCTCTAATGGGTGGGCATCTGCGCCGCGCCGGACACATTCCAGTGCCACTGGACAGCCCCCGCGAAGCGATCCGCAGCATGACGGAAGCTGGCCGCATCGTCCGCGAGAATCGTATTTCGATACTCGTGTTTCCCGAGGGCGGACGCACCACTGGGCAGATGGACCGGTTCCGGGAGGGCGCCGCATTCATCGCCATCAACGCCGGGGTGCCGGTGGTTCCCATCGGCCTGTCCGGAACTTTTGAGTTGCTTCCGATGCACTCCGTTCATGTGCGGCCGCAGCAAGTGACGGTAGCGATTGGCCAGCCCATTGACACGCAATCGCTTCACATCAGGCAGCGCGATGAGCTGACGGCGCGCCTTCAGACGGAGGTAGCGAAGTTAATTTCTTATACTTAACGCATGGTTTCCCGTCGTTCTTTGTTGGGGATGCTGCCTGCCGCGGCGTTGGCGCAGGAAGCTGGACCGCCGCAGGCCCAAAACCGGGGCCGCCGGGGCGAGCAGAATCCCACCGAGAACATGAACATCTGGGAGTACGATCCGAAATCGACGCTTGTCGTTCCGGAACATCCCGTCAAGCGGGCGAAGTTCCCGTTCATCGATATCCACAATCATCAGCCGGTGTTTCGAGGCGGGGACGATCTCGACAAGCTGGTAAAGGACATGGACGACCTGAACCTTCGCGTGATGGTGAATCTCTCCGGCAGTTATGGAGATGCATTGAAAAAGTCGTTGGCCACTTACCGCAGCGGGAAGTTCAAGAACCGGTTCGCCGTCTTCGCCAACCTTACCTTCCGCGATGTGGATGCGCCAGACTATGCGGATCGCGTGGCGTCGCAGCTTGATGCGGACATCAAGGCGGGCGCGCAGGGACTAAAGATCTTCAAGAACTTCGGCATGGACCTGAAGGACGGCAAGGGCGACCGCATCAAAGTGGACGACCCGCGCTTCGACAAGGCATTCCAAGTGCTGGGGAGGGCCGGCATGGCGTGCCTGATCCACACCGGCGAACCGAAGACATTCTTCGATCCGGTGGACAAGCACAACGAACGCTGGCTGGAGCTTTCGACGCTGCCGGGAAGGCGGCGGCCGCCGGAGAAGTACCCGCGCTGGGAAGTGCTGATGGCGGAGCAGCACAGCCTGTTCCGCCGCCACAAGAACGTCAAGTTCATCAACGCGCATCTGGGATGGCTGGGCGGCGATCTGGCGCAGCTGGGCAAGCTGATGGAAGAGATGCCGAACATGTACACGGAGCTAGGGGCGGTGCTGGCGGAACTCGGCCGCCAGCCGCGATTCGCGCGCCAGTGGTTTATTCGCTATCAGGACCGCGTCCTGATGGGCAAAGATACGTGGGCGCCGGAAGAGTACTGGACTTACTTCCGCGTGCTGGAGAGTTCGGACGAGTACTTCGACTACTACCGGAAGCGTCACGCTTTCTGGAAGATGTACGGACTGGACCTTCCGGATGAAGTATTGAAGAAGGTCTACTTTAAGAACGCATTGAAGCTGGTGCCGGGGATTGACCCGGCACCGTTCAAGGCTGTCTAGCCTCTTAGAAGCTGTACTTCAGCGCGAACTGGATCTGCCGGGAATCGATCTTCGTAGATCCGATCACGCCGTAGTTCGGCTGGCGAAGCGCCGTTCCGGGCGGCGAGAAGATCGGGTGATTCGGCAGGTTGAAGAACTCGCTGCGGAACTCGATCGCGTGGCCTTCACCCAGGCGGAACGACTTGTTGGCGCTGAAGTCCAGGCTGATGATTCCAGGGCCGGTAATCGTGCCCCTGCCCGCAGTCCCGTAACGGAAGACAGGCTGAGCGGCGCCCGGAGCCACGCCGAGACGATCGACAAACGCACCGGTATTGAAGAACCGTTGGACCGACCTCTCATCGTCCGGCAAGGCCGTCGTCGCGCCGTCGATCGCATCCGGCTTGCAGTATCCGCCGCCGTTCTGTACGTTGCCGGGGCCGCAGAATGCGGTCAGCGGGAAGCCATCCTGAAGCGTGATGATGCCACCCAACTGCCAGCCTCCCAAGATCGCGTTCGCGAATCCATTTCCGCCGAAGTCCATCGACTTGCCGCGGCCGAACGGAAGTTCATAGAGGAACGATGCCGTGAACCGCTGGCGGAAATCGAAGGCGGACAGTCCGCGCTCCGCCGCCAAGTTGTAGTTGTCGGAAGGCGTCAGCGGATCGCCGTCCGTCGTTCGGACGCCGGAACCGTTGTCGATCGACTTGCCATAAGCATAGCTGCCCAGCACGGTAAAGCCATAGGCGAACCGGTGTTGCAATCGCGCCTGCAGCGAGTGGTAGGTGGAATGGCTGGGCGCGTTCATATTCTGGAAGCTCCCATTGAACTTCGGGAACGGCCGGTTGGCGTTGGGGTTGCCCGGACCCGGCTCCGGGTTGTTATACGAAGTCAGCCGGCGCAGTTTCACGCCGGTCGAACCCATGTAGGTCACTTCCAGTGAACTGTTGCGCGTCAACTCGCGCTGGATCGACGTCTGCCATTGGTTGACGTACGACGTGCGTTCGTTGAACTGGTTGATCAGCAGGAAGCTGGGGGCTCCGGTCCGCGTGAACAGCCTGTCCCAAGAAAGATTAGGGCTTTGAGGAATCGCCGTTTCAGCCTGACGAATCGTAAACGGAATATTCCGCACGATGTCGAAGACGCCGTTGGCGATGTCCCGGACGTAGTACACGCCCGCGCCCGCGCGCAGGACGGTCTTCGGACTGATCTGATAAGCGATGCCGACTCGGGGAGCGAAATCGTTCCGGTCGGGCTTAACGTTGCCTCGTCCGAAGCGCCCGTCGCGAACCAGCTGCCACGTTGGCGGCGCGGGGAATTGCGGATTGCCTTCGTTGATGTCGCCCGTCCCGGCCCTGACGAACACGGGCTCGAACGAGTTGTCCCAAGCGAAGTCTACGTTCACGATGGCGTCGTGCTTGTCGTAGAACGGCGACTCATACTCATATCGAAGACCCCAGTTCAAAGTAAGCTTCGACGTCACCTTCCACGTGTCTTGCAGGTAGACGCCGATTGAGTTTTGACGGAAGCTGGCGATGGGCGCGCCCACCTGGCCCTCGGTATTGTTCATATAGCCGAGCAGCATGTCGGACATCGGAGTGCCTGAATATTGCCCGTTCCAGGAGAACCGGCCGCGCGGAACCACTGCGCCGATCTCGTTGTAGCGGAGCCGGCGGTATTCGCCGCCGAACTTGAAGCTATGCCGCCCGGCGGTCCACGAGAAATTGTCGTTGAACTGGAAGGTCGTGTTCCAGTTGACGAATGGGCAATCGTTGCACTCGCCGACGTTGGAGAATCCGCTGATCTGGAACACCGGGATACCCCAGTAGAGCGGGTCCTGCGAAACGCCCACCAGTCCCAACTCGCCGACCACATTGCGTTCAAAGGCGCGCTGCTGGATGTTGGCGCTCTTGAAGTAGTTCATGCCGAAGCGGAACTCGTTCACCTTATTCGCGCCGATCACCATAGTGTGTCCAAGCACGCCCTGCTGGCCGAGGATGTCGACGTCGTTCCCCATGTTCTCGATATTGAATGGAAGGTACTGCGGTTCCTTCGTCTGTGAGAAACGGAAGAAGAAGTTGTTGTTCTGAATCGCCGTGTAGTCCGTGCGAATCGTGAACTGGTCGCCGTCGGTCCGGCGTCCTTCGTTGTTCAGGTAGTTGTTGGCCAAGCCCGTCGCCCCTGTACCCGGACGATTCGGTAGCGGGAAAAATTCGTTCAGAACCCTCTGCGACGTTGGGCTGAGACGATTCACCGGAATCCGGTTGCCAGGAAACGGAGTTCGCGTAGGGATCGTCGATCCTGTCAGCGGATCGACAATCGTCGTGCCGAGAAAGGAGAAATCGCCGGTACGGTAGTTGGCCGGCGGAAGAGTGCCCGTCGCGGTCAGCGCCTTGCGCTCACGCAGGCCCTCGTAGTTAAACATGAAAAACAGCTTGTTCTTGCCGTTGTAGAGCTTGGGTATAAACACGGGGCCCGAGAACGTTCCGCCGAACTGATTCCTCTTAAAAGGCGGGATGTCGTCGTCCGCGCGATCGAAATAGTTCTTCGCGTCCAGTTTCGCATTCCGCAGGAACCAGAACGCCACGCCATGGAAATCGTTGCCGCCGCCCTTGGTCGACACGTTCACCTGAGCGATAGCGCGGCCATACTCGGCCTGGAACAACCCGGATTCGACCTTGAATTCCTGCAGCGCATCGATGGACGGCAGGAAGAGGTACGTATTGAAGTTCGGATCGGTGTTCTCCATTCCGTCGAGCGAATAGTGGTTGTAGTGGACGCGCTGTCCAGCGACGTTCAACGCAAACTGGTTGCGGCTTCCGCCCATCCGTTGCTGGCCTTGCGACGACGCCGGGCCGTTCGTGGTCGCGCCGGGAATCAGCGAGGCTAGCTGCAAATAGTTGCGGCCGTTCAAGGGAAGTTCGACGATGCGCTTGTTCTCGATAACCGTGCCCACAGAAGTCGACTCAGTTTCCAGCACCGGGGCGCCGCCCGTAACTTCAACTACCTCGCTGACGTTTCCGACGCTGAGCGGAAAGTCGATCTTGGCGGCCTGGCCCACCTGCAGAATCACGTCGTTTCGTACCTGCGCCTGGAACCCCGTCATTTCGGCGCGCATGTTGTAGCTGCCTGGTTGGAGCGCGGCGAATCCGTACAGGCCCTCACTATTGGTAGTCTGAACGCGCCGCAAACCCGTGCCAGGATTCGTCAGCGTCACGGTCGCGCCCGCGACGACCGCGCCCGAGCTATCGGTTACCGAGCCATTGATCTCGCCGTTGGCGGACTGAGCGCATAGAAGACCGGCTGCCAACAAAGCAGCCAAGCATACCTGCAAGATATGTTTCATACAAGTCCCCCCAAAATGGACTGGATGGAAACTATCAGAGAGTCCGGCCCGCAGTCAACCGCCGCTGAGATAATCGGGACTTCATGCCCCTTCGCGCGCTTGCCGCAGCTGTCCTCATCCTCGGTTTCAATCTGGCGCTAACCGCGCGTCTCTTCATTACGAAGTACACGAACCTGACTGGTTCGATTGAGGCGGCTTACATCTCGATCAGTCATCAATGGATGACTCATGGCGTCGATCTTGCCGGATGGTGGCCGCTTTGGTATGGAGGGGTTCCCGGACAGAATACGTATCCTCCGCTGCTGCACGTTCTGGTGGCTGCCACCGGGCATCTGGGCGGAATTTCCGCCGCATCCGCACATCACGCAGTGACCGCCGCGATGTACTGCCTGGGCGCGCTGACGGTGTTCTGGCTGGCGTGGGTGCTGGCCGGCACGGTGCGCGCGGCTGCGACGGCGGGCCTGCTGTTCTCCGTAACGTCGGCCTCCGCGTGGCTGATTCCCAATGTCCGGCACGACCTTGGATCGATCTTTCGCTCCCGGCGGCTTCAGATCCTGCTGGTATACGGCGAGGGTCCGCACATCATGTCGATGACGCTGCTGCCGGTGGCGGTGATCCTGCTGCATTTCGCGCTGACGCGTAAGCGTCCGGCATGGGTGTTGGCGGCGGCTTGCGCGATGGCGGCGGTGGTGCTGACGAACTGGCTGGGAGGATTTGCCCTGGCCGCGGCGGTATTCGCGTACTTGTTGGCGTACCAGCGCCTGGAGGGATGGCTGAAGGCGGCGGGAATCGGCGTGTTCGCCTACGCACTAGCGGTGCCTTGGATTCCGCCGTCCACGCTGCAGGCAATCCGGACGAATGCGCAATGGATCGGTGGCGACTTCAAGTTCGGACTGACGAACCTGCTGTGGCTGGCGGCGCTAGTCTGCGCATGCGCTCTGGGTGAGTTTGCGCTCCGCCGCTCGACCGTATCCCCGGCCATCCGGTTCAGCGCGACCTTCGCGATGCTGATGGGCGCCGTCACTCTGCTGGGCGAGTGGTTCGCAATCAACATTCTGCCGCAGCCGCATCGTTACCACGTCGAGATGGAAATGGCGCTGTGCCTGCTGGCGGGCGGGATCGTGGCGTCGCTTCGGCCGCGTTGGTCGTCGCGCGCGATGGTTGCGCTGATTCTGCTGTCACTGCCTGCGGCGTATGTGATGTACCGGCACTCGCGGGAACTGTTCCATGCCATCGACATCCGCGAGACGTCCGAGTATCGCTCCGCGAAGTGGATCGACGCGAACATGGATGGCCGCCGAATCTATGTCCCGGGCACCGTGTCCTTTTGGTTGAACAGCTTCACCGACACGCCCCAATTGGGCGGCGGCTTCGCGCAGGGAATCGTCAATAACAACCTTTCCGGAGCGGACTTCCAGATTCTTTCCGGGATGAACGCCGGGGACCGCGAAGGCCAGATCGCCATCGATTGGCTGCGGGCGCTGGGCGTGCACGCGGTGGAAACTAGCGGACCGAAATCCACGGAATACTACAAGCCGTTCACCAATCCCGCGAAGTTCGAAGGGCTGCTGCCGGCGCTTTGGCGCGATGGCGACGACGCGATCTACGCCGTGCCGCAGCGGTCGGCCTCCTTGGCGCGGGTGATCCCGTCAAGTGCGGTGGTGGCCGCGCCGCCGCGATACGCGACGGAGACGGAAGTTCTTGCGCCCTACCTGGCGGCGATTGACGACCCGGCGCTGCCGGACGCTTCCTGGAAGTGGCTCAGCCGGTCGCGTGCGCGAATTGAGACGCACATAGAGGCCGGACAGGTGGTCTCGGTGCAGGTGAGTTTTCATCCCGGCTGGCGCGCAACGGCGAACGGAGTGCCTTGGGGGACGCGTGCGGATGGCCTCTCGCAATTGGTTTTGGAGCCGGCCAGCGCAGGGCGCGCTGTCGTGGATCTCGTCTACGATGGAGGTTTCGAAATGCGGGCCGCAACGGGTATCAGTGCGATGGCCTTTCTTTTCGGCCTCGCCTGGATTGCGAAGGACTTGCTGGGCAGGCGCCGGGAATGACGCCGGTTGAGCGAATCTGGCGGAGGCTGGGCCGCGCGCTGAGGGAAGCGGCGTTCGACGGCTGCCTGGCGGCGGCCAAGGGCGCGGCCTATTCCGCACTGTTGTCAATCTTCCCGGTTCTCTCCACGCTGACCGCCATCTTCGCGCAGGTGAAAGCGGAACAATTCGCCGACACGCTGGCAAAACTCCTGTTCAAAGTGGCCCCGCCCGGCACGGAAGAACTGCTGCAGCACACGCTGACTTCGCAGGGCGAGCGTCCGCTCTACCTGCTGATCTCGGCTGCGGTCATTAGCGTCGTCGGCGCGTCCGGAGTGATGCTAAGCCTGATCGACGGCTTTCAGGCGGCATACCGCACACCGAACACGCGCAGCTTCTGGAAGAACCGGTTTATCGCGATGGGCCTGGTGATATTCGTCGCGCTTCCCGTGATCGTGATTTCCGGCTTCATCCTGGTGACGGGCAGTTCCTACTACCTGTTGACTTCCTTCGTCGTCGTTGCTCTTATGACGCTGATCCTCTACCGCTACGGCCCTTGCCGTCCTCCGGACCGCGATAAGGAGCCGGTGTGGCCGGGCTCATTGCTGGCGGCGGGGCTGTGGCTGCTAAGCACCGCCGGATTTATCTTCTACGTCCGCAACCTGGCCAACTACAACGTGGTGTACGGATCGATCGGCGCGGTAATCGCGCTGCTAGTGTGGCTGTATCTGCTTTCAGCCAGCGTATTGATTGGCTGCGAGTACAACGCGGTGCGGGAGCGCGAGCTAAACAGCTAGGTATTTGAAGCCGCGCGATACTGTAGGGATGGGGTTCCAACTGGCCGGGGATTACCGTCCCCGAGGCGATCAGGAACAAGCCATCGCGGCACTGGTTCGCGGCATCGACGAGGGCGAGCAGCATCAGGTTCTGCTGGGCGTCACCGGTTCCGGGAAGACGTTCACGATGGCCAAGGTGATCGAGAAGATCGGACGGCCGGCTTTGGTTCTGGCCCACAACAAGACCCTTGCCGCGCAGTTGTTCCACGAGTTTCGCTTGTTCTTCCCCTCAAACGCCGTTGAGTACTTCGTCAGCTACTACGATTACTACCAGCCAGAGGCCTACATTCCTTCGGGCGATGTCTACATCGAGAAGGAAGCCACCATCAACCAGGAACTCGACAAGCTCCGTTTGTCGGCCACCCGCAGCCTGTTTGAGCGGCGCGATTGCATCATTGTCGCCAGCGTCAGTTGCATCTACGGCTTGGGTTCGCCGGACGCCTACTACGGCATGCTGCTGATGCTGGAAAAAGGCCAGAAGATGAAGCGCCAGGAACTGCTGACGAAGCTGGTGGAAATTCTTTACGAGCGCAGCAATTCCGATCTGACGCGCGGCACGTTCCGCGTGCGCGGCGACGTCATCGAAATCCATCCCACCTACGACGATTACGCGTATCGAATCGAAATGTGGGGAGACGAGATCGAAAGCCTGGCACAGATCGACCCGCTGCTGGGCCAGATCCGCCAGACCTACACCCGCCTTCCGATCTACCCCAAGACGCACTACGTTTCGACGCCGGTAACCCGGCAGCGCGCCCTGGTGACGATTGAAGAGGAATTGCAGACGTGGCATCCGGAGCTGGAGAAGATGGGAAAGCTGATCGAGGCGCAGCGTCTTTCCGGCCGAACCAACTACGACCTTGAGATGATCCGCCAAATCGGCTATTGTCATGGCATCGAAAATTACAGCCGCCATTTCTCCGGCCGTCTGCCGGGAGAGGCGCCTCCCACGCTGCTGGACTATCTTCCCCAGGATCATTTGATTTTTCTCGATGAGAGCCACCAGACGGTTCCGCAACTCCAGGGGATGGCACACGGCGACCGTTCGCGAAAAGAGACGCTGGTGAGTTTCGGCTTCCGGCTGCCCAGCGCACTGGACAACCGCCCTCTGACATTTGAAGAATTCGAGAATCGTGCGCATCAGGTTGTCTACGTCTCGGCAACGCCCGGACCGTATGAGCTGACTAAGTCCGCAGGCGTGGTTGTCGAACAGATCATCCGCCCCACGGGGCTGGTTGATCCGGCGGTGGAGATTCGCCCGATCAAAGGCCAAGTGGACGATCTGTTGAACGAGATCCGCCTGCGCGAGGAGCGGAACGAAAGAGTTCTGGTGACGACGCTAACCAAGCGGATGTCGGAGGATCTTGCGGAGTACTATTCCGAGGTCGGCGTGAAGTGCCGCTACCTGCATAGCGAGGTTTCGACCCTCGACCGCATCAAGATTCTCCGTGATCTCCGCCGGGGCGAGTTCGACGCACTGATCGGCGTCAATCTCCTTCGTGAGGGACTGGACCTTCCGGAGGTTTCGCTGGTGGCGATTCTGGACGCCGACAAGGAAGGGTTTCTGCGATCGAGCGGCGCGCTGATTCAGACCATCGGCCGCGCTGCCCGGCACATTAATGGACGCGCGGTACTCTACGCCGACGTGATGACGGACAGCATGCGGCGGGCAATTGGCGAAACCAACCGCCGCCGGGCCATCCAGGAGGATTACAACCTAGAGAACGGGATCATCCCTCAATCCATCGTCAAGCCGATCGACATGAGCCTGATCGCGGTGGCTGAAGGCGACTATGTGACGGTTCCGATAGATATCGACGAGGAAGTCGACGAGCTGACTCCAGAGCAGATGCACAAGTATCTGTCGGATCTCGAAGTGCAGATGCGCGAGTCGGCGAAGAAGTTCGACTTCGAAAAAGCGGCGCAGATCCGGGACCGCATCAAGAGCCTTCGCGGGCGCGGCCTTTATGGGGAATCGACGGCGATTGCCGGGGACGCGGCGTGAAGAAGCCGCTGATCGGCCTCGTGTGCGCGGGCGGTGTCACTAAGTCCTGGATGGCAAAGCGCCAGGGCTTCCTGGACCTTCTGGGTCCGGTAAAGGCCACCAGCCTCCGCATCGCCAGCCGGCTGGTGAATTCGCTTCGGGCCGGTCGCGCGGTGGAGAGTAATGAAGCGTTCGGCCCTTGTTCCATCGTCTTTGTGGCGGTGCCGAACGAATCGCTTCCCAGCGTATTGGACGAGTTGGCGGCCTCCGGAATCGATTGGCACGAGAAGACCCTGGTGGTGGTGGATAGCGATCTGGACGTGGCGGATCTCCATGCGTTCGAGGTTCGCCGCGCCGCGACCGCGACGCTGGGTCTCATAGACGCAGTCCCCTCGTTGCGCCTAGTGGTGCAGGGGGAGCCGCGAACCGTCAAATTGTTCCGTCGCCTTCTCGAACAGGATGGCACCCGGCTGATCGAGATCCGCAGCGGAGCGAAGGGCGTGTACCTGGCTGGCCTCACGATTGCAGAAAGCCTCGCCGCTCCCCTGCTGTCGGCCAGCGTGAAGTGCCTGACCATCGCCGGGCTTGATCTTGCACACGCGCAGTCCGTCGCCGATGCCTCCCTGGGCAGGGCCCGGCAAGCCTACCTGAAAGCGGGCCGGAAAGGGTGGGTGGGGACGCTTGCCGAACGCGACTTGCACAGCCTGCTGCGGCAATGGGAAAAACTTCGCCGTGCGAATCCCGCGTTGGGTGAATTTTTTCTGCAGTCGACCACCGCGGCGGCGGAGTATTTAGCGACGGATCCCTCCTGGCTCGACGCCCTGGTTGAGGTGAAGCGGCGCAGGCAGTCGCGCGTTCCAGATACCGCAGTCGCGCAGTAGCCCGCCCCCGTTCGATACAATCGTCGCGCATGAACCGCCGCCGATTTCTACGCACCAGCCTTCAAGCCGCGGCAGGCGCCGCCTTTCCTTTGGCGCAGAAAGCCGACGCCGCCATTCGCAAGATGAAGATCACGCGGGTGCGCCTGTATGAGTCTCCCATCAACCGGCCGATCATCAATCAAAGCCACCACATCATCACGGTGGAAACCGACGCGGGCATCACCGGAATCGGCGAAGGCGGCACCGCCGACCTGATCAAGGATTGCGCCGTTCAACTGATCGGCCAGGATCCGGCGAAGATCGAAGCTCTCTGGCAGACGATGTACCGCGGGTACTTCTATCCGCCCGGACGGGAAAAGATCCACGCGCTGGGCGGTTTGGATCTCGCGCTGTGGGACATCAAGGGCAAGGCGCTGGACGTTCCCGTGCACGAACTGCTGGGCGGAACCGCGCGAAATTACGTCGAGTGCTATTCAACCGGGTACCCCAGCCAGGGTTCCATCGGAGCCACCGCGAAGGCCTGCATCGACGCCGGCTTCCGCGCGTTTCGAACCGGCGTTCTCGACGGCGGACGTCCTTCGCACGGCGGGGCGGGCGAACCCGGAGCGTTCACGTCGCAGCAAGTCGTCGTCAAGACCTTTGAGCATTGCAAAGAGATCCGCGCGGGCGTCGGCGGGCCTGCCATGTGGGCCATCGACTATCACACGCGCTTGGACTTCTCCGACGCCGTCCGGCTGTCCACACTGATCGAACCGCTGGAGCCGTACTTCGTCGAGGATCTCGTGCGCAGTGAGAATCCGAGCGTCTACCGTCAACTGCGGCCGATGGTCAAAGTCCCCATCGCCGTCGGCGAGCACTTCTCCGACCGTTGGGACGGGCTGCACGAGCTGGTCGAAGGACGGCTGATCGACTACTCGCGCGTGTCGCTTCCCAACTGCGGTGGGATCACGGAATATATGAAGCAGGCGGCTTTGTGTGAAACGCACTATGTCGGGCTGACACCGCACTTCACTGGACCGATCGCGGAAACGGCGCTTGTCCATTGCTGTTCGGTATTCTCAGGACCGGTGCTGATGGAGATGCGCGGCGAAGGTCCGTTGCCCGCAAAGTACCTGAAGCAATCCTTCGATTTCAAGAACGGAAAGATGTATCCGAACCAGCGCCCGGGCCTGGGCATCGACTTCGATCCAACCGGACTGAACGTGCTGGCGGAGGTGACGACGGGCGCCCAACCGCTGCCGCTGTTCCGGCGTCCCGACGGATCGCTGACGAACTGGTAGAACATGCTGACACGAAGAAACCTGGTTGGAGCGGCGGCGCTAAGCACGATCCCCGCATTCGCCCGTCCGAAGCTGAAGATCGCGGCGCTGGAAATTTTCGAGGTGAAGGTAAACCGCCGCGGAAATTGGATACTGGCGCGCATCCGCACCGACGAAGGACTAACGGGCCTCGGCGACGCATCGCATGGCACACCGGATACGCGGGCGAAGCTAGCAGAAATGTTCGAGGCGGCTCGCGGACTTAGCCCATTCGATGTCGAGCCGTTCTTGCGGAGCGCCATGCCGAAGGTAACTACGCGCGGTTCCATCTGCGCGATGAGCGCGATCGAGCAGGCGATGTGGGATCTTCAGGGCAAGACGCTAGGAGTCCCGTGCTCCGACCTTTTCGGCGGAGCGCTGCAGCGGAACATCCGCCACTACGCGAACATCAACCGCTGCACGGAGGAACGAACGCCCGCCGGTTTCGCCGCAAGCGCGCGCCGCGCGGTGGCCGCCAACTTCGACGCGATCAAGCTTGCGCCCTTCGACGGCCTGCCGAAGCCGGGCAGCGCCGGATTTCAGGCGGGTGTCGACACTGGTGTAGCGTGCGTAGCTGCGGTCCGCGAAGTGCTGGGCCCCAAGGGCGATCTGCTGGTGGACGCGCATTCGCACTTCGACGTTGACTCCGGCACGGCGCTGGCAAAGCGCCTGGAACCGATGCGGCTCTTCTGGTTGGAGGAAGTGACGCGACCGCCCGGCCTCGCGAAGATCGACGAAGTGGCAGCCATGCAAACCGCTGGCGGCGAGACGCTGTATGGGCTGGGCAACTACCGGAACTATCTGGAAGCGAAGTCAGTGGATATCGTCATGCCCGACGTGAAGTATTGCGGCGGCATGTTGCAGCTTCGAAAAGCCGCGGCCATCGCGGAGGGATTCAAGACTCCGGTTTCTCCCCACGGCCCCGCCAGCCCGGTAGGCAACGCGGCCGCCGCGCAGGTTTGCGCCGCAATGCCGAACTTCCTGATCCTGGAACTGGGCTTCGGAGAAACGGATTGGCGGTCCGATCTGGTGAACCCGCCAGAAAGCTTCAACAAGGGCGTGATGACCTTGTCCGATCGTGCCGGCCTGGGCATTGAGCTCAACGAGAAAGTTGCAGCGCGCCAGAAGGCATAGCGTCCGCAACGTCGCTCGATTCCGGGTCGAAAATTCCCTCAATCGGCAGATCGAAGACTTTCGCCAATTCGAATGCGAGGGGAAGACTGGGATCGTATTTCCCCGTCTCGATCGCGTTCACCGTCTGGCGAGAGACGTTAAGCCGCGCGGCGAGCGTTGCCTGCGACCACTCGCGCTCCGCTCGGAGCACGCGAAGGCGGTTTTTCACGAACCATACCGCCGCATGGAAAACAGCATTCCGGCAAGGGATAGCAAGGCAACGCCGTGCAGGAACCACGACGAACCGACTTGTCCCACAAAACCGGACCGCTCCAGAATAGGCGCCATAAAGCCCAGAATCCAGATGCCCACGGCGGCGGCCGCCAGGGATTCCAGGTACATTCGCCGGACGAGTTCGTCCGAGTTGCGGACCAGCTGAAACGCGCTGCGAAACATCGCCGCCGCGAACGCGAGCGGGACGACGATGGCGATGACGCGAGCAGCCCACGAAAGCTCGTAGTACTTCAGAGCCTTCTCCGACAGCGCGGCGAAAAGCAGGAATGCGCAAGTCCAAAGAAACGTCGGAATCGCCTCTTTCCCACAGTGCCATCCGAAGCGGGATGGCGATTCATTTGGTTTAGCGCGAGGCGTCGTGTCGATCAGCATGATTGGTCTCCTAGACAAAGAGTAAAGTGTCCTTGTCTTTTTGTCAATGACCTTTTTCGTCTAAAATGCAATCAATGACCCGACGTACCGTTCTTGCCGCACCCGCAGGTCTAGCGGCGGCGAGCGCGCAGGGGGCGGCTCCGGCGCTAATCAAACCGGCGGCGCT
>JBGTFZ010000057.1:0-62601 GCA_041746955.1 Bryobacteraceae bacterium
TGCCATTCAACATCTTGTTCACGCGGCGCCCGAAATCGAGCGACTGCTGGCGGAAGCGATCCACCCCCGCCTGCACTTTCTCCCACGGCCACACACCGTCCGCGATTCGTTGACTGGCCTTCAGAACTTGGTCAGACTGCCCCAGTTTGACCGGATGATAGAAATCTCCAAGGTCCAGATCTGTGAACAGGCCCTTCAGCTTGCTGTCTGTGTGCTTGTCGTCCGCAACGTAATCCAGCGCTACGACAGGCGTCCCGCCAAGCAGGCAACTGATGCAGGCGTGCATGCGCTCCGACAGGCAGACGGAGAACAGGCCCAGCCCGGCCATCCAGAGGAGGGGATCGAGAGGCTTTGCCGAAAGGTCAATGTCGGCCTCGGCGTTCGGAAGGCTAAGGGCAACCGTTTGATAACCCCGCTCCGTCCAGAAGCGAAGTGCGCCGCTGACCGTCTCCGGACTCCGCGACAACACGGCGGCGGCGGGCCGGTCGAAGTCCACGCCCCATTCGGCGAAGCGGCGCCGCGCTTCCTGTCTCTCCCGCTCGGAAACCAATGGCACGGAGAACGTCGGGTCCGGTACTCTCTCCGTGCTCGCCAGAAGGGCGGGATCAAGGGCCTCGACGAACGCGCGGGTCTGCCGGTCTCGAACTCCGATCAGCGACAGACGGTGTAGCATCGCGCGCATCTGCGCCCGGTGCTTTTCCGGGATCTTCGCCACTATGGTGTCGCCCACGGAAACCGCGTACGCGAACTGCTGGATTCCTTGAACGTCATAGGGCCAATAAGCGTTTGGGAACGCCGGATACAGCGGACTCGCCTGCCGGTTCCACAGGCCGAAAAGGTGGGGCGAATAGTGAAGCTTCCACACCTCATCACTGCCGTATACCAGCGCCTGATAGCGGCTGGCGATCTTCGGCATTTGCGCCGGCGCGTCTCCGTTCAATTCGTGACTTTGGGAGCTGAGTGGAAGGCGGGCCCTCGCAAAATCCTCGATGGCGTGGGTCCGGGCGTTCCTCAACCCGTCGTACCACTGCTGTTTTTCCCTGTGATACACATCCACCACTTCCACCCGCCAGCCAGGCAGAACGTTCGACAAGTGGGTGGAAAGAGCCAGGGCCTGAAGAACCGCGCCCTCATTGTGGCTGGAGTGAAAAGTGACAATACCCAGATCCGGCATAAGCCCCTTGCGACCCGGTCCGCCAGACTGCGCGGGCTTATTTGAGGAACACCCACTCCAGCGCGGGAGGAAGATGACCTCGAACCATATGCCGCCACTGGGCGCGGCGGATTAAGCGGAGCACATCGGCACAGCTGGCCTGGCCGGTATTCAGAATCCAGTTCGACGTTCTCTTTGAAAACTGCGCGTCACCCACATTGTCGCCCATTAGTTGAGTGTGCAAGCGGAAGCGCCGCGCGAATACAGACCCCGCGTTGGGGAAGCGGTTGTCCTGCGCCTCCCGGACATAGCGCATTCTTTCGGTGATCAGTTCCAGCCCACGGTCCTTTTCTTGCGGTGGCAGCGCGAATCTGGCTCTCAGCACAACCCAATCGCGCTTGCGAAAGATCGATGTACGGTAGCCGAACTTGCAGGCGGACTTATCCAACGTAACGACGCGCTCCCCATCGAACACATCCACCTCGGTAAGGTAATCCGAGATCGCTTTTTTGAACTGCTCGCCGCGTCCGGCATTCATGCACACCGCGCCGCCCATGTTGCCGGGGACGGATTGCAGATACTCCATGCCTTCGCGGTTCTGTTCGACCGAGAACCGGATGAACCGCTGCAGCTCGACGCTTGCGCCCACCTCGATTTGCCCGTCGTCGCGGATCGACAGCGCGCGGCAGGCTTCCGTGTTCTTGATCACCAGTTGGTCGACGACGCCATCGGTGGCGAGGATGTTGGATCCGCGTCCGAGTACGAAGTAGGGCTTGGCGCTCTTGCGGGCTTCCGTTACGGCAGCAATCAGTTCTTCTTCCGACTCGGGAACCAGCATCCGGCGGGCGGCCCCGCCAATCCGCAGGCTGGTGTGCTTCTTGAGAGGTTCATCATGAAGTTCCCGCATGCGTCCTGCCCGGCCTTCGCAGGGTAACATCCGAAAGGTGATCCTTATTCTGCTTCTCGCCGCCGGCTGCATCGCGATTGCGGTGGATCACTTCGCGTCGCCTCCGGGAGGGCTGCGGATCATCCGGCAGGAAGACGCTTCGGGCAAAAGCCGGATACACACCGGCCCGCTGGAGTACCCGCGCGTCACTACCGACAGTGACGATTTCACCGTGCGCGTTTCCCGTCCCGCGCGCCGGATCGCCTCACACTATTGGTCGATCGACGAGTATGTGTATTCCGTCGTCCAGCCGGAGCGCGTGGTCGCCGTCAGCGAGAGCGCCTATCTGCCGCACATCAGCAACATCTACGCTTTGGCCCAGCGCTACCGCCCCGCAATCGCCAACGATGCGGAGCGCGTCCTCGCCCTGCGCCCGGACCTCGTCATCGCCTCCGACGGGTCGCGGGTTGAGTTCAGCGACCTGCTTCGCGGAGCGAACATTCCGGTGTACCGCGCCTTCACGGCGTTCACGTCGCTAAGCCAGATCGCGGCCACCATCCGGCTTACCGGTTATCTGACGGGTGAAGACGACGCTGCGGCGGCGGTGGAGCGCGACTTCTGGCAGACGATCGAGCGCGCCAAGGCCTTGCGACGGCCCGGCGTCCAGCCACCGCGCATCCTTGGCCTGGGCGGGCGGTCGAGCTACGGCGACCAGACGCTGTTCGACGATATTGTTCGCACGCTGGGCGGAATCAACGTCGGCAGCGAAGGCGGCCTGAAGGGCTACGATGCGGTCAGCACGGAGCAGATTCTCCGGTGGGACCCGGAATGGATAGTCACCAGCGCGGAAGCCGGGCAATCGACGGCCGTGCTGGAGCAAATGCTGTCCGACCCCGGGATCGCATTGACGCAGGCGGCCCGCAACGGACGCATTCTGGTTTTCGACCACAACGTGTTCCTGCCGATGTCGCCGTTCACGGCCCTTCTGGTGACGGCCATCGCAGAGGCGGTGTATGGTTAGCGGCTCGTCCCGCCTCGCGCTTTTCTACAGCGTCTGCTTTCCTCTACTGGCCGTCGCCATGCTGGCGGGTGTTGGCATCGGCAGCACGGAAATGGGTTGGCAGACGATTCTTCGCGTCGCGGGCACGAAGCTTCTGCCGTCAGGCTGGATCGATTCAACTGGTCTCACGCAGGCCGACGTCGTGATTGTCTGGATGATCCGCGTGCCCCGGGTACTGGTGGGCGCATCGGTGGGCGCGGGACTGGCCTGCGCCGGGGCGGTGATGCAGGGTCTGTTCCGGAATCCACTGGCCGAACCTGGACTGGCGGGCGCTGGAACGGGCGCGGTTCTCGGCGCGGTCGTCGCATTCGTCACCGGGTGGAGCGTTTATTCCGTCGCGTCCCTGCCGGCCGCCGCTATGGCTGGCGCGCTGCTTGCGCTTAGTGTCGTCTACGCGATGGCGACGCGGGGCGGCGTCACGCCCGTTGCCACTCTGCTGCTGGCGGGCATCGCCACCGGCGCGCTGCTAAGCGCCGTCTCCAGCCTGCTGCTGTCGTTAAACATCGCCAACTGGCAGATCGCGCAGGAAATGATTTTTTGGATGATGGGCGGGCTGGAGGCCCGCACGTGGACGCACGTCTGGTTGAGCGCGCCATTCGTCGCGCTGGGATTATGCGCCGCCGTCGTGCAGGCTCGCGATCTCGACCTGATGCAGCAGGGCGAGGAAACGGCGGCATCGCTCGGCGTCAATGTGGAAGGGTCGAAGCGCGTGCTGATGGTGACAGCCGCGGTGTTGACGGGCGCGGCTGTGGCCGTTGCCGGATCGGTGGGCTTCGTCGGGCTGGTGGTGCCCCATGCGGTGCGCCTGGTTCTGGGTCCGGCGAACAGGAGCTTGATCCCCGCCAGCGCCGTCGCCGGAGCCATCTTCCTTATCCTGTGCGATCTGGTGGCGCGATCGATTCATCCGCCCATCGAAATCCGGCTGGGCGTCGTGACGGCCTTTGTCGGCGGCCCGATCTTCATCCTGCTGCTGATGCGGCGCTATCGCGAGGCCGGGGCGGCATAGGCATGCTGGACGCCGCGAACATCTCGGTGCAGCGCGGACCGCGCACGATCCTGCACAGCGCCAGCATTCAGATAGCGCCCGGCGTCTTCAACGCCATCGTCGGACCCAACGGCAGCGGCAAGAGCACGCTGCTTCGCGCGTTGGCCGGAATCTGGCCGGTGTCGGCGGGATCGGTGACGCTGGAAGGCGAGCTGATCGGACGCGTAGCGCGCAAGAAAGTCGCGCAGAAGGTCGCCTACGTGCCGCAGGAGACGGGGCTGGACTTTGCATTCACGGTGGCCGAAACGGTCGCCATGGGGCGCTATCCGCACCGTGGACGGTTCGCTCCGGAAAGCGCGGCGGACAGGCAGGCCGTGGAATCGGCACTGATGCAATGCGACGCGCTGCAGTTGAAAGACCGCACGGTGAACACGCTATCCGGCGGCGAGCGGCAGAGGGCTCTGATCGCCCGAAGCCTTGCCGTGGAGCCGCGATTCATTCTGCTGGATGAGCCGACAGCGAACCTCGACGTACAGCATGCGATGGAGGTGCTGGAACTCTGCCGCCGCCTTGCGGAAGCGGGCCACGGCGTCGCTGTGGCGACGCACGATCTGAACGCCGCCGCGCGGTATGCGGACCGTGTTGCGCTGGTTGATTCCGGCACGATCGCCCGGTATGGCCCCCGCGAGGAAGTGCTAACAGCGGATACGGTGCGGGCGGTCTTCGGCGTGAATATGGAAGCGGTGGAATCGGCGGGCGGACATGCGGTCTACGTGTTTCACCGCATTGGCGGCCCTCAGGACACCGTCAGTCGCTTGCCTTCCCGGTAGGAACGGTTCCCCCAGTGCGCGGCATTCGCGCTTCGCACCGCGTCGGCGACATTGCTGTTCGGCGCCTTGCGGCTGCGGATGCACTGCAGCCAGTTCTCTACATGGTCGATCGTGCCGTCGCGATGCGCTCGCATCGTCATCACGGCGGGGTCGGCCTGACGCTGGTCGTTGCGGAAAAGCTCGAACCCGCTGCGCTTCAGATCCAGCACCCCCTCGGAGCCGCGAAGCACGATACCGCCATCGTCGCGCCCGGAGAGAAGCGATCCCTGATAAGTCACCAGATGTCCCTTTGGATAGCGGCTGGAGAGAGAGATGGTGTCGGGACACTCGAATTCCTGGAAGTGCAGTTTGTTGCCGATGGCATGCGTTTCCAGAGGACGGTCGTCGGCCAGAATCCAGTGGACGCTGTCCACCCAATGCGAGAACAGATCCGTCAGATGTCCGCCGCCATAAGCCCAGAACCAGCGCCAGCGCCCCAGGATCACCGGATCGAAAACGTGTTCGGGTGCGCTTCCCTGCCACGCCTTCCAATTGATCGCGTCGGCCGCCACGCCTTCACGCGTCCACGCCGCGCGGATGTAGTCCTGATACCAATAGGTCTCGGCAAGGTTGACCCTACCCAGGCGTCCGGACGCAACGACGTCGCGGACAACGCTGAAATGAGGGGTACTGCGCTGCTGATAGCCCACCTGCACGATCCGCTTCGAAGCGTCCACGGCACGAATGCAGGTTTCGCCTTCTTCAATCGTGTGCGTCAGCGGCTTTTCGACATAGACATCCTTGCCCGCCTGAACCGCCGCGATCACCATGGGAACATGCCAGTGGTCTGGCGAACCAATCATTACCGCGTCGACATCGGCGCGCGCCAGCAGCGCGGGAAATTCAGCGACCGATGCGGCGTCCGGAGCGAAGGTGCTTTGCGCCTTGTCGATCTGGCTCGGGTTGACGTCGCAGATCGCGGTGATCTTCGTCCCCGGCAGTCTCGAAGCGGTCTGGCAAATGCCCCGCCCCCGGCCGCCAGCGCCAATCAGGCCGATCTGGATGGCATCGTTCGCGCCCCAGACACGAAGAGACGACGCGGCGGTGGACGCGGCGATGGCAAACGTCCGCCGGGTCACTATTTTTTCTCCGTGCCTTCGATCGTGGCGACGCCGCGCCTGCCACTCTCAGGCGCCGAGCCGCTGAGGGCCAGTTTCGCGCCCGCGCGGATCAACGACGTTTCGCCGGGACCCTGCAAAAACGTATAACCGTTACGTTCCTTCCACGCCAGCGGACCGCCCAGCTTGCGGCTATTTTTCAGCACGGTGTCGTGAATCTTCGTCACCATCGCTTCGTATTTCGGGTCTCCCTGCTTTAATCCCGAGAAGCTTCCAAGATCCGTGCTGGCGGCGAACACGACATCGACGCCCGGCAATGCGGCAATCTGATCCGCAATCGCAACCCCTGCGGGAGATTCGATCATCGCGACGATCATGATGTTGTCGTTAGCCGCGCCGCGGTAGTCGGAGCCCCAGAGGGACCCATGCTGCCCGCCGCCCTGGCTTCGCACGCCCAGCGGAGGATAGCGCGAGAACTTCACCGCGTTCCGGATCTTCTCCATCGAGTCCACCATCGGGATGATGATTCCCAAAGCGCCGACATCTGTGGCCTTCTGGATGTCTCCTTCGGTAGCGTCAGGCACGCGAATGAAAGGAATCGCCGCCGCGCCGCGGCAAGCCCAGATCATGCGCGCCACTTCCTGATAGGTAAGTGGACTGTGCTGCATCTCAATCCATAGGAAGTCGAATCCGGAGTTCGCCATGGCGCAGTAGGAATCCGGGTCGGGCAGCGACACCGTTCCTCCCACTACCTGTTTGCCCTCGGCGAGCTTTTGTTTAACCGTGTTGAACACTCTCGGACCGCCGGAAGCATTCTGGCAAAGGGCGGGAAGCGCGGTTCCAAGAAGGACCGGAATCAGAAAGATTCGTTTCATAACTCCGTCAAGTCTTTCACATTTTCCGGCTGCGGGGGCCGGGCGGAGATATAGTGGGGCATGCGTTTCCTCTCACTTGCTGGACTCCTCCTCCTCGCTTCGGGCAGCTTGCTGGCCGGCGAAAAGAAACTGATGCACTGTTTCGCCTTCACCACCATTGATGGAGCAAGCGATGCCGACTGGAAGGCTTTCGCCGCGGCGACCGACGCCCTGCCGGGCAAGGTGGCCGGCGTGTCGAAGGTCTGGCACGGAAAGCTGCGCGGCCCTTTGAGCATCTTTGGCGCCGACGCCGAATCGCGCAAGAAGCTGATGGCGGGCGAAGCGAAGGTGCAGGGCGATATCACGCGAACCACGCGGCAGTACGGCGTCTGCATGGAAATGGCCGACGAAGCGGCCCTGAAGGCCTACGCCGCCGATCCGGCCCACAAGGAATGGGGCGAAGCCTACGCCAAGGTTCGTGTGGCTGGAACGACGACCATCGATATCCTGGGCCAGTAGGTTATCTCGACATCCCGAACTGCCATAACCAATAGGCGGCAGCTTGGCGGACGTAGAGCTTTGCAGCCTCCGCCGCGCCCGGATCTTCCGAAGGCCGGGGCGATCCGTACGCCTGAATTCCATGTTCTTCGAGAATGCGTTTCGCTCGAAAGACGTGGTATCCATCGCTTACCACGATGCAAGTATTTAGATTGTGCTGGTGCAGAATCTGCGCCGCCCCAGCCGCAGACTGAAGCGTCGACGTTCCTTCGTTCTCCAGCAGCACGCTTTCGCTGGGAATTCCGCGCGCCACCAGATAGTCCCGGGCCGCTTCGGCTTCTGTGAACGGCGACTTGGCGCCGTGCCCGCCGGTGGTGACGATCAGGGGTGCCAGCGCCTGCCGGTACAGGTACAGAGCGTGGTCCAGCCGCGCCTGCAGGACCGGCGAGGGACGGCCCATGTATTCCGCCGCGCCCAATACGACAATCGCGTCGGCCGTCCGCGCCTCGTCCCGGTTGGATTGAAGCGCAATTTGAACGGCAACCCAAGTGAGCGCCGTGACCGCGGCCGCGAGAAACAACGCGGGCGCGACCGTCAGGAAACGTTTCATTTCCGGTCTACAAGCTCGATTCTAGCGGATGGTACCGTAGGGATCACACGCCGATGCCCGCCTCGCGCGCGAACCCGATTACCAGCACTCGAAACCCGCTGCTTCAGCAGATCCGGCGCTGCCTGCAGCGCGGGGAACTGACTCCTGGCGGACTATGCCCGGTGGAGGGCCCTCATCTTCTGGAGGAGGCCCGTCGCAGCGGCTTGGAGGTGGCTGCGGTGTTCAGCAGCGGGGACCCCGGTGGCGAATTTCATCCGGTGCCAGACCGGGTTCTGGCGTCCATCGCCTCCACCGAGACCAGCCCGGGGACGATTGCACTGGTGCGCCTTCCCCACTGGAGCGTAAAGGATGTCTTTCGTGCGCCCGCCTTGGCGGTGATACTGGACGGCATTCAGGACCCGGGCAACGCGGGGACGATCCTTCGCTCCGCCGAAGCTTTCGGCGCGACGGGTGCGGTGTTGTGGACGGGAACGGTAAACCGCTATAACCCCAAAGTCCTGCGCGCGGCGGCGGGCAGCCTCTTCCGTCTTCCCGTGATCGCAGGCCCCTGCGATCTGCCCGGGGCGCTGTATGCCGCCCACCCCCAGGAGGGCGTTTCGCCACACCGGATCGACTTTCGACAGCCTTCGGTGATCGTGGTCGGGAGTGAAGCCCACGGCGTGTCGGCGGCCCTTGCCGCTAAGGCTACGCCCGTGCGGATTCCAACCGCTGGCGTCGAATCCCTCAACGCGGCCGTGGCGGCGTCGATCCTGCTGTGGGAGGCGGCCAAACAACGTGGGTCTGTTTGAGTCGCCCATGGCGTCGCCGCTTGCCGAGCGCATGCGGCCACAGACGCTGGACACCTACGTCGGGCAGGAGCATCTTCTGGGGCCCGGCAGACCGCTGCGCGCGCAGATCGACCGCGGCGAACTGCGGTCTCTGATCCTCTGGGGGCCGCCTGGCGTCGGCAAGACCACGCTGGCCCGGTTGCTGGCCGGGGCCACACAAGCCGACTTCGTCCCCTTCAGCGCCGTCCTGGCCAGCATCAAGGAAATCAAAGAGGTGATGGCCGCGTCCGAGCAGAACCGGCGGCTGGGACGCCGGACGCTGCTGTTCATCGATGAGATCCACCGGTTCAACAAGGCCCAGCAGGACGCCTTTCTGCCCTACGTGGAGCGGGGCGACATTGTCCTGATCGGCGCAACCACGGAGAACCCGTCATTCGAAGTAATCCCCGCATTGTTGTCGCGCGCCCGTGTGTACGCCCTGCGCCCGCTGGATCCGCCGGAGATCCTGACACTCCTTTCCAGGGGTCTTGAAGCGCTTGCTCTGTCCGCCCCGCCGGATCTTCTGGACGCAATCGCCATACATTCGAACGGCGACGGTCGCGCGGCGTACAATCTGCTGGAATTGGCCGCATCCTCGGCGGAACAGGGCCGCATTCCGGCCATTGACTTGCCGGACCTTCTTCAGAAGCGCGTTCTGCTTTACGACAAATCCGGCGAGGAGCATTTCAATCTGATTTCCGCGTTGCATAAGAGTGTGCGTTCCTCCGATGCGGACGCCGCGCTGTATTGGCTGGGCCGGATGCTGGAGGCGGGTGAAGACCGGATGTACATCGCCCGGCGTCTGGTACGGATGGCGGTGGAGGATATCGGCCTGGCGGATCCTGGCGCGGTGCAGCAGGCTGTGGCGTGCCAGCAAGTGGCCCATTTTCTAGGCGTTCCGGAGGGAGATCAGGCGCTGGCCCAATGCGCGATCTATCTGGCGGTGGCGCAGAAATCGGACGCGGCGTACGTGGCGTTGAAGCGCGTGCAGGAGACGATCCGGACAACCGTGGCTCCGCCTGTGCCGCTTCATTTGCGGAACGCGCCGACGAAGGCCATGAAGCAATGGGGCTATGGAAAGGGCTACGATCACGCCCACGAAAATTCTGATGGGTTAACTGATATGAACTGCCTGCCAGATGCACTAACGGCATCGGGATTTTACAAACCGAAAATGTTTGGAATGGAAAAGAGGATCGGGGAACGGATGGAGGAGATACGCAGAAAAAAAGCCGGGGAAAGTAAACCCGGCGATCCCCAGATCCCGTAATCTACGCGTTAGTGGGTATGCGGCGAAGTGTGCCGCGAGGGCTGGTCGGATACAAAAGCAAGCGGTCGAAAGAATCGCAGAGGGACATTAACCCCAACGTTGGGGTTGGTACTAAAGTACCGATTCAGTTGGAGCGATCGACCTATAGGAATTCACAAAGAGGCGACGCAAGCTTAGCGTAGGGATGAACATGGCGGGCCGACCCAGAAACGGTTACGCCAGACAGGAGCCCAGAAATGTCCGAACGTAGAAGTGCAGACCGGTTTCCTATCGAACAGGATGTCCGGTACCGGCTGATGACCCGGAAGCAGGATAGCGAAGCAGGTCTCGGAAAGACCGTCAACATGTCCAGCTCCGGCATTCTCTTCAGCACGGAAATGGACTTGCCCCTTGGCCGCCAGATCGAAGTGGCGGTGGCGTGGCCGGCCCAACTGAACAACAAGACGCCTTTGAAGCTGGTGGCTCGCGGACGGGTCGTCCGTGTTGACGAGCGGACGGCGGCGCTGGAGATCCAGCATTACGAATTTCGAACGCAGGCTACTCAAACGCTGCACGCGCGGTAAGACGGTCCTCCCATAATGGGAGGACATGATCAAGACCGTCATCTTCGACCTGGGCCGCGTTATTGTTCCCTTCGATTTTCAGCGCGGCTATCAGGCCATGGCTTCGCGCTTCGGCATTGCCGCCGAAGACATCCCGCTGAAGCTTCGCCCCACAGGCATCGTCCAGCAGTACGAATCGGGCAGCCTGGAAACTCCGGCTTTCGTTGACCGCATGGGCGCCCTTCTGGGAATTTCCACCTCCCCGGAAGAATTCGCCGGACTCTGGAGCGTCATCTTCGAGCCCCGCACCCTCATCCCCGATTCCCTTCCCGAATCCCTTCGCGCGAACGGCTACCGTGTTCTGCTTCTCTCCAACACCAACGATCTGCACTTCCGCTTTATCCAGGACAACTACCCGATCCTGCGGCATTTTGACGATCTCGTCCTCAGCTACCAGGTGGGCGCAACCAAGCCCGCTCCGGCGATTTATGCCGCCGCGATCGAAAAGGCGGGATGCGATCCTGGCGAATGCTTCTTTACCGACGATATCGAGGAGTACGTTGAGGGAGCGAAGAAGGCGGGAATCGACGCGGTTCAATTCAAAGAGTACGAGCAGCTCTGTGAAGAGCTGCTCGCACGAGGGGTAAGAGTCTAGAAGTACAGCTTCAGGCCAAACTGGATGCGGCGCGGCTCCTGCACCTGGGCGCCGATTGCCCCGAAGGTGGCTACGTTGCCGACGTTCGCGCCCGGAGGGGCCCAGCTCACCGTGTTCAGGACGTTGAAGAACTCGGCACGGAAGTCGAAATACGTCCGTTCCGTCATTGAGAACTTCTTCCCGACCGAGAAGTCCAGGTTGAAGAACCCTGGCCCCCGCTCGCTTCCAATGCCGCCGGTCCCGAACTGCCCAAGGCCGGGCTGGCCGTAGGCGCAAGTGCCGTCGTCGACGCCCGCGGCGCAGAAGACCGTCGTGCGGTCGCTGGGGAGCCCGAACCAGTTGTCTACGGTCCGGTTGGATTCGTTCACCTCAAAGGGACGGAACGCGTCGGCCCGGACGTTGCCACGAACGGCTTGAAGTGTCAGATCGTTGGCGCGAACCGTGATCGGCACGCCCGTGCGGGCTGCGAGATTGTAGTTGGCGCTCCAACCGCCCAGCACCAGATCCGCAGCCACCGGCGCACTGGACCCGTACTTCATGCCCTTGCCGTAGGGAAGCGCCCAGGTTCCGGCCACCGTGAAGTTATGCCGGATATCGAAGAAGGCCGGGCCATAGTTTGCGCGCCGGTCGTAGGCATTCTGCCAGTAGGCGCCTTCGCTGGCCGTGAACGCCGAGCCGTAGTAGCCCAAGTTATCCGTCAGTGTTTTGCCCCAAGTGTAGGCAGCCAGGAACTCCAGACCTGCCGCAAACCGGCGGCGGGCAGAAACCTGAAGCGAATGGTAGTCCATCGTCGCCGAGGACTCCGTGCGGGCGATATTGCCCAGATTCGGAAGCGAGTCTTGCAGCGGCCGGCGGCTGTTCAGCGGCGTCCATGTGGACGGCGCGCCGACGCCCGGAAGCGGTTGATTGCCTTCAACCGGGGCGACCAAGTGCGTGCCCTTCTGTCCGACGTATCCCGCCTGTACCGAAGTGGCGTTGTCGAACAGATACTCCATCGTGAAGTTGATCTGAGACGTAGTCTGGGGGCGCAGATTCAAGTCCCATGCCCGGCCCTGAAGCTGCGGATTGGTGACTCCGGGAGGCCGCGGGCCATCGAGCGTGACGTTGTCCGTCACGACATCCGCAAAACCGGTTGTGATGGAACCGGGGTTCCGCACGTCGTAGCTGATGTCGGATTCGACGAAGAACGGCGGGTTAAGCGGCAGGCGGAGGTTGGCTCCGGTGCCCTCCATAAAGCTCTGATAGGCGTAGCCGCCACGCAGAACCAACCGGCTGCCAAACGGCGTCCATGCGAAGCCGATGCGCGGCATGAACTGGTTCGGATAGCCGGAGTACAAGGCGCGGCCGAAAGGGGTCTGATTCGGGTATAGAAGCCGGCCGCCGAACGTGTCGACGTTCACCTGCCGGTCCGCGACTTCGAAGATCGGCTGCATGTATTCCCAGCGCAGACCGAGGTTGAGAGTGAACGTAGGCGTGACCTTCCAGTCGTCTTGGACGAACACGGCGGAGCGCCAGAAGCGGTGGCCCCAACCACCCGTCAGCGCGCCGCGGCCCTTGGAACTCAGCTGGTCGAGTAGGAAGTCGCCGAAGTCGAGCCCCGACACCTGCCCACCGTATGCGAAACGTCCCAAGACGCCGTTGTTGCCCGAGTAGTAACGGTTCTGCTGGTAGCGCATCATCTGGCCACCGAACTTCACCAGATGCTTACCCTTCTGCCAAGTCAGGTTGTCATAGTAGATGAACTTGTTGTCCGTGGTGAACGACGTAACACCCAGAGAGCCGACGCCGGTAAGGCCGCTGCCGAGGGAGATCGAACTGACACCCGGAATGGCCTGACCGCCCGGGATGCCGAACTTTTGGTTGCCATCGGCGCCGAGAAGTCCGCTCCAATCGATCGTGAGGTCGTTGATGATAATTCGCGAATAGGCGACGCGGGCCTCGTTCACCAACGTCGGTGTAAAGGTCCGGTTCCAATTGATCACCGCAGACATCGTCGGACCTTCCTGGCTGCCGGCCAACTGAACCGGGAGGGCGTTCCGGCTGGTAAAGCTCTCGTACTTCCCGATGGACCAGCGGCCCATCAAACTGTCGCGGTCGGAGAGGCGGAGATCCACCTTGGCGTCCGCCTGATGATTGTTCAACTGGCCCGCCGAGCCGCCGGCGTAGTTACCGGCGACCCCCAGGACGCCGGCGCCAGGCTGATTCGGCAGCGGATACAAGTCGGGGCTGGAGAACAACGTCCGTGCTACCGGGCTGAACCGCGCAACCGGGATTTGGTTGCCCGGGAAGGCCTGCCCGGTAAGCGGATCGCGGATGGCCTGTTGAAACTGGCTGAGGTCTCCTTGCCGCCATGCCTGCGGAGCGACACTGGCCGACGCCGGCCCGTCATTGCGGCGAACGGTACCTTCGTAGTCCACGAAGAAGAATGCCTTGTTGCGGACGATGGGGCCGCCGAGCGTGCCGCCGAAAATGTTCTGCTTGAATCCCAGGCGCTTCGCCGTGTTCACGTTGCGGTTCCGGAAAAATCCGTTGGCGTCGAGGATGTTGTTCCTCAAGAACCAGAAGGCGTTGCCGTGGAACTGGTTCGTGCCGCTCTTCAGCGACATCATTACAGTGGCGCCGCCGGAGTTTCCGTAGTCGGCTGCGGCGTTGCCGGTCAGCACCTTCACCTCTTCCAGGGCGTCGACATTGGGCGAATAGCCCACACGGTTATCGATCGAATCGTTAACGTCCACGCCGTCGAGCATGAAGTTATTGGTCTGCTCGCGGTTGCCGTTCACATAGGGACGCGCGCCAAAGCGGCTATTCGTACCGGCCGGATTCGGCGAAACCGACCCCGGGATCAGCAAAGTCAGCGATACGAAATTTCTGCCATTCAGCGGAATCGACGTCAGCTTGGTGGAGGACAGGGTGTCGCCAGTCTGTGTGGACTCCGTTTGCAACACCGGCGCGACGCCTGTTACTTCGACGGATTGGGTGGTATCGCCCACCTCCATCTTGATATCCACGCGTGCAATCTGGTTCACTTCCAGGCGAAACGGTCCCAACTGGGACTTCTTGAATCCCTGGGTCTCCGCCGCAATCTGGTACGGGCCCACGGGAAGGAAAAGCAGGTTGTACACGCCGGCATCGTTCGTATTCGCGCTGTACGCAAGATTGGTGCCGGTGTTGGTCGCGGTCACTTTGGCGTTGGGAATGATGGCGCCGCTTTGATCGGTTAACGTACCTGTGAAAGAGCCGGTGATGGTCTGTGCCGGGGCAGCCAAGGAGGCTGCCGCAAGACACACACTTGTCCTAAGCAGTGAAGAATAACTGAGACTCATAAGGGAACTACCTCTGTCTCTAGATGCTAGCAGTTTACAGACGGGTTACGATTTTGGCGACCAAGCCTGAGTGAGTTGGTCGGCGAGCGGGGCCTGTGCGGCCGACGCCTCGACAGGCGGCGCCGGGGCGGCGGGTGGAGGACCAGCCGGTGGCGGCGCTTCCTCGTCGCGGAGAAACTGCTCCTTCTTCAGCAAGGAGCGTTCCAGCGGAGGGATAAATCCGGTCCACTCTCCGCCGACGCGGCTGTCCGTCTCGATGTTGTGGCGAAGAGTCTCCATCTTGGAATCCATGCTGTCCAGCAGGTGCAGCAGCATCGCCTCAGGAAACACGGGCAGCTTGGGTGAGCCGAACTCCAGCGCGCCATGGTGGCTAAGGATCATGTGCTCCAGAAGGATGCGTGTCTTTGGAGGGAAGCCGGGAACAGCGCGCAGCTTCTCCGCAAGCATCTGCATGCCAATCTGAATATGCCCCAGCAACTGGCCTTCGGTGGTGTACCCGAATGAGCGGACGTAGCTGAGCTCGCGGATTTTGCCGATGTCGTGGAGGACTACGCCGGCCAGAAGCAGGTCGAGGTCAATGTTGGTGTAGTGCGCTGCGGTCAGGCGCGCAAGGGCGGCCATTGACAGGACATGCTCCAACAGGCCGCCGACGTAGGCATGGTGAACCGACTTTGCAGCCGGAGCCTGCCGGTACTGCCGCGCGATCTCGCCGTCGGCGAAAAACGCCGCAAGCAAGGCCTTTAAATGTGGATTGCCGATTCCCCGGATGATGCCCGCCAATTCGGCGAACATTTCGTCGGGGTTCCGGTTCGACGCCGGAAGAAAATCCGCCAGCGCCACATCGCAATCGGGAACCTTGTTCAGGCGGTGGACGGTAAGTTGGGGGCGGCTCTGGTAGATCTGAACCAGGCCGCGGACGCGGATGAAATCATCGCGGTCAAACGAATCCGCAACCACCGCCGCGTTGTCCCACATCTTGGCGTCCAACTCGCCCGTACGGTCCGTCAACGTCAGGACCAGATACGGTTCACCGGTCCGCTTCTGCCGGACTTCCTTGTATTGCACAAGAAAAACTCCCTCTGCCTCCTGATTCGGAGTGAGGTCACGAACGTAAGTAGCCTTCAAGCTTATTGAGCCTTTAGTTCCTGGGAGCTGGAAACGCCTTTGGCGATCTCTGCCGCCTCTTTGGCTTCCGTTTCGGCCACCGATGTCGAGGTGCCTGGAATCGGAACCCCCAGGAAGCGCTTCTTACGCTTCTGGTTCGCGAGTTCTTCTTTGGTGATGGTCTCCGGCTTCAACTGCGCCGGATCGGTCCACGTGGTGTCTTTGCCGGGAGCCGCGCCGGAATCCACCCAGCCCTCCCGCAGTTCGAGGAACGATTCCTGCCGCAGCAGCGTGAGGTATTGCCGCATCGCCGGAGCCATCTTCGGCATATAGAGCTTCTCCATCACCTCGTTCTCCACCTGTTCGAACGTCGCCTGCCCGGCGGCGTGGACATCGGCCACTTTCAGGATCAGGAAGCCATTCGTGCGGCGGATGGGAGGATCGGTGACGAAGTTCTTCCCGCCCTCGAAAGCCATCTTCTCAATGGCGGGGTCCAGTTCGCCTGCCTTGAACGATCCAATGTCGCCGCCAGCCTGCGCGGATTCCGCGTCGGAATTATCCCGCGCCAGTTCGGCGAACCGTTCACCTTTCTTTGCGCGAGCCACAAGATCCTTGGCTTTCTTTTCCACTGCGGCTTCGTTGCCACCCTCAGCCTTCAGAAAAATCTCCTGCAGAAACACGCGTTCCTCGCGCATGAACTCGGACTTGTGGTCCTCGTAGTACTTCAACTGCTCCGGCTTGGGCACAGTGATCTTGCTCTGGACTTCCTGGCCCACGACGCGCTGCGTCATCATCGTGTTTTTCGTCTCGCCGCGCCAGTCCTCGTAGCTTTGGCCGGTCTGGTCGCGCACGGTTTTTGCGAAAACTTCCTGGTCGGCTATCTTCAACTGCTTCATCATGTCGGCCTGGTACTTGGAGAATTGCTGGTCGACGTTGACGCTCATTTCCTTGGCCTTGTGGACCAAAAGCAATTGGTCGATCTTGTCGCGGAGGACATCGCCCTTGCGCTCCTCAACTAGCTTCGCGATCTGCTCTTCTTTCGCGCCACGCTGTTTCAGGTCCGCGGCCATGCTTTTCTGCTGGCGCTTCAACTCACTGGACGTGATGATGTCGCCGTTTACCTTGGCGACAATCTGATCGACAACCGACACTTCGGCGGCCATGGCCGACAGGGCGAAAAGCGGCATCAGAACCGGGAGGATGCGCATCACCTAAGTGTAACGCGCCAGTCAGACTTCTGTCGCGACGGTAAGCGGCCGCTGACGAATCTCCATGCACCCCCGGCCCGTGGGAAGCACCTTGCCTGGATTCAGGCGGCAATCCGGATCGAACAGCGTCTTGAAGCGCTGGATCATCTCCAGGGTCTCTTCCGGAAACTGATGGGCCATCATTTCCATCTTCTCCATGCCGACACCGTGCTCGCCGGTGATGGACCCGCCGACGGAAATGCAGAACTCGAGAATCTCCTCGCCGGCCTTCTGAGCGGCTTCCAACTGCCCGGGGATACGGGCGTTGAACAGGATGATCGGATGCATGTTGCCGTCGCCCGCATGAAAGATGTTGGAGATCTGCAGGCCGTACTTTGTGCCGATGATTCCGATGGTTTTCAGGGTCTCGGCCACTTTGGTCCGTGGAACGACGCCGTCCTGGACGTAGTAGAACGGGCTCATGCGGCCCACGGCTCCGAAAGCGTTCTTGCGGCCCTTCCAAAGCAAGTCGCGCTCCTCGGCCGACTTGGCAACGCGAAATTCCCGCGCACGGCACCGCTCACACACTTCCTGTATCTGCGCCACCTGTTCCTCGACGGCTTCGGTAAGCCCTTCGACTTCGATCAGTAGAACGGCAGCCGCGTCCTTCGGGTAACCGGCGTGCGTCGCCTCTTCCACCATGCGCAGCATCGGGCCGTCCAGCATTTCCACGGCGACCGGAGTGATGGCCCGCGCCGTGATCTCGCTGACGGTTTCGCCGGCATCCTCGGTACGGTCGTAGATCGCGAGAATCGTCTTCACCAATTCGGGGGCGCGCATCAGGCGCAGGGTGATTTTCGTCACCAGTCCCAGCGTGCCCTCGGAGCCCGTCAGCAATCCAACAAGGTCGTAGCCGGGCAGATCGGCCGCACCGCCGGTCTCGATAATTTCGCCGTCGGGCAGCACCACTTCCAGGCCCAGCACGTGATTCGTCGTGACGCCGTAGGCCAGCGTGTGCGGGCCACCCGCGTTCTCCGCCACATTGCCGCCAATCGTGCAGGCGCGCTGGCTGGACGGGTCGGGCGCGTAGAAGTAGCTCTGGCCCTGTACGGCCAGAGTGACGTCAAGATTGACGACGCCCGGTTGAACCACGCAACGCTCATTCGGCAGATCGATTTCCAGAATCTTGTTCATGCGCGCGAAGCTGATCATTATGCCGCCCGCGCGTGGAATCACGCCGCCGGAGAGGCCGGTTCCGGCGCCGCGCCCAACGAACGCCACTCCATACTTCCGGGCGATCTTCACCAGTGCGGCAACCTGCGCCGTGGAATCCGGGAATACGACCAGCTCGGGCCGCGCCTTGTCTACCCCGCCGTCGTATTCGTACATGGTGAGATCGTGCGGCTGGTCGAGATACGCGCGGTCGCCGACCAGAGCTGCGATTTCGATCTTCACTTGCGGGTCCAGGCTCACAGGTATCTCTTCACACGCGCGATCAGTTTCGGGTCCGCCCAGTCCTGTTCGGAGATCAGTTTTTCGATCACTTGGCCCTTGGCGTCGATGATGTAGGATTCCGGATACCGGAACGTTCCATAGGAAGCGGCGATAGCGGCTGACGGGTCGTGCGCCGTTTCAAAGCGCAGGCCGAAGCGCTGGATAAATTGCCGCATGGCGGCTTCGTTCTTGTCGATGCTGACGGCCAGAACCACAACGCCGTCGCCACCCAACTGCCGTTGGAATTCGTTCAGCGAAGGCATCTCCGCCACGCACGGCGGACACCACGTTGCCCAGAAATTCAGCACCAGAAGCTTGCCGCCAAAGTTGTCCCGGGTGATCGTTTTTCCGCTGGAAGCGGTGACGGAAAACTCCGGCGCGCGGTCGCCCACCTGGATGTTTGGCTGGCTCATAATGCCAGTCAGGACGAAGCCCAATCCGGCAAGCAGCAATCCCATCAACACTTTGAGGATAAGGTCCAACTTCATCTACTGCGATTGTAGTTGTATCCGCCGGAAGGTCCGTGGCATCGAAGAGAATGGGAAACATGCGAATCACTCGGAAGGTGGAATTTTCGGCCTCTCACGTGTGCGCGCACCCCGGCCTGTCTCCGGAAGAAAATCTTCGGACGTACGGCCCGGGCGCAAATCCGCACGGCCACGGCCACAATTACGTCTTGGAAGTCGTACTGGACGGCGAGCCTGATCCGGTAACCGGGATGATCGTCGACCTGAAAGATGTGAAGACAATCCTGAATAGAAAGGTGGTGGAGCCGTTCGACCACCGGCATCTGAACCGCGAAGTGCCTCCGTTCGACCGTGTGGTGCCGACGGTGGAGAATGTGGCGGTGGAGATATGGAACCGTCTTGCGCCGGAGTTTGAGGGCACGGCCGCCCGGTTGGCGTTGGTGCGCCTGTTTGAGACCGAGGATCTCTATGTCGAATACGCGGGAGCGGCGAATTGATTCATCTAACGCGCCGGTATCGCTTCTCCGCGTCGCACCGCCTGCACAGCCCGCACCTTACGGTCGAGCAGAACCGGGAGACATTTGGCAAATGCGACAATCCCCACGGCCATGGCCACAACTACAAGTTGGAAGTCACGGTGGCGGGCGCGGTAGATCCGAAACTGGGGCGTGTCGCCGACCTTAGCGAACTGGACCGCGTGGTTCACGCCGCCGCCATCTCCGCATTGGACCATCGGAACCTGAACGCCGAGCTGGAAGAATTCTCGGGCGAGATGGTTCCTACAACCGAGAATCTCGCCGCGGTTATTCGCCAGCGTTTGCTGGTGAACTGGCCGTCGTCGCTGCCGCGGCTTCACCGGCTGCGGATTTTTGAAACCCGGAACAACATTTTCGAGATCGAAGAGAAGATATGAAATCCTCGCCTAAGCTGTCAAAGAGTGTTGTCAAGCTGTCGTCGCCGAAGTTGGAGCTGGACCCCAAGCCCGGTTTGATCGCGAGCCACGTCGAGGGAATCCTGCGCGAACTCGGGGAAGACCCGTCACGCGAGGGACTTGTCCGCACGCCGGAACGCAGCGAGAAGGCCATGAGGTTTCTGACGCGCGGCTACTACGAAAACCTTGACGATATCGTCAACGGCGCGTTGTTCGACGTCGAGTACGACGAGATGGTGCTGGTAAAAGACGTCGAGTTCTACTCTCTGTGCGAACACCACATGCTTCCCTTCTATGGCCGCATGCACGTGGCGTATCTGCCGGACAAAAAGGTAATCGGCCTGTCGAAGATCCCGCGTATCATCGATATGTTCGCTCGCCGCCTGCAGGTTCAGGAGCGGCTGACGCAGGAAGTGGCGCTGGCCATCAAGACCGTATTGAACGCGCGTGGTGTCGGCGTGGTGGCGGAGGCGCAGCACTTTTGCATGATGATGCGCGGCGTGGAGAAGCAGTGTTCCACCACCGCCACCAGTTCCATGCAGGGCAGCTTCCGCACCAACAAGGCCACGCGGGATGAATTCCTGTCGCTGATTCGCCTAAAATAAGTCCGAATGATCCATACGTTCCGCCACTTCGAGGCTGCCGATCCGTTTGACCGGATCTGGCAGGCGGAGTTCCGATGGCAGCAGACGGCCATCTCCATACGGCATGCCGACACCGTCGATGTGAAGTGGCGCCTGACGTCCGCAGACCAGGCGATGGAAAAAGTTGTCGCTCTGCAACATGCGGATCTTCTACAAGTGGCCCGCAATCTGGGCCGGAAGGTCAGCGACCCGTGGTGCATGCGGCTGGCGGCCGCGCACCTGTGGAAGATGCTGGGCACCTGGCAGGACATGGACAAGACGCTGGTGACGCTTAACGCCGCTGAGCTGACGGAAGCCGCTCAAACCATCGAAGAGTGGGAAGAAGCGGGCCGCAAAGACAGCCAACTGGTATAGGCCACATAGCCGCACGCGGACACTGCAAGAAACAGATGCAGCGGTTCGCTGTTCCCCAAGTTGTATTCAAAGAATCCGTTCACCAGCGTCCCCACAAGCACGGCCATTGCGGCCTGCAGCGCAAACTGAAGATCTCCGCGCCCGGGCCCTAGCGACCGTAGCGCGCGGCCCCAGTCTCGAGCAAAACTCAGCAGAACCCACAGCAGCAGGATCAATGCGGGCAAGCCACGCTCGGCGGCAATCTGCAGATAGACGTTGTGCAAGTGGCCGTACCAGCCGGTGGGCAGCGGGCGCGCAATGTCGGCGGGCACGAATTCTTGAAATCGTGTCTCCACACGTTCTGGCCCCAGGCCGAAAACCGGGTAGGCTTCGATCATCGCCAGTCCGGTTCGCCAGGTCACGTAGCGATGCTGATTGGAGTCGGTAGTGCCTTTCGGACGGACGATTGAGATCGCGCGTTCCTGGACTGTGGCGGGCGAAAGAAAATACACCAGCCCAAGCGCTGGCGGCAGCGCAAGAAGCCACTTGGGCCGCCACGCCGCCAGAAGATAGATCATCGCCGCTCCGGCCGCCAACCACACTCCGCGGGTGAGGTTCAGGACGATGGCCACGGTCGAAAGAACGGCGGCGGACGATGCCAGCAGCATCCAACGCCGGTCCCGCGCACCGAACAGGAGGAACGCGGCGGATATTGCCAGCACCACCAGCATCTCGGCGGAGAAGGTCATCCAATGGCTCATGAAGCCGGTGGTCCGGTTGGGCAGGTAGTATTCGTAGAACTCCGCGCCCGCGGCCCGGGCCTCCAGTGTGCGCCGTCCGAACTGCACAACGCTCCAGATGGCAGATAGCGTCCCTGCCGCGCAGATGCCCAGCAGTATCCAGCGCGCGTCTAACGCTCTTCGGGCGGCGGCGAAAACCACGATGAGAATCAGATAGACGTAGAACTTCCGCAACTGCGCACTGGGAGTAAGTGGTCCCTGCGCGATCGTTTTCGCAATCACGGTCCATAGGAAAAAGAGCCCCAGCGGCAGCATCACGGGTGGCAAACGCCAGCTTTTCCGCTGGGCCAACAGCACAACGATGCCCACCCCAAGAAGGACCTGCGCGACGGCAATCGAAAACAGAATCGCAATCGTCGACGAAGCCGCCAGCGTCAGTAATAATTGACTTGAAACATTTTCGTCAACGGCTGTTTTCAAGTTGCCAGTATGACAGAATGGAGGATTCATCAAGCCGAATGCAGCTATACCTGCTACGACACGCCATAGCGGAAGAACCGGTGGCCGGTCAAGCTGATCGCGACCGCGCATTGGTTCTGGAAGGGCGCAAGAAATTGAAGGAGATTTTGAGGTTGGCGCGCCAGGCCGACACCGCGATTTCCTTGATCCTTACCAGCCCTTACCGCCGCGCCCGCGAGACAGCGGAGATGGTCGCGGACCTTCTGGCGACGGAGGCCGAACTGCTGGAGACGTCTACGCTCGAACCCGGCAGCCAGACCGAGGCGGTGTGGCAGGAAGTGCGGGCCCAGAAGGCCGTGGATTCGATCATGCTGGTTAGCCATGAACCGCTGCTGAGCTATCTCACCGCCTTCCTTCTCAACAGCCCGTCCCTGCGCGTCGACTTCAAAAAGAGCGCGCTGGTAAGGATCGACGTCGAAGCTTTCGGCGCGCAGCCGCAGGGCACGTTACGGTGGATGATCACGCCGAAGATCGCGTCCGGATCGTAGACGCCAGAGCCAGCGCTTCTTCTTTCGACACGACCCGGCCTTCCAGTTGGGCATCCTCCACCTGATCGAGGATTCGCGAGAACTCCGGGCCTGGCGTCCAGCCCGCCGCGATTAGGTCGTCTCCGGTCAGCAGCCGTGGCGGACGAATTTCTTCGGGCGCCGCTGCCGTCATGCGGTCTTTTACCAGGCGATGGTTGTCCAGCAGACGATGGCTGGCGAGACAGTCGAGCCGGTGCAGTTCCAGATGCTCCTCAAAGGCATCCAGCCGCAGGAACCGCTTCATCGTCGATTCCTTCATCCGCGCCGCATCGCCGAATCGCATGTGATTCGCGACCAGCGCCTGAATCTGCGCCCTGTCTGCGTGCGAAAATTTCAACCTACGGCAGATTTCAGCCGCCATCTCCACTCCGCGTTCGACATGCCCGTTGAACCGTATGCGATCCAGGCGAGCGAACGTCGAGGGCTTTCCCACATCGTGCAGCAGCGCCCCCCATGCCAGGGTGGGCGACGGCGACTGAAGCATTTCGAGCATCAGCATCACGTGGTTCCACACATCGCCTTCGGGATGAAATTCAGGCGGCTGTTCCACTCCTTGAAACGCCGCGACCTCCGGCAGCAGTTCCCGCAACAGGCCGGAGCTCAGCAGAAGTTCGAACGCCCGACGTGCGTGGCCTTCGGTCAGCATGCGCGTCAGCTCGCCGCGAATGCGCTCCGCCGCCACCGCATGAATTCCGGGAGCCATTTCGCGCAGTGCATTCCAGGTGGCCGTCTCGATCTGGAAATCAAGCCGTGCCGCAAACCGGATGGCGCGCAACAGGCGCAGCCGGTCCTCCGTGAACCGCAACACAGGATCTCCAATCGCGCGAACCAGGCCCGCTTCCAGATCCGCGCGGCCACCCACAAAGTCCAGCACCTCACTGGACGCCGGATCGTAGAAGAGACCGTTGATCGTAAAGTCGCGCCGCGAGGCGTCCTTCGCCAGGTCCGTCTCAAAGCGAACGCCATCCGGATGACGACCGTCCCGGTAGCTGGCGTCCGTGCGAAAGGTGGCCACTTCGACGCGTTCAACAATCACCACTCCGAAGTGCGCACCCACCGCGTTCGAACCGGGAAACAGCGCAATCACATCGACGGGCGTTGCACTGGTGGCGATGTCGATGTCTGAAACCGCCCGCCCCAGCAGCATGTCGCGCACGCATCCGCCCACGTAGTAGGCCCGGTATCCGGCGTCGCGGAGCTTCCGAACGATCTCAGGGGCTGACATCCCGTTTCAGCTTAGAATATGAATCTGTGAGCACTAGTCAGCCTGCGGACCCGTCGCCGGGTTCCCCCGCAGGCTCGCCCGCCCGGATCGTTGTTGCCACGACGGTTGCCTTATCCTTCATCTCTTTCTGGCGTGGCGCCGCCATCGTTCTCAGCGATCTGGCGTCGTCGTCTTACTACGCCGGCGGCATTGCGGAACGCGCTATCGGCCAATCGGCGCCCTGGTTCATTCTTGCCGTGATGTTTTTCAGCTTCGCGGTGCGCGCGGTGTACATCGAAAGCTGCTCCATGTTCGTGCGCGGCGGCGTCTACGTGGTGGTTCGCGACGCGATGGGCCCCAGCATGGCCAAGCTTTCGGTGTCGGCCCTTGTCGTCGATTACGTCCTGACCGGCCCCATCAGCTCCGTCAGCGCGGGGCAGTATCTGGGCCATTTATTGAACGAGCTGTTCGTCCTGTTGAACCAGCCGTACCACATCAATCCCAACCGGTTTGCAATGTTCTTCGGCCTGATTGTCGTTGGATATTTCTGGCGTTCGAACATCAGGGGCATTCACGAATCGTCCGGAAAAGCCCTGCGAATTATGCAGGTGATGTCCGTGATGGTGGTGATGATGATCCTGTGGTCGCTGCTGACGCTTGCCATGCGCGGCACATGGGAACTGCCGCCGTGGCCTTCGTTGGGCTCGATCCAGTTTTCCGACGACGCGGTCGGCTGGCTGAAAGACACGGTCTGGCCCACTATTCCCGCGGCCGCTGTGCTGGTGTGCTTCGGCCACTCCCTGCTGGCCATGAGCGGTTTTGAAACGCTGGCGCAGGTCTACCGCGAAATTGCGTCTCCGAAGCTGAAGAACCTGAAGGTGACAGCGAACATCGTGTGCACGTACGCCGTGATTTCAACCGGTGTGGTTACGCTGCTGGCCGCGATGGTGATTCCCGATTCGGAGCGCCCGCGTTTCTTTGACAACATGATCGGCGGCATGACCGAGTTTCTGGTTGGCCCGGATCTGTTGAAGCTGATGTTCCACATTTTCGTCGTCATCGTGGGCGTCATGATTCTGTCCGGAGCCGTCAACACGTCGATGATCGGCGCGAACGGCGTGCTAAACCGCGTGGCCGAAGATGGCGTTCTGCTGGACTGGTTCCGCAAACCGCACGGCACGTTCGGCACCACCTACCGGGTGATCAACATGATCGCCATCCTTCAAGCCGGCACGATTCTGTTCTCAGGCGGCGACGTCTATCTGCTGGGTGAAGCCTATGCGTTCGGCGTCGTGTGGAGCTTCTCCATGAAAGGCCTGGGCGTGATGGCGCTCCGCTTCAAGCGCACCGATCAGGAATACAAGGTGCCTTTCAATCTCCGCATCGGCGGCACGGAACTTCCGATCGGGCTCGCGGTCATCACGCTAACGCTGTTCAGCGTCGCCATCGCCAATCTGTTCTCGAAGAAGATTGCAACGATCTACGGAGTATCGTTCACGCTGTTCCTGTTTGTCGTATTCCAGATCTCGGAATACATCAACTCGAAGAAGCGCGTCGGCAACCAATCGGCAATGGAGGAATTTAACCTCGAACATTCGCCGCAGATCGACAAGGACAGTATCGAAGCGCGGCCGGGCTCGGTGCTGGTGGCGGTGCGTGGATACCGTCAGATGGACCACCTGAAGAAGTCGCTCGAAAAGACCAACCTCCGCCGGCATGACATCGTCGTCATGACCGTTCGTCCCATCTCCGCCGGGGCCGGCGAGTATCAGCTAACCGAAGATCAGTTGTTCACCAACTACGAGCAGGAGCTGTTTTCGCACGTCGTCGAGATAGCTGAGAAAGAAGGCAAGCCGGTTGAACTGCTGGTGGTGCCCGCGGTGGATGTCTTCGATGCGATGGTGCAGACGGCGCAAAAGCTGCGCGTATCCCGCCTGGTGACCGGTGTGTCCGCGAAGATGGCGTCCGACGAACTTGCGCGGCAAATCGGTTTGGCGTGGGAGCGGCTGCCCGAGCCGCGGCACCCGTTTTCACTGGAGATTATTCGTCCGGACCGTCCTTCCAAGTACGTCAACCTGGGTCCGCATCCGCCGCGTTTGTGGCCCGAGGATCTGGACCGTCTTCACGACATCTGGCTTCAGCTAACGGGACAAGGCGGGCTTGGCGCGAAGCTGCACCATCGGGATGTCGTTGGTGTTGCGCTGATGCGCCTGGAGCAGGATCTTGAAGGAGAAGACCGCGAGCAGGTGATGCAGCAAATCCAGCGCGAAATGCGCAAGAGCTAGAGCTCGCCGGCTTCCTGGGCTTTCTTCAAGTCTTTCTTGGACGGTGGAGCCTGCTCACGCAGAAACTCATGATCGTGATAGCAACTGCGGCAGCGGACCTTCGCCGGTTCCTCTTCGATCAAAGCAACAATATTGTGATTGGTGACGCGTTTGCACTTGATGCAAAAGTCGTCGATGTCATCGCCCAGCCGCGCGTTCAGCATCGCTCAAATCTAATCAGCAAGGATATCATTTGAACGGAATGAGTCCGCGTTGGCTATGGCTATCGAGTGCGCTACTGGCGGGGCTGCTGGCGGGCACTGGCGTATTCGTGTATCAGCAGCGGAAGCCGAAAGAACCAGCTGCGGCAGCACCCGTGCAGCCGGCGGCAATTCCGTCCGAGATCACGATGACCGGATCGGTGCGCGCGCGAAATATCGTTGCGGTTCCCGCGCCCACCGACGGAACGCTGGAGGCTGTGGAGCTGATGGACGGCCAGCAGGTTTTCGAAGGGCAGCTTCTTGCGCGCGTGAGAAACGTCCGCCTGGATCTGGAGCGCGAAGAGGCCAAGCTGGAGCTTGATCGTCTTCAGGAGCGCGTGAACAGCCTGGAGAGCCAACTGATCTCCGGGCGCCTGGAAGCTTCGCGCGCCGACGCCGATGCGACCCGGGCCCGCGCCGAGTTCACGATTGCCGACCGTGACTACCAACGTCAGAAAATGCTGCTGGCCGAAGGAGCCACGCCGCGGCTGACGTACGAAAAATCGGAAAAGGAATACCGGACGCTGAAGGCGGAATCGGAAGCGTTGTCGGACATCGCGTCGGCGGTGACGACAAAACTCGATATCACGCAGAGGACTCTAACTGACGCGCGCCGCATCCTGGCTGAGAGAACGCGGGACATGGAGGCGGTGGAGGGTGCGCTGTTGGAAGGCGAGGTCCACGCACCGGTGGACGGGCTTCTGCTGGCCCATCGCGCAGGCCCGGGCGACGAAGTGAACATCGGCATGAGGGACCTTTTCCAGATCGCCGCGAATCTTACCGAGTTGGAATTCACGGCTCCGCTCGACCCGTCCGATGCGAAGTATATTCAGCCCGGTCAACCGGCACTGGTGCAAATCGCCGAGGCCGGGAATCAGGCGTTGGAGGGGACCGTAAAATCGGTGACTGGCGGCGAACTGGTGGTCGAGTTCATCTCTCCCTCCGCCACCATACGCCCCGGGCTCTCCGCTGTAGTTCGCATTCCCATCGACCCGTCTATTTCGCCGGCAGCCGGTACTTTGTCCGGATCGCGGTGACGTTCTTCTGCGCGCCCGCCGCGTACGGTCCGGGGATTGCAGCGGCCTGCTGGCTGTAGGCCAGCGCTTCTTTGACGCGAGGTGCGCTGCCGGTACTCTCGGCCAACCGGAAGTTCGCGACACCCAAATGGAACAACGCGGCGGCCTTCATCTGTTGATCGGCCACAAGCGGGAGCGCTTCGCGCAGCGACTTGTCCGCCGGGCCGAACTTGTTCTGTGTGGCGTAGGTGACGCCGGCCATCCAGGAACCCGCGCCAATGAGAGTGTTCTTTCGCGCCTCCCAATCTTCGTCAGACATCTGGGCGGGCTTCGGCTTGTCTTTCATCGCCGCAACCAAACGGTTGGAGTACTCGATCACCTTATCGTTCTGCTTCGCCTTCATCGCATGATCGGCGGCCACCAGCAGCATTTCCTCGTTGTTGGGATCCTTCACCAGAAGCTTCTCCGCCAACGCTACAGCCTCGCCGGTGCGGCCGGCCTTGCGAAGACTGGCGAAGGCCGCGTTCTGCGCCTGTGATAGATACGGGCTTTCCGGGCTGCGCTTTTCCAGCTCTTCCGCCAGTTGGACGGCCTGCATTGGGTCCGTCGCTTTCGCCGCCTGATTCAAAAGCGAGTAGTCGCTGTAGGCATCTACCTGCTTGGCGTACTCGTGTGAACTGGCCCACTCGGCGGCCTGCTCGGCATCAGTGGGCTTCGGCTTCTCCATCTCGGCGCGCGCAACGCGCGACGTAATTGCGGACCACTTCGAAACGCTGGCCGCATCGGCCGTTCCTTCAAGGCTCTTCAACACCGTCACTGCGGAGACCAAGTCGTCCGGATCTTTCGCCAGCAGCTTCTCGCCAGCTTGCATCGCCTTCGCTGGATTGTTTCCTGCCGCATACGCCGTCACCAGTTGCGAGTAGGCCCACACAGCGGACTCATGATCGGGATACTTCGCGGAGAACTCCTCCAGCAGTTCGATCTTCTTCGCGGCATCGCCCTCCGTGCCGATCGCCTGAAGAATCTTGCCCTCGGGCGTTTCCGTATCCACCGTCAGCTTGTGGCGCTGGGCGAAGACCGCGATTGCAATAAGCAAGATGAGAGATGTTTTCGCGACGAACATGATTTCCCCGTTTGAGGCGGTATTATATGCAAGCGTGTCCAGGATCTCAACTCACCCGCTGCCCATCCATGCTGCCTGCTACGTTTGACGGCACGCTTTTGATCGCCGTGGCCGCGATGTTTTTCGGCGGCACATGGGCCATCACCCTCAAAATGGCCGGTCCCAAATGGCGCTTTGAGCATTACTATTTCGACTTTGCATTCGGGCTGCTGGTCACCGCGCTCGTCGCCGCTTTCACCTTGGGGTCTTGGGGCGACGGCTTGACATTTTTGGACAACGTGATGATCACCGGCAAGCGGCAATTGGCCTTTGCCGTGGCGGCCGGCATGATTTTCAACCTGGGCAACATGCTGCTGGTGGCCGGCGTCGAACTGGGCGGAATGGCCGTCGCTTTCCCGCTGGCATTGGGTATCTCGCTGACGATTGGGATCGCCGCCAATCAGGCGATGGTCCGCACGGCGAATCCGGCGTTGGCGCTCGCCGGAGGCGCGCTGGTGTTGATCGCGGTGGTGACGTGCGCGATGGCCCATCTTGCGCGGACACGCGGCGGACCTCAGCCCAGCCCAAAGGGCAATGTGAAGTCTGCACGGCCCACGGGATCGTCAAGGGCGATCGTCGTCAGTATCGCTGCGGGGCTGCTGTTCGGCGCCGTGCTTCCGCTAATCACCAGGGCAAAAGCTACCGGAAGTGAACTAGCGCTGGGTCCTTACGCAATCGCGGTGATGTTCGCGATTGGAATCTTCGCTTCCACTTTTGTCTACGACGTCTACTTCATCAACCTTCCACTGCACGGCGCACCCGCCGGGTTTGCCGGCTATTTCCAAGGCTCGATTGGGTTGCACTTGCTTGGGATGTTCGGCGGCGCGCTGTGGTGCGCCGGATTCCTGTCCCACTACATCGCCGACGGGGCGGAGCCTCCCGCGCAGATCTCGCCCGCGCTAAACGCCGTACTGGTTTTCGGTTCCGCGATCGTCGCGATGCTTTGGGGACTGCTGGTCTGGCGGGAGTTCAACGGGGCGGGTGGCCGTGCCTCGGCCCTTGCATCGATCACGCTGGCGCTGTTCGCTGCCGGTTTGGGTCTGGTCGCCGTAGCGGCCCGCTAGCCGGACGGAAATCCCAGCGCCGCCAGCAACGGTCCGGCGTCCGCCATCGTGCCCTGCGCCAACCCGGCGGCTCCGCCCCCACGCTCCGCAAATCGTCGAATCAGTTCACCTGCCGAGACGCCGGCATCCGGCGAGACGGCCAGTAAAACCGCGTTCTCGGCAAGCGCAAGGAAAATCGCGTGGCCTTCGGCAACGAAAGTCTGTGCCTCCACCCGGACCAACTCATCAATGGACGCCGGGCGCACAACGATCCTTCGAAGGCCATCTGCGCCGGGAGGACATTCCGAATAGAGCGTCTTGGCGCGATACTCCGCCAAGCTGTCCGCCATCTTCCTGCGCTCGCGCTCCATCGCCACGATCCGCTCCTGATGGGCCGCGCCCTGCGCCTTCAACGCCGCGAAGCCGGCACGAGCCGCGGAAATCGCGCGCCCGCCGCAGAGAAATTCGATGCGCGCCGCCTTCCGGATTTTCTCGACCTTCCGCAGAAGGATGCATCCGATTTCGCCCGTTCGACGGACGTGCGTGCCGCCACAAGCGCTGCGGTCAAGCTCCGCGATGGTGACGATGCGAAGCAATCCTTCGCGGTCCGAGGCCTTCCTCAATCCCTCCGCAGTAGCGGCGTCTTCGAAGGTGACGGAGACGTCGTGATTAAGCGTCAACTCGTCGTTCGCGACTTTCTCAATTCGCGCCAGCAGGTCCGGCGAAAGCTCGGCCGCGTCCAGATCAATTGTCGCGGAGTCGCTTCCCAAATGAACGCTGAGCGTCGAGAGTCGCGCCTCGCGCGCAAACACCGCGGAAAGCAAGTGCTGCCCGGAATGTTGCTGCATGAAATCGAAGCGGCGCGGCCAGTCGATGGTTCCCTGCACCGGGCCGGGTGCGATGGGCCGGTCGACCACGTGCGCAATCCGGCCACCTTCGTCGATCACGTCCGTCACTCGCGCCTCGCCAAGTTGGCCCGTGTCGAAAAGCTGGCCTCCAGACGTTGGATAGAACGCTGTCCGGTCCAGGTAGACACGAAGTCCATCCTGGCCGGCGTCCAGAACATTTGCGTGGAATTGCGTGAGGTACGAATCTTCGTAGTACAGGCGGCCGCCTACACCCACTCCAGCGCGCCTTTTCGATACGCCCAAACGTATCCAACCAGCAGAACGCCCACGAATATTGCAGCCTCGGCCACGCCGAACCACCCCAGTTGCTGGTACCGGACGGCCCACGGAAACAGGAAGATCGTCTCGACGTCAAAGATGACGAAGAGAATCGCAATGATGTAAAACCGAACGGAATAGCGGCCCCGCGCGGAGCCTTCGGCCTCAATGCCGCACTCATACGCTTCCAGCTTTGCCGTCTCGAATTTCGAGGGCCGGATCAGCTTTGCGGCAAAAAGCGTCACGACGGGGAAGAGGATGGCGACAATCAGAAAAAGGAAGATTGGCAGATAGCCATCCGGCATTCTTCGAGGATAACAAGGCCGAATCTTCAGGCCCGATGCGATAATCCAACCAGACATGTTCGGGGCCATTCGCGAGCAGATCGACACGGTTTTCCGCGAGGATCCAGCGGCGAAGAGCACGCTGGAGATCCTAACCTGCTACCCGGGCGTGCAGGCGATCCTGCTCCACCGGATATCGCACAGCCTTTACAAACGGCGCCTTTATCTGTTGGCTCGTCTGATCTCGCAAGTCGTGAGGACACTTACCGGTATCGAGATTCACCCGGGTGCGCGCATCGGGCGGCGCTTTTTCATCGATCACGGTATGGGTGTCGTAATCGGCGAGACCGCCGAGATCGGCGACGACGTCACGATCTACCAGGGCGTCACGCTGGGCGGCACGGGCAAAGACAAAGGCAAGCGCCACCCGACCATCGGCGACAACGTCGTCATCGGCACGGGCGCGAAGGTGCTGGGAGCGATCTCTATCGGCGCGAACGTCAAGATCGGCGCCGGATCGGTGGTGGTGAAGAGCGCGCCCGAAGGCTCGACGGTTGTCGGTATTCCCGGAAAGATCGTTCGCTTCTGGGGCGACCTTCCGGCAGAACATGACCTTGAACACGGCCGCCTTCCCGACCCTGAAGGCCAGGAAATGGAAGAACTGAAGACGCGGGTCGCCGAGTTAGAGCGCATCCTGGCGGAGCTTCGCAGCGAGGCATCGCGCTGACCGATGTTGTGGCTGGCGCTGACGGCGGCAACCTGGACATGGTGGATTGAGCCTTGTTCGAAGCCTGCTGAAACCGCATGCCTCGCCACCGACGATAGTCTGGCCCAATGGGCATTGGAGGCCTGGGCGAAGGCATCGAACGGGGCCATTCAATTTCAGCGCGCCGGAACGGAGGCTGCGGCTCAGTTCCGCTTCTACTATCTGGGACGTCGCAGCAACCTCTATGGCGAGGCGCGTCCCATCGAAGTGAATGGGAAGCCGGGATCTGAAATTTACCTCCGCCCTACGGTGACCGGCACGTCTGATCCGCTGCTGCGCGAAACGATCGTCTACCTAACTTTCCTGCACGAATCGGGGCATGCGCTGGGGCTGGGGCATACCTCGAATTTCGACGACATCATGTTCAGCTTCCAGTACGGCGGCGATATCGACGAGTACTTCAACCGTTACCGGCGCAGGCTCCGCATCCGCGACGATATTCGCGCTAACGGCGGCTACTCGGAAGCCGATGCGCGGCGGCTTCAGCGCGCCCTCGCGTACCGGAAAGCGTTCTGACGCAGGATCTCCAACTCATCCGCGCTGAATCCAAGACCGGCGGCGATCTCAAACTCGCGGGGCAGCGACGTCTGGAACATCGCCGGGTCGTCGGTATTCAGCACCACCGGAACACCGAGGTCGAACAGTCTGTGCACGGGGTGGGCAGCCAACGACTCAACTGCTCCGGTCGCAACGTTTGAAGAGATCGAGATTTCGAGAGGAATGTTTCGCTCCCGCAGTTCCCTGCACAAACCGTGATCTTCGATGGCGCGAATTCCATGTCCGATTCGGCGCGCGCCATACTCCAATGCGTCTCGAACGCTAGCTGCGTTTGAAGTCTCGCCGGCGTGTGGAAAGAATGCTCCGCCTGCGAGGCGAATCGCGTCCGCAAACTCCGCGAGAGGCCTCGACGCTTCGTCGCCGCCGATGCCGAAGCCCGCATCAAATTCAAGCGCCAGTTCCGCCACTGCAATCGCGGGATCGCCGCCATGCTGGCGCACCGCGTCGAAAATCAGTGGGCACTGCGGCAGCGCGGATTGAATCGCCGCCAAATTTGCGCGGGCATTCTGTTCGCGCCATAGCATTACTCCGACAGACACGTTGAGTTCGGCATACTCCACTCCATCCGACGCCAGCCGTTTTTTCAACGCGCGCGCGGCCATCGCGTAGTGACGGGGCGAAGCCATTTTGCGGACGACCCACTTGTACGCTTCGAGAAATCCGGCGAAGCTCTCGAAGCGGTACATTGCCTCGACATCGGCCACCGAAACCGATGGATCGATGGCCCCAAGTGTTTCCGGCGAGATCGAGCCTTCCAAGTGCAAATGAAGTTCGCCGAGCGGCTTCGTCATGTCCCACCCCTATAATGACGAAGGTGCTCGACCACGATATCGCGGCGATTGCGGGCGGTTATCACACAGACCCCTTCGCCGTGCTGGGGCCGCACGGAACGCCTGCAGGTTGGGAGGTGCGCGCCTTCCTTCCGGGCGCCAGATCCGTCGAGCTTCGACTGGAAGGCAAGACCCTCCCCATGGCCCGAGTGCATCCGGAGGGCCTGTTTGTAGGCCGTCCAGCAGCGGCGCCCCACGATTACCGGTTCCGGATCGAGTTCGACCATGGCCACGCGGAAACCCGCGAGGATCCGTACCGCTTTCCGCCGCTGCTAACCGCGCACGATCTGCACCTGTACGGTGAAGGCACGAATCACGAGTGCTACCGGATGCTGGGCGCGCATCCGATGGAAGTGGAAGGAGTGGCGGGAACGCGCTTTGCCGTGTGGGCTCCAAACGCGGAAGCGGTCTTCGTTACCGGAGGTTTCAACCAGTGGAACACGCGGCCCCATCCTATGCGCCGCCGCGATGGCGGCACGTGGGAACTGTTTCTTCCGGCAGCCGCGCCCGGCGAAGTCTACAAGTATTTCGTCAGGTCCAGCCTTAGCGGCTACACGGTCTTGAAAGCCGATCCGGTGGCCTTCGCCGCGGAACACCCTCCACGAACGGGTTCCGTCGTACATGGCCTTCCTTCGTATAGCTGGAATGACGCGCGCTGGATTGAGCGTCGCGCGAATGCCAACTGGTTGTCCGAACCCGTCTCCATCTACGAAGTGAATCTGGAGTCCTGGCTGCTTGGCGAAGGCGGCCGCGCGCTTACCTACGCCGAGTTGGCGCATCAGCTGATTTCCTATGTGAAGAAGATGGGGTTCACCCACATTGAGTTGATGCCCATCACGGAGTATCCGTTTTCAGGCTCCTGGGGCTATCAGGTAACCGGATATTTCGCGCCCACCGCGCGGTTCGGGCCACCGCAGGAGTTTCAGTATTTCATCGACGAGTGCCATCGGGCCGGGATTGGAGTGATTCTCGATTGGGTGCCCGGCCACTTTCCGAAAGACGAACACGGACTTGCCCTGTTCGACGGCACGCATCTTTACGAGCACATGGACCCGCGGCTGGGAGAGCACAAGGAATGGGGCACGAATATCTTCAACTATTCGCGCGACGAAGTCCGAAGCTTTCTTCTTTCCAGCGCGATGTTCTGGCTGCGCGAATACCACCTGGACGGGTTGCGTGTCGATGCGGTGGCGTCGATGCTGTATCTGGACTACGACCGGGAAGCGGGTGAGTGGCTTCCCAATAAGTACGGCGGCCGCGAGAATATCGAGGCGATCGAATTCCTGCGCCGGATGAACGAACTGACGCACACGATTCCCGGCACCATGACGATCGCCGAAGAGTCCACGTCGTACCCAATGGTTTCAAAGCCTACCTATGTCGGCGGACTGGGCTTCACCATGAAGTGGAACATGGGCTGGATGCACGACATGTTGCACTACTTCAAGCTCGATCCCATTTTCCGGAAGTTCAATCAGCGGGACATCACGTTCTCTCTTGTGTACGCCTTCAGCGAAAATTTTGTGCTTCCCATTTCGCATGACGAAGTGGTGCACATGAAGGGTTCGCTGATCGGAAAGATGCCGGGCGATGAGTGGCGGAAATTCGCAAACGTTCGCGCGTTCCTCGCCTACATGTGGGCGCATCCGGGCAAGAAGCTTCTGTTCATGGGCCAGGAAATCGGGCAGTACGAGGAGTGGAGCGAGAAGCGGGGAGTCCGCTGGGACCTGCTGCAGTGGGCGTACCACCGAAACTTACAGACACTTGTCGCGGACCTGAACCGCCTGCTGGCAGAGCAGAAGGCGCTGCACGAAGTGGATTTTCACTGGCAGGGCTTTGAGTGGATCGATCTGTCCGACATCGACGATTCGGTGATCAGTTTCATCCGGCGCGCGCAGGACCCGGAGGATGAGCTGATCTTCGTGTGCAACTTCACCCCCAACGCCCGGCACGGCTACCGGGTTGGCGTGCCGCGCGAAGGCGCCTATGCGGAAATCATGAATACGGATTGGCAGCGGTACGGCGGCTCCGACGTGTGGGCCACGCCGTCCGGCCAAGTGGATTCGCAGATGCTGGAGATGCACGGGCGGCCCAACAGCATTCAACTGACACTGCCGCCCCTTGCCGTGATCGGCCTGAAGCGGATTCGATTCGACCCAACGCCAGAGCCGCAGCGGGCGGTGGAAGCGCCGATTGAACTCGGCGCCGCCTGGCCGGCTATGCTTCGGTAATCGTTACTTTCTTCAGCGTGTCGCCCTGCTTCGTCGCATCGACGATATCCTTGCCCTCCACCACTTGTCCGAAGACGGTGTGCTTGCCATCCAACCAATCGGTGGCGACGTGCGTGATGAAGAACTGGCTGCCATTCGTGTTGGGGCCCGCGTTCGCCATGGATAGCGATCCAGCCTTGTGCCTTACGGCGGTGGCGGCGCGGCACTCGTCGTCGAAGCGGTAGCCGGGGCCTCCGCGGCCCGACGATGTCGGATCGCCGCCCTGCACCATGAAGTCGTTAATCACACGATGGAAAACCGTTCCATCGTAGAAGCCGTCGCGAGCCAGAAATATGAAATTGTTCACTGTGGCGGGCGCTTCCATTGCGAAAAGTTCGCAAACAACGGTGCCGCCGGAAAGCTCAAACGTGGCTTTGTATTTCTTGTTGACGTCTATGGTCATGGCCGGCGGCTCCGGGTACTGTTTTGACATTCCCCCAGTGTAACGGCTGAGCCCGGTAAACTAGACATATGAAAGTTGTACTAACGGCGATGGTCTTCTTCTGCAGCGTCTTCGCGCAAAGCGACCGCTACAACGGCCCCAAGCCGGTGAAGACCGACGTGCCCTATCTGCTGCACGCCAGCAAGCTGGTGGAGTTGGATTCGACAACCGCGCAGCAGTCGGAAAAGAAGGACGACATCATCTACACGATCTCCGGCACTTCGTCGCAGGCGCAGACACCCCTGCCCGAACCAATCTTCGTCATCGCCGTCGACAAGATCCAGGCCGACAAGCTGGACATGTACCGCATGAACTCCAAGGGTGGTTCGCGGGAGTTGATTATTTCGCGAAAGCCGAAGCGCGACGGGCCGCGCCAGGTGCGAATGACGGCCAGCAAGCTGGAAGGAAATCTCTACCGTCTGGAAGTGCAGGAGTTCCTGGAGGAGGGGGAGTATTGCATGTCCCCGCAGGGCGCGAATTCCGTGTTTTGTTTCGCCGTTTATTAAGGGCCGGCGGGACCCGCCTGTTACACTGCTTTTATGTTCCAGGGCCTAGAACACACTGCAATTGCGTCCGCCGATCCGGAGAAGCTGGCGAATTGGTACGTCGATCATCTCGACTTTCACATCAACTACACCTACGCAGGAAACTACTTCGTGAAAGCGAAGAACGGCTCGATGCTGGAGATCATTCCGGCCGAGGGCGGGAGGCCCGCGAACGAGATGAAGACGCCGGGCATCCGTCATCTGGCGATCGTTCCCGACGACTTCGATAAAGCCTACGATCATCTGAAAAGCAAGGGCGTCAACTTCACCGGCGAACCGTTCAACAACCAGGGAAACCGGCTGGTATTCTTTACCGACGGCGAAGGCAATCTCTGCCATTTGATCCACCGCGAAAAACCACTCCCATAGCGCGCTGAGAGGCGTTGATCCGCCTTCATCCATGCTCAAGCGCACATTCAAAGCATTCGAATACCCCGAATTCCGTTTGATGTGGACTGGCGCGTGCGTGTCGTCCATCGGCACGTGGATGCAGTCCACCGCGCAGAGCTGGCTGGTGCTGGAAATCTCGGGCTCCGCAAGAATGCTGGGGCTTGACGCGTTTCTCGGCCAGATTCCAATATTTCTCTTTTCACTGGTGGGCGGCGTAATCGCCGACCGCTACGACCGCCGTCTGCTGCTGATCGCTTCGCAGATCGTCCAGATGCTTTGCGCCTTCCTGCTGGCGGCGCTGTTCGCCGTGGGCGTTGCGGAAGTGTGGCACATTCTGACGCTCTCGTTTGTCGTAGGGCTCGCCCAGGCGTTCGGAGGCCCCGCTTATTCCGCCTTGGTTCCGTCGCTGGTCGACAGGGAGGATCTGCCGAACGCCATCGCACTGAATTCGATCCAGTTCAATGTGGCGCGCGTGCTGGGCCCGGTGCTGGGCGGGCTGGCTTTGAAAACTCTGGGGCCGTCGTGGTGCTTCTCGTTGAATGGCCTTTCCTACATCGCCGTCATCATTACGCTGATTCTGGTGAAACCGCGTTACGTGCCGTCCAATCGCGGCGGGACCATTGTGCAGGGCATCAAGCAGGGCCTTAGCTTCGTCAAACATCAGGGCACGATGGGATCGTTGATCTTCATCGCGTTCTTCATGACGGCGTTCAGCATTCCGCTGGTGGTGTTCCTTCCAGTCGTCACAAAGGATGTGCTGGGAGGCGATGCGGGCACGTTTTCGATGCTGCTTGCGCTCTCCGGCGGCGGATCGATCCTTGGCGCGCTTGCCGTTGCCTACGCCGGCAACAAAGATCACAAAGGCCGTCTGGCGCTGATCATGTTGATCGCCCTTGGGGTATGCATCGTCGGCTTCTCCTTGTCGCGCACCGTGTGGCTGACGGGGTTCTTCGTCTTCGCGTCTGGCGTCACGTTGATGATGTGTTTTGCGCTAATCAGTTCCCTGGTGCAATTGATTACTCCCGACGACATGCGGGGACGCGTGATGAGCGTCTACAACGTCGCGTTTCGTGGCGGGATGCCGTTCGGTTCGCTTGCCACCGGTCAATTGATTCCTTTATTCACAGCGCCGCCGGTGCTGGCCACCAACGGACTTTGCCTGGCCGCCCTGGGCCTGTGGCTTCTGACCGTGCACCGGAAGGTGGCGAAACTCTAAACTGGTGGGAGCCATCGTGATTCGAATTTCGATTCTCTTTGCCGGGGCGCTTGTCTTCGCCGGACCGCCCGAATTGGAAAGGGCGCGAGACCGTCAGGATCGTTCGTCGATCGATAAGATGCTGCCCGCGTTGAACGCCGCAGCGCAGAAACAATCGGGAACCGCGGCGGCGCACTACAACGTGGCGTTGGCGCAACTCTACTCGGCCGAGATCGCGTTGGAACTTCGCGACAAGGCGTCGGCCGCGCGCGTGGCGCAAGCCGGCATCCAGTCGGCCGAACGCGCGGTGGAGTTGGATCCGTCCAAGGCCGAGTATCATCGTGTTCTGGGCGCGTTATGCGGACAGGTTATCCCCGCCAATATTTTTGCGGGCATCCAGTACGGCAAATGCGCGATCGAGTCAGTGAACAAGGCGATGGAGCTTGACCCGAAGTCCGCCCTGGTTTGGATGAGCCGGGGCGTCGGGAACTACTATCTGCCTGCGCAGTTCGGCGGCGGCGCCGACAAAGCGATCGCCGACTTGCGCAAGTCCACTCAACTGGATTCCAAATCGGCGGAAGCGTGGATGTGGTTGGGAATCGCGTTGCGCAAGGCCAACCGGAACGCCGATGCACGCCAGGCGCTAGGCCGAAGCTTGGAACTAAATCCAAACCGCAGTTGGACCAAGCAACAACTGGAGAAGACGCCCGCACAATAATGCGGCATCGCGTAGCCGTTCTTGCGGCCGTGCTGGGCATCACGCTGTTCGGCCTCACTGTCTATCCCGGACGGACTTTCCTACAGTCCGACACGCAGATCTACATCCCAGTGCTGCAGTGGCTGGAAGACCGTTCGCTGTACCCCGAGGATCTGATCCCCACAGGCGCGCATGTGTCGCTTACCTTCTACGATGAAGCCGCGCGCGGCGGAAAGGCCATCACGGGCAGCTATCAGGCGTCGCTGGAGTTGCAGCAGGCGCTTTTTCGGGCTTGTGGAATCTTCGGCGTGTTCCTGATCGCAACGTCCGCTGGACTGGCGGCGCCGGCGGCAATGGGCGTCGCGTTCCTGATGTCTCTTGGCGCAACGATCATCGGCCCCGCCGTGCTGACGGTTGAGTACGAACCCGTACCGCGCGGCTTCGCCGTAGGCCTGATCCTTCTTTCTGCCGGACTGTTTGCGCACGGCCGATTCGCGCTGGGTGCGATCGCTGCAGGGCTTGCCCTGCTCTACCACGCGCCTGCCGTTTGGCCGCTTTGGCTGATGGTTCCGTTCCTGCCAAGGCGCAAAGAACTCCTGATCGCGCTGGGAGCGTCGATTGCCATACTGATTCCCTTGTCGATCCCTCAAGCGAGCCTCGGCGAAACGCAGAGATTCTTCGCGATTCTCTCGCCGGAGCATGCGGAACTTCAGAGGCTGCGCGCCAGCTACAACTGGATCTCACTGTGGTTTGCGCGCTACGCCTGGTTCTACTTCAGCGCGTGGGCCGTCTCGTTGGCGGCGTTTTGGCGCATCGGCCGGCAGCTTCCGGCAACTGTTCAAGTTCTGTTTCTGGGAATGCCAGCCATCGGAATCTTCACCATGCCGGTCTCCTACGTTCTTCTGGAGAAGGTCGGCTGGGCACTGTTGCCGCAGCTTCAACCGATGCGCGCGCTGCTGTTCACGGTTCTGTTCGCGGTGATTCTCGCGTCGATCGCGGCTTTCACCGCCCGCGCGTGGTGGGAGCGGCTGGCATGGCTGGCCGTTGTCCTGACCGTTCCGTTTCTACATGGCGGCCAGAACCCGAAAAGAATCGAGACTTCCCAGCTCGCGGAGCTTAGCGAATGGGCCGCATCCGCCACGCCCGCAACAGCGGTCTTCCTGTTTCCCGAAGAGGGCCGCGCACTGCCGCCTGGCATTTTCCGCGCGCGCAGCCGCCGCACGGTGTGGGTGGATTGGAAGGCCGGCGGACAAGTGAACTACTTTCCTCAATACGCGCAGGCTTGGTGGAAGCGTTGGAATGAAGCGCTGGCGCCGCCATTCACGCCGGATCGTGTACCGGCATTGGCGAACCTGGGTATCGACTATCTGGTCCTGACGAAAACCGGGCTTCCCGGAGTGGAACCGGCTTGGAGCAACAGCGCGTACCGGGTCTACAGAATTCGCTAATACAGCGGTGGCTGCCCCGGTGGCCGGGTCTTCCATCGGCGGTGAATCCACAGCCATTGATCGGGATACTCGCGAATCACGGACTCAAGAATGGAGTGCAGGCGCTGCGTGTCAGCTGCCACGTCGCCCGTCATCTCGACGACGGGAAGGAACTTCAGCCGGTAGCGCGATGTGGCGCTGTCCCACAAGGCGAAACCGGGGATGACGGCGGCGCCCGTACGATGCGCCAACTTCACGAACCCTGAGTTGGCCGAGGCGGGAACGCCGAAGAAATCGATGAACACTCCGTCGTCAAGCCCCGCGTTCTGATCGATGAGAATGCCCACCGCCTCATTCGCCGCGAGAGCCTTCAGCACACCGCGCAGCAGATCCTTCTTTCCGATGACGCGGTTGCCGCTGCCTGTGCGGCGCTGCAAGACGAAGTGGTCCAGCAACGGATTGTCGAGAGGGCGCACGACGATGTGCATCGGCTCCGTCATCAGGGCATGCGCGTACGCGCTAAGCTCCCAATTGCCTAGATGGCCGGTGGCGAACAAGACGCCTTTTCCCCGCCGCTTCGCCTCTTCGTAGTGCTCGAAGCCATCGTAGGAAATCCATTCGCCCACATTGCCGCGGTTGATTCCAGGAAAGTGCGCGAACGACCACAGCAGCCGGGCGATGGAGTGGAAGACGCCATCGGCGGCCGAAGCGGACATCGATGTCATCAAGAGGTTGCGGGCCGCAACGCGCCGAAGCTTGGGAACGAAGCGGTCTAATAGCGTCGCGTAGAACCGGGCAAGGCCGAACGGCGCGATGGACAAGCTTGCGAAAACTGCGCGCGCGAGGATGTATTCGACGGCGTTACGCAATCCACCCGCCGCCAAGGACGAGATCACCCGAATAGAATACGGCGGCCTGCCCCGGCGTGATGGCCCGCTGCGGATCGTCGAACGTCACCGAGGCCCCGCCGCCCTCGCACGCGCTTACCGTCGCAGCAGATGGCTGGTGCTTGTTGCGAATACGCACCTCCGCGCGCACCGGGGCGATGGGCTCCGAAATCGAGACCCAGTTGCAGTCCCGCACGTCGAACTTGTCGCGGCGCAGATCCCGGTCTCCGCCGACGACAACCCGCCGGGTTGAAGGATTGGTTTCGATCACATATAGCGGGTCGCGCGCGGCGATGCCGAGCCCGCGGCGCTGACCCACAGTGAAGCGGTGCGTTCCCGCGTGGTGGCCAAGAACATCTCCGTTCGTCGTGACGATCTCTCCGCCCTCCAACTCTCGGGCGATTCCCTGCTCCCGGAAGTACGCGTCGATAAATCCGGCATAGTCGCCATTGGGGACGAAGCAAATCTCCTGGCTGTCCGGCTTGTTGGCAACGGGAATCCGTAGATCGACGGCAAGCTGGCGCACTTCCGGCTTCGTCATCGAACCCAATGGAAACAGCGCGCGCGAAAGCTGCGCCTGCGTCAGGCCCCAAAGAAAGTAGGTCTGATCCTTGGTCGCGTCGGCGGATCGCGCCATCTGCCACCTGCCCGTGCTCGCGTCGTACCCGATGCGCGCGTAGTGGCCGGTGGCAATCTTCTCGGCTCCCGCCGCGTCGGCCATTTCAAGAAACTGATCGAACTTGATGAAGTTATTGCAAAGCGTGCACGGGATCGGCGTCTCGCCCTTCAGATAGGAATCGACAAACGGCCGCACTACCGCGCGCTCAAAACGATCCTCGAAGTTGACGACGTAATAGGGGATCTCCAGCATGCCCGCAACGGCGCGGGCATCGTACACGTCGTCGAGAGAGCAGCAGCGGCCACCGGCATACTCCGTCTCCAGTTCCGGCAGCCGGCGCTGGTTCCAAAGCTGCATCGTCATTCCGACGATCTCGTGGCCATCACGCTTCAGAAGCCCGGCGACGACAGAGGAGTCCACGCCTCCCGACATGGCAACGGCAATCGGCGGCTCAGGCATAAGTAGGCGACAACTTTCGCAGGCGTTCGGCACAGGCGGCGACGGCGGATATCAGCGCATCGACTTCATCGACGGTGTTCGCCTCGCCCATCGAAAATCGCAGGCAGGATCGAGCCTGTTCCTTCGACAGTCCAATGGCGGTCAGCACGTGCGAAGGTTCCACTGCGCCGGACGAGCAGGCGGCGCCGCTGGAGACGGAGAACCCGCGAAGGTCCAGCGCGATCACCATGGCTTCGCCTTCGACGCCGTCGAAGCGGATGTTCGCCGTGTTCGCAACCCGTGGAGCGTCCCTTCCCTGAACCGCCGTGTGCGGGACACGATCAAGAATTCCCGCCTCCAGCCGGTCGCGTAGCGCAGCAATGGTACTCGCGCCGCTACCACAGCGCTCCGCAGCCGCGCCGAATCCAACCGCACCCGGAACGTTCTCCGTACCGGGGCGGCGGTCGCGCTCGTGATGCCCGCCGAAGGTGGCCTTGTGAAGCGTGGTGCCCTTCCTGACGGCCAGTGCGCCGATGCCCTTGGGGCCATGAATCTTGTGCGCCGAAAAACTCAACAGGTGTGCCGCCGGAAGCTCCACCTTGCCGAGCGCTTGAACGCAATCGGAATGGACAGTTACTCCAAAGTCCAGCAACTCGGAAACGGGCTGGACAGTGCCGATCTCGTTGTTGACGGCCATGACTGAGATCAAATCCGTCTCTGGCCGCATTGCTCGCCGAACATCATCGGGGTCGATCACGCCACTCGAAGACACGCGAACCCAGGACACCTCCGTTCCCCGCCTCTCCAGTTCTTGGCAGACGTTCAGGACCGCCGGATGCTCAATCACGCTGGTGATGATATGGCGCGGGCGCGTGCCGAAAATCGCGAGATTGTTCGATTCCGTGCCGCCGCTGGTAAAGACGAGTTCTTCGGCCTTGACGCCCACTTTGGCAGCAACCTGACGCCGCGCTTCCTCCAACATTTGCTTTGCCCGCTGGCCATCGCGATGAATGCTGGAGGCGTTGCCGAAGCACTCCGCCATGGCCGTAGTGACGGCGTGCAACACTTCGGAGTGCAAGGGCGTCGTCGCGTTGTGATCAAAGTAGGCGCGCCTCACAATCTTAAGTATGGCGCGACCCGTCATTACGCTGACAACCGATTTCGGTTCCATCGATCATTTCACCGCCGCGATGAAGGGCGTCATTCTGGGTATTCAGCCCAATGCGCAGATCATCGACGTGTCGCACGAAGTGCCAAGGCATTCGGTTGCGGAAGCCGCGTTCCTGATCGACGAGGCTTGCAGATGGTTCCCGCGTCGGACCATCCACGTCGTGGTGGTCGATCCCGGCGTGGGCAGCGCCCGGCGTCCGGTTCTTGTGCAAGCGGGCGGACACATCTACGTGGGACCCGACAACGGAATCTTCTCCATGGTGCGGGCGCGCGATGCGAAGAACCGGGTGCGCGAAATTACGAACGAGAAGTTGATGCTGCCGCAGGTTTCCCGGACCTTTCATGGACGCGACATCTTCGCGCCGGTAGCCGCGCATCTAGCGAAGAGCGCGACGCCCGCAAGCGTTGGAAAACTGATTGCCGACGCCCTGCAACTGCGGCTGGCCCTGCCGGAGCAGACAAACAAGCGAGTCTGGACCGGTGCGGTAATCAAAGTCGATCACTTCGGGAATCTGATCACGAACTTCCGCCTGCCGGAGTTTGAACATGTCCGTGTCAATCCATTCGAAGTCGCCATCGGATTCGAGAAAATACACCGGTTGGCCTTGAACTACGCCGAGTGCGCCCCGGGCGAGCCTTTCGTCATCGAAGGCTCCAGCGGGTATCTGGAGGTGTGCCTGAATCAGGCCAGCGCCGCGGCGAAACTGGGCTGCGGTGTGGGCGCACCGGTGGAACTTACGCTTTATTGACGCGCGAAGTTACACTGGTAAGGGAGTTACCACTTTGGAACGACGTACTTTTCTCGCCGCTAGCGGCATCCTGGTTACTACGGCCTCGGCGCAGGGTATCGACACCAATCCCCTCCTTCAGGAATGGAAAACGCCGTATGGCATGCCGCCGTTCGACCGTTTCCGGCCCGAGCATTTTCTGCCCGCCTTTCAGGAGTCGATGAAGCGCGAGGTGGCCGAAGTGGAGACCATTGCGAACAGTTCCGCCGCGCCTACTTTCGCTAACACGATTGAGGCCTTGGAGAAGACCGGTGAACCGCTGGACCGGGTTTCGAGTGTTTTCGGAAACCTGACGTCGTCGCATACCAACAAGGCTCTTCAAGCGGTGGAGTTGGAAGTGGCGCCGCTGCGCGCCAAGCAGCGCAGCACGATTCTGATGAATCCCAAGCTGTTTGCGAGGATCGACACGATCTTCGCGAAGCGCGACACGCTTGGACTCACTCCGGAGCAGACGCGATTGGTGGAGCGGTACCACACACGATTTCTCCGCGCGGGCGCGAAGCTGGACGAGGCGAAGAAGAAGCGTCTCGCAGAGATTGAGGAAAAGCTGGCGACGTTGTCGGCGAAGTTCGGACAGAATCTGCTGGCCGAAGAGTCGTCGTACGAACTGGTGCTGGACAAGGAGTCCGACCTCGCGGGATTGCCCGAGTCCTTCCGGAAGAGCGCCGCCGAAACGGCGAAAGAGCGCGGGAAACCGGGCAAGTGGGTGATCACGCTTCAACGGCCCAGCGTCCAGCCGTTTCTGGAGTTAAGTTCGCGACGCGATCTGCGGGAGCAGGCGTTTAAAGCGTGGGCCGCGCGCGGCGACAACGAGAATCAGTTCGACAACAAGCCGGTGATTCGCGAGATGGTGCTTCTGCGAATCGAGAAATCGAAACTGCTGGATCAGCCGACATTCGCGCACTACCAGCTGGCCGACACGATGGCGAAGACGCCGGACGCCGTGCAGGGCCTGTTGAAGCAGGTGTGGACTCCCGCCGTCGCGACAGCCAAAGTGGAAGCTTCCGAATTGCAGAAGGCGATGAATGCCGATGGCGTCTCCGGACCCCTGCAGCCATGGGATTGGCGCTACTACGCGGAGAAGGTGCGGCTGGCAAAGTACGACCTGAACGAGGAACAGATCAAGCCGTACTTCCCACTTGACCGCATGATCGAAGCCACACAGTATGTGGCGGGCGAGCTGTTCGGGTTGAAGTTTGCGGAACGCACCGATCTGCCCGAATACGACCCCGACGTTCGCAGTTGGGAAGTTAGAAACGCCGCCGGCAAGGTGATTGGCATCTTCCAGGGCGACTACTACTCCCGCGCGTCGAAAAGAAGCGGCGCGTGGATGAGCACTTTCCGCGACCAGCAAAAGCTGGGCGGGCCCGTTATTCCGCTGGTGTTGAACAACCTGAATTTCAGCAAGCCGCCCGCTGGGGAAGTGGCGCTGCTGTCCTACGACGACGCCGAAACGCTGTTCCACGAATTCGGGCATGCCCTGCACGGTCTGCTGTCGGACGTCACGTATCCGATGCTGTCGGGCACTGCTGTCGCCCGCGACTTCGTAGAACTGCCATCGCAGATTTATGAGCATTGGCTAGGCCAGCCGCAGGTTCTGCGAAAGTTTGCCTTGCACTACAAGACCGGTGAAGCGATCCCGCAGGCACTGCTGGATAAGGTTCAGGCTGCACGAAATTTCAACCAGGGCTTCACTACGGTTGAGTATCTGGCTTCGGCCTTCATCGATATGGAGTGGCACTCCCTGGACAAGCCGCAGACGATCGACGTGCGTGAGATGGAAAGCGCGTGGCTTGCGAAGCTGGGCATGCCGCGCGAGATCATCATGCGACATCGTTCGACACACTTTGCCCACATCTTCTCGGGCGGCTACTCCGCCGGCTACTACTCATACATGTGGTCGGAAGTGTTGGACGCCGACGGATTCGAAGCGTTCAAGGAAAAGGGCGACCCCTTCGACAAGGAACTGGCGAAGAAGCTCTACACGTACATTTATTCGAGGGGCAACTCCGCCGATCCGATGGGCCTGTACGAGTCGTTCCGGGGAAGGAAGCCCGACACACGGGCGCTGATGAGGATGCGCGGCTTCGAGTGAGCCGGATCCTTCTCACCACATTCGGTTCATACGGCGATCTGCATCCATATCTCGCGATGGCGCGCGCGCTCCGTAGCCGCGGCCACGAAGTAGCGATCGCCACCCACGTGGATTACCGGCAGTTCGTCGAAGCCACCGGTGCGCGTTTGATTGAGCTTCCGCCTTCACTGGCGGACGCTGGCTCGGAAGACGAGTGGCAGAACCGCGTCAATCACCCCAGGACCGGTACGGAGTTCGTCGTCCGAAAGCTGGTGCTGCCCTACGTCGAGGAAAGCTACGTGCGTTTGAAGCGCGTCGTGCCGGACTTCGACCTGATCCTCTCGCACGTGCTGACCCTCGCCACGCCCATCGCCGCGGACGAAGCGGGAGTTCCGTGGCTTAGCGTCGCTCTTCAGCCGGGCGTGTTTCTTTCGCTTACCGATCCGCCTGCTCTCGCGGCGGCGCCATTCATGCCGCGACTGCCTAAACTTGGCGTTCGATTCTTCTACGGGCTGATCCGCACCGTCATGCGGCAATGGTTTGCGCCAGTGCAGCAGATACGAAAGCGGGCGGGTCTGCCACCCGGGCCGAATCCAATTCTCGACGGATTTTCGCCGCGAGGCACGCTGGCGTTGTTTCCGGCGGAGTTCGCCGTGCCGCAGCCGGACTGGCCCGCCAATGTCCGGCAGGTGGGCTTTCCTCTGTTCGATACGGAGACGACATCGCAGGCGTCCGCCGGCCTGGAGCGATTTCTCAGCAGCGGACCGCCTCCTGTGACGTTCACGCTGGGCTCCTCCGTCGTGCGCACCACCAGCGGATTTTTCGGCGAAGCGTTTCGGGCGGTGAAGTCGCTGGGTGTACGCGCCGTCTTCCTGGCGGGAGTTCAGCAGGACGCCGTCGAAGCCCTTACCGGGGGCGACAGTGAGATATTCGTCGGCGGATATGAACCGTTCTCGGCGCTGTTCCCTCGAAGCTCCGCGATCGTGCACCAGTGCGGCATCGGTACAACCGCGCAGGCGCTGGCATCGGGACGTCCGCAAGTGCTGGTGCCTTTCGCTCATGACCAGCCGGACAACGCACGGCGAGTAGCCAACATCGGCTGCGGGATCGTTCTCCCGTCCAACGTGTCAGCGGACCGGCTGGCGGCGGCGCTGCGGCAGTTGCGGAGTGGAAGCTACGCCAAACGCGCGGCGGATTTCCGCAAGTTGTTTCCGCACGACAGTTTCGACCAACGTCTATATACTGCGGTAAACGACCTCTCTCAAAACGCCGTTTCACGCCGTTTGAACAAATCTCGCGTAGATTGAGGGTTGGGGCTACCCGCCCTTAGCAAAGGACACAACCATGAATGTCAGTGAGTTGAACCAGGAACTGAACGATATGATCCTGGCCGGCAAGGGACTCGACGCGTTCGAAGCTTTCTATGCCGACGACGTAGTCATGCACGAAAACGACCAGAAGTTCGAGGGTAAGGACGTGAACCGGAAGCGCGAGCAGGAATGGTTCGGGAACGTCGAGGAGTTTCACGGCGCTAAGTTTCCGGCTACCGCGGTCAATGGCGACGTGAGCTTCGTCGAGCACGAGTACGACGTCAAAATGAAGGGCATGCCGCGCATGATGATGAACCAGGTTTCAGTTCGTAAGTGGAAGGACGGCAAAATCGTCGACGAGCACTTTTATTACAAGGGCGCGCCCGCATAAAAAGGGTTGCCGGAACTCCCCGAAGTAGAAGCGGTTTGCCGGCGGCTGCAGGAACGGGCCGCCGGTTCTGTCATTACGGAAGCCTTCATCGCGCGGCCGCAGACTACGAAGCCTTTTCCGCGCTCGCGGGTGATACGCGGCGTAGCCGGACGCCGTATCGAAAGCGTCGGCCGGCGGGCGAAGCACGCGCTGATCCGGTTGAGCGGCGGGATGACGCTGCGCGTCCACCTCGGCATGACCGGCAACCTCTGGGTGGACGATCCATCCAACCGGCCCCCGAACGCACGCGCGTGGTTCACTCTCGACGACGGCCGCGAAATCGTCTTCGACGATCCGCGCTTGCTGGGGCGGATCGAGCTGCTGAATGCCGCGGGGTTGGCGGCGCTGAACTCCCGTCTGGGTATTGAGCCCCTGTCCACTTTATTCACCTCCGCCTATCTGCAAGATGCCGCCGCGAAAAGCCGTAAGCCCGCGAAGATCTTCCTGCTCGACCAGAAAGCCGTCGTGGGTCTCGGAAATATTTGGGCGGCGGAAAGCCTCTTCGCCGCGCGAGTGAACCCAACAATCCCGATGCATTCCCTCGGCCGCCGGAAGCTGGCCGGACTGCATTCCGCGATCGTCGACGTGCTCAGCCGTGCGCTAGAATCGGCATATCAGGAGTATTCAGCGCCCCGCATGACGCCGGAGAGCGAGGGCTTTGGCGTGGCCGTCTATAACCGGTTGGGTGAACCTTGCTTGCGCTGTGGAAGTAAGATCGCCCGGATCTGGCAGGGTGGACGGTCAACTTACCTTTGCCCGCGCTGCCAGCGCTAGTTCCTTTCATCATGACCCCCACCGCAACACCAGTAGAAACCAGAGCAAAGCAGTTCCGGCAGACGTTCGCCAACCGGGTGATGATCGTCGACGGCGCGATGGGAACGATGCTTTACGGCAAGGGCGTCTTCATCAACCGCTGCTTTGACGAACTGAACCTGTCCGCGGCGGCGATGGTGAAGGAGGTTCACGAAGAGTACGTCAAGGCCGGCGCGGAGATCATTGAGACGAATACTTTCGGCGGCAGCCGAATCCGCCTTGGAGCATTCGGCCAGGCGCAGAACCTCCGCGAAATTAACCACGCCGGAGTGCGGCTGGCGAAAGAAGCGGCTGGAGACAAGGCGTGGGTGGCCGGCGCCATCGGACCGCTGGGTCTGCGTATCGAACCGTTGGGCCCGACATCTTTCGAGGAAGCCTACGACGCATTCTTTGAGCAGGCTTCGGTTCTGGTGGAAGCGGGTTGCGACCTGCTGATTCTGGAAACCTTCTGGAATCTCGACGAAGTAAAACAGGCGATCGCCGCGGCGCGTGCGGCCGCCGGCGCGGACATGGTGATCGCGGCGCACGTTTCCGTCAACGACGACGGCACGATGGGCGGGACGCCCGTGGACGTATTTACGCGCGCGCTGGATGAGTCGGCGGCGGATGTGATTGGGCTGAATTGCTCCACCGGTCCGAAGCCCATGATCGAGACGATTGAGCGGATGATGGCGTTCACGAACAAGCCGTTGAGCGCCATGCCGAACGCGGGCCTGCCGGTGATGGTGGAGGGGCGGCACATCTACCTCAGTTCGCCCGAATACATGGCGCAATACGCGCGGCGGTTCCTTCAAGCCGGTGTCCGGATGATCGGCGGTTGCTGCGGCACCACGCCACGGCACATCAAGGAAATTCGAAGCGAAGTGCGATCGTTGCAACCGGTGGCGCGAAAGCTGGCGGCGGCGATGGGCCAGCCGGGTATCGAGGCAAAGGCGATGCCGAAGATCCCGGTGGAACAGAAGACAACGCTTGGCGCGAAACTGGCGGCTGGAAAATTCGTGGCCTTCGTCGAGATCCTTCCGCCGCGGGGCGTAGACGCGTCGAAGGAAGTGGCGGGCGCGATCCTGTGCCGCGAGGCGGGAATCGATTGCATCAATGTGCCCGACGGTCCACGAGCCTCGGCACGGCTGTCGGCGCAGATCACGTGCATGCAAATCCAGCAGAAGGCGGAGATCGAGGCCGTGCTGCATTTCTGCTGCCGCGACCGCAACATCCTGGGCATACAGTCGGAACTTCTAGGCGCGCATGCCCTGGGAGTCCGCAATCTCATCTGCATCACCGGCGACCCGCCGCGGATGGGCGGCTACCCCGATGCCACCGCCGTTTTCGATGTGGACGCCATCGGCTTGGTCAACATAGTCAACAATCTCAACCACGGCCTGGATATCGGCGGAAACCCTATGGGCTCCCAGACGGCACTGCTGACCGGCGTCGGGGCGAATCCGGGCGCGCTAAACCCCGATGAGGAGCACCGGCGCTACGAATGGAAGATTCAGGCCGGGGCGGAGTACGTCGTGACGCAGCCGGTATTCGACCTGGGCCTGCTGGAGAAGTTCCTGCGCCGTACCGAACAGTTCAAGATTCCTTTAATCGCGGGCATCTGGCCGCTAACCAGCTATCGCAATGCCGAGTTCATGGTGAACGAGCTTCGCGTTCCGGTTCCCGAACACTATATGGAGCGCATGCGGGTGGCGGACACCGCCGAAAAAGCGCGTGCGGAAGGCGTCGCAATCGCCCGGGAAATGGTGGAACGCGTCCGGTCGATGGTGCAGGGCGTACAGTTAAGCGCGCCGTTTGGCCGTTACACGATGGCGATCGAGGTTGCCGACGCTATCGGCCCTCGCGATAATTAGATTCTCTCCGAAGTGGCCACAGATCTAATCGAAATCAACCAGGACACTCCCGAACCCTCGGCGATTGAGCGTGCGGCCGCGGCTCTGCGCCGGGGCGCGGTGGTGGCGATTCCAACCGATGCGCTCTACGTGCTGGTGGCCGACCCATTCAATCTCGCGGCGGTAGGCAAGGTTTATCAGGCAAAGGGCCGGGAGACGCATCGTTCCCTGCCCCTGTTCGTCAGCGATCTGATGATGGCCGAGGAATTGGTGGGCGAGATGACAAGCCGGTTTCAACTGCTGGCGCGCCGTTTCTGGCCGGGCCCGCTAACGCTGATCGCGGCGGCATCCCCGCGCATTCCGCTTCGTGTCACTGGACACACGGGCCGTCTGGCGCTGCGGCATTCGCGGTCCCTGGTGGCGAATGCCCTGCTGGAATGGCTGGCGCAACCGCTAATCGCCACCTCCGCCAACATTTCGGGAAGCCCCACCTGCCGCAGCGGAATCGAAGTATTCGGCATGATGGACGGGCGCGTGGATCTGGTTCTCGACGGGGGCCTCGCCAGCGGACCCGGCGCAACGACTGTCGACATTACCGAGCCCTACTGGCGAGTGATCAAGCGGGGGATGATCGAGGAAAAAGAGATCGCAGAGGTCCTGAACGGCGGCGCGTAAACCGCCAGCCTCCGTTTCAATTCTGTTATATGATCGGGCTAAGAGGTTAGGCTTCGATGAAACATTTTCTTACAACCTTGTTGTTGTGCTCCGGGGCGATGTCCGCCCAGACTACCGCTACCTTAAGCGGAACCACATTGGACCGTTCCGGCGCCGCCGTTCCCGGCGCAACTATCACCGTCGTCAGCCAGGAAACACAGCTGACCCGCGAGGCGATGTCCGACAATAGCGGTACCTATAACGTTCCCCTTCTGCCTCCCGGCGTCTATTCCATTCGCGTGGAGAAGACCGGATTCAAGCCGATTCAGCAGGCCAATGTCCGGCTTGAAGTAAATCAGACCGCGCGGCTGGATTTCAATCTCGACATCGGCGCGGTGTCTGAAGTCATCGAGGTCACGGCCGCCCCGCCGCTTCTCGACAGCGACACGTCTGCCATCGGGCAGGTGATCGAGAACCGCCAGGTGCAGGAACTTCCTCTGAACGGGCGCAACTTCGTGCAGTTGGCGATTCTTGGCCCGGGAGTGAATGGCGTCGGCTACAGCTCCGCCGGCACGATTATGAGCGGTGCGCGACCCGACGATTCGCGGCCCGGCAGTGAGCTGTTCTCAAACGGCAACCGCGAAGGCGCGAACAATTTCCTGTTGGACGGCGTTGATAACAACGACCGCCTGACGCTGTCGATCACGCTCCGCCCCTCCGTCGAGGGCGTGCAGGAGTTCAAGATTCAGACCAGCATGTTCTCCGCCGAACAGGGACGGTCTCCCGGTGCGACGGTGAACGTCGTGTCGAAATCCGGCACCAACCTGTTCCACGGATCGGCGTATAACTTCCTCCGCAACGCGACGCTGGACGCCCGCCAGTATTTCGCGCCCGCCGGGCAGGATAAGCCCGCATTCAAGCAGAACCAGTTTGGCGGCTCCTTCGGCGGCCCGGCTATTAAGAACAAGCTGTTTTTCTTCGGCAATTACGAAGGCTATCGCCGGAGGCTGGAGGAAGCCAGCGTTCGCACGGTACCACTGGCTGCCGTTCGAACGGGTGATTTCAGCGCCGTGCGCGATATCTACGACCCCTTCTCCACGCGGCTTCAAGCTGGAACGGCCAGCGGACGGGTTCGCGACATTTTCCCTGGACGGCAGATCCCGGTTAGCCGGTTTGACTCGGTCACCAGCCGCCTGATCCAGGCCTATCCCGCGCCGCAGCGCGCAGGACTGGCGAACAATTACACCGCCGTTCTCGGCAGAAGTGTCGATTGGGATCAAGGCGACGGCCGCGTCGATTGGAACGCATCCAGCAAGGATCTTGTCTTCGGACGTTTTTCGCGCCAGGACACACTGGACACGCGGCCCTCCACATTCCCGAATTCGACCATTCCCGGCTTCCCTTCGAACCCGGTCAGCCTGGGCAACGAAGACAGTTTCGCCGGTCAATCGTTCCTGAAGGCGTATCACACCGTCGCCGCATGGACCAGAACGTGGACACCCACGTTCGTGATGGAAGCGCGCATGGGCTTTTCACGCTTCAACCTGAACTTTACGCAGGAAGGCGCGACGGAAGGAGCGCAGCTCGGCGAGAAATTGGGAGTGCGGAATTCCAATCAGGGACCTCAGTCCGACGGGATTCCCATCGTCTCGCCGGCAGATTACACCGGCATCGGGCAGACGCGCAGCCTGCCGATCATCCGCATCCAGAATACGTTCAATCCAACCGTGAATTTCACAAAGGTTCTCAGCCGCCATACTCTGAAGTTCGGCGCGGACATCCGGCGCCGTCAACTGACTGAGTTCCAGACGAACCGCGGCAACGGTCGCTTCAACTTCAACCGAAATTTCACCACCGACCCGAACAATACGGGGAGCACCGGCGACTCCATGGCGAGTTTCCTGCTGGGAACCGCAGCGACGATCGAGCAGGACTTTACGCTGGCCTGGGTGGGCATGCGCGGCACGGAGTTCGGATATTTCATGCAGGACGACTGGCGCGTCAACAGTCGGCTGACTCTCAACCTGGGCCTCCGGTACGAATATTTCACCCCGTACAACGAAGTGGCCAACCGCTTCAGCAATTTCGACATTGCCACCGGCAGACTGCTGATTGCCGGATTCAACGTCGGACCGCGGGCAGGCGTGCTGCCTAACTTCGACAATTGGGCTCCGCGAGCCGGATTCGCTTACCGGCTCTCCAACCGGACGGTCCTTCGCGGCGGCGCTGGAATCTTCTACGCCGTGCAAGGCAATGGCGGCGCGGCTTTGCGCCTATTCCGCCAGCTTCCATTCGGACCCATTAACGCGGTAAGCATCGACCAGTTCTCTTCCAACCCCCAGCGGGTTCAGGACGGCCTGGCTCCGATCCCGAACCTGGACTTCGCGCAAGTAACGGGACCCAATCCAGTCGGCAGTTTCACGGCGATTCCCAGCGACTTCAAGAGCGGCCGGATCATGCAGTTCAACTTCCAGGTGCAGCAGGACCTCGGGTTCAACACAGTGATGAAGGTTGGCTACGTTGGCAACCTTGGCCGCCGACTGGACAACACGTACGACTACAATCAGGCGATTCCCGGACCGGGTCCGATCGCGCAGAGGCGGCCGTTGTTCTCCATCGCCCCGGGCGTCGTGACGGCCAACTTCAACCCAACGGACGGTCGCGCCAACTACCACTCCTTGCAAGCGTCGGCCGAGAAGCGCTTCTCGCAGGGTTTGAGCTTCCTCGCCGCCTACACATGGTCGCACTCCATCGACAACGTCGCGAATCAGTTCGGCGGCGCAGCCAACGGGCCGCTTCCGCAGGACCCGCGCTTCCGCAACAATGATCGCGGCTCCAGCGGTTTCGACCTCCGCCACCGTTTCACCACCTCGGCCAACTATGAACTGCCCATCGGCAAAGGCAAGCGCGTGGACTTGAACGGCTTCGGAAACGCGATCCTCGGTGGCTGGCAGACCAACGCCATCTTTACTTGGCAGACGGGCTTGCCGTTCACGCCGGTGCTTGCTACCTCGGTGTCGAACTCCGGTGGAAGCCGTCCCGACTACCTTCGCAGCGCGGTCCTCGACGATCCCGACCGTGCGCGCTGGTTCGATACGTCGTTCAACACAGCCGGAGGAGCGTGGGCGACGCCCGCGCAGTTCACCTACGGCAACGGCGGGCGCAATATCCTATACGGTCCGGGCCGCGTCAACTGGGACTTCTCGCTGTTCAAGAACTTCCCGATCGGCGAGCGGTTCAACATACAGTTCCGGAGCGAGTTCTACAACATGCTGAACACGCCTCAGTTCGGACTGCCCAACGCCACCATCGGCAGCCCGGCGGCGGGCACGATCACCGGACTGTCCGGCAACAACCGGCAGATTCAGTTCGCGCTGCGCCTGTCATTCTAAACGCATATAATCGAGGCGGAATGTTGTTTCTCCGCCTCGCGCCGCTGGTCCTGTATGCTTGCGGTGTTTTTGCCACGGACAAGGAATGGGCGCTTCGGGCGCCCGTTTCTTCTGGTGGCTCCAATGCCTCGATCGACTCCTTTATCCGGGCCAAGCTGGGGGAGAAGGGTCTTGAGCCCGCACCCTCCGCAGACCACCGCACGCTGATCCGCAGGCTCTCGCTCGATCTCACCGGTCTGCCTCCCGACAGCCGCGACTTCGGCCTCACCTACGACGAGGCCATTGACAAGTACTTGGCTTCGCCCCACTACGGGGAACGCTGGGGACGCCACTGGTTGGACGTCGCCCGCTACGCCGACTCCAATGGTTACGAGCACGACTTCGATCGTCCGAACGCATGGCGGTACCGCGACTATGTCATCGGCGCTTTCAACCAGGACAAGCCGTTCAATGAATTTCTACGGGAGCAGCTTGCGGGCGACGAGTTAGACACAGTAACTTTTGAAACACTCACGGCCACGGGTTTTCTTCGCAACTACGCGAAGGTAGGCTTTCGCGAGAAAGACAATCCCCAGTTCCGGTTCGAGTATCTGGACGACATGATCGCGACGCTGGGACGCGGCGTGATGGGTCTGACGCTGCAATGCGCACGGTGCCACAACCATAAGTTCGATCCCATCACTCAGGCCGACTATCTGAAGATGCAGGCTCTGCTGTGGGGCTACGTGGAAGTGGATCATCCGCTGGCCGCGCCCGAGGCGGCGTCCAAGTGGCGTGAAGCGAACGCAGCCGTCGATGCGCAGGTGGGTTTGGTCCGGCAGGAAATCGCAGAACTGGAAAAGCCATACAAAGACAGGCTGCTTCCGGCCAAGCTGAAGAAATTTCCCGGCAATGTCCAGCAGGCAATTGCGACGACAGAAGATCAGCGCACCGCCGGACAGAAGCTATTGGCGGATCAGGTGCTGAGAACCACGCGCGTTTCGTCGGACGAGGCGGCGAAGATCATGCCGCGCGAGGATCTCGACAAACGCGCTGTGCTGCTGTCGCAGGTCGCGGAAATCGAGAAGAAAAGGCCCGCTCCAATTCCGGTTGCGGCGGGTATCACCGATGGCGATTTCCGGTTTACGCCCGATGGGCCGGGCGACGAACCCGCGCCGGGCAAAGGAATCCAGCGGGCGGCGGGTGACGGCACATTTCTGTGGCGCGGTCCCGAACCCTACAAGGTTCCCCTTGGCGCGGTGCGGCCCGGTTTTCCGTCTGCGTTGGTGAAGGGCGGCCCGCCCACCGCGCTGCCACCCGGCAACGGCCACACCTCCGGGCGGCGGCGTGCACTCGCGGAGTGGCTGGTTTCGCCAGACCATCCCCTCACCGCGCGCGTCTTCGTCAACCGCGTCTGGCACCATCATTTTGGGCGCGGCATCGTCGCGACGCTGGACGATTTCGGCAAGATGGGCGACGCGCCGACGCATCCGGAATTGCTCGACTGGCTGGCGGGCGAATTTGTCCGCGGCGGGTGGAGCGTCAAGGCCCTGCATCGCCTGATTCTGAAGAGCGAAGCGTACCGCCAGTCCTCCAGCTTCAGTTCGCCCGCCAATTCGCAAATCGATTCACAGAATCTCTATCTGTGGCGGTTCCGTATGCAGCGACTGGAGGCGGAGATCGTACGCGATCAGATGCTGGCGGTGGCGGGATCGCTTGACCGCACCCTTGGCGGTGAACCGGTATTCCCTACCCTTCCCGCTGAGATTCTGGCACAGATGAAGCATGGCATCTGGGAGCAGCGGCCCGGCGCGCCCACCGCGCGGCGCAGCGTGTACGTGTACCGGAAACGCGGACTGCCATTTCCGTTTTTCGAGATCTTCGATCTGCCGGACCAGAACGTCAGCTGCGGGCGGCGGAATGTTTCCACCGTTCCGACGCAGGCGTTGACACTGATGAACAACGAGTTCGTGTTGCGCCAGTCGGAACTGTTCGCGGCGCGCGTGGCGGAGGGCCACAGCGATCCACGCAAGCAGATTGAACGCGCCTATCAGATCGCGCTGGGCCGTGACCCTCAGCCGCGCGAGGCGGAACTGGCGCTGGCTTATCTGGCCGGCGGCTCACTCCCAGGGTTCGCGCACGTGCTGATGAACACCAGCGAGTTTCTGTATCTGAGATAACGGCATGGCATTCGTATCCAGACGCGATTTTCTGTTTCAGGCGGGCGGCGGGCTAAGCGGCGTCGCACTCGCTTCGATGCTGAACGCGGAATCTCCGTATGCAGCAAAGGTGAGTCATCATCCGGCGCGCGCGAAAGCGGTGATCTCGCTGTTCATGTCGGGCGGCGTCAGCCAGATGGATACGTTCGATCCAAAGCCAGCGCTCCAAAAGTATGCGGGACAACCGATGGAGGGCAAAGGCCAGATTGTCGTGCGGCAGGGCCATCCCGGACCGCTGATGCCGAGCCCGTTCACTTTCTCGCGCCACGGCGAAAGCGGCCTCGAAGTCTCCGAACTTTTCCCACGTGTAGCCAGCCGGGCCGACGACCTCGCCGTCATTCGTAGCGTCGTCGGCAAGTCCAACGATCATGTCCAGGCGCACTACGAACTCGCCAGCGGTGTAATTCGCATGGGCTATCCAAGCCTGGGGTCGTGGTTGACCTACGGCCTGGGAACCGAGAACCAGAATCTACCCGGCTTTGTGGTGATCTTCGACGCGCGCGGTGGGCCCTTCGGCGGTCCCGCAAATTGGAGCGCGGGATTCATGCCCGCCGCCTATCAGGGGACGGTGCTGCGCGCATCCGGCGATCCGATTATGGATCTCAATCCACCAGAGGGCATTTCCGAGACGGAGCAGCGGCGCAGGTTGAAACTGCTGGATCAGTTCAATGAGATGGACGCCGCGCGAAATCCCGGTAATTCCGAACTTGCGGCACGCATCTCCGCATATGAGCTTGCGTTTCGCATGCAGGGCACCGCTCCTGAAGCGGTGGATGTGAATCGCGAAAGCCCCGCGGTGAAGAAACTATACGGCCTCGGCAGCCCGGTGACGGAGCCGTTCGGAAGGCAATGCCTGATGGCGCGGCGCTTGGTCGAGCGCGGCGTCCGCTTCGTCCAGCTTTATCACGGCGGGCTGGGCAACCAGAACACCGACACGTGGGACGCGCATGAAGACGTGCGATCCAACCACACCAAGCACGCAGCTGAAGTGGACGTTCCGATCGCGGGGCTACTGGCCGATTTGAAGGCTTCCGGACTGCTGGATTCGACGCTGGTGATCTGGCAGGGCGAGTTCGGACGCATGCCGATTTCACAACGCGGCATGGGGCGCGATCACAATCCCGGCACGATGTCGATCTGGATGGCAGGCGCGAAGATCCGCGGTGGCCAGACCATCGGCGAGAGCGACGAGTTCGGCTACAAGGCGGCGGTTCAGCCCGTAACCGTTCACGATCTCCACGCGACGATTCTTCACCTGACGGGGCTGGATCACACCCGCCTGACCTACCGTTTTCAGGGCCGCGACATGCGCCTGACCGACGTCGAAGGCGAACTGATTCCGCAGATCGCTTCCTAGCCGGGTTTTCAAGGTCGCGTGGTAGCCTGATTGCAGGGTTCCTGCCTTCCGCTTGTTGACCCGGTAGCTCAGTTGGTAGAGCATCTGACTTTTAATCAGAGGGTCGTAGGTTCGAATCCTACATGGCTCACTTTCTTTTCAAAACTTCTTGGGGCCTTAGCTCAGCTGGGAGAGCGCCTGCCTTGCACGCAGGAGGTCAGCGGTTCGATCCCGCTAGGCTCCATCCTAATTAAACAAAAGACACAAGGAATGTAATACATTCCTTGTGTCTTTTTTGTGATATCAGAAAGTATAAGGTTATTTCGAACTTGGAGATTGGTTTCGTCCACTCACTGTGGGTTGTTGACCATTCCACTTGGATTATCGTCCACTCACGTAACGTTTTCATCCATTCGCTTAGAGAGGGACACCATTCCACACGGCCAAGTCTGATTTGAGTTGCCTGTTCCTAATTCTGGAATCCCACTGTTAGAGCTTTTCGATTTTTTTTATTCATCCAAAATAATGACTAGATAACAAATGGATGAATTCTTTTTCCAAATCACCTTGTTTCTTTACTAACACATAGGTAGTGACTTTCGGTAATTCAAATAAATCAAAAGGAACGTTCATTAATCTCCCTTCGAGTAACTCTCTTCTAACAATCGAATGTGGCAAAAAGGATATACCCAGCCCGTCTTGAATAAAGCGCTTGGTGATATGTGCTTGTGATACTTTCATAGTACGTATACCAGGAAGGTGTTTTCTGAGTAGTGTCAGGACGTTATCCCAGAACACGGGGTGATGATGGGTTAATAATGTGTAAGTCGCTAAGCTATCCATTATATCGATCGGTGGTCCCGTTTCATCATCATAACTGTCTACGGGAACGATAAATAAAAGAGGTTCTTCAAAAATTGGAATCGATTGAAGATTTTTAGAATGCGCATCTAATGCTGAAATTCCAAGATGAACAACTCCAGAATCGACGAGTGATTCAATTAAATTGGATTCCTCTACACGTATTGTGATTTCAAGGTCAGGCTGTTGCCTCATAAAAGTTCGTAAGATATAGGGCAAGATGGTTTCTGCAAGTAATGGAGAGATGGCAATCGTCCAGTTTCTTCTGAATCCTTGCTTATAGGAATGAATGGTTTGAACACTTTCTTCGAATTGGACAAGGAGGTTGTCGGCTTTTTCTATGAATAACTTTCCTGCGTCAGTTAACGTTACACGGTTTTTGTTGCGATCAAATAAAGGAATTCCTAAAAATTCTTCCAATAATTTAATATGAACAGTTACGCTAGGTTGAGACATCAACAGTTGTTCGGAAGTTTTACGGAAATTTAATGTTTTTGCAGCTACGCTAAACGTTTTAAGCCATTGAAGTTCGATAGAAATTCTCCTCTTGATTAAATAAATTAATTGATTTAATTATAACTATTTAATTTTTATAATCAATATTAAAACATATACTGCTTATATAGGAGGCGATAGTATGTTTAAAAGAGGATTAAAAGATGTGGTGGCGGTTCATACCAAGATTTCGTCTGTGGATGGAGAAAAAGGAGAATTGCGTTACCGTGGAGAACTTGTGGATAAGATCATTCCAAATACGAGCTTTGAGGAGTTGTCCACATACTTATGGACAGGAAGCAAGAAACCGGTTTCTCCGTTGTTTATAACAGGGCGAATTCTTCCACAACATGTGCATAACTTGCTTCAAACGTTGCCAAATGAACTACAAGTTATGGATGCCATGAAATCCGCTATTTCTGTTTTTGGCACAAAATCATTTCTGAGTAAATCAAATGATGAACAATCAATCCTACTAACAGTAGCATTACCGGTTATCATAGCGACGTTTTATAGAAAACAGCAAGGACTTCATCCCTTACAATCTCGAGATGATCTTGGGCACACGGCAAACTTTTTATACTTACTAACAGGGATATCCCCAACCCCTGCACAAGTTGAAGCTCTAGAGACATATTTGTTAGTAACAATGGAGCACGGTTTAAATGCATCGACGTTTGCTGGACGAGTGACCATCTCAACTGAGTCGGATATTCCATCCGCAATTGTGTCCGCACTTGGAACGATGAAAGGTCCGTTACACGGAGGAGCGCCTTCAGGAGTTCTCAATTTATTAGATGATATGAAGTCACCTGAACATGTACGGTCTGTCATAGAAGAAAGACTTGCAAAAGGTGAACGTATTATGGGATTTGGTCATCGCATTTACAAAACGGAAGACCCTCGCTCGATTTTACTACGCGAAAAATGTTTAGCTCTGCAAGGTGAAGATGCGTGGTTGGATCTAGCGACATATGCAGAAAAAGAAATAATTCAACTGTTAAATGAACATAAGCCTGGGCGTAAGTTATACACAAATGTAGAATTCTATGCAGCAGCAATTATGCGAGCAATAAATCTTGATCCGGCTTTATTCACACCTACATTTAGTGTAGCAAGAATTGTTGGATGGACAGCCCACGCCATGGAACAAGCTGAAGATAATACTATTTTTAGACCACAATCTGTCTATATTGGAAAAAATTTTGTATGATAGAAAGATAAGCATAGTAAGCCATCATAAATAGCTAATTAAAGGAGTTGCCTAATATGAGTGTGATTTTAATGCATGATGACGTGACGTTGCGACCTATGAAAGAATCTGATATCCCACGTTTGTGGAAAATGACCACACCAGACATATTTACGTATATGGTCAATCAAATTCAAACGACTGAAGAATTTGAAAAATGGATGGAAGTAAGTTACGAGCAAATGAAAAATTCGAACACCTCCATGGTATTTGTAATTGCTGATATAGAAACGGATGAATTTTTTGGCTCCACACGACTTTACAACATTGATCATGCAAATAAATCATGTGAAATTGGTGCAACTTACTATGGAAAAGCATTTCAACGAACTCATGTTAATACAATCTCGAAGTGGTTACTCCTTAGTTATGCTTTTGAAACACTTGGAATGATTCGTGTTCAATTTAAAACAGATGAAGAAAATTTAGTTTCTCAAAAAGCAATTGAACGAATAGGAGCAACAAAAGAAGGCATATTACGAAATGAACGTATACGCTCGACTGGAAAACCGCGGAATGCAGTGGTGTACTCAATTATTGAAAGTGAATGGGAACTTGTTAAAAAGAGACTGGAAGAGAGAATGAATATTTATACGAAATAATGTTAGGTTGAGCCAACACCCCTTCCCGTTTTACAATAGACTTAATGAAATGGGGAGGTATAAAATGATGAATAAATTAAATATATCTTTAATAGGTGTACCAATGGATTTAGGTCAAAATCGTCGCGGAGTAGATATGGGGCCAAGCGCAATACGTTACGCGGGAGTAGTTGAGCGTTTAGAGGAAATTGGACACACGGTAACTGATGAAGGCAATATTCAAATTGCAGCTGCTGAAAAAACGGCATCACCAGATACAAACCTTAAAAACTTAAAAGAAGTAACAGATGCAAGTACTGCGTTAGCTACTAAAATTCATGATGTAATGGAAGACGGTCAATTCCCACTTATTTTAGGTGGCGACCATAGTATTGCGATTGGAACTTTAGCTGGTTTAGGCGATCGGTATGACAACTTAGGTGTGATTTGGTATGATGCACATGCAGACTTAAATACGGGAGAAACGTCTCCTTCTGGAAATATTCACGGCATGCCACTTGCGGTAAGTATTGGATTGGGTCACGAGAAATTAGTGAACATCCGAGGATTTGCACCAAAAATCAAACCTGAAAATGTAGTCATTATTGGTGCTCGTTCAATCGATCCGGGTGAACGTGTATTAATTAAAGAAAAAGGGATTAAAGTATTTACGATGCATGACATTGATAAGCTTGGGATGACGGAAGTTATGAACAATGCGATGTCATACTTAAAAGACCGCAATGTCGATGGTCTTCATTTATCTCTAGATTTAGATGGAATTGATCCAATTTACACACCAGGTGTTGGTACGCCTGTACCAGGTGGTATTAGCTACCGAGAAAGTCATTTAGCAATGGAAATGTTGTTTACATCGGATATGGTTACGTCTGCTGAATTTGTGGAAGTAAACCCAATATTAGATGAAAAAAATAAAACTGCTGATGTGGCTGTAGCTCTTATCGGTTCACTATTCGGAGAGAAATTATTATAAGAGTAATTGAAACTGTTCGACCTAGCATTATCTGCTAAAGGTCGAACAGTTTTTTTGTGGTGAGAATCATGGCTATTTACCATTTTTCAGCACAGGTTATTTCACGAGAGAAAGGATAATGAGCCGTTGCGGCGGCTGCTTATCGTTCGGGAGACCGGTTACGCAGGTTAGTTCAATAAGAAGGAGTTTTGGTAATGGTGTTGAATTAGTTAATATATGTAAATTTTTAACGTTTCTTTACCTCGAAACAGGATCGGCACATCACTAAAACTTAACGCAACAGATGAATCTTATTAAGAGAAGAATTAAGAAGTAGATAAGCTTGAAGGAGAATAAAATAATAAGTGAAAGAGGTGAAATGAAATTGAAAACTATATATCGGTGGAGCGGTTTTGTTTTTCTTATAGTTGTGACTATCTTATTTTTTAGTAAAGGAATGGATT
>JBGTFZ010000058.1:0-258868 GCA_041746955.1 Bryobacteraceae bacterium
AATTGCAGTCAGCGTTCGCGCTACCGAATCGCGGTGGCGCCCGTCAATACAGGTAGTGAAAGCGGTACTCGCCATTCTGTTGAGCGTTACCTGGGCAAGCGCCATGCTTCGCTGCCCGCTGCCAACTGCGGCGTGCCCACCGGCCGGTCACTGCCAGTCAGCTGAGCCCGGACCGTCGTTTCCGGTAGTTACTTGCGTCCTGTCAGCGGAGCAAGCTGACGCCGAATCCCCACCCGCTGGCCAGTCCGTGGCTGCCGCAGCACTCAGTGTTTCCCTTCCTGGATTGCATTCCCGAATCGACGGCTCAATACCGCCGATCCAAATTCCCGCCTCCTCTGAGCGTCTTTACTTGCGTCTCCGCGCTCTGCGGATCTGATCCTCGCCGTAAGTCTTGTCCCAGTTCATGCGGCGCGCGAGATGTATTCGTGCTTGTCATGTCCAACTCAGGTCACTAGGAGACTAAGATCGTCATGCGTATTCCAACCATTCTTTCCCTCGCGCTGGCTTTGGGGCTCGCTGCCTCTGCCGGCGAACTTCGCCCTGACCCCGCCGCGAAATATGCCGAAGCGCGGCACTACCGCGAGGCGGCCACCCGCCTGCCGGCCATTGCGCTGGAGATGAAGCACCCGAACAGTCCCGGCTCCCGAGGCCGCAATCTGTGGCTCGCCGCACGGCTGGAGAGCGAAGCGGCCCAAATGGCGCTTACGGACCAACCACAGGCTCCGGCATGTGATTCACGCGGGACTTGTTGTGCGGGAACCTGTTGCGGCAGTAAGGCCTGCTGCTAAGCCCACGCGGTCAATCAGCCGCGAAGCTCAGGCGCGCGGCTGATTGGCTGCGAAAAGATAGCGGTGGATCTTCCGCAGGCCGACGGCAAGGCCGAACGCTTTGTACCGACGACCCTGCGAGAATGGGGATATACGCCGTCTACAGGTCGACCAGACGAGCGCTGGCATCGCCGAAGCGGTCGCCACGGACGCCCATCATGTCCATCATTGAAAGATAGAGGCTGCACGCGCGCCGGTTTTCATTGCCGCGCTCCAGGTAGTCCAGGTTGCGCCCGGTTTTCAGTTGGCCGCCGGCCTTGCCGGCCAGCACGATCGGCATTTGATCCGCGCCATGGGCATCGCCATCGAAGAGATTCGAACAGCCCATCAGAAGCGAGTTGTCCAGAAGGGACTGGCCGCCTTCGTCGATCTGCTTCATGCGATCGACCAGGTATGCGAACTGGCGCATGTGGAATTGGTTCGTCGCAAGGTACATGGCTTCGGCCGCAGCCGCTTTGCCGTTGTGAGTCAAGTCAAGGTGAAGAGCGCCGCTGACGCCCTCAAGAAACCGGAAATTCATCTGCGACAGATCGTTATTCAACATCAGCGTGACGATACGCGTCTTGTCCATCTGGAATGCAAGCACCGTCAGGTCCAGCATCAGCTTCATGTGATCTGGAATGCTCTGCGGAACTCCGTCCGCCGGCCGCGGCATGTTCGGCTGCTTCAGCGTCGGACGCCATCCCTCAAGCCGCTCCTCGCGCGACGCGCGCTCAATTCGCGTTTCGATCGACCGGATCGAATCCAGATACTCGTCCAGCTTCACGCGGTCGGTTGGCGAAACCTTGGGCTGAAGTGAGCGGGTGTCCTGCAACACCACATCGAGAATGCTGCGATCGAGCTTTCGGCCGGTTCCATCGCCCAATAGCATGTCGAACGTGCGCGACGGATAGATTTCCTTGGTGGCCGGCTTGGTGGGCGTCGCCCACGAGATTGCCGACCCGTAGATCATCGACAGGCCGTCTTCCAGTCGAAGCTCATTCGGCTCGATGCCGAGAGCGAGACTCGGGATCGCAGTCTGCCCGCCGATCTCCCGCGCCATCACCTGATCCATTGTGGTTCCGACGCGGATCACGTTTGGATCCAGGCTAACGGTAGCGCCGGACAGCATGTTCGGCATGCGTCCCAGGTGCGGACTTGTGGAGATGAAAGCCTGATGGTTGTAAAGCCCACGGACGAAAACCAGGTCGTCGCGATGGGGCATCATCGGCTGCAACACGGGGCCCAGTTCCATCGAAGGCCCGTCGCCCTTTGCCCACCAATGAATGGGCTCCACGCCATTTGAGAAATAGACGCAGGCGAAACGGACCGGCGGCTTGGCCGCGGTCTTCGGCGTCTCCTCCGCCCGTAGAGGAAGCGACTCCAACCAAGGGAGCGTCAGCGCGACACCCGCGCCGCGAAGGAACCGGCGGCGCGAGGCCTGCCGTGGAGAGATCATGTTCGGTCTGTTCGTCATTCTGCGATGGAACTCCGCTTCTGTATTGACGCTGTCCGGCGGTCCTGGGTAACCGCCTCCTGTCCGGCACGGTACCGGAACTGACGGCTGGTTACGATTTCACCCAGCAAAGTAGAAAACTCCGCTTCGCCGCCAGCGGCCACCATCCGCTCAATCAGCGGCAGGTCCGACGCCTGGATGGTGCGCCCCAGGGCGTACCCGGTAAGCTTCGAAGCCAGTGTGCGGCGGACCTGATCGTCCTTGCCGCGCAGATACTCAATCAGACCCTCTACACCGTCGATGTCCGTCTTGTCGGCGAGCGTACCGGTATCGTCGACGGGTTTGCCGTCGCTGTAAGTCTCTCTCCAGCGGCCCATCGAATCGTAGTGTTCCAATGGAAATCCCAGCGGGTCGATGCGCACATGGCAGGTGGCGCAAGTCGCGTTCCGCTTATGCGCCTCCAGGCGCGCTTTGACGGAGAGTCCGCCGAAATTCTTGTCATCGGCGGGCAGCGTTCCGGCGTCGGCGGGAGGCGGCGGAACCGGCGTTCCCAGGATGCGCCGCAGCAGCCAATCTCCGCGCTTCACCGGACTTGTCCGCAGAGGAGCGGACGTTGTGGTCAACACCGCGCCCAGACGCAGCAATCCGCCGCGATGAAGAGCATTCGCGCCGGTCACCATCTCCGGCTCATCCTTCGATGCGATTTCCTTCGATATCCCGTAGTGCTTCGCCAGCGGCTGATTCAGGAAGGTGTAGTCGGCGAAGAGAATCTCGCCTACGGGCCGGTCCTTGCGGACAATGTGCTCAAAGAAAGAAACCGCCTCGTCGTACATCGACGACTTCACTTCATTCGTAAATTCGGGGAAACGCGCCGTATCGACGCCGCGATATTGATCGAAGCGGTAGAAGCCCAGCCACTGTCCGAAGAACTCGGTGGATAGGCGGCGGGCCTTGGGGTCGGCCAGCATACGTTTCGTCTGTGCCTGAAGATTCTTCCGATCGGTCAGTTCGCCCGCCTCAGCGGCGCGGCGCAGTTCGGTATCCGGAATCGAAGACCAGAGAAAGAAGCTCAGACGGCTGGCCACGTCCCAACCCGTCAACCGTTGAGCGGACGCGGTTGCAGTGGCCGAGACCGGCTCCAGCCGGTAAAGAAACTGAGGCGAAACCAGGACGCGCGCCAGAGTGGCGCGAATCGCCTTCGCATGATCCTTTTCGGAAGCCAGCGTCCGGGTATAGAAACCGCGAAGCTCCGTCTTCTCGCTCGCCCGAAGCGGACGTCTCCAGGCGCGGCTTGCAAACGCGATGGAGTCCTCTATGTGGCGCGCGCGGCCCGCTTGCTGCGCCTTCATTACGGTGTCGTAGTGCAGCCGGAGCGGTGAGACATACGGCTGCATTGCAGGGGGCAGGGTCTTGACGGCGGCCGGGTCCATCGCCGCGATTCCCTTGCCGTTTAGATCCACGTTGTATTTCTTCGCCAGCAGCCGCAGGTAATTGTCAAAGTACTCGAACGACGCGTAGAGATCGTTCCAGGCGTAATTCAGCTTTACCCGCTGCGGCTCGTCCAGCAAATTGGCGACAACGAATTTGTCGTCGCGAATGTATTTCACCTTTACGACAAACTCGTCATGCTCCGGCACGTTGTAAGTGTTGTCGAACGGTTCGGGAACCGGGTCTTTGTCGGCGGGTGTTGGTTCGCCGTGTGAGTTCGGGGGAAGAATGGTGGCGAACTCCATTACGCCGCCGCGAAATTCCTTATATCCGCCAGTGGTCATGTCGCCGATCAGCGCCCACGTCGGGCGGCCCCGCGGGGTCTTGCCGTCTTCCCTATCGGAGATCATCACGCGGAAGACTTGATCCCGGTCCTGACCAAGATCGGCGTCCACTTCAAGGTCGAAGGTGTACGGACCTTCCGGAATCGGCACCTCAAATGAGAACGAAGATTCCGTCGCGAAATCGTCCGGACCGATCACCGCGCCGTCCGGGCTCGACCCGAAGTTCAACTGTTTGGCGGTCTCGTCCGACACTACAGAGCGCAGCGGAACGCGGGGGCCCGGCGGCAGGCGGAAACGGCGCGAACCCTGTACAGCCGCAGCGACGTCAGCCGTGCCTGCATCGGCAGCCGCAGCGCCAGGTGTCGCGGTGGCAGTTCCTCTGGGTTTCGGCGCGACATAGGGACGGATGCCCACAGTCGGGTTCCGCCAGATCAAAACTTGCTTGCCCTTCGCAGCAGGATTGATCGCGGATACATTGACGAACAATTTGACGGGTCCGGGAACCGGAGGCTTAAACCGGGCGCTTCCCTGAAACTGTCCTCCACGGAAAAACTGGAACCGGTGCGGAGTGGACGCTTTCAGCGTGCGATCGCTAAACTCCAGCGGACTCTCGTCGCCCGCGCCACCCGCCGCCACATCGCCCCTCGCGAACAACCAACTGGGCCACGTGACAATGAAGTTCTGGATCTCGCCGCAGGCGGCTCTTGCCGAAGCGGCGGAAGCCTGCGCGTCTCCCGACGGAGCCGGTAGCGCCTTCCATCGCGCTGCCACTTCAGACGACGGGAATCCAAGGTCCGTGCGATTCACCACGCCCCAAACGTGTTCGGTCAAGCGAAGAGTGATGCCTTCGCGGACTGCCAACTCTTTCAACGTCACGTTGGGTTGGCCCAGGGCCGCACGGTGGCGGAAGCTCCACGCGGCAAATAGCGACCTTCCGTATTTGTCCAGCCCGAAGGGCCGTCCGCCCTCGCCCGATACAGTGCGGAAGCCGTACGTCGAATAAACGTCGCGGATGCGCGCAATCGCCGACAGCTCGAATCCGGTCTTGCCGGGGTCGGAGTAGAAAGTCAGCGGACCCGATCCGATGACGGCGTGATTGGCAATCAGTTTGGCCGACTCCAGATAGCGCTCCAAATTGGCGTCCTGCATGAACTGCACGTCGCCAAAATTTGCAAAGCCTTCGCCGCCGACCGAATCGCTGGACGAATCGATGCCCGTGTTCAGGTCAAGGCCCGTCAGATCCTGGATAGCGTATCCGTACTCGCCGCTGGTTAGACGGCGGACCGTTACGCGGCCCGGGTCCCCTTCATGTTTCTTGACGAAGCTTTCGATTTCGCCGTCGATCCAGGACATGGCCTGCATCCGGGTTTCGTCCGGAAGCTGCGGCAGACCCTTTGGAGGCATGCGCTTTCCTTCCAGAACTTCCGACACGCGCCGCCATTGCTGGAAATGCTCTCCCGGCGAACCACTCTCCAGAAGTTTTTCGAGGTTGATGCCGGCCATCGACATCTTGCCTCCGTGGCACTGAAAGCAATACTGGCGGAAGGTGGCGGTGGATTCGGGCTCTGCCGGAGGCGCTCCGTCCAGCGGATTGCGTGCGCCCGCTACTCCCAGCAGGGCGAGCCCTAGCGGCACAAGCACCTGAATCTTTCGGCGCTGTAGGAAACGAGGATTCGTCGACAAGGTCAAATCACGGCTCCTTCCCAGTCTATCCACTTCCGGTTCAGCGCGCTCCAGCCGCCTCGTTTGCCTTTTTCACGGCGTCTTCCCGTCGAGCGTACGTGCTCCTGGCCATTCCGTACGCCACGTAGTATTTGTAGATGTTTGCTACGTACTGGGTGGTCTCGCGTCCCACCACCTTGGCGACAGCCACTTCGACATTGCCGAACCACTTGTTGGGGTCGTAGCCCATTTCTTTCGCTAGCGCGCGGCAGCGGCGAATCTTCGCCGGACCGGCGTTGTAGGCGGCAAAGGCGAACAGTGTGCGGTCCACCATCTTGACGTCCGGCTCATTGAAGTTTTTCTCCACCAGGAAATGCATCAACCGCACGCCGGCGTGAATGTTGTTTTCTTCCTTGTGAATGTCGGGAATGTTCACGGGAGAACTGGCAGCCGTCGCCGGCATCACTTGCATGATTCCCACTGCGCCGACCGAGCTCTTTGCCTTCTGGTCCAGCCGCGACTCCTGATAGCCCTGCGCCACCAGCATCAGGTAGTCGAGATCGTACTGCAAGGAGTACTTCTTAAAGATTGGCGCCGTTTCCTGAAACTTCTTCATCTCGTTCGCTTCAGTCGCGTTGGCGACATACTTGACGTTCTTCAGATACCGCCGCATCACGGTGTTTCCGAAAGATGTTCCCACTCCGTGCGTAGTGAGGAAGTCGTCGAGAAACGCTTTCAGTTGAGGCGTCTTTTTCTGGATGGCCCACCCCAGTTCGACATCTTCGGCCACGGCCAGATCCGGTCTCGCCTTCACTTTGTCGAAAATCTGGCCCCAAAACTCCGCTTGCTGGCTGGAGATCAGCGCGATTGGATAGGTGCCACCGTTCACCATCTCCATCACGTCGCCCGGCTCCAGAACCGGGTCCGCCTCTAGCATCTTTGCGGGAGCCTTGCCTTGGGCCTTTAGCTTGGCGTTCAGCGCGTCAAAGTCATTTTTTAAGCGCGAGGCGGCGTTCACCCAGACTTCTTTTCCGCTAAGATCCGCAAGCGTCTTCAACTCTGGCGCGCCCGGGCCCGTCACGACGATGATCTTCAAACCGGTTTGGGTGGGAATGGTGAAGTCGGCAATCGCTTTTGTCTGATCCGTGATCGAGATTGCGAACGCGGCGATGTCACCGAGGCCTTTTTCCATGCGCTCCCGAACCTTGTCTTGCGGCGTCGGCAGCGGAGCCACCACGATGCGGTTCGCAGCGGTGGTCTTATACTTCGCGTTCACCGCCTTTTCCAACTCTTGAAACGCCTCATATAGAATCCCCGCCGGCCGGCCATCGACGTAGAAGAACTCGGGACGCCGGAACGGCAGCAGCACGCGGACCACGCGGCGCTTGGCCATCTCGTCAAGGTCGCCCTTGAATGGAATGCGAAGGATGGGTGGACTATCGTCCTGTACCGCTTCCGTTGTTCCGGTGGACGACTCTGTGGCAGGTTCGGCCGCCGCTTTATCCACGACTGGCGCGCTGCCTTTTGAACAGGCCCACGTCAGCAGGCACACGGCAGCCAGACAGTAATTCTTCACGGAAACCTCCTACGCTCAAAAACGCGGCTACTTCACCAGTACCGTATCCGGAAACTGCGCATACCAGCCGAACCAGAATGCACGGTGCGCGGGAATCCGCCGGTCTCCAGCATACACGCGATTGGAGCCCCCTTCCCCGGTTCGGACCGTAAGATCGACTCCCTCATGGGCGACCTCGAATTCCGGACGGCGTTCGAGTAAGCGCACTGCAATCGCCAGCGGCCTTTTTCCTTCCAGGCGAATGACAAGAACCTCGTCCTTATTCTTCAAGCGGGAGTCGCGCTTGGAGACGGCGAACATCAACTCGTCCGTACCGAAGTAACTGCGGTAAGCCGCGCCTTCGGAATAGTCGCGCTTGTGCCCGGTGTCGGGCGAAAGCACGAGAGTCTTCGGAAACTGGGCGCGCCACTCGCCCCAGGTGGTTGTTACTACCGGCGCGAACTTTAATTGAAGGCCGGAGCCGGCAAGCTCGCCCACCGCCGGCGTGCCCTGCAGCGTCGGCCACAAAGACTTAGTCCCCTCGTCGAACATCAGCTTGCTGGACTCGTACAGAAGTCCGCTGGTGCCGAACGCGAAGGCCCGCCCGTTGATGGCCGACAGATAGGGAATCACCGTGCCGCATAGTGTGCAGTAGACGATGGTGAGATCCACGCCACCCACGCGGTCCCGCGCCATCTCGTGCCAGGCGAGAATGCGCTTCGGGTAAGCCTTCGCCTCCCCGCCCGCTTCGATCCCGAAGACAACGTGCGAATCCTTCAGGTACGCCGCATCGTCCGCCGGGATCATCGCCGGATTCACTAAGGGCGGGATCCCATTTACCCGCACCCCGCCCCACTCGATCTGATCGAGACGGATCTTCGATTTCACCCCCGGCGGGAAAAATTCCCGCATTCGCGGGTCGATGTTGGCGTACAGCAGGCCCTTGAATTCTGCGTAGCGCGGATGCGGGTCATAGGGAAGAGACCAGCACCAGCGGCTCCAAGCCGACAAGTCGTAACGAAAATTCTTACTAGTCCGTTCGATCAGAAAGTCCCGGATGCGCGCTCGCAGCGACTCCTGATGGGAGGCGGCAGCGTCGGGCTGCGCGGATGGAGTGGGCCCGGCGTAGGCCACGTGGATGCGCAGCATCTCCAGCAGCATGATCGCGTAGGAGTTTCGCCATCCCTTGGCGAGGTCCTTCAGCGCGCCGCGGCTTTCGCGTCCGTCGCTGCTGAACGCGCCGAAGAACAAGTCGAGTTCCGGGGGCGGCGATTGCGCGGGCACAGCCGTGGCTCCTGCCACACTCGCCAGAAAGGCGCGACGGGCTGGATGTGGGAACGCCATAAGATCAGAGTCTCATTCGTTGCCCGGCTCCCCCTTGGAACTTATCGGGAGCTAATGCGTACTACGCTCTTCGGGAGGAACCGCGCATGCACGACCTGATTCGCGACGCAAGGCACACGATCCGCCGGTTGGTGCGCACGCCCATCTTCACGCTGGCCACCCTCGTCACGCTGGCACTGGGGATCGGCGCGAACACGGCGATCTTCAGCGTCATCAACAGCGTGCTGCTGAAGCCGCTTCCCTTCCCCCAGCCGGACCGGCTTGTCGGCGTGTGGCAGACCGCCCCAGGCGTCAACATCAAGGACCTTAGCGCCTCCATCGCGGACTACATCACGTACCGGGAAGAGTCCAAGACATTCGCCGACGTAGCCATCTGGAGCGGCCGGTCTGTGACAGTTACCGAGTTCGCGGAGCCCGAGCGTATCGAAGGGCTGTCCGCCACCTTCCGGCTTCTTCCCATGCTTGGCGTGCATCCGGTGCATGGCCGCGAACTTACCGAAAAAGACCATCAAACCGGCAGTCCCGACGTTGCCATGATCGGCTATGGCTACTGGCAGCGCCGGTTCGGGGGCGACCCCAAAGTCATCGGCCGCCGGATCAGGGCCGATGGCGCGGCTGTCGAGATCATTGGCGTTCTGCCGGAGGGGTTCTGGTTTATGGACATGCCGCACGATATCGTCGTCCCGCTTCGGTTTGATCGCGCGAACGTCCGGCTGGCAGGCTATGGCTTTCAGGCCGCCGCCCGGTTACATCCCGGCGTAAGTCTTCAGCAAGCCAACACCGATGTGGCGCGCATGATCGGAATCGAAATGCGCAATTTTCCACCGTCGAAGGGAATGAGTATCCAGATGATGGAGGACGCCCGTTTGGGTCCGAACGTCCGCCTGCTGAAGGACGATCTGCTGGGGGACATCGGCAAAAGCCTGTGGGTGGTGATGGCGACAATCGGAATGGTTCTGCTAATTGCCTGCGCCAATGTCGCCAACCTGCTGCTGGTTCGCACGGAAGGCCGGGCACAGGAGTTGGCCGTCCGCGCGGCGCTTGGCGCAAGCCGTGTCCGCATCGCGCGCGAGTTGATCGTCGAAAGTCTAACGCTGGCGTTGATTGGAGGGGCGCTTGGCGCCGTGTTCGCCGTCGCCATGGTGAAGCTGGTTCTCGCCATGACCCCGGCGCGGCTGCCGAGGTTCGAGCAAATTTCCGTCGACTCAACGGCGCTGCTGTTCACGCTGGCGATTTCCGTGGTGGCCGGGCTGGCTTTGGGCGTCATCCCCGTGCTGAAACACGGCGGCGTGCGGCTGGCTTCCGCGCTACGGGCGGGCGGCCGCAATGCTAGTACGAGCCGCGAACGCAACATCACCCGCAACGCGCTTACCGTCGTTCAGGTTGCGCTTGCGCTGGTGCTGCTGATCGGTTCCGGCTTGATGATCCGGACATTCCAGTCCATGAAGCGAGTCCACCCCGGGTTTGATGGCGCGGAATCTCTACAGGCCTTGCGTATTTCGATTCCACCGGACGCGGCGCGCGAGGCTCCTCAACTCCTACAAATGCAGCAGAACCTGGTTAACCGGCTGGCGAACATTCCGGGAGTGGAAAAAGCCAGCCTCATCGGCGGTCTACCGATGACGAACGTCCAGTCACAAGACCCCATCATCGCCAGCGATCATACCTACGCGGTGAACCAGATTCCTCCGCTGCGGCGTTTCTTCACGGTTGCGCCCGGAACGTTTGACGTTCTCGGCGCGACGCTCAGCGCCGGCCGCGAGTACACCTGGACCGATATTCACGAGAAGCGACACGTCGTCATCATCGGCGAGAATTTCGCGCGTGAGTATTGGGGATCGGCCGAAGCGGCGATTGGGAAACAGATCCGCTCGAAGCCGACCGATTCGTGGAGCGAAGTCATCGGCGTGGCGGGCGACATCCGGCACGACGGTGTGGACAAGAATGCCCCTTCGGCGGTCTATTGGCCGCTGCGGTCGTCAAACTCGATGACGTTCATCGTGCGTGGCCAACGCGCGGGATCGGAGAGCCTCGCCAACGAGATCCGGCAGACCGTGTGGGCGGTAAACGGCAGCCTGGCGATCACCGAGATGCAGACGCTGAAGCAGGTCTACGACAAGTCCATGTCGCGCACCGCATTTACCTTGGTGCTGTTGGCGATCAGCGGCGGCATGGCCCTCCTGCTGGCGCTGGTTGGCATCTACGCGGTTATCTCCTACGCCGTCGCGCAGCGAACGCGGGAGATCGGCATCCGCATGGCGCTGGGCGCGCAACAGAGAGAGCTGAAGATGATGTTCGTCCGCAATGGCCTGTTCTGGGGAGGCATTGGGGCGGCGGCTGGCCTGACAGCTGCGGCCGCGCTTTCGCGCCTGATGTCCACGCTGCTGTTTCAAATCGATCCCATCGATCCTCTTACCTAAGCAGTGGTGGCAGCCGGGTTGCTCACGGCGGCGGCGGTTGCCAGCTACCTGCCAGCACGTCGAGTGACACGTGTAAATCCGGTTGAAGCCCTGCGCGCGGATTGATACCCCCGATTGACGTCCGGCGACTCCTGGTCGGAGGCGGCAGCGTCGGGTTGCGCGGATGGATGGGCCCGGCGTAGGCCACGTGGATGCGCAGCATCTCCCGAAGCATGATGGCGTACGAATTTCGCCAGGACTTGCCAAGCTCCTTCAGCGAGGCGCGGCTGTCCTTCGGCTCGCTGCTGAACGCGCCGAAGAAGAGATCCAGCTCGGGCGGCTGTGGCTGGGCCGGAAGGAGAGCGCCTCCCAGACTCGCCAGAAAGATCCGGCGCGGGTGACACGACGAAGCCATATAGGCAGAGTCTCATTTCCTAGCGGTGGTACCCCTGAAGTTAGTCGAGTTGAGATAGGATTGCGGCCATGACATCGAGACGTTCGTTCACCGCCGGGATGCTGGGACTGCCCGCCGTTGCCGCGTCGCAAGCGCGCAAGCCGCGCCCCAACGTTCTCTTTATCGCCGTGGACGACCTGCGCCCGGACCTCGGCTGCTACGGAAGTCCGAACATTAAATCCCCCAACATCGACGCGTTGGCGCGGCAAGGGACCGTGTTCACGCGAGCCTATTGCCAGCAGGCGGTATGCAGTCCTTCACGAACCTCGCTACTCACCGGACTGCGGCCCGACACCACGAAGGTGTACGAGTTGCAGACTCACTTCCGCAAGAATCTGCCGGAGGTTGTCACTCTGCCTCAGCGCTTTCGCGAGTCCGGCTACGCCACCACCGGACTGGGCAAGATCTACCACGGGGGCCTGGACGACTCGCGCTCCTGGAGCATCCCCTCATGGGTTCCCGGCCCCAATCGTCCCGCGTGGAATACGCCGGCCAACGCCGAGCGCAATGCCGAGCGCGATCGCGAGCTGGCCGCGATGAATATGAAGCAGACTGCGGGCGGTGCGCCCCGCTCGGCGCGAGGCCCTTCCTGGGCCGCGCCGGATGTTGGAGACGACGATCTCAACGACGGTAAGACCGCCGCCACCGCGATCGGCGCTTTGCGGAGCTTGAAGGATGGGCCGTTCTTTTTGGCGGTCGGTTTTCTCAAGCCTCACTTGCCGTTCATCGCCCCGAAGCGGTACTTCGATCTGTATCCCCGCGACAAGGTCGAGGCAGTCGATTATCCCGAAGCTCCGGCGAACGTGCCGCCCGTCGCCCTGCACAACTCCGGCGAACTGCGGAACTACAACGACATTCCGCAGAAGGGAGAGATCTCCGAGGAGAAGCGGCTCGATCTGGTGCGAGCCTACTTCGCATCGGCTTCCTACACCGACGCGCAAATCGGTCGCGTGATCGGAGAACTGGACCGGCTGGGACTGCGGGAAAACACGGTAGTCGTTTTATGGGGAGACCACGGCTATCACCTCGGCGATCACGGCCTGTGGAACAAGCACTCCAATTTCGAGAAGGCCGTTCATGTTCCGCTGGTCGTTAGCGCGCCCGGCCAGAAGAAGCGCGGCGCCGGCACCTCGGCACTGACCGAGTTTGTGGACATCTACCCGTCGCTGTGCGAACTCTGCGGCGTACAGGCGGCGGAGGGACTGGAAGGAACAAGCTTCGCGCCGCTTTTGAACGATCCCGGCAGGCGTTGGAAACCGGCGGCCTTCAGCCAGTACCCGCGCAATGTCGCCGGAGTCGGTCCGGTGATGGGACATTCGATCCGTACCGAACGGTACCGGCTGACGGAGTGGCTGCCGGATGAACCCGGTAAGTTCCGCGAGGTTGAGCTGTACGACTATCGGAAAGATCCGAACGAGTCCGCCAACGTCGCGGGAAAGCCGGAGAATGGGTCGCTGGTGGCGAAGCTGACGGAGCAGTTGCACGCCGGATGGCGCGCCGCCCGTCCGCCGCTGGCGAAGGGGTTGTAGCATTGGCTTGAGGGAGCCGGTTTGGATGGGCACGAGTTCCAATTCGAATGGGATGAGGCAAAGGCTGCGGCTGACCTTCGCAAACACGGCATCGCCTTCGAGGTTGCATCGTCGATCTTTGGCGATCCACCAATTCTCACTCTTGCCGACACAACTCATAGCGAGGCGGAAGAGCGCTGGTTTTCGATCGGACTGGCGAACACTGGAGCGATGATCTCCGTTGCTTACCTTTGGACGGACGCCGGAGCCGGTCTCACAAAAATTCGTTTGATAACTGCGCGCCGGGCAACCGCTACGGAGATTCGCAGCTACACGGAGGGCCAATGACAGACGACCGCCTCGACGAAGAAATGCCGGTTGAAATCGATTTCGGCAACGCAGAGCGCGGACTTCACCACATTTCTGCAGGGGCGGCCGTCTTCCTGCCTACGTCCATCGAGAGAAGCGTCTGGCAATACTTCTCCGATAAAGCTGAAAGGAAAGGTGTGGGCTTGTCACAGCTTCTAACCGACGTTCTTAAGCGTGACATCGAGATCAACGAAGTGCTGAAATAGTGTCGCGCACGCTTTCGCGACGCCGCCGCCGCTGGAAATCGCACGCGGACCCAACTAGCACCGCTACCCCCCAATTGACTTCCACCCCTCTCCTTTTGCTATAGTTCGGACGTACTGTCATTCCAAATGGGTTGTCGTCTACCCGCCTTTCCGGACGCGCAGACCTGGCCATTAATGCCTCCCGCCCAGTCGCTGGTTACGCCCGGATCGATGCCCAAAAGGCTGGCCGTAATTCGGAGAGTGCTTCATGTCCACCCGACCCAACGAACGGATGCCGGGAATTCCAAACCCTTCCCCCACAGAGCAAGAGGGCGACCCGAACACGCCCACACCGCCCGCTGAACAAGCGGGTCCTGACTCTGAGGACTTCTCCTTCGCCGAGGCGATGGAGGACTACGAACATCATCGAGACGACTTCGGCCATCTGGAGCCCGTGCAGGAAGGCGAGGTCCTTCACGGACACGTTCTTTCCGTCACCGCAACAGAGCTGATCGTCGATGTAGGGCTGAAGTCCGAAGGCGCAGTCCCCATCGCAGAAGTCACCTCCGCCGAGGGCGCCGTAATGTTTCAGGCGGGTGACGCCATCGATGTGATCATCGACCGGTCCGCCCCGGGAATCCCGCAAGGCTTTATCGGCCTCTCCCACACGCGCGCCGCGCGGATGCGAATCTGGGACACGCTGGAACAGGCGAATCGCGAAAACCTCTCCGTCTCCGGCAAGGTGTTGTCACGCACCCGCGGCGGATTGCTGGTGGATGTCGGCACCGAAGCCTTCATGCCGCTTTCCCACGTCGACGTGCGGCCCGTGCATCACCTTGACAGTTGGATCGGCCAGGATGTACCCGTTCGCGTTCTGAAAGTAAACCGCCGGCGCGGCAATCTAGTGGTTTCGCGCAAACTGGCCGTCGAAGAAGAGGAACAGGCACGCCAGGCGGCGGTGCTGGAGTCAATCTACGAAGGCGCGGAAGTGACGGGCGTCGTCAAGAACCTTACCGACTATGGAGCCTTTGTCGACCTCGGCGGAATCGACGGCCTGCTTCATGTAAGCGATTTGTCTCACGGACGCGTTGGGCATCCGTCGGAAATGCTTCAGCCCGGCGACACCATCACCGTCAAAGTACTGAAGTTCGATCGCGAGAAGCAGCGAATTTCGCTGGGTGTGAAGCAGTTGATGCCCGACCCGTGGGCGAGCATCTCGGAACGGTATCCATTGGGCGAAACCGTAATCGGCCGCGTTGTCAGCATCACCGATTACGGCGCGTTTGTTGAACTTGAGCCCGGCGTCGAGGGGCTGATCCACATCTCCGAAATGACCTGGAGCCGCCGGATGAAGCATCCGTCCAAAGTGGTGAAGGCGGGTGATCAGGTGGAGGCGGTGGTCCTCGATCTGAAGCCGGACGAGCGGCGGGTTTCACTCGGCATCAAGCAGTTGGAGGCAGACCCCTGGACCACCGTTGCCGACCGCTACAGCGTCGGATCTGTCGTTGAAGGCCGCGTACGGAAGCTGACCGATTTCGGCGCGTTTATTGAGATTGAAGAGGGTATTGACGGCTTAGTTCACATTTCCGATTTCTCGTGGACCAAGAGGATCAAGCATCCGTCGGAGCTTGTTCGCAAGGGTCAGGTTGTGCAGGCCGCGATCCTCGCGATAGAGACAAAGGCGCGCCGGCTCTCTTTAGGAATCAAACAGTTACAACCCGACGCCTGGGAGTCGTTCTTCACCGACCATATGGTGAATGACACCGTCCGCGGGAAAGTGAAGCGTGCCGCGCAGTTCGGCGTATTCGTCGAACTCGCCCCTGGTGTTGAGGGGCTTTGCCACAATTCCGAAATTCCGGGTGCGGGCCGTTCCCCCGGCCAGTCCCCACTACCCATCGGCGAAGAGCTTGATTTTAAGATAATAAGAATGAACGAGGCCGACAAACGTATTGGCCTTAGCTTGGCTGCAGTCGCAGACGACGAAGAGCGGTCGCGGTTGCAGCTTTACCGGAAACAGGCCGAAGCGGCCACGTCGGGCTTGGACGATGTGGTTGGCTTAGAACCAGACGAGCCGACTGAAACCTGAAAACCGGATAGTCTTAAGAGACAGTTGAGGAATTCATGACAAAAGCCGACCTGATTGAGGAAGTGTCCCGCGTCGTCGAAATGACGCGCAAGGACTCGGAGGTGATCGTCGAAGCGATTTTTGACAGTGTGGTCAAAAGCCTGCGCAGTGGCGACAAAATCGAGATCCGCGGATTCGGCAGCTTCCGGACACGCCAGCGGCAGGCCAGGATCGGCAGAAATCCGAAGACCGGTTCGCGCGTTGATGTACCCGCCAAACGGATACCGTTCTTTAAGCCCAGCAAAGAGCTGAAGGACCTGGTGAATCACGGCGATGGAGAGCAGCCGCCCGAAACCGGAACGCCGCCGCCCGGAACCCTCGTCGGCTAAAGGAACGTGGACTTTCTCTGGAGCCCATGGCGGTACGCTTACGTCACCGGCCAGACCGCGCCGGCGGATTCGGGACGCTGCGTTTTCTGCGAGATCGGTTCGACCAGCGAGGATGACACTGCCGGCATTGTCTTCCGCGGCCGCCACACCTTCGTCGTCCTGAACCAGTTTCCATACACCTCCGGCCATCTGATGATCGTTCCGTATGCCCATGTGGCCACGTTGGAACAATGCTCAGACGCGATTCTGGCGGAGACGATGCGGCTGGCGCGGCGCGCGGAGATCAATCTCCGAGAGTTATACCGCTGCCCCGGCCTAAACCTCGGATGGAATATCGGCGAGTGCGCCGGAGCCGGTGTCGCCGCACACATCCATCTGCACGTGCTTCCGCGCTGGCCGGGCGACGCCAGCTTTTTGACGTCGATAGGCGAGACTCGCGTGTTGCCTGAAGACCTGGCTACGTCGCTCGCGAAGATGAAAAGCGTCTTCTGGAATTAGGCGATGACGGACCGCCTTTATCTGTCGCTGTGGTGGAAGGACCCTCAGCCGGAGACGATGCTGCCGCGCATGATGCGCCTGCTGGCGACCTTCCCGTTCTCCCGCCTGATGCCGCAGGTGTCGTTGACCGTGCGGGCGGTATCGCCGTCGGAGGCGCCAATCCTGGAGGAAAGTTTCGTCGGCCCAAACGCGTTGGAACAGGTCGGCGAGTCCGCCTCGGGTTTTTCTCTTGCTGATGCCTCGGTCGAGGTGGAAGGCGCCTGGGACCTTCTCATCCGCGATGGCGAGATATGGAAGCTGTCGCCAGTGGGAGTGGCAATCTCCGCGTTCGGGCTGGAGTACGAAAGGGAAGGCGGCGAGGATCTGCGGATTGAGTTTGGAACGGAATCTCCATTCATTCCGGAGACGGAATCTCCCGAATCGTTCCGCTACGCCCAGGAAAATATCCGAAGCCTGCTGCGTCTCATGAAAGACTTGGATTCGTCCCTTCCCGTCGCGAACCGCAGGTTGTGGTCGGAGTCGGGTGAGAATTTCGCGGGCCGCCTGGCGTCGCTGGTCCAGCCCTAGGTCGTCACGCCCAGGCGCGATAACGCTTCGCGGATCATCTCCGCGGTAAAAGGCTTCTCGAGGAACGTCACGCGATCTTCAGCCAGTTCCGGGAGGATGGAATTGTCCAGGCGGTATCCGCTGATAATTACGCATCCGGGACGGGACGGATGGCCCATGATCTGCCGCAGGACGTCGAGCGCCGGAGTTCCGGAAAGCAGCCAGTCGAGAATCACGGCTGCGATCTCCGGGGTCGATAGTAGGGCGGCGGTGGCGGACTCTCCGCCGGGGCACTCCAGAACGTGAAAGCCCTCGTGCGAAAGAAACTCGGCCAGCAGCACACGTATCCTGTCCTGATCTTCGACGATCAGTACAGTGGCGGGTTTGCTGGGGTTCACGTTAAGGTCAGAAAAGCGCCAGCGGTATATCTCCGGGCGAATAGGAGATTCCGAAGGTATAGCGCCAGCCGCGCCGGACAAAGTCGTTATCGGGAGTTGTCGAACTCAACGTTCGATAGATCGCGTTGGCCGAAAGTTGCAGCCCCGGCCCCAACTGGTATCCCACTCCCGCGCCACCGTAGATGTTGCGGATGTTGCCGGAAAAGCGCAGCAGGTTTGCCCGCCGGAAGGTCCCCATGCGCGCGTGGAAGTTCCAGTGGCGAATGCCGGTGTAGGAGTAGTATCCGCTCAAACGCGTTGTGCGGGAGGTCAGGTAGATGCCGTTACCGGGCCTCACCGTGTTGGCTGCCGTCACGCCCGCGGTCATTGTACGGAACGACTTGCTCAACGATCCCATAAAGCCGGGGAAATAGTTCAGACGGTAGAAGGTCTCTAAGCCCGTTCCCTGCCCGATGATGGCCGCGATTTCCGGCGATATGGTCACGCGTTGCAGGCCCTCGTTCTCCAGCCGGTAGCCCAGCGCGCGCAAGTTCACCACCCAGCCGTCGCCCATCTCCCACGCATAGCCCACCCCCATCAACTGCATGAACGAGTTGCCATACCGGTCGGAGAAATTGAACTGGTTGTATCCATAGCTGACGGAGATGGTCTGCCGTCTGGTGACCCGGTAGGCGATGTCGCCCGACGCGTTGGTGCCGCGCGCGCTGATCAGCCCCCGGGTCCGCTTGTTCGCGAAAACTCCGCCGTTCATTGAGCCGGACCATCGGGGCGAAAAGGTGTAGGAGAGTGAGTTGCTGTTGGAGAAAAAGGTGACCCGGCTGTCGTAGATCTCGTCGTCTGGATCGGACTCAAACGCGGGATCGAGTTCCTGAAGCGGTGAATTAAATCCCAAGCCATATCCGAAGCTGCGGTCGATGGTGCCAAAAACATTCGTGGACCGGAACAACGCCCGCTTGCCCACCTGGTGCGAATACCCCAGCAACGCCCGCGCATTCCATCCGTTTGAGGTATTGAAGCGCGTCGTATAGTTGCGGTACCCGCCAAGCAGTCCCATTGAAAGCTGCGACCGCCGCCACGTCTTCTGCCCATAGACGCCGCCGGAAATCAGATAGCCGGACAAATCGCGCGTGATGGGCTCGCCGTTTTCGTCCAGGTTGGTGCTGGTGTAGGAATCGTCGAAAATCGCCCGCAGGCTGACGAAGGGCCGGAACGCCACCAGCGTACTGCGCCGCGCCGCGCCCGCCCCATAAGCCCGTCCGAGCACGGAAGGTCCGCCGAAAATCGTCAAGGGGTCAAACTGCTGGCCGGAAACGATGGCAGCAGGCAGCAAAAAGAGCGCCGCAAAGCGAAGTTGGTGTGGGGACATGTTGTTTATAGCCGCTGCTGTTCGTTGCCGGACGCGTAGCTCAACTCACCCGCGGGTCTTATTCAAAGTCTGACTGCCCCGCCCCGGCCTGTCAAGCCGCCGGGAACCCGCGCATGGAAGAATGAGTCCATAGTTCCATGAGAAGAACGCCCAGGACCTCCGCCCTATTGGGTCTTATCGTCAGCGGATCGATGCTTTCGAGCCTTGCGGCCGACCTTCCCGTCCGGGAAGTAATCCTTTACAAGAACGGCGTCGGCTATATCGAACGCGGCGGCGCGCTGCCCGCCGGCGCCTCCGCCCGGCTGGACTTTCAGTCGTCCGAGATGAACGATGTTTTGAAGTCGCTTACCGTTCGCGACGCTTCCGGAGGCACGGTCAACGGCATCCGGTACGACTCGGCGGAACCGGTTGAAAAGAAGCTCGCCGCCTATCCGTTCCATCTTGGGGAGGGACAGGCGCTCTCCGCGCTGCTGGATCAAATGAAGGGCGCTACAGTCGAGGTTCAGATGGGGTCCGGCGTGGTTGCCGGGGTGGTAACCGGCGGTCGCGAGTTGAAGGGCGCCAACGGGACCGATAAAGAACAGTTATTGCTGCTTACCGGCGATGGGGTTCTGCGCACGATCGACCTTGAAGGCGTCACCAGCCTGAAGTTCACCGACCCGGAATTGCAGCGGCAGTTGACTGAATATCTGGCCGCCCTAACCGCATCGCGGTCGCAGGAGAAAAAGAGCGTCTACCTGGATTCGTCCAACGACCGGGCCCGCACGCTTAGCGTGTCCTACCTGATCCCCGCGCCGATCTGGAAATCGACCTACCGCCTGTTGTTCGACGCCGCCGGAGCCGCGACGCTGGAAGGCTGGGCCATCGTCGACAACATGACCGGCGAGGATTGGACCGGCGTACGGCTGGCGCTGGTCAGCGGCCGCCCAGTGTCGTTCATCAGCCAGCTTTATTCGCCGCGCTACGTTACGCGGCAGACGGTGGACGATCAGGATGTTGTGGCGGCAGTTCCGCGGCGGTTCGGAGGTAACATCGGCGCCGGTAGCGGAGGCGTCATCGGCGGGATCGCCGGCGGCGTACCGGGAGGTGTTGGCGGCGGCGTAAGCGAAAGCCGCGTGATGGCCATGGAGACCGCTCCCTCAAGCATCCCCAACGACATTCAAACCCGCGAAGCCGGTGAGCTTTTCGAATACCGGTTCGGTTCGCCGGTCACCGTGAAAAAGAACGAATCGGCGATGCTTCCCTTTCTTCAGACGAAGGTGGGCGCGCGCAAGCTGCTGATCTGGACCTCTGGCGTCCATCCCATGAACGCGGCGGAGCTGACGAACTCCACCGGGAAGACGTTGGACGCCGGACCGGTCACTGTCTTCGACGACGGATCGTACGCGGGCGAGGCTCTGGTGGACGTGGTGAAGCAGGGCGACAAGCGTCTAGTGGGCTTTGCCATCGACCAGGGCACGCGGATCGAAAACCGCGTCGAGTCTGAGCGCGAAGTAGCGCAGGAGGTGCGTTTGAACCGGGGCGTCCTTACGGTTCGCTCCGCGCTGAAGATGACGACCACCTACACGATCAAGAACGTCGATGCAAAGGACAAGCGGCTGATCATTGAACATCCGCTGCGGACCAGTACGAAGATCACCAGCGCGCAGCCCACGGAAACCACTACCACCGCCCGGCGCTTCGAGATCGCCTTAAAAGCGAAGTCGGACGAGAAGTTCGTGGTGACGGAGGAAGCCCTTCTAACAACGACCCATCAGGTGTCCAGTCTGACGCCGGACGCGCTGCTGATCTACCAGCGCGGGAAAATCAGCGACGCGGGACGCCGCGCGCTGGAGGATATCGCCGCCCGGAAACAGGCGATCGCCCAGACCGGAACGGATCTGGCGTCGATCGACCGCCAGTTGGCCGAGATCGCGCAGGACCAGAAGCGTCTGCGCGAGAACATAGGGAGCCTGTCGAACATCGCCGCACAGCAGGATCAGGTGCAGCGCTATGCAAAGCAGCTGTCCGACCAGGAGACGGCCATCGCCGGATTGCGCGACCGCCAGGCCTCGCTGCGCAGACAGCGGGATTCGCAGCAGGCCGATTTGAACGCGGTGATCGAAAAGCTGTCGTTCTAGCCGCCGCACGCGCCGGGCGTAGAATCGAAAGCGAAGGAGCCTATCATGGCCACGCTAGCCGTCACCATTCCAAAGTCCCGTGGAGGGGCGTTCCTGCTCGAAACGCGGGAGCCGCACGAAATCTACACGCCCGAAGATTTCACAGACGAGCACCGGGCCATCGCCAAGACCACGGAGAACTTCTGGAACCAGGAAGTGGGGCCGAATGTCGAGGCCATCCAGCATGGCGACAAGGACCTTGCGATCTCCATCGTGAGGAAGTCGGCGGAACTTGGCCTGACGGCCGTCACCGCGCCGGAGCGGTTCGGCGGCATGGAGATGGACCTGATCGCGCAGATGGTGGTGGCCGAGAATCTGGCCCGCGACGGAAGCTATTCCGGCTGGCATGGCGCGCACGCAGGCATCGGAACAATGCCCGTGCTGATGTTCGGCACCGAAGCGCAGAAGGAAAAGTATCTTACGAAGCTGGCAAAAGCGGAATTGATCGGTGCATATTGCCTGTCGGAACCGCAGGCGGGCTCGGACGCGCTGGCGGTGAAGACCCGCGCCGATCTCTCCGCCGATGGGACCCACTACGTCCTGAACGGACAGAAGATGTGGATCACCAACGGAGGCGGCGCGGACCTCTACACCGTCTTCGCCAAGATCGATGGCGCGAAGGAGAAGTTCACCGCATTTCTTGTCGAGCGTGCGTGGCCCGGCGTACAGCCCGGCGCAGAAGAAAAGAAGATGGGCATCAAGGGATCGTCCACAACGGCAGTCTATTTCGACAACGTCAAGGTTCCGGTTGAGAATCTGTTGGGCGAGATTGGCCGCGGACACATCATCGCCTTCAATGTCCTGAATCTCGGACGCCTGAAGATCGGCCCGTTCGCCGTCGGTGGATCGAAGAACATCCTCGCCGTCTCCATCAAATACGCGAAGACTCGCGAAGCGTTCGGACGGCCCGTTGCCAACTTCGGAATGATCCAGCACAAGCTGGCGGAAATGGCGATCCAGACCTACGCGGCGGAAACGATGAGCTACCGAGTCGCGGGCATGATCGAATCGAATCTTGAGGGCTGGTCGTGGGAGAGTCCCGACGCCGCGCAAACCTATCTGAAAGCGGTCGAGGAGTTCGCGGCTGAGTGCAGCTACGTCAAAGTATTTACCAGCGAAGTGCTGGATTACGTGGTGGACGAGGGTGTGCAGATCCACGGCGGCTATGGCTATCACCAGGACTATCTGGTTGAGCGGGCATATCGCGATTCGCGCATCAACCGGATCTTCGAGGGCACCAACGAGATCAACCGGCTGTTGGCCACAGGCACGCTGTTGAAGCGCGCGCAGCGCGGCCAGTTGGCGTTGGTGGATGCGGTAAAGCAACTTCAAGGCGAGCTTCTTTCCCCTCCCGCGCCGGCCGCGTCGTCAAGTGCGCCGTTCGCTGAAGAGAACCGGATGATCGGCAACGCGAAGAAGATCGCGCTGCTGTGCCTGGGCGCGGCCTACCAGCGGTATCTGGATAAGATCGAGTCGCAGCAGGAAGTGCTGGCCGGCATCACCGACATCTCCATGGCGGCCTTTGCGATGGAGGGCGCGAGTCTGCGGGCCCAGAAACTGGCGGCATCCGGCAAGGGCGAAACCGCCGCTGCCATGTCGGCTGTTTTTCTACGCGAGTCGATGGACCTATGCGAGCGGACGGCGCGTACCGTGCTGGCGGCGTGCGCGGAAGGCGACACTCTCCGCGTGGCGATCTCGGCACTGAAGCGTCTCTCGAAGTACGAGCCTATCGATGTCATTGCGCTTCGGCGGAAGATCGCGGAAAAACTGATTGCGGCGGAGCGATACACGATCCAGTGAGAGTCGTCCTGATGGTGGGGCTGCCCGGATCGGGCAAGTCCACTTGGCTTGCGGATCGCGGTATTGCGGCTCTCTCGACCGACGAACTTCGCAGAGTGCTGACCGATGACGCCACCGATCAGTCGGCAAATGCGTTGGTCTTCGAGCTGGTGCGGCGTCTGTTGCGGGAGCGTCTGCGCCTGGGCCGTCCCGGTACCTATGTCGATGCCACCAACCTGACGCCCAACGAGCGTCGCGCGTACCTTCGCATCGCGACGGCTTTCGACGCGCAAGCGGAAGCAGTCTGGTTCGACGTTCCGCTGGAAGAATGCATCCGCCGCAACGCGGGCCGCGCGCGAGTGGTGCCTATTGAAGCGATGAACCGGCTGGCGTCGAAGTTCGTCGCGCCAACACTCGCCGAGGGCTTCACGCGGATCGACGTTGTGAAACCAGAAGCAGCGCCCACAGGCTAAGCGGCAGCAGCGCCGCCAGTCCCGTAATTGTCGCCGCGAATTGTGCGGACCGTCCGCTGTCGATCAGTTCGCCCGCCGTCCAACTGGAAATCGAGAGCATCATCGTCATCAGCATGAAGTCCGTTGAGAAGATGCGTCCACGATAGGCATCATCACTAAGGAAGTGCAGCATCGATGAAGAGAACACCCACACCATCGACGCGCCCGCGTGCGCGATCACGATGCCAGTGACGGCGGACCATACGGTTTCCGATTGCCCCAGCAACAGGTAGCCGCTTACGATCAGGCTGAAGCCTAACAGGACGCCTGCCTTCATTCGGGGAATGCTCTTGCCCGCCCACGCGCCGCCGGTTAACGGTCCGATCAGAGCGCCCAACCCTCGGGAGCCGAGCATCACGCTCATACCCAGCATTCCCGCGCGCTGGGCATCCAGACCGGCGAAGGATACGGGGAAATCGCGTTCACCCAGAATGGGCAGGATCACCCAGTTCGATCCGATAACGGCGACGCCCGCCTTCAGAAAGATCACGGGCCGGATTCCGGCATGGCTGCGGAGATAGCGGAATCCCTCCATAACCGGGCGAAAGTCAAACAGGTCGCGCAGCCGCAGCGGAGGCTTGTCTGTCGCGTGCGGCTCCGCAAATGTCATCGACCGCACCAGAAGCGCCGAGACGACGAAAGACGCAGAATTGATGACGAAGACCAAGTCGCGTCCGAACGCCGCCGCCGCCAATCCACCCACGGCCGCTCCGAAGAAAAAGTTGAATGCCCATGTGGTCGAGCTGAGGCCATTCGCCGTCACCGTCTCTCCCTGGCTGCGCGTGATGTTCGGAATCACGGCGCTGCGTCCCGGCTCAAACAGCGCCCACATGACGGTCTCGAGAACGATCAGCAGATAGAGGAACGGCAGCGTCTCGCGCGTTCGCGCGAACACCATCAGGATGACGATCACCGCGCGGCACAGATCGGCGAAGATCATCACGCGCTTCCGGCTGATGCGGTCGTTGATCGCGCCCGCCATCGGCGCGGCAACGGCCTGCGGCAGCACACCCAGCACGAACGCCAGCGCGAGACTCTTTGCGCTACCCGTCAGTTCATACAGCAGACTGTAGACGGCGACGGTAAAGAACCAGTCGCCAATCTCGCTGATAATTTGCGCGAACCAGAGTTTACGGAAGTTGGCGTTGCCGCGAACAAGCCGGTAGTAAGCGGGTATCGAAACCGGGGCGGCGTCCATGACTCATTGCCGCGCGGTATAAAGGCCCATCCGGTCCTTCGCCAGTTCCACTGTCGCGACGGCAATCGGCGCCACCCGCTCGCGGCCCTGCTCCAGAACGCTGTCGAGGTACGTGGGGTCCGAGGTAATCTGCGCGTAGCGCGCTTGAATCGGCTCCATACCCGCGATCACCGCGTCGGCCACCTTCTTCTTCAAGTCGCCATACCGCAGGCCGCTAAATTCGTTTCGCGCCGCATCCATATTCAACCCAGTGAAAGCGAGATAGATGCCGATCAGATTCTCTACCCCCGGCCCCATCGTGCCTAAATCGACCGCCGGATTAGAGTCCGTGGTCGCCCGCAGAATCTTCTTGCGCGCAACATCCGGAGAGTCCAGCAGACCTACAGAATGATTTGCTCCGGGCGCCGACTTGGACATCTTCTTGTCCGGTTCGTCCAGACCCATGATGCGCGCTCCAACCGGGGGCAGCCGCGTCTCCGGCACAACGAACGTTTCGCCGTACAGCGTGTTGAACCGCTGGGCAATGTCGCGGGCCAGTTCCAGATGTTGAGTCTGGTCTTCGCCGACGGGAACCAGGCCCGCCTGGTACAGCAGCACATCGGCGGTCATCAGCACCGGATATTGCAGCAGGCCGTCACCGATGGTTTCCTGCCCGCCGGACTTCGATTTGAACTGCGTCATCCGCTCCAGCCAGCCGATAGGCGTGACGCAGGTCAGCATCCAAGCGAGCTCCGCGTGGCCTGGAATCGCCGATTGCACGATGATGGACGACTGCTTGGGATCGATGCCGCACGCAAGAAAAAGGGCCGCCGTTTCGCGGATTTTCCTGCGAAGTTCTTGCGGCTCCTGGTACACCGTGATGGCGTGCAGGTCGACGATGCAGAAGATGCTTTCGTACTGCGACTGGATGTCCACCCAGCCTTTCAGCGCACCGAGATAGTTGCCAATATGGAGGTTTCCTGACGGCTGAACCCCGGATAAAACCCGAACCTTCATGTTGTGGGGAACCTTCATGTTAGCCTACTCGCGTTGATTGAAATCGAAAAGCTGGTGTATGGTGGCGACGGCCTTGCACGCGATGACGGCAAGGTTGTTTTCGTTCCTTTTTCCCTTCCTGGAGAGACGTGGGAGGGGGGCAGCCTTGCAAAACCATCGCCCGACAGGATTGAAGCAAAATGTTCCTACTTCACCCGGTGCGGCGGCTGCAATTACCAGCACATGCCGTACGAACTTCAGCTTGCGGCGAAGAAAAGCATCCTTGAAGAAACCCTTGCGCGCATCGGAAAGCTGGCGCCGCCGGCTATCTCGACCGTCTCGGGCGAACCCTGGGCTTACCGCAACCGGGTGCAGCTTCACTTTGAACGGGGGCAGTTTGGTTTCCACGCCGCCGGATCGCGAAAGCTGGTGGCTGTAAACCACTGCCCAATCTCCTCGCCGGCAATAGAGGACGCGCTCGCCAGCCTGCGCGAGATGCGCCGCGATCCGAAGTTCCCGCGATTTCTGGAGTCGGTGGAGCTTTTCACCAACGAAACGAAAACGCTGGTAAATGTTCTTGAGACCGCCAAGCCAGTGAATAAGCGGTTCTTTGAATGGTGTGACGAACGGATTCCGGGCGCGCTCGACAGTGCGATTGAGTATCCAACGGCCTCCGGCGGCTTTCACGTCAGCCACAAGTCGTTCTTTCAGGTAAACCGCTTCCTGATCGATCGACTGGTGGAGACGGCGCTTGAAGGCGCTTCGGGCGATACGGCGCTTGATCTCTACGCGGGCGTCGGACTCTTCTCGCGCGCGCTGGCGGAACACTTCAGCAACGTAACCGCGGTGGAGGTGGTGCGCAGCGCTGTCGCCGACCTGGCTGTGAACGCGCCGCGCACGAAGATCGTTCAACAGACCACCGAAGACTACCTGGCGGGCAGTCCCGCGCCGGCGGACTTCGTACTTGCCGATCCACCGCGGGCCGGCCTGGGCAAACGGGTGGTTACCGGTCTGCTTGCCCAGAAACCGAAAATGCTCACGCTGGTCTCCTGCGATCCGGCGACGCTTGCGCGCGACCTGGCGTCGCTGTGCGAAGGCGGATATGCTGTCGAGGCAATGACCCTGATCGATCTCTTCCCGCAGACGTATCACATCGAGACCGTGACGCGGCTGGTGCGAAGTTAGCCGGCGATGTTGCGCGCGCTGGTTCTTGCTTCACTATTCGTATCGATCGCGCAAGGCGCCGACTGGCGCGCGGGCGTCGCACGGCTGAAGATTACACCCGAAAAGCCAATCTGGATGTCGGGCTACGGCAATCGGAACAAGCCCTCCGAAGGCGTCATGCACGACCTGTGGGCGAAAGCGCTGGCGCTGGAGGACCGCAAGGGCAACCGCGCAGTGATCGTTACAACCGACCTGATCGGCCTGCCAAAGGCGGTGTCGGAGCAGATCGCCGCCGAGTGCCTGAAACGATATGGCCTTCCAAGGGAACGCCTGCTGTTGAACTCGTCGCACACGCACACGGGGCCGATGGTCCGCGAGAATCTGATGACGATGTTCGATCTTGGCGAAGAGGAAAAGAGCCGCATTCAGGAATACGGCCAGCGTCTGGTGGAGACTATCATTGATGCGGTAGGCGCGGCGTTGGGCGATCTTCAGGATGCGCGGCTGACGTATGGCAAGGGTACGGCGCCATTTGCGATCAACCGCCGGCAGCCGACGGCTAAGGGCGTCATCATCGGCGTAAATCCGGAAGGTCCGGTGGACCATGATGTGCCAGTGCTGGCGGTGAGAAAAACCGATGGAACGCTGCGCGCCGCGCTGTTCGGATACGCGTGCCACAACACGACGCTGACTGGCGAGTTCTACCGGCTGTCCGGCGACTACGCGGGGTTCGCGCAGAGTGAATTCGAGAAGGCGCATCCTGAAGCAGTCGGCATGTTCATGATGCTGGCAGGGGGCGACCAGAATCCCAACCCGCGCAGCAAGGAAGATCTGGCGGCGCAGCATGGCCGCACGCTGGCCGCGGCGGTGGACACTGTCCTTGCAGGCAAGATGAACGACGTCAGCGGCCCCATCCGCGCGTCGTTTCGGATTACTGAGCTGCCCTTCCAACCCCGCGACCGTGCGGACTTCGAGAAGGAAATGGAGTCAACGGCGGCTCCCCAAGTGCGGCGTGCGAAGGAGATGATCCGCGCCATCGACGAACGCCGTCCCGTGCGGCGCGTCGAGTATCCGGTGCAGGTCATCCGCTTGGGCAGTGGCGTGACATTCGTGGCGCTGGGCGGCGAGGTGGTGGTGGGCTATTCGCTGCGCGTGAAGAAGGAGTTTCCGTCTGAGCCAACAGTGGTGGCAGGTTATTCCAACGACGTGATGTGCTACATCCCCACCGAGAAAGTGCTTGCGGAGGGCGGCTATGAAGCCGACAGCAGCATGATCTACTACGGCCAGCCGGGCCCCTTCGCGCAGGGAGTGGAGCAGCGGATCATCGAGACGGTTCGCACGTCGATGAAGCGCGTGGGCCGAAAGAAGTAATGCGCGTTGGCGCTATTGAGGCCGGTGGGACAAAGTTTGTATGCGCCGTCGGCAGCGGCCCCGGCGCGATTGAGGAACTGGTGCGGATCCCCACTCGTGGTCCGGAAGAGACGCTGCGCGACGTTATCGGGTTCTTTTCCGGACGCCAAGTTCGACGGATCGGCCTCGGCTGTTTCGGGCCGCTGGACCTGAAGCGCGGAGCGATCACCAACACTCCCAAGATCGAGTGGCGCGATGTTCCTATCCGGTCGATTCTCGAAAACGCCCTGGATGTCAATCTGCGAGTGGAGACCGACGTGAACGCCGCCGCGCTGGCGGAACACCGTTGGGGCGCCGCGCAAGGCGTCGGCAACTTCGTCTACGTCACCATCGGCACTGGAATCGGTGGGGGCGCAATGGTCAACGGGCAGCTGGTGCATGGACTGATGCATCCGGAGATGGGCCATCTGCGAATCAAGGGAAAGCGGAAAGGGAACTGTCCCTCGCACGACGACTGTTGGGAAGGCTACGCGGCGGGCCCCGCGATTGCACAGTTCGGCAATGCGGAGCTGCCGCAATCGATTGCGATGGGCCTACTAAATATCGTCAGTGTCCTCTCGCCGGAACTGATCATCCTGGGTGGCGGCGTGATGAAGACTCCGGGATTGCTGAAGAATGTTCGCGAGGAGATGAAGCGCGAATCCTATCTCGTGCTTCCCAAACTGGTCCGCCCGAAACTGGGCGATCGTGCCGGCGTCCTGGGCGCGCTGGTGCTAGCTCAAATGAAACTCTGATCCGATTTCCCGCGCGACAACACGTTCCGCCGAGTTGCCCGCCGCCAGGACCATGCGCTCCAGCGGTTCGTTCACCGGTTCCCGGCTAAGCTGGAACGTCTTGTGATGCAGCGGCGCAATCATGTCCGCTCCAAACTCGTTCGCCATCCGCCACGCCTGCTCCGGGTTGCAGTGCGCGTGAATCCAGGGGTCGTAGGCGCCGATCGGCATCAGCGCCAGTTGCACGCCGCCGTTGCGCTGCTCCCGGAATAGATCCGTTTCCGCAGTGTCTCCGGCGAAAAGAATTTTCCAACGGCCCGCCTGGATCTCGTAGCCGTTGTAGCCGCGATAAGTATCGGTTCGCATTCGCGCGCCCCAGTGGCGAACACGCAGCGCACGCAAAGACAGAGGCCCAACGCGCACCGTCTCGCCCCAGCCGGCTTCCTGAACCCTGCGGTAGTTTTGCGGCCGGATCAGATCGCTGGTTGCCCTTGCCATCACCACTTCGGTGCCCGCGGATTCAAGCGACCGCATCGTCGCCAGATCCAGGTGATCCATATGCGCATGCGACGACAGGATGAGATCGATCTTGGGCAGAGCCTTCGTTTCAAGCGCCGGGCCCACCAACCGCTTCATGCCTACGGTTGCGATCCGCAGATCCACTCCGATCCAATCGTTCAGAACCGGATCGGTGATGATCGTGAAGCCATCGATCTTCAACAGCACGGTGGAATGGCCCAGCCACGCTCCGTGTACCCCGGCATCCGGCCATTTCGCCGGATCGGGAGTCAGGCTGGGAGAGGGCACTTCGCGTGTAAGGTCGCGGCGCAACTGTTCCCAAAAGAACGACGGCATGATCTTGTAGAGCGCGCTGACGCCCAGTACGCCCGCGCCAGCAGCGCCGCCAAGGATCAAGCGGCGGGCTAGGCCACCCCGCTCAGAAGTTGATCCCAAACCGCTCCTCTTTCCACGGATCGCCGTTCATGTGATAACCGTTGCGCTCCCAGAAGCCCGGACGGTCCTTCTCGATGAACTCAATCGACGAAAGCCATTTGGCGCTCTTCCAGGCGTAGAGTTGCGGCACGATCAGCCGGGCCGGGGCTCCATGCTCCGGCGTCAGGCCTTCGCCATCATGCAGCAGCGCAACCATCGCGTCGCCGGAGAGAAACTGATCCAGCGGCAGGTTGGTCGTCCAGCCGTGATCGTAGCCATAGGCCAGCACATAAGCGGCTCCCGGTTTCAATCCCCCCGCAAGTTCCACTAGCTTGCTTGTCGGCACGCCTTCCCAAAGATTGCCCAGCCGCGACCAGCGTGTGACGCAATGAAAGTCCGCAAAAACGCGTATGCGGGGCAGGCTCCGGAACTCATCCCAAGTTAGCGACAGCGGCTTGTTGACTAGGCCTTCCAGCGTCAGCCGCCACTTCGACAGGTCCACCGCCGGAGTGCCGGACGCGTCCAGCACCGGCCACTTCACCGTCCGCGACTGCCCGGGCGGGATGCGATTGCCGCGCCGGGTGTCCGGGCTGACAATGACATCCGGCGGTACGGACTCAGGAAGCGAAACGGTTTGGGATTGCTGCTTGGGATCGGTTCCGGACATAGACCTCTTTATGATGACGCGTCGCGGCGATTCGGCGCAGCCTAGATTTCCGGAGAGGATCGCGGCACGCGCGTACCAATCAGATCAGGACCTTTCCGATGCGACGGCTTACTCTCTTCCTCCTTACGGCGACCGCGTTGGCGTTGGCTGGCGAACGTGGGGCGAAAGTCGAGTACCTTGGCGGGACGCTGGCCGACGTTCAGCCGGGGCAGAGCCTGCGTCTGGTGGTGGCCGATCCAGGCACGTTGGAGGTAGCTGTCAAACAGGGTGGCTTTCGCGTTCCCTATGCGCAGATCAACCAGCTTGAGTATGGCCAGAAGGTAGGCCGCAATCTGCTGCCTGCTATCGTCATCTCGCCGCTGTTCCTGTTAAGCAAGACGCGTAAGCACTTCCTGACGGTCGGCTACATGGACGACCTGGGCAAGCAGCATGCGCTGGTGGTGCGCGTCGACAAGGACGACGTCCGGGCAATGATCGCCAGCCTGGAGGCGCGCACTGGATTGCGGATCGTGTATCTGGACGACGAAGCGAGGAAGATGTGACGGGGCCTATCGCGGTACTGCTGGCGCTGGGCGCGCTGGCGGAAGAACCGGAAGATGTTTCGCGGCAGTTGGCGACGGTGAAACGCATCTACGTGGATCGACTGTCGGGCGGTGAGGCGGCAGACCAGATCCGCGACATGCTGATGGCCGCCTTGCAGAGCACTAAGCTCTGGATCGTCACCGAAAACCCGGACCGCGCGGACGCGATTCTTCGCGGCGCGGCGGAAGATCTGATCTACACCGAGACGCGCGAGTCGCATGACGGAATCACGGCGAGGGCGTCGCTCGGCATTCGAGAAGGCAACTATTCGTCCAGTAACAAAGCTGGCGAACGGTCTGATCGCACGACCGGGGCAACCGTGGGCCAGAACGAGGGGTCGCGCGCGACCGAGCGCAAGCACGAAGCCTCCGCCGCCGTCAGGTTGGTGAACAAAGATGGCGACCTGATCTGGTCGACGACGAAGGAGTCCGGTGGCGCGAAATTTCGTGGTCCCGCCGCCGATGTCGCGGACCGCGTCGTGAAGCAGCTTGCAACGGACTTTACGGCGGCGCGCAAGCCACCGAACACACCCTAGGGCCGAGGCAAAGAAAACTTCCGCCCGGGCAAATAGTCCGGAGTAAGGAAGAACGCGGGCGAGAGCTCTTCCAGCTTGCAATCCGGTTTCGGGTCGTCGTTTTCAGGGAGGCATTCGATGCCGAACTCGGCGATCTGTTTCGCGCTGGTTCCCGCGGGCAGCTCAATCGTCGAGCGCACCCACCCATCGCGCTCAATCGCCAGTCGCGGGTCGCCCCGGTGGGAACTACGCCAGTGCTGCTCCGTGACGAGGCGCAGGCGAAACGCGGTCCTCGATCGCTGGTTCGTGATTTTCGCTTCGAGATACACGTAGCTTCGCGGATCGCCGATCTCGCTCTGCCGCTTCTCGCGAATCAGTTCCTTCGCCGCCACCGCGTAGGTCCAAGGCAAATTGTCCATCACGGCCTCACGGCTATGCGAGCGCAGATCCGCCTTCTGCGGCGCCATCTGAAAACGAAGGCTTCCGCGCCCCGCACCAACCATGTTGTTCTTCGTGATGGGAATCAGCAGGGGGTGTTTCCCGTCGAACGGACCGTCGTATGGAACATCCTTGTGATCGCGTGTTTGAATCCACCACTGCGATCCATCGAGGCGGTACAAGTGTTCGATGTCGGTGGTGCGGCCCCAACGCGCCATCAATCCGCGCGTCGAAGTTCCTCCGTCTTGGTTTGAAAAGATCACGGAGTATTGAAACGGCTCCTGTTCGTAATAGACCAGCAGGGGAATGTCAGAAAACGTGCCGACGGTGTCTTCGCGGGCGAAGAGAACCGGAGCGTTTGCGATCCAATCCGATGAGTCTTCGCGAAATTTGGCGCCCCGCACTTCAAGCGGCGCGTCGGGCGCGGAAAGCCGCTCCTCCCGTTCGACCGTTAAGGTATGGCGTCCGGCGGAGAGCGAGCCCAGGAATACAACATATTTGTCCCGGCGTTCTCCGAGGACGATGACGTGGTGAGGCTCGCCGCCGTCAACGCGCAGAACCGCCACAGCCGCGGCACGGGCCGTTATCTCAAAGTCGGCACCCGCTGACCGAAGGTCCAGCTCCGCAATTGTCTCGCCACGTCCGTTTGCATCAAAGGAAAACTCGCGTGCCGCCGCCGGCGCGATCAGTAATAGGACACCGACAAGCAACCGTCCAAGAGAAGCCAGCAGCTTCGGCGTAGGGCACGGCTTCTCCAGAACTTCTTCCACGAAGTCCGCTTCAGGGCGTCCCGTGAGAGCGCCGCGCCAACCCGTCAGCACGATGATCTTCGTTGCGGGAGATGCGGCGTGCATCTCCCGAAGCAGCGAAAATCCATCTTCCGGCGTGGGCAGGCCCAGGTCGACGACGGCCATTTCCGGCGCGGGTGCAAGGCAGCGCAGAGCCGTCTCGGCCGACGGCGCGGTGACGATGGCGTGTCCAGCCTTTTCCAGTAGCATGCCACGCAGCATCAACTGATCCGGATCGTCGTCCACCAGCAGCACTCTCGCCATTGTCTTAAGCGAACTCGATATGGGCGATCACCAGTTGCGGCAGCGCCTGATTCCAGCTTTCAGGCAGGGAGTCAAACGCCAGACGAAACGCACGGGTGCGCCCGGTGGTGAATTCGCCGTCGCGCCCACGCACTATCGCCTGCCGTTCGCGCAGCACGATCTGGCCGTAGGCGTCGTAGAAGATACAGAACACTTCGATGGAGCGGATGGGCCGCTGGCCATTGTTCGTGATGCGGCCAAGCACTTCCACTACCTGATGGCCGCTGAACGCCTCCGTAGCCTTCAGTTCGACTTCGGAGAAGGCGAGATTCTTGAGGTAAGCCTTTGCCTCCGCCGTCGGTTCACCTGCGGGAGGCGCCTGAGTCTGGCACGCTGTCAGGAGAACGGCGAGTACCGGCGCGGCGAGTCTAGCTTCCACTGATCGTCATCTCCCGTACAAGAATCGCGGGCGCTGCGGTGGAACCCTGAAACTCCAGATCGCTGCCCACGGCTTCGATATCGAGAAGCATCTGCGGCAGCGATCCGGCGATCGTGATCTCATTCACGGGGTATGCTATCTCCCCATTCTCGATCCACAGCCCCGCGGCTCCGCGCGAGTAATCGCCGTTCACCACGTTCACTCCCTGCCCCATCAGTTCGGTCACCAGAAGCCCGCGCCGGAGTCCGGCGATCAGATCCTGCGGAGCCGTGCTTCCCGCCTCCAGATAGAAATTGCCGTACTCCACCCATGGATTGCCCGCCAGATTGCGGCCCGCGTTTCCCGTGGTGACGGCGCCCAGCTTGCGTGCCGAATAGCTGTTGTGCAAAAACGTTTTCAGCACTCCACGTTCCAGGACCACTTTGCGCCGCGCGGGCACGCCTTCATCGTCGAACGGCCACGAACCGAAGAGCCCGGGAAGCGTGGGATCGTCGACCACGGTGACGCAATCGCTGGCCACTTTCTCCCCCAGCTTGCCGATCAGAAACGACGACCGCCGGTAAATCGAATCTCCGCTGACCGCTTCGAACATGTGCCCAACCAGTGAGCGTGCCACGCGCGCCTCAAACAGCACCGGAGCTTTCTGAGTAGGAATCTTGCGGGCTCCCAGACGGCGCAAGGTGCGTTCGGCGGCCTCCCGGCCAACCCCCGCGGCGTCTTTCAACCTGTCCATCGATCGCGCGATGGAATAGGCATAGTCGCGCTCCATGCGGCCATCTTCTTCCGCCACGGGAACGGAACTCAGCGCGACGGATGACGACCGGTACGATCCCGCAAAGCCCCGCGAGTTCGCGAAGCATCGCTCTGACAGATACGAGTCGAACGAGCCGCCCTCGGAATTTCGAATGCGCGGATCGGCATCGAGCGCCGCCTTTTCCGCCTTCAGCGCCTGATCGATCTTCCAGCGCGTGTCGAGCGTCGCGATTTCTTCCGAATAGAGCCGGAGGTCGCCGGAGAATGATCCCATTTCCGCAGCGTCCGGCAATCCCGCTAGGGGGTCGGCAGTGGTTACCTCCGCATTGTCCACGGCGGAGCGAATCATGCGGGCGATGCCGTCTCCGGTCAGGTCGGACGTGGTTGCGGAACCATTGCGTTGTCCCACAAACACCCGTAAACCCATGGCGCGCGATCCGGCTTCCTTCAACTGCTCCACCTGTTGAAGGCGGACGTTTACTGAAAACTCTTTGCCCGACGTCACGGTGCACTCGGCGTCGGTGGCGCCGATTCGCAGGGCTTGGCGGACGGCGCTCGAAGCCAGCTCAATCAGTTCGCTCACGCCGTGCCTCCAACGGTCATGCGGTCGATTCGAATCGTCGGCATGCCCACGCCCACGGGGATCGACTGCCCTTCCTTGCCGCACACACCGATGCCTTCGTCCAGCTCCAGATCGTGCCCCACCATGCTGACGTGCTTTAGAGATTCGGGACCATTGCCGATCAGCGTCGCGCCGCGCACGGGCCGCGTCACTTTGCCGTCCTCGATCAGGTAGGCTTCCGACGCGGAGAAGACGAAGTTGCCGGACGTGATGTCCACTTGCCCGCCAGAAAAGTTGACGGCGTACAGGCCCTTGGCGACGCTTTTGATAATGTCGCCGGGATCGGACTCGCCCGCCGCCAGAAAAGTATTCGTCATGCGTGGCATGGGCACATGCTGATAGCTCTCCCGCCTTCCGGAACCCGTGGCGGCGGCGCCGGTAAGCTGGCTAGAAAGCCGGTCCTGCAGGTAGCCGCGCAGCACGCCCTTTTCGATCAGCACGTTCTGCCGAGTGGGGTTTCCTTCGTCATCTACGTTCAACGATCCGCGCTTGCTCGCCAGCGTTCCGTCGTCTACGACAGTGCAAAGCTCACTGGCCACGCGCTCGCCAATGCGGTTCGAAAACGCTGAGACGCCCTTGCGGTTGAAGTCCGCCTCCAGGCCATGTCCAACGGCTTCATGCAGCAGTATGCCGGGCCATCCGGAGCTAAGCACCACCGTCATCTCCCCGGCCGGCGCTTCCGATGCGTCCAACTGCACAACCGCCTGCCGCGCCGCATCCGTCGCGTACTTTTCAGGAGTCTTCTGCGTCAGCAGAACGTCCAGACCAACGCGTCCTCCGCCTCCGGAAGAGCCTTCCTGTGGAACTCCATCGCCGTCCTGCGCCAGGGCCGCGACAGAGAGGCGCGCCATCGGTTGCGTGTCGAAGCTAAGCGTGCCATCCGACGTGGCCACCAGGACGTGCCGGATGGAATCGTGATAGCTGGCCCGAATTTCGAATACGCGGGGATCGACGGCACGGCCTGCGCGGTCGGCCCGCCGTAGGAGTGCGACGCGGGTCTTCAACAGCGCATCGCTTGCTGACGAGACAACCGGGTAAAAGTTGCGGCGGCGTGTCTCATTTAGGCCTGTAGTGACGATCTTCGAAGGCCCTTCCGCGATACAGGCGGCAGTTCGCGCGGCCTGACGGATCTGGTCCGGGTCGAGATCGCACGCATAGGCGTATCCGGTCTTCTCGCCGGAGATTACCCGGACGCCGACGCCAAGCGACACGCCCTGCCCCGCGCTTTTGACCATGCCCTCTTCCAGCGACAGCGATGTCGTAGCGACGTACTCAAAGTACAGATCCGCGTAATCGCCCCCGCTTTCCAGCGCAACGGACAAATATCCTTCCAGGTCGCCGGTTGTGATTCCAAACTTCCGGGCAAAAAACGAATCGGGAAAACCCATCATTTTCAGGCTACCAATGCCGCGCGCGCCCCTAAAGCCGGTACAGCATGAAGTAGACGATGACACCCGTCACTCCGACGTAAAGCCAGATTGGCAAGGTCACCTTCGCGATGGCCTTGTGGCGGGCGAACCGGCCCTTGTAGGCGCGGTACAGCGTGATGACGGCGAGGATGGGAACCACCGCGGCAAGGATGACGTGGCTGACGAGGATGCCAAGATACAGCGGCCGCAGCGGACCTTCATAGCGCACGGACCCAACGTTCGCGTGGTAGATAAGGTAGCTGATCAGGAACAGGACGGAGGCGGCGAAGGCGGCGATCATCGCCCGCTTATGCGCTTCTCGCTGGCCGGAGCGAATCCTGCGGTATCCGGCGATGAGCAGCACGCTTGCCGTGCCGTTCAGCACGGCATTCACCGTTGGCAGGTTGTGAACGTCCATCGGCGGCCGCTACCGGGACCGCAGCAACGCGATGTCGGCGGCAAGCTTGTCGAACACATCCGGCTCTGCGGAATCGTAGAATCCGCGGATCATCAGATGGTCGTCCACCAGAACCACGCGCGTCGAATGCATCAGCGGCCCACCCATTTCGCCTAGCTTGAACGCTTCCTCGCGCACTTGCTTCAGGATCTTGCGGTCTCCCGTCAGAAAGGCCCAGCGGCTATGGTCGGCGTGATAGCGCTTCGCGTAGCTGGCAAGCGTTGGCGGTGTGTCGTTTTCCGGATCGACTGTAAACGTGGCCAAGCGAAGCTGCGGGTCGGCATCCTGGAGCTTACTGAACAGGGTAGACATTCGCGGGCATGGCCCGGTGCAGTCGGTAAAGATGAAGTCCGCCACCCAGATGTGGCCCTTCAGCGCTGAACTGGAAAAGCCGCCACCGCTTTGGTCGGTGAGTTGAAAATTAGGGACGGCGTAATAGTCCGGCAAATCCCGCGCCGGAATTCGGAAGCAGCCGCCCAGCATGGCCACATACAGCAGCGGCAAATAGGCGACCGACGCCAGAAGCACGCGTCGCGCCGCAGGGCCAGTGCGATCCTTCTGGATTCGCCAGCAGGCGCGAAGGAAATACGCGCCCAGCAGGATTGCCGCAACCAAGTACAAACGTCCCGACATCGACAGCGCCACCGGAAGCAGGCTTACCGGAATCAGCACCACCGTGAACCAGAACATGCGGCGCGCTGTCGATTCGCCATCGGGTTCGACTACCGGCAGCATTCGGATTCCGGCGCGCGCGTAATCGTCGCGATACATCCAGGCGATGGCGTAAAAGTGGGGAAACTGCCAAAGGAAGAGAATGGCGAATAGCACCCAGGCTTCGACATCCAAACGGCCCGCCGCGGCGGCATAGCCGATCAACGGAGGCATCGCGCCGGGGATCGCTCCAATAGTTGTTGAGTGGGGGCTCCGGCTCTTCAGCGGTGTGTAGACGAACAGATAAGCCACTAGCGTGAACAGACCCAGCAGACCCGTAAGGAGATTGACGCCCAGCCAAAGTTCGAGAAAACCGGCGAGCGAAAGCGAAATTCCAAACCAAAGCGCCTTGCGTGGCGATAGTTCGCCGGACGGCAGGGGCCTCTGACGCGTGCGAGCCATCTTTGAATCCGCGTCGCGTTCGTACCACTGGTTCAGGGCCGCCGTGCCGGACGCGATCAGTCCCGTTCCCAGAATCGTGTGAAACAGCGCCCACAAGGCGACCGCGCCTTCGAGACCGAAGAAATACCCGATGCCCGTGCTCATCAGGATCAACCACGTGATCCGCGGCTTGGTCAGGGCCAGATAAGGGTTCATGCTCGGGCCACTTTCGGCGCGTTGGCTGTTGGCGACGCCGCTGGAATTTCGAGGCGCACGAATCGCAGGGAAAGCACGCTAAGAACGGCGGTGAGTCCCAAAGTCAACGCTCCCGTGGCCACGTGCGCGACCGTGAACGCGACCATGACATTTGCGGGAGTGGCTCCTGTAAAGGAAAGCCGCGTGACGTAGGCGCCGATGCCCAGCGCCACCTGCGCCGCCGTCACCCATGCCAGCGCCAGTGCGGCGCGCGACAGAACTTTGCTGCCGCCGTACTGCGTCATCACGATGATGCAGAAGTAGACCAGAATCAGGCTGACGATCAGCGCTCCCAGGATGTGCGGCAGGATGCCAATGGCCTTGTGGCGGAACGCCGCGCCAAGCGCAATCTGCGCCAGGGTAGCAAGCGGCGCCACGATGGCACGGGATCTCATCGACGGCCAGCCTTCGTCGACAAACGACGGCCCATCGCCCGTCCACGCGCGCGATGTGAACAGCGCCAGCAGAACCGTTACGGTAAAGAAAATCTGGGCCATGGACGCGTGCGCAATGCTGACGGCTTTCGGCAGCAGATACAGAACGGTCAACCCCCCGAACAATCCCTGCAGCACGACGAGGCCAAGCGCCGCCCACCCCAGCCGCTTTAGCCACTGCGGCACAGTGGTAAGTTGCAGCCATACGGCGGCTGCGATCGTCAGAATGCCCACCAGCGTTGCCACCATCCGGTGGCCGTGTTCGAAGAAAACACCGCCCTCCATCGGAGGCATTACCTTGCCATAGGAAAGCGGCCAATCGGGAACCGAGAGCCCAGCTTCCAGAGACACCACCATGGCGCCTGCGACTACCAAAAACAGCGTGCAGGCCGCCAAAAGCAACGCAAATCGATGTAGATTGGGGTTTTGCACGCTTTTTAGATGCTCTGCGGCTGCCCGCAGATTATAGTTTAGCGCGATTTCCTACGGTTTAGCGAGACAATTCAACTCGCAGGCTTAGCTCCAATAGTTGCGGTCCAGGCTGCGGTAGCCCACCGCTTCCGCGACATGTTTCGCCAATACCGCCTCACTACCACCGATGTCGGCAATGGTGCGCGCAACCTTCAAGATCCGGTCGTGCGCACGGGCGGAGAGTCCCATTTTCCGAACTGCCATTTCGAGCGTCCGCTCGCCCGCGTCGTCCAAACGGCAAAGGTCCCGCAGACGGCTGGAGGGAATCTGGGCGTTGATGGTCCCGCGATTCCACTGGATGGCCCGCGTATGCTCCACGCGCTGGCGAATCGCGCTGGAGGTCGCGCCCTCCAGGCCGCTTCGCAGATCCTTGTAGGGGACGGCGGGAACCTCAATATGCAGATCGATCCGGTCGAGCAGCGGCCCCGAGATTTTCGCCAGGTACCGTTGAATGATCGCGCCGGTGCAGCGGCACTCGCGCGTTGTGTCGCCAAAGAATCCGCACGGGCAAGGATTCATGGCGGCCACCAGCATGAAGCTGGCGGGAAAGCTTAGCGTCATCGTGGCGCGCGCCAGCGTAACGGAGCGTTCCTCCAAGGGCTGGCGCAACTGCTCCAGCACGTTGCGGGGGAACTCTGGCAGCTCGTCCAAAAACAGGAAGCCATGGTGCGCCAAGCTAACTTCGCCGGGGCGCGGCGTGCCGGAGCCTCCGCCGATCAACCCGGCGTCGGACACCGAATGATGGGGGGCGCGAAAGGGCCGGTCATGAAGCAGGCCGGCATTGTTCTGCAGCAACCCGGCCACGGAATGGATCTGAGTTGTCTCTAGCGCTTCCCCGAACGCCAACTTCGGCAGAATCGTGGGGACGCGCCGGGCCAGCATCGTCTTGCCGGAACCGGGAGGGCCGATCAGCAGTACGTTGTGGCCGCCCGCCGCCGCGATTTCCAGCGCCCGCTTTGCAGTTGCCTGCCCCTTGACGTCGGAGAAATCTACGCTGGAATGGGACGCCGTCTCTGTGGTTCGGGTGAATGGCCGCGACGGCGCAACGGCACCCGGCCGCGACAGCAAAGCCACCGCTTCACCCAAAGACCGCACGCCGAAAACATTGACGCCCTCGACCACCGCCGCCTCCGCCGCATTGTCGGAGGGCACGACCACGTTCAGAATGTTGCGTTCCCTTGCACAGACCGCCATCGAGAGCACACCGCGCACGCCGCGGATGGAGCCATCAAGCGAAAGCTCGCCGGCGAAGAGGAACCCTTCGCTGGAAGGAACGCCTCCCATGGCCCCGAGAATTCCCATCGCCATCGGCAGGTCGAACCCCGCGCCTTCCTTCCGGACATTCGCGGGCGCCAGGTTAATCGTGACGGACTTGTTCGGATAGCCAAACCCGGAATTGACCAGCGCGCTTTTGATCCGTTCGCGGCTTTCGCGAACCGCCGTGTCCGGCATGCCGACGGTGACGAAGTCCCTCGCCGAGCCTCCGGCGTACATGTCCACCTCGACATCGATCAAATGCGCGTCAATCCCGTAAACCGCCGCACTGCGGGTCCGAAACAGAGCCATGAATATTGCAGTACCTGGCGCGAGATACTTCTCTCGGAAAGATTTGCAGCCGTTTAAGCGGTGATGAATCTCTAACTCAATGGCAGGAGCCGACAAAGCAGCCATAGAGTGCGCTCTGCTGGGCATTCTGGACGAAAGCGCGTGCGCGGGCGCGGGACCGGTACAGGAGGCGATTCGCTACGCCGTTCTGGGCGACGCCCAGCGCATCAGGCCCTTGCTGGGCATGCGGGTCGCACGACTTACCGGGGCCGATCTGGAGCTTTCGCTTCGAGCTTGCTGCGCGGTAGAACTTCTCCATTGCGCTTCCTTGATCGTCGACGATCTGCCTTCGATGGACGACGACAGGGAGAGGCGCGGGCGCCCCGCAACGCACTGCGTCTTCGGTGAGGCCACCGCCATTCTTGCGGCGTTTGCGCTGGTGGCGCTGGCAGCGCGTATCGTTGTCGATCGCGATTGTCCCGATGCCCTGATTGCCCGACGCCAGGACTTTCAGATCCGGCTTCTCTCTACGCTGGATTGCGGCGGCCTGATCGCCGGCCAATCGCTGGATCTGACGCTGGAAGGCGCTATTCGCGATTCCAACCGGGTCCACATGCACGAACTGAAAACCGTGCCGCTATTCGAACTCGCCGTCGCCGCCGGCTGCACGTACACGCTGGGCGGGATGCCGAAGGGTTTGGATCGATTCGGGCGCGAGTTCGGCGTCGCGTTTCAGATCGTCGATGATTGGATGGATGGAGAGGTGTCGGATCGAAGTGACGTGCTCCACCAGTTGGATGAAGCGCGCGGCTGCCTTGGCAGCCTCGGCCTGCGGGGCGGCCCCCTGCACGAATTGATCGACTATCTGGATGCCCGAGTCTTCGCGAAAGATCATTGTCGTAGGTAGTGGATTCGGCGGCCTGGCCACCGCAGTCCGCCTTCAAACCCGCGGCTACCAAGTTCAGCTTCTGGAGGCGCGAGACCGTCTGGGCGGCCGGGCCTACGTCTACTCGCAGGACGGCTACACGTTCGACGCGGGTCCCACCGTCATCACCGCGCCTTTTCTCATCGACGAGCTTTTCGAAGGCGCGGGCCGCAAGACTTCGGACTACGTGACGATCGTACCCGTGGATCCGTTCTACCGGATCGTCTTTCACGATGGGCGGACGTTTGAGTACAACGGCGACGAGGAGCTAACCGCGCGCAGGGTGGCCGAATTCTCTCCGGGCGACGTCGAAGGCTATCACGCGATGATCCGCGCCGCGAAGGACATTTTCCAGAAGGGTTTCGTGGAACTGTCCGACAAGCCGTTCCTGCGCTTCTCCGACATGATCACGATCGCGCCGGACCTGATTCGCTTGCAGACCTACCGCACGGTGTACAGCTTTGTTTCACGGTATGTGCAGAACGACCTGCTGCGCCGGGTGTTCAGCTTTCACCCGCTGCTGGTGGGCGGCAACCCTTTTCAGACGACGTCCATCTACGCCCTGATCCACCATCTGGAGCGGCAGTGGGGCGTCTGGTACGCGATGGGCGGCACAGGGGCGTTGGTCGATGCGATGGGAAGGCTGTTTCGGGAACTCGGCGGAGAAGTACGCCTCTCCACTCCCGTGCGGAGGATCGTTGTCGAAGGAGGCCGCGCCACTGGGGTCGAGACCGATCAGGGCCAGCGGCTGGCTGCCGACGGCGTGGTGTCCAACGCCGATATCGCAAACACGTACCGTCATCTGATCGACGGGGCCTCGCGGACGAAGAACACCAACCGTCACTTCGAGAGCATGCGCTATTCGATGTCGCTGTTCGTGATCTACTTCGGCACCCGCAAGCATTACCCGGGCATCGCGCATCACACCATCCTGCTGTCGGAACGCTACCGCGAGTTGTTGACCGATATCTTCGACCGGAAGCTGCTGCCGGACGACTTCTCGATGTACCTGCACCGGCCCACCGCCACCGATGCGTCCATGGCTCCAGAGGGATGCGACGCCTGGTACGTCCTGATCCCGGTGCCCAATCAAAAGAGCGGCATCGATTGGTCGCAACAGGCCGGGCCATTTCGCGACCGCGTGATGCAGTGGCTGAACGACAACTATCTACCGGGGCTGCTGGACAATCTGGCAACCGAACGCGTCTTCACACCCGCAGATTTTGAGACGACCCTGCGCAGCTACCTCGGCGCTGCATTTTCAATCGAGCCCATCTTCCGGCAGTCCGCTTGGTTCCGCCCCCATAACGAGAGCGAAGACGTGAAGAACCTCTTCTTCGCGGGCGCGGGAACGCATCCCGGCGCGGGAGTTCCCGGAGTGTTATCGTCGGCCAAGATTGCGGAGAAACTGGTTTGCGAGCGACTTCCGATTTGACTCTGGACGAAATTTACCGCTCCGCCGCCGTCGCCACCGCTGAGGGGTCGAAAAGCTTCTACTTCGCGACGCGGTTCTTCCCTCCCGATCTGGCGCGCGCGGCGCACGCCGTCTACTGGTATTGCCGCACCACTGACGACTTGGTTGACGAAGCTCCATCGCCGGAGCGGGGCGCGTCGGACTTGGCCGAATGGCAAGAGGCCGTGCTGGACGGGTTCGCCGGCAATCCGCAACGGCATCCCGCTCTGCGTGCGTTCTTCGACGCGGTCGAACGGTATGGAATTCAGCGTCAGCATGCCCTTGATCTGATCGAGGGTGTCCGCATGGATCTGCACCAGACGCGCTATCAGACGTTCGACGAATTGAAGGTGTTCTGCTATCGCGTCGCTTCCACCGTGGGGCTGATGATGTCATCGGTGATCGGATTCCGGAACCCCGGCGAAGCGGAAACCGCGCTGCCGCGGGCGATCGATCTCGGAATCGCGATGCAGTTGACGAACATCCTGCGCGACGTCGGGACCGACCTCGCCATGGGAAGGATCTATCTTCCCGGTGAAGACATGGCTCGCTTCGGGTATACGGAGGACGACCTTCGCGCGTCACGCCGCGACGAAGCGTTCCGGGAGCTGATGCGCTTTCAGATTGCGCGCGCGCACCATTTCTATAAGAGCGCCGAGCCCGGGATTGCGCAGTTGGACCCGCGCGGGAGCTTTGCGGTAAAGGTGGCCAGCGACGTCTACCGCCAGATCCTTTCGGTGATCCAGCGGAACGATTACGACGTGTTTGCCCGCCGCGCGGTGGTTCCTCCGGGACGAAAGTATTGGATGACCATGCGCGCCATGGCGCTGCCGATGGCCCGGCATCTGGCGAGGACGGCCCTGGGTCGCGCGTGAGGATTCGCGAAGCTTCCCTGATCTCGCTGGCGTTGGTGGCCATCAACTACGCGGGTTTCTATCTGTTCGGCTGGCCGCTGCTGACGGAGCGCATCGCGGAATGGATCATGGCCCACACACCCAACGATTGGTCGGTGGCGATCCTTACGATGTTCGGCGAATGGGCGAAGCCGTTTGCCGTAACGGGTGGGCTGGCCGCCATCGGCTTCGCTGTCTGGATCGCGCTGCAAGCGTTCCGGGTGCGGCCCTTCGCTTCGGAACGCCGCAGCTTTCTGACGTCGGCGGTGATGATGGGTGGCACGGCGGCGGTGGCAACCGAAAGCTTTCTGCGCAACCGATCGCTGGCGGCGAGCGCTGCGCAACCCGTCGAGCTGTTTCCGTTCCGGCCGCCTTCAGACACCTTCGCACCGGACCTCGTTCGCAAGCCCGTCACGCCCGTGGGCCAGTTCTACGTCATGTCGAAGAACACCGTAGACCCGGCTCTCGATCCGGACCGCTGGCGGCTAAAAGTGACGGTGGACGGGCGAGTGCTGCGCGAGGTCACGTACCGCGAGCTGCTGTCGCTGCCCCGGGCGGAACGGTATCAGACATTGCGATGCATCTCGAACACATTGAAGAGCGATCTGATGGGAACGGCGCAATGGTCCGGCGTCAGTCTCGATCAACTGGTGTCGCCCCGCGATCTGCCCGACGGCCTGAGTGAGATGGCGGTCATTGGCGCGGACGGCCACGGCGACTCCTTCAGGCTGGACTATGCGTGGTCGGCGGAGCCGATGCTGGCGCTCGGCATGAACGGCAATACGCTGAACCGGCAACACGGCTATCCGGTCCGGCTGCTGGTTCCCCGCTACTACGGGCTGAAACATGTGAAGTGGATTGCTGAGATCGCCTTCGTGCGCCAGCCTTACGTTGGCACGTGGCCAAAGCTGGGATACACGAAGGAGCCTCAAGTCCACACGTGCTCCTTCATCGACCGCATCCGGCGCGACGGACAGCGCCTGGAAGCCGGTGGTGTGGCGTTCTCAGGAGGCCGCGCGATCACGGCTGTCGAGGTGCGCGCAGGCGGCGGCCCGTGGGTTGCCGCGCAACTGGAGGCTCCGCTATCGCGGTTCACGTGGACACGCTGGCGGGCGGAAGTGGAGGCACGCACCGGCGACGAGTTGCTTGAATCGCGCGCGCGCGACGAGAGCGGCGCATGGCAGTCAACGATCGAGAAGCCGCTGTTCCCCGACGGTGTCTCCGGGCCCACCCTGCGTAGAATACCTTCGTGAGTCTTGCCGCCGCCGCCCTTGTAGCCCTGGGCCTGATCTATTTCTTCCGGCAGTCCCGCCGGAACTATCTTGCCCTGCCGGAACTGCCGAGGCTGGATTTCGAAGAGCCTGCGCAGGACGTGATTGTCATCGTTCCGGCGCGCAACGAGGAAGCGAATATAGCCCGGGTGGTGTCCAGCTTTCCACAGGGCTGGGTGCTGGTGGTGGACGACGAGTCTACCGACGGCACGGCGGAAGTGGCGTTGAAGAATACGGCGGAGGTGATTCAAGCTCCACGATTGGAAAAGGCGGCAAAAGGAAAACCGAATGCGTGCGCCGCCGGAGCGCGCGCGACTGCAAGCGACTGGATACTGTTCGTCGACGCCGACACCTGGTACGCGCCCGAGTTTCTGATCTCCGCGCTGGACTATGCGGAACGGGAGCAGCTGGATCTGCTTTCGGTGTTTCCGCGCCAGATGACCCGAACAGTCGCGGAGAAGATTCTGATGCCCTATGCGTTCGCGCTGTACTTCTGCGGCGTCGATGCGGATGCGGTGAACGACCGGATGTCGCAAGACGCGCTGGCGAATGGACAGTGCATGCTATTCCGCCGCAGCTTCTACGACTTCATCGGTGGCCATGCCGCAGTGGCGGGAAGCGTGATTGAAGACGTAGCGCTTGCTGCCCTGGCGAAGCGGCATCGCGGACGCGTCCGCGTGCTGCGGGCGGAATCCATGGCGTTCGTGCGAATGTACACCAGCTTCGCCGAGATTTGGCGCGGCTTCTCGAAGAACTCATTTCGATTCCTGGAGGCCAATCCACGCACTGGCCGGCGCGTCGTCGCCGCATCGATCTTCGCCGCCAGTTGGCTGCCCGTTATCGTGGCGCTGTGGCGCGACGAAGCATGGATCGCGTTGTTCGCGTTTGCCGCGCTGCCCACGTTCCTGCTGGCCTCCTGGTATCGTGGCGTCCTTCCGGCGATGCTGGCGCCCATCGCAATCTACCTATTCCAACTGATTGCGCTGAACGGAATGTTTGTTGCCTTGGCCGGGCGCAAAGTGTTGTGGAAGGGACGCCCCGTCTAACAAATGCCCGTCTCGTACCCGGTTCCCTGGGATCTTGTTTTCGGCCTGACGGAGCACATCTACAACAGAACCCGCCGCGACGTGGACGACTTCACGGCGCAAGTGGTGGCCGGAATGAAGCCGCTGCCCCGCTACTCCGGCCTTGAAAACATTCCCGCCGATCCGCGTTTTTTGCTGGTCGCGAATCACTACCAGCGTAAGGGGCTGTGGATCCTGCAACCGGCGTCTGCCATCACGCAGGCGGTGCGCAGCGTCATTGGGCCCGGCAATCCGCCGGTGCACTGGATTGTCACCGCCAACTGGCCGCCCGTCCGCATCGGCCCGTGGCGATTCCCTTCACCGGGCGACCGCCTGCTTCCCCGTGTTGCGCACGCGCTGCATTGCTACGCGGTCTCGTTTGCGAAACACAATCCCGGATTTACGGCTACCTCCATCCGCCGCCTGTTGAAGGATGCGCCGACGCTCAACCGGCCCGTGGGACTGTTCCCCGAAGGCGTTGCGGGCGAGGCTGGACAGCTAACGGAACCGCTACCAGGTGTGGAACGCCTGATCGTCAAGCTGAACCGTCGCGCAGTTCCGGTGGCGATCCACGAATCGGATGGACTGGAATTTCGTTTCGGACCAGTGGTTAGCCGCGAGGAACTGGCCGCGTCTCCGAATGCGGCCCGGTTGCTGATGGGACGCATCGGAGAGTTGTTGTCCAAGCCTGCCGGACTGTAAGCCGGTTTCTGTGCCCGCCGAAGCGGGTGGCAGTCATTCGTCTAGACCTCGCATTACTGCGAAGCTCAAGCAACCTACCCGGGAGTCCTGGCGCGGCGAGCCGCCGCATCCTCCCCTACTTGGTCTTGCTCCGCGTGGGGTTTTCCCTGCCGGCGCGATCGCTCGCGCCGCGGTGCGCTCTTACCGCACCTTTTCACCCTTACCTGACCTTGCGGCCCGGCGGTACATTTTCTGTGGCACTGATCCGTAGAACGCCCTTTGAGAGCGCCCCCCCGGCCGTTAACCGGCACGTTGCCCTATGGAGACCGGACTTTCCTCTCGCGGTTTCCCGCCAGCGACTGCCCGTCCGGCAGGCTCAGCCTTCAGAATAGCGAACAAGTTGTGCAACGCCTCCGGCCTGTGGCGCACGACTTCATGGAGGAACAAGAATGTCATTTCCGATTCCCTGGGTAGGCGTCCGCCGCGTCGCCATCGTGCCCGTCTTCAATCGCCATATCGATCCGCCATGGCCGACCGATTGGGAGTATCAGGTCCGCAGCCGCATGTTCTACGACCCGGACCCGATGACCGGCATCGACCGGTCGTTCCAGAACTACATCAAGAGCCTGTCCTACGGGAGGGCGTCCATCGAGGGTGAGGTGTTTCCGCCTGTCGTTTCCGACGGGCCGGAGGTGAACGTGCCTGCAATGAAATCCATTCCCGCCGGGCACGGATATAAGCACATGGTCGCGGTTCTGCCGCATTCGTTCGGACAGCACCGCGGAGGACATGCGTTTTGGGACTTGTCGCCGCTTAACGGCTTCACCGCTTGGGCACGCGTCGCGATGTATGACGACCGGGCGCTTACGGTGCGGCAGCCTATCGGCGTTTGGGGCATGGAGATCCTGCACATCATTACGGAGTTTCTCGATCTCTACAACACCAACCCCAGCGTTGGCGCTTACGACGTGATGGCCGGCGCCGGCGCCTCGGTACACGCAACTGCACACACGAAGTCCGCGCTGGGCTGGCTGCCGCAAGTCGGGATTTACGTGCACTCCGGCGGAACGAGCAACGTGGATCTTCACGCGATTTCGTTGCCGCAACCGCCCCCGCCGCCCCGCGCGTCCGCCGTGCGAATTCCTTCGCGACTGAACGCGGGGCACTTCATGGTGGAAGCGCGGCTCTCGCTGGATCAATACGAGAAACGCGATGGCCCGGGCGACGGAATTCCCGCCGACGGCGTCATCGTTTACGAGGTCTCGAACGTCTACTCTCTGTTCCTGCGAAGCATCCCGACGCTTACCGTCGGGCAAAAGTACGAGAACACGGCCGAGGGATTTTCGGTTTCCGTCATGCAGGCGGGCCCCGGCGGATTTACAATCTCGGTGCGATCTACTCCCAGTCCGGAATGCCCGCGAATTAAGGAACAACTTGCGGCCTTGCGCGACGCACTCGAGTCGGAGACGGACCCGTTTGTACGGCGTCAGATTCGCGCGCAGATCTCGTCGCTTCAGGCGAAGGCGCGCCGGCTGGGTTGTCCGGCTTAGCGAACTCGACCGAAGGCAGCCGTGCCGTCACGTTAGGATCATTGATGTGACCTCTGCGTGGCGGCGCATTCCTTACGACGAGCGCCCAGACTTTTCCCGCCCCATCCTGGACGTTCCCGTAGAGGCGGCCAATCGAATCTTCAAGCGGTTGGCTCGTTTGTATGGCGAGAAGATCGCCTGGGTGAATATGCCGGAGGTGGTGCGCCTGCTCCGCGTCCATCATGCGCACAAACCACCGGAACTGATCGAGTTTCAAAAGAACACCGATATCGCCGAGCGGTTCACTGAGCGCGACATGGCTCTGATCACGTACGGCGACCTAATTCATTCGGAAAATCAGTCGCCATTGGCGGCACTGGCCAAGTTTCTCGAACTCCTGGGGCGACGTGGACCGGTCTTCAACACCCTGCACATCCTGCCGTTCTTTCCGTCGACGTCCGATCGTGGATTCTCCATTACGGACTATCGCAGCGTGAACCCGACGCTGGGTTCCTGGCGCGATATTGATCAGCTGGGCAAGACGTTCAAGCTGATGTTCGACGGCGTGTTCAATCACGCTTCCTCCCAGAGCGAGGCGTTTCAGCAGATGCTGTGCGGGCATCCCGACTTTTGGGATTTCGCGATCACCTTCCAATCGGAAGACGATCTGACAGCCGACCAACGCGCGGTTCTGCGCCGTCCGCGGACATCCGATGTCCTGACCAAGTACTACTCAATCGACGGTCCCGTCTGGGTGTGGACCACGTTCTCTCCGGATCAGATCGACCTGAATTTCCGCAATCCGAAAGTGCTGCTGGCGATCATCGACACGCTGCTGCACTACGTGCGCCGCGGAGCGAACCTGATCCGCATTGACGCCGCCACCTACATGTGGCACGAGCCCGGCACGCCCAGCGCCAGCCTGGACCAAACGCACGAGATCATCAAGATCTTCCGCGAGATCCTGGACATCGCCGCGCCCCGGGTCGTGCTCGTAACCGAGACGAATGTCCCGCACACCGAAAACGTTTCCTACTTCGGCGACGGCTACGACGAGGCGCAGGTGGTGTACAACTTCGCGCTGCCGCCGTTGGTCCTGCACGCTTTTTATCGTGGCGACTCCACATGGCTGTCGACCTGGGCGACAGGTCTGAACTACCCGACGCCCGCCACCACCTACCTGAACATTCTCGACACGCACGACGGCATCGGCTTGCAAGGCGCGTCGGAGATTCTGCCGAAAGAAGAAATCACGTTTCTTGCCGAAACGGCGCAGTTGAACGGCGCGCTGATTTCCTACCGCTCCGCAAACGGCGGTGTGGAACCGTATGAGATCAACACAACCTGGTACAGCGCGCTGAACCCACCCAACAGCGCGGAGGACCGGGAGCTTCAGGTGAAGCGCTTCACGGCGTCGCGCGCGATCGCATTGGCGATTCGGGGTGTTCCCGGAATTTATCTGCATGGCCTGGTGGGCAGCCGCAACGCTGTCGAGGCGGCTCTGGAAACCGGTGTGAAACGCGACATCAACCGGGCCACGCTTGAAGAAAGCGAACTCCGCGCGCAGGCGCGGGAACCGAACTCGCGGCTTAGCCTGATCAATCGATTTCTCGGCCGCCTGCTGGACCTTCGGATCTCGCGCCGGGCATTCCACCCCAACGGCGCGCAGAAGATCCTGGCGCTGGACCCAAGGGTTTTCGCCGTGCTGCGCTCGTCACCCGAAGGGACAGAGCATGTGCTGGCGGTAACCAACGTCACCGCAGAGCGGTTCCCGTTGGGAGTTCCTATGGAAGAGCTCGGCGTGGTGGATCGTTTCTGGTACGGAATGTTCTCCGGACGCGGCTGGAGCGTGAAGGACGGCGCGCTTCAACTGGAACTGCTTCCCTACGACGTCCTGTGGCTGTCGCCGCTGTGCGAGCTGGGTATCGACAAGGTTGAATCTCCGGCGCGTGAGAAAATAAGGCCGTGAGCTTTCGAACTCCCAACCAGCCGCTGCCACAGTCCGAGTTGGTGGCGGAGTTGCCCGACGGCACGAAAGTGCGGCGGCGCGGTCCACGCATGCGTGCGTGCGTAGAGAAGGACGCGAAGGGTAAAAGTTGCGTGGGGCACCTGAAGCGTTGGTACGGGGCCACCCCGGACCTACTGGACTTGTATGGCGCAGAGCTCTACCGTTGCGAAAAGTGCAAGACTATCTATTTGCCGTTTCCCGGGGAATCCCGAACGGCAATTCTTGGCTGGTAAACGTCACAGTTACCGGCCACTGGCGGGGTAAAGAAAGACCGCACCGAAGCTGGCGTACGGGTAAGTCACCTTCTTCGATGCGGTCCGCCCCGGTTACCACAGGGCAGAGAACCGGACGGCCACGCCCAGCAGCGCACTAAAGGGCCCGCGTCCAAAGACTCTCCCTTTAATGGCACCGCATGGAACGCCGCTAGCCGGATCCCAAGGAGATCCTGTACTGATAGAGCCTCGCGGCCCAAAAAAACCCCTCTATTGCAATTCGCAGACGGTTAAGGAAAGCGGCTCCAAGGATAATTTTCACCGTCTCCCACGAGCACGACTCTCACGGAGCGTGGCGCCCGTCCGTCACCGCCTACCAATCGCAATAGAGGGCAGGTTTTAGAGTTACTCCATCAATTCACTTTCCTTTCCTGCATGCGTCGTTCCAAACGGATACGGCCGCCGGTTGGTGAACCCGCACGGGTTGCCGGCAGCCGCGACGCACCGCTTCGGGCGGAAGTGGAACCACGCTGTGTCGCTGTGACACACTGTTGAATTGAAGCCAGTCCTTACGGCCTTCGCGGCGCTGCTTTGCATTTCCCCCTTAGCGGCGCAGGAAGAGGACTTCCGCGCTTACACCGAGGCTCCGCGCCTCCTGCTGCGTCCGCAGCGGCTGCGCCTGCTGAAGCGGGAGCGGGAGCGGCAGTCTTTCCGGTGGCAGCAACTGGACCTGTTAATTGCCGGAAAAGCGCCGATGCCGGAAGCTGGATTTGCGTTCGCGCTATACAGCCAGGTGGCGGAACGTCCCGACGCATGCAGGCACGCCGAGACCGGCGCGGGGAAGGATCTGCGCCAGATGGCGGTCGTGTACGACTGGTGCCAGAGCCCGGCACTGGCTGCGCCCGTTCGCCAGGCCGCCGACCGCGCCGCCACTGCTACGGACATACCCACGGTGCGCAGCCGCGCATTTGCGGCGATGGCCCTGCGCGACGTCGAACCGGAATGGAGCGAGGCGACGCTGAAACAGGTGATTGTCGACTGGTGGCGCGGCAAAATGGTTCCGAAGATTCGCCGTGGAGAGGCGCTTCCGCGTGAGCACACCTACGCGCTGTTCGAACTTCTTCACGTCGTCCGCGACAACCTGAATATCGACCTTCGCGATCCCGTCCAGGGATTTTTTCGCGACCTTCCCGTTCTCCATCTGCTGAGCTACTATCCCGCCGCCTACCCTGGCCCGGAGAACGAGTATCGAATCCCGTACTACCAACACGATGGCGAACCCGACCTTCGCGACGCCGTGATTTCGCGCGCGGCGGAACTGTCGATGGTGGCCTTCGACAACAATTCCCAAACCAGCCAGGCCATGCAGTCCTGGAGCATGCAGGACCGCTATCAGATGAAGGGAACGCTGGGCGCGGTATACGAGTTTCTTTGGGCCAACCCATACCAGCCGGGCATTACCTACCACGTGCTGCCCAATGTCTTTCACGATGCCCGCAGCGGCCGGCTCTTCATCCGGTCAAGCTGGGAAGAAGAAGCGACGTTCTTTTGCTACGACAAAGGGATCGGCCAAGTCTTCACCGCAGGCAAGCGCGCCGACGTGAAGGTCTCCGCCGAATCGGAACCCATCCGCATTGGCCCCGCGACTGTGCTTGTCGGTAAGGAACCGACAGTCTTTGAAACGGGACACACGATGGAACAGCCGCTGGAACCGGGCGAGCGCAGGCAGCCGGAATCCTGGTTTATCGTCGGCCTGAAGAAGGATGTGCCGTACCACGTCGAGGCGGACGACGAAGAGATGTATCAAACGATGTCCGACGCGGGCGGCATCGTATCGCTTCAGTTCGAGAAGGCGCGCCCCATGACGGTTCGCATTCACGAACCGAGGGTGCCTTAGGCCGCGCTACCATTCGGGCATGCGCGCGCTTTTTGTCCTGCTTCCGCTTTCGATTGTTGCATCGGACTCGATCTCGGACGCGGAGCGACAAAAGGCTCTGGACTATCTGGAGCAGACGCGTGCCAAGCTGGTTTCGGACATCGCGGAACTTTCGCCCGCGCAGTGAAACTATAAGTCCGCCCCTGACCGCTGGTCGATCGCCGAGTGTGTGGAACACATCGCCGTCACGGAGCAGTTGATTCTCGGCGGCATCAAGAAGTCTCTATCCGCTCCGGCCGATCCGGCCCGCTTCAACAAGTCGCGCGACGAAGTGATCCTGCAGCGCATGCCCGACCGTTCATCAAAGGCACAGGCTGGAAACGAGATTCGTCCGACGGGCCGGCCGGAGTTCGCCACACCGTCTGCGGCGATTGAAGCGTTCAACAAGACCAGAGCCGCGTCGGTAGAGTTTGTCCGCGAGAGTGGAGACGGGCTGCGGTCGCATGGGTTCAAGCATTTCGCTTTTGGCGAACTCGACGCCTACCAGTGGTCGCTGCTGCTCAGCGGGCACGCCGAACGCCACACGAAGCAGATCGACGAAGTGAAGGCGAGTTCAGGTTATCCCCTGTAGTTAGTGGACGCGCCGCGACTTGCGGTTCATAAAGTCCATCAGCAGATACTCGCCCAGCGTGTAGGGCGTCGTAAAATACGCTTTGCCTTTGCAGAGCTCCGTCACCTTCTGGACAAAGCTAACCAAACCGTAGTCGCTGGCCAGCATGAACGTGTTGATCAGGATGCCCTGCCGCTTGCAGCGGTTGACTTCCTCCAGCGTTTTCGATACGACTAGGGGATCAAGGCCAAACGCGTTTTTGTAGATCCTGCCGTCGTCCAGCGTCAACGCGGAAGGCTTGCCGTCGGTGATCATGACGATCTGCTTCATGTCCTTCTTCTCGGCCTTCAGAAGGCGCTGCGCCAGGATCAGGCCATCGCGGGTGTTGGTGTAGTAAGGCCCCACTTGAACGCGTGCCAACTGCGAAATCTTCACTTCTTCAGCCGAGTCGTGGAAAAGAACGCATCGCAGGCTATCGCCGGGAAACTGCGTCCGGATCAAATGCGACAGCGCCAGCGCCACCTTCTTCGCCGGCGTGAACCTGTCCTCGCCGTACAGGATCATGGAGTGCGAACAATCCAGCATCAGCACGGTCGCGCAGGACGACTGGTACTCGCTCTGATGAACGTACAGATCCTGATACTCCAGATTCACCGGAACCTGAATTCCCTCGCGCTGCATCGCGGAGAACAGCGTGGCCGGGACGTCGAGGTTCAATGTGTCGCCAAACTCGTATAGCCTGGAGGAGCCCGACGCTTCGACACCGGTAGCCAGTTCGCGCGTGTCGTGCGCGCCAAAGCTCGACCGGCCTAGAGACGCCATAAGATCCTTCAGCGTCTTGAATCCAAGAAAATCGAGCGACTTGTCCGTCACCTCAAAACGCGTATGAGTCTCGCCCTGCCCCTGCCCGCCTGGACGCTGCGGAGCCTGCTCCAGGTTCAGATACCCCTCGTCGATCAATTTCTTGATCAGCCGTTCCAGAAGCTGCTCCAACTCCTCCGCGTTCATCGCGTCCAGTTGGTCCAGCATCTCCTGGCGCTGCGCGTCCGGAAACATCTCACCCGACCGCAGAGCGTTCTCGATCGCCTGCTTCAGCGCGTCCAGCGACTGCGAATCCCACTGCGTGAAGCGCGAGAATTGATCGTCGAAGCCGGAGTTTAGAAAGAAGTCCGACAGGGCCTTCATCAGGGCTTGCGCATCGACGCCTAAGTCCTCCGGAACGTACTTGCCGTAGCGGACGGATCGCATCAGTTGAAGTTCCGCCGGTTGCGCCGGGGCCGCCGCTCTTCCGGGTCGTCGTCTTCGACGGTGGGCTCAGTGGGCCGTTTCCGCTCCCCTGCCACAAATGCCATTTCCTCGTTCCGCGCGATTCGGCGGTGGGCGTACAGCCCTTCCAGAAGGAACTCCGCCGCGGCAACACGCATGCCATCGGAAGCGTTCTCGCCGACACCCAGCTTTGCGGTCAACTCCATCAGGCCCTGAATCGGGTCCAGCGTCACCAGAAGATCGGACGCGGGCCGGTCCGTGCCGAGTGAGATTGCGCCGCCAAGTTCAAACCACTGAATCACCTGGCGAACGTTCGCGCCTTCCATGTAGCTGGAATAGACCTTGCCGATCGCCTGGCGGATCAGCTCGCGCGCGACGGTGTCGCCGCCCTTCAGTTCGCCCTCGTACTCCAGTTCCAGCTTGCCGGTAATCGCCGGCAGAGCCGCGTACAGATCGGCCACGCGCGGGACGGCTTTCGTTTCGCCTGATACCAGCGCCCGCCGCTCCGCACTGGACACGACATTCTCCAGAACCGAGATCGGCAGCCGCTGCGAAACGCCGCTGCGTTTGTCGATGCGCTTGTCTTCCCGCGCCTCAAACGCCAGATGCTCGATAGTTTCCTGCACAAACGCCGGGATCTCGATTGGCACCGGGCTCTGGCGCTTGGTCCACGCCTCCTGCCGGGTGATCTCCATGCCATGGCCGATGGTCAGCGGATAGTGTGTGCGGATCTCGCTGCCAATGCGGTCCTTAAGCGGCGTAACGATTTTTCCGCGCGCGGTATAGTCTTCCGGATTCGCGGTGAACACCAGCAGCACGTCCAGAGCCAGCCGCACCGGATAGCCCTTAATCTGGACATCGCCTTCCTGCATGACGTTGAACAGGCCCACCTGAATCTTGCCCGCAAGGTCGGGCAGTTCGTTGATGGCGAAGATGCCACGGTTGGCGCGGGGCAGCAGCCCGTAGTGGATCGTGAGTTCGTCTGAAATATCCGCGCCTCGGCGGGCCGCCTTGATGGGATCGATGTCGCCGATCATGTCGGCAATCGTTACGTCGGGCGTTGCCAGCTTCTCGACGTACCGCTGGTCGGGCGTTAGCCAAGCCACCGGCGCATCGTCGCCGCGTTCGGCCACAAGATCGCGGCCGTACTTCGATAGCGGGGCGAACGGATTGTCGCGCACCTCCGACCCGGCGAGATATGGCGTCCAATCGTCCAGCAAGCTTGTGAGCATCCGGATCAGGCGTGTCTTGGCCTGTCCGCGCAGCCCTAGAAGAATGAAGTTGTGCTTGGACAGGATCGCGTTCACAACTTGCGGAACCACCGTGTCGTCGAAGCCGATGACGCCAGGGAAAAGCGCCTTGCCCGACGATAAACGGTCCATCAGGTTATTGCGCAGTTCGTCTTTGACCGTCGGATTTCGGAGCGCAGCTTCGGCGAAAGGGCTTTTGCGAAGCTCCGCGAGAGTGGCGGGCAGATCCGGAATTAGCATCGGAGCTTTCTAGATGCCCAGTTTAGCAATCGCAGTTCACTAAAGCAGAACCGCCGCCTTCGGGATGCGAAAAGCGGCGGCCTGGTTGCGCGGATTGTTCCGGCGGAGTTTAGAAGATCAGCCGAAGCACCAACGTGATGTTGCGTGTGTTGGTGTTGGTGTCCTGGTAGTAGCCGAAGTTCGCCGGCGCCCGCAGCGACTGGCCGGGACGGCTGAAGCTGGGGTTGTTGAACAGATTAAAGATCTGCCCCTGGAACTGAACGTTGAATCGCTCCGACACTGCAAAGTTTTTCAACGCCGTGATGTCGTACTGCGTGATGCCGTTTTGGCGAATCACGTGACGGCCCAGCGTGCCGAAGTTTCCGATCAGCGGCTGCGCCAGGAACGACGTGCCGATCTTATTCGGATTGGTTCCACCGGAGTCCGGCGTCAGTTGCAGATTGACGGTAGGACCGACCAGATTGGGCCGAAGTGCGCCGTTCGCGCCGATGAAGGTCGGGTCTGGGAACTGCGGCGCGGTATTCCGGACGCCGGAGAAAAGCGCCAGCGGGAAGCCCGTCTGCATGGAGAAAATTCCATTCAAACCCCAGCCGCCCAGCGTTGCGCGGAGCACACGACCGGAGTTCTTAAAGAACGGAAGCTCCCAGTTGTGCGTGATCGCCAGCCGGTGAGTAACGTCGAAAGCGCTTAAGCCGCGGTTGTTGCGGTTGTCGAAAGGATTTTGCTGGTTAGCGCTATCAGTTTCAAGAACCCCCAGCACATCGGAGTTGTCGTCGATCGACTTGCCGCCGGTGTAGCTTGCCGTGAAGCCGATACCCTGACGGAAGCGGCGCGCAGCGTAGAACTGAACGCCGTGATAGTTGGAGTTTGCCGCGCTGGTGACCAGCGTGACCGCTTGAAAGCGGGGGTCGATGCGGTTAGTCGGCAGCGTCGGCCCTGCGAATAGACCTGCGTTGGTACCGGCCAAGGTGCCCGACGAAATCAGCTCGGCCTCTTCGGCCAGCGTTGTCGCCGGAGTGATGGCGTTCGCCGGACTGATCGTGTTGATTGGCAATCCGCGCTGCAGGAAGTTGCCCTTGGTGCCGACATAGCTGCCGCGAAGCAGCATCCCATAAACCTCACGCTCGATCGTGAAGTTCCACTGATGCGTTTGCGGATTCTTTAATCCCTGGTCCACCGGCGCAAACCCGCCAAAGTTTCGAACTGCGGTGCCGAAGGTGCCAACGGTCGCCGCGCCCGTCGCCTGAAACGCGCTCGATCCCGCCGCGATGCTGGAATAGCTGTCCGCGCCAGTGAAAGCCGTGGTCGTGAACTGGTACATCAGAGGCGGGGCGAAGCGCAGGTTCGTGATGGGGTTCAGGAAGATGAAGTCATACGCCTGACCATATCCGGCGCGGATGGAAGTCTTTCCGTCGCCGGGGCTCCAGACAATGCCGATTCGCGGCGCCCAGTTGTAGTTCGTATTGAATACTTTTCCACCAACGCGGATGTCGCCGAGAGGACCTGTACCCGCTCCGCCAAGGGAGCCGGTGCCGGCGAGGTCGAGATTAGAAATCAGGTCATTCACCTCGGTTACGCCGTCGGCGACTTCGAGCCGCACGCCCAGGTTGATTGTTAGATTGCGCTTGATCCGCCAGTCGTCTTGGAAGAACGCCGAGTGCGTCCACACGCGATTGCCGCGGATGGAGTTGCCAAAACGCTGCGAATAGATCGAAGGGTTTCCTTCCGCGAACCTCTGAAAGCTGGGGAACGTCCAGGTTCCCCGAACGTTCGCATCAAAGGAGCTATTTGCCTGAACGCGCCCCAATTCGTACCCCGCCTTCATGGAATGGGCACCCTTTATGATCGAGACCGTGTTCAAGTACTGATACGTATTTTGAGTACGGCCCTGCGGCAAACCGTTCCAGATGCCCATCGCTGCAGTTCCATCCTGGAATACGACCGAGGGTCCGCCGAAGGACTCGAGAGGCGAGAAGTTAGGATTGCCGCGGCCGAAAGCGCCAAGAAAATTCCAAACGACGTTCGGAGAGAACGCGTTGGTGTAGCTGACGGTTCCATTCTGCGGGCGGTTGACGCTGCTGGCGCCGTTGGTGGGGAGGTTGGACGCAATGAAGGTCAACCCCGCCGACCGAGTCTGCGTATCCTGAATCGCCCAGCGTCCGAACACCGTTTGGGAATCCGAGATGTTCCAGTCCACTCGAATCGACCCACCGACCTCATCCGCAGCCGAGGGGGCGGAGTTGCTGGTGGTGCCCGACGTGGAGGTGAAACGCGGCCCAGCCAACTGTTCGAACAAGGCGCGCGAAGTGGGATCGGTAATCGAAGCAACCTGGTCGGGCGTCCAAACAGTCGCAATGCGAGTGCCGCCGAGGCCGCGAACGATCTGCTTCTCGTAGTGACCCAAGAAGAAAAGCTTGTTTTTGGCGATCGGGCCGCCAATGTAACCGCCGAAGCGGTTGTCCTTCAGCGGCGGCGCGCTACCGGTGCGGTCGAAGTAGTCGCGCGTGTTGAGCACATTGTTGCGGAAGAACCACCAACCCTGTGCGTGAAAATCGTTCGAGCCGCTCTTGGTCAGGATCTGGAACTGAGAGTTCGAGTTCCTGCCGAATTCGGCAGAAAAATTGTTGGAGATCACATTGATCTCGCTGATCAAAAATTCAGGAATAGTGTCTACCCCGGCGCCGCCAGTAATCGAGACGTCCGTCGCGGTAGCGGAATCGATGGTGATGTTATTCGCGCGACCGCGTCCGCCATTCGAGTTGTAGGAACCCAGGCCGAGGAACGGGTTGCGTATGGTGACGGGAACTACGCCGGGCGTAGTGCCGGCGAGACCGAGAACACCGGTGGCATTCAACGGGAGCTCGGAAATCTGCTTCGAGGTATTCGATGTTTGCAACTGTGCGTTCACGGTATTCACCGTGACGGAGCCCGCCACAACCTCTACCGTTTGTGTCGACGAAGCGACATTCAGCGTCATCCGGACTAGGTTCACCGCGCCCAAGTTCACGACACCCTGTGTCTGGACCGTCTGGAAGCCGCTGGCTTCCGCGGTCACCTCGTAAGTACCGACGGCAAGTTGGGAGACGCGGACAGAACCGGCAGACTCCGTATTCAAAGTTCGCGAAGCCCCGGTGGCCGGGTTGTTTACCGTCACCTTGGCGTTGGGGATCGTAGCGCCAGATGCGTCTACCACCTCAACGGTCAGGTCGCCAGTGATCTGGGCCGACGAGATCGCGGTAAAAAGCAATCCCGTTACGAGGGGAACAAGAAAAGGTTTCAAACGAGACATGACAACTCCTACTGCCCGGAGGATATCATGAAAACCCGTCCACCGTAGATCTTCTCACTCCCAGGTGGTGTTTACGGCACCTTTGTGGCGAACCCCCGGAATCCCGCAGCCAGCGCCATCCACGAAGCCGTAGACGGTGATATCCTTGACCCACCCTGATCGCTAGGTCTTAAGGAGTCTTCGCCATGTATTGCTTCCGTCTCCTCGCCGCCACCGGCTTGCTTGCCGCTGGTCTTTCCGCGCAACAGACGTCTGCCACCCTCACGGGAACGCTTACCGATTCTTCCGCTGCGGCCCTGCCCGGCGTCTCCGTACGGGTGGTCAACAAGGCCACCAATCTGTCTCGCGAAGCGAAGTCGGACGACTCCGGCACCTACACTCTGGCATTCCTGCCGGCGGGAGACTATACGCTCAGCGCCACACGCGAGGGCTTCCGCTCGAACCGCATCGAGTCGCTGACTTTGCAGGTGGGCCAGACGGCACGCGTCGACCTTCAACTTCAGGTCGGTGATGTTGCCGAGTCCGTTAGCGTAGAGGCGTTCGGCTCGGCTTTGCAGACTGAGAATTCGACGGTGGGTACGGTTATCGACGCCGACAAGATCGTCGACCTTCCGCTGAATGGCCGGAATTTCGTTCAACTCGCGCAGTTGATTCCCGGCGTGCAGGCCGGGACGCCAGGATCGATTACGGTTCGGCGCGGACGAGGCTCCATCGGCCAGCAGGACTCGCCGTTCGGCTCGACCGGCATGTCGGCCAACGGCTCCCGCGACACGGCCAACCGCTTCTTCATTGACGGCATCGAGTTCATGGACTACGACGCGATGACATATGCGTTCTCGCCGTCGGTGGACTCGCTTGCGGAATTCAAGGTAGAGACCAGCACCTACTCCGCGGAGAGTGGCGGCGCGCCCGGCGGCCACGTGAACATGCTGACCAAGCGCGGCGGGAATCAGTACCGCGGAACGCTGTGGGAGTTCAACCGGAACGACAAGTTGACGCAGAGCTACAACGCCATCGGCAACCAGTCGTTAACGCCACCGCGGCTGAATCGCAATCAGTACGGAGTGAACATCGGCGGACCGGTGCTGATCCCCAAGCTTTACAACGGCCGTGACAAGACCTTCTTCTTTTTCAATTGGGAAGCGGGCCGTTTGGCACAGGGTGCGGTGCCGGGCTTTCGCATCGTTCCTCCGCTTGAGATGCGCGACGGAAATTTCCAGAACCTCGTAAACGCGCGAACGGGTGAGAGAATTACACTTCGCGATCCATTGAACGCCGGAATTGTAGGCAATGTGATTCCGCGCTCGCGCCTTAGCCCGCAGTCTTTGGCATTTCTCGATTTCGTTGCGCAGCCAAACACGTCCAATGGCACGTTCAACTACCTAAGCCCGACGTTCAGTTCCGTGTCGCGGCAGGACAACTACACCGCGCGCGTCGACCACCAGATTTCGTCGAAAGACACCATCTCCGGCCGCTACCTGTTCAACGACACCTTCGAGGCGGGCGTGCCCTTCTGGGGTAACGACCAGCGAGACAACCTGGGACGCACGCAGAATATTTCCGGCACGTATACCCATACCTTCTCGCCGGCCCTGTTGAACGAACTGCGCGGTGGATGGAGCAAGTTTTCCGAGTTCGAGATTTTCGGGACTACGAACAACCCTGCCTTCGACGTCACCGGCGCGATGGGCCTGCCTCTCGTTTCACGCGACCCGAAGGAGTACGGGCCGCCGTCGATCTCCATCAACGGTCCGGATGGCGTGTTCAACGTATACGACCTGCAGCGTCAGATCGGGCCGCGTGACCGGTCGAACCAGATCTACCAGTTTGTGGACAGCCTTAGCTGGCAGAAGGGCCGCCACTTCCTAAAGTTCGGGGCGGACGTCGCCCGTCGGAACGTGACGTTTTTGCAGGCACGCGCTCCGCGCGGAAGCTTCGGTTTCGACGGAACCTATACGGGCAGTGCGCTGGCCGACTTCATGCTGGGCTACATCCGCACCACGTCCATCAATCCCGCCCAGACGCGCACCGATCTTTGGAACTGGTGGCAGTCTTACTATGTCAACGACGACTGGAAGGTGAATTCGCGCCTGACAGTCAACTTCGGCCTGCGGTACGACTACTTCCAACCTTACGTTCAGTCTGACGACCAATTCGTCAACATCGAACAGAACGGCTTTATCGTCGCTGGCCTCGTCGATCCTTCCACGTCGCAGTATGGGCGCGGACTGATCGCGCCCGACCGCAATAACTTCGGCCCACGTATCGGGTTCGCTTACCGGCCCGGTTTTGCGGGCGAAGCTGTGATTCGGGGCGGATACGGCGTCTACTACACTCCCCAAATTTCGAACGCGATTTTCGCGATGGCGGAGGGTGCGCAGGCAACCGCCGGGGCACAAATTATCGGGAACATCTCGGGACCGCCGAATGTCTTCTTCAGCGATCCCTTCGCCAGCGCGGTCACGACGGGCGCGCTGAACTTTGCTGTCTCCAACGATCAGAACCTGCGGGACAGCTACATCCAGCAGTGGAACTTCAATATCCAGAAACGGCTGCCCGGTAACTTCATCTTCGATGCTGGCTACGTTGGATCAAAGGGTACACGGCTGATCGTGACCTTTGAAGATCTGAACCGGCCCATACAGGTGGTGGATCCACGGACGCCGGGGCTGCCATCGCTCAACTCCCGCCGGCCCAACCAGGCCTACCAACGAAATGTGAGATCCGACAAGTCCGTCGGCAACTCCATCTACCATTCGCTCCAAGTGAAGGTCGACAGGCGGATGGCGGCCGGACTTACTCTACTTACCGCCTATACGTGGGCGAAGGCGATCTCCGGCGCGAGTGACATCGGCGGCCAAGTCGGGGGCGGCAGCTTCATCGGTTCGCCTCAGGATATCTACTATCTGCAGGGCGACCGCGCGGTGTCTGGCTTCGATCAAACACAGCGATTTGTCACCACCCTGCTCTATCAGATTCCTTTCTTCAAGTCGACGACGGGCTGGAAGCGGCAGGTGCTGGACGGTTGGCAGGCGTCGACGATCTTCACCGCGCAGAGCGGCTTCCCCGCCCCCATCACCAGCAATGTGGATACGACGGGTGTCGGGGCCAACGCCCGGCCCGACCAGATCGCGGAAGGCAATCTCGCGGGCGACGAACGGTCGTGGGATCGTTGGTTCAACACCGCCGGGTTCGTACAAGGCCCATTCGGACGCTTCGGCACGTCACCCCGCACAGGCGCGATCCGGCTGCCCGGGCAAATCAACACCGACTTCTCCATCAACAAGACATTCAAATTCGACGAGCGGCGCGGCCTGGAGTTCCGGACGGAAGTCTTCAATCTCTTCAATCACTACAATCCGGACCCCGGCACGGTGGATCGCAACTTACGCTCCGCAAACTTCGGCAAGGTGGGCGGGGGCGTTCAGGGAATTACCACCCGCGTAATTCAACTCGGGGCGAAGCTCTACTTCTGACCGGCGGACTAACTTCGGTCCGGAAGAAACTGGCGTAAGTACCGCTCACTCTGACGAAGCGCGGCCTTACGCGACTCGATGGAGCCTTCGTACGCGCGGTCCTCGACCTCGACGCAAATGGGGCCATCGTAGACCTCGGTCAGCACCGAGAAGAACTGGCCCCAGTCGACATCGCCGAGACCTGGAAGCTTCGGCGTGTGATATTCGTTCGGGTACGCAAACAGGCCCACGTCGTTGAGGCGGTCGCGGTCGAGACGCGCATCCTTGGCGTGCATGTGGTGCAGCCGGGAGCGGAACTCGCGCATGGGGTTGAGATAGTCCATCGACTGCCAGACCAAGTGCGACGGATCGTAGTTCAAACCGAAGTTGGGCGATGGAATGTCTTCGAACATACGCCGCCAGATCCGGGGTGACCCCGCCAGATTCTTTCCACCCGGCCATTCGTCGCGCGTGAACGACATGGGACAATTCTCGATTCCGATGTTGATTCCCTCGCCCGCGGCGAATTCCACCAGCGGCTTCCACGTGCTGAGGAATCGCGGCCAATTCTCGTCGATCGACTTCGTCCAATCGCGCCCGATGAAGGTGTTTACAACGGAGACATTCAAGCGCTTCGCCGCTGCGATTACTTTGCGTAGATGCTCGACATAAACTTGAGCTTCGGCTTCGTCCGGCGCGAGCGGATTGGGATAGTAGCCGAGCCCGCTGATCTTCACACCCGTCGCGGAAACGGTCTTCTCGATCTCGGCGACTTCGGCGTCGCCCATCGACAGAACGTCGATGTGAGTCACGCCGGCGTAGCGACGTTCGGCCTTCCCTTTCGGCCAGCACATCACTTCGACGCAATCGTACCCAGCCTCGCTGGCGAAAAGGAAGACTTCCGGAAACGACAGATCCGGAAGAATAGCGCTGACAAAACCAAGCTCGATCATCCCTACGATGCTAGCCGATCGCGCATAGAATACGGTCATGCTTAGCCGCCGTGCTTTCGTACCCGCGCTCGCCGCGCCACTGTTCGCGCAGCCGTCCGCGAAGAGGAACGTGCTGTTTATCGCTGTCGACGACCTGAACGATTGGATCTCGCCGCTGGGCGGCAATCCGCAGTCGGTGACGCCCAACTTTCAGCGGTTGGCGAACCGCAGCGTCACTTTCACGCGCGCCTACTGCAATGCCCCGCTGTGCAATCCGTCGAGAGCCAGCCTGATGACCGGCATCCGTCCTTCGACCTCCGGCGTGTACCTCAACAATCAACCGTGGCGGAAGTCGCCGGTGTTAGAGGAGGCGGTGACGCTGCCACAGCACTTCCGCGCCAACGGGTACGCGGTGATTGGATCCGGAAAAACGTATCACGACAGCTACCCCGACCCCGCAAGCTGGGACGAATACTATCCGTCTCTGACGCAGCAGAAACCGAAAGACCCACTGCCGCCGGTGATGCCTGCGAACGGCATCCCTCGTTCCGCCCAGCGTGACTGGGCGGCGCTTTCGAACGAGGATTCCGAGATGGGCGACCACCAGGTGGTGAGTTGGGTAAGCGAGCAACTGCGGACCAAACGCGAGAGGCCGATGTTCGTTGCCTGCGGCCTCTTCCGGCCGCATCTGCCTTGGTATGTTCCGCAGAAGTATTTCGACCTTCATCCGCTGGAGAAGATCCGGCTTCCGAAGGTAAACCCGACCGATCTCGACGACGTGCCGCCCGCCGGAGTGAAGTACGCGAATCCCAGCGGGGACCACGCGCAGATCGTCGAGCACGGTCAGTGGAAGAAAGCGGTGCAAGGCTATCTGGCCAGCATCAGCTTTGCCGACGCGCAGTTGGGACGCCTGCTGGACGCACTCGATTCCAGCCCCTACGCCGCCAATACAAACATCGTTCTTTGGAGCGATCACGGCTGGCACCTGGGTGAAAAGCTCCACTGGCGCAAGTTCACGTTGTGGGAGGAGGCGACGCGAAACGTAATGATGATGGCGGGGCCGGGCGTCTCCGCTGCGCGATGCGACCGTGTGGTCAGCCTGATCGATATTTATCCGACGTTGATCGACTGGTGCGGGCTAAACCGGCGAGCCGGACTCGAAGGCAGAAGCCTGATGCCGCTGCTGCGCAATCCGGCGGCGAAGTGGGACCATCCTGCGCTGAGCACGTATCACCGCGGCGACCACACGATCCGCAGCGAGCGCTGGCGCTACATCCGCTATTCGGACGGGACCGAGGAGTTGTACGATCACGACTCCGATCCGATGGAGTGGATCAACCTGGCATCGAAGCCGGAGCTGGCGGCGGTCAAGCGCGACTTGTCCCGCCACCTTCCCACGGCAAATGCCGAGCCTTCGGCAAACCGCTGATCCTCGACGGATCAGAACAGCAGCTTCAGTCCGAACTGCGTCTGCCGCATGTTTGTTTGCGTCGAGGTGATCGTGCCGAAGTTCGTGGAATCCGGAATGAACGTCGAGTTCGGATTTCCAAAATTCGGATGGTTGAAGATGTTGAAGAACTCCGTCCGGAACTGAACCGTCCAACGCTCCTTGAACGTGAAGTTCTTGAAGAACGACATGTCGAACGTCACCAGACCTGGGCCGGTCAGGAAGTTCCGTGCCGAGCTGCCATAGGTGTAAAGCTGCGGCAACGCGAACGAAGAGATCGACACGCACCGGACCAGCTTTCCGCTGCCGCAATCGACGGTCACGGGTCCAACGATGTCGGCCCGCTGAGTACCCTGGCCCACGTTCGCCCGATCCACCGCCAGCGTGGCGCCGAATGGAAATCCGGATTGGATCGTTGCGACGCCGTTCGTCTGCCAGCCGCCGAGGGTGTATCGCAGAAACGCGTTCGGGGAAGACTTCAGGAAAGGCATTTCGTAGTTGTAGGCGGTAACAAACCGATGCTTCACGTCCCAATTCGCGCGCCCGTAGTCCAACCGCCAGTTGAACGGATCCATGACGTTCGATCCACCGTTCGAATCGGTTGAGACGTCGAGAACCTTCGACCATGTATAGCTGGCCAACACCGAAACGCCCTTGTAGCCCTGTTGGCGGAACACGGCGCTGAGGCCGTTGTAGTTGGCGTTCACATCGTTCGTGATCTGGCGGATGACGTTAAAGCGTTGGTTCGGCCGGCGGTCGTTGACCAAACCCGGACCCGGCTGCGGCGTATTCAGGAAGAAGCTGCGGTCAAGATGATATTGGTGCGAGCCCAAGTATTCCAGGGCGAAACCCGCACTGCGCCAGAGGCCGCGCTCCAGGCTGAAGCTCCACTGATTCATCGCGGCGTTCGGAAGGTACGGGCTGATGTGGAAAGCGTTCACACGGGCCGGAGCACCGGGCAACGTCGGCGGAATCGGATTCGCCAAACTGAGAGTGGGGTTCGTCAGAGAGTTGTTGAAGGTGAAAATCGTCGAGAACGGCGGATTGGTCGTGGCCAGCGTGTAGCTATTGGTCTGGTTGGCGTTGTAGTAGATTCCGAATCCACCGCGAACGACGAACCGGCTGGGCAACCGGTAGGCGAATCCGAATCGCGGAGCCCAATTGTTGCGGTCGGCATTATGGTACGGGAACTTCTGGGGCACGTTCTCCGGAATGAACATGGTCTGCTCCGGATTCAGAATCGTTCCGTTGCCGGTGGTGGATTGCGGCACGATCGGAAGTTCGTACCGAAGGCCGTAGTTCAAAGTCAGATTCTTCGTCGCCTGCCACTTGTCCTGGAAGAAGAAACCGTACCGCCACTGTTGTGCGCCACCTGGGAACAGGGGTCCAGGTGTCACGATGGAATTCGGAAGGCCCAGGATGAAGTCCGCGGCGGAGTTTCCACTCAGCTGGCCGTTGAAGCTGAAGTTGCCGCGAGGCGCATTGTTCGCAGTGCGGTTCGTCACCACGCGACGGCTATCGAAGCCCATGGCGAACGAATGGCCGCCCTTGGTCAGGGAGAAGGTGTCGGAGATCTGGATCGTCTCGTCGTCCTGAAACCAGTTGGACGAAGCCTGCTGATCGCCGCCGATCGAAATGTAGTTTGCCGTATTGAACAACGGGAGTCCGGGGTTGCTGTCACTGGTGGTGAAGCCGGGAATTCCGAGGTCGGTTCCCGCCGTCGAGGGAAAGCGGCCGCCCGGTGTGAAGAAATTCACTGAGTCGATCGTCGTCTTCTGGCGGCCGACTCGAATGTCGTTGATGGCTGCCGGAGAAACGACAAGCGTGTAGCCGACTACCCAGTTGCGATCGGTCACGGGCTGCACGTAGCCATTGAAGGGGTTCGCCGCTTCATTCACCAACGCGACGTCGCTGGTCGCGTAGCGGAAGAAGAGACGGTGCCGTTCGCCGATCGAATGATCCAGCCGGCCCAGAAACTGGTCGGCGTTATTCGAGTTCGGCACGTTGCGATTGAAGTTGTTAAGAATGCCGTTTGTGGTCGGTAGCGGCATGTATGCCAAAGCGCGCTGGCTCTGCGGCGAGAGCCGCGACACCGGAATCTGATTTCCAGGAAAGGGTGTGCGATTGTTCGTCGGATCGACAATCTGGGTGGTGACTTCACCGAAGTCGCCGGACCGCATCCGGGGCGTCAACACGGAGGCGATCGCCGGCTGCGGCGCGGTATTGCGAAGGGATTCCCACCCGAACATGAAGAACGTCTTGTTGCGGCCGTTGTAGAGTTTCGGAATCCACACCGGGCCGTTGAACTGCACACCGAACTGATTCTGCCGCAGTGGCGGTTTGTCGCGGCCCTGCGCCAGGAAGAACGGCTTTGCGTCCACCACTTCATTACGAAGGAACTCAAACAGCGCTCCATGGTAGTCGTTGGTTCCGCTCTTCGTCACAACATTCAACTGGACTCCCAGGTAGCCACCGTACTGCGCCGGATAGGTTCCGGTCTGCACCTGAACTTCCTGCACCGCGTCCACGCTGGGCCGGTAAGTGGTGGTGGTGATCAGGTTGTTCATAATGCTGACGCCGTCCAGCGATACGCTGTTCTGGATCTCGCGCGTTCCCGCGCCGATGTAGCCTTCGCCACCACCCGGATTTCCCGTGGGATTCTTGCGTCCCGGGATCACGCCGGGAGTGAATGCCGCGATCTGAAGGGGATTGCGTCCGTTCAACGGCAGCTCTGCGGTGGCCTTTGCGCCGATCAATTCGTTGATCGAGGCCTCGTCCGTCTTGATTGGCGACACGTCGGCGGTAACTTCGACGCGCTCACTTACCTGCCCAACTTTGATCAGGAAGTCGGTTCGAACGGTCTGGTTGGCGGACAGCGGGATGCCGCGTGCAATGGTCTGTTCGAAGCCGTCACGGCGAACCGTGATGGCGTAGGTTCCGGCGCGCAGGGAACGGAAATCGTAATAACCGTCGGCGTTGGTTACTGTGCTGATGCTTTCCTGTGTGCCTTCGTTCAGGGCAAGAACGTCGGCTCCAGAAACGGCTGCGCCGGTGGAGTCCGAAACATTTCCGACGAGTGATGTATTGCTGGCTAGCTGCCCGAAGGCGCCCACCGCAAGAGAAACCGCTAAAGCGTAGCGAAGCGAAATCGACATACTACCTCCCGAGATAGTGACAGTGTAGCAGGCGCATCCTGAGCGTCGCGATGGCCGCGATGGCGGCGGTCTCAGCCCGCAGGACGTTTGGCCCCAACGACACGGTCGTCCAGGACGAGGCCTCCATCCGCTCCGCGACGGTCCATCCGCCTTCGGGCCCAACCAGAATGGCTGCCGACTCACAGCCGACCGGAACCGCGTCCAGCAGTGGTGTCCCGCCGGTCTCGTCAGCGAAAAGCCGCATGCCCGCGTCCGCGGACAGCGCTTCGTCGAAGCGGGTAAGTCCGGCTACTTCCGGCAGGCGAGGACGTCTGCACTGTTGGCTTGCTTCCAACGCGATTCTTCGCCAGCGGTCCAGGCGCTTGGCTGCGGCCCGGTCCAATCCTTTGTCCGATCGCTCCGCGGCAACCGGGACGATGCGGGACACCCCCAATTCAGTTGCCTTCTCGATCATCCATTCGAAATGGTCGAACTTGATCAATGCTGCGAAAAGCGAGATCTCAGGCTGACGCGCGGGCTCCGGCAGTTTCTCCGTGACACGGAATGAGACCAGTTCTTTGTGCGCCGTGTCCACTTCCGCGAGATAGAGGCTTCGGTTGTCGGAGATTTGGTACACCTGCCCGGGCTCTACGCGAAGGACACGCGTCAAATGCTTTGCGTCATCACCTCGAAGGGTCGCGAATCCGCTATGAACCTCGGGCACAAAGAACAGCCGTCTCGCCATGTACGATACTCATCGCATGATTGCGCATCTGCGCGGCGTGCTGCTGGAAAAGCATCCGAACCAGGCACTGGTGGATGTGGGTGGCGTCGGCTACGACGTAACGATTCCCGTCTCGACATTCTCGCGTCTTCCGGACGCGGGCAAGGAAGCGTCTCTTCACATCCATACGCACGTTCGAGAAGACCTGATCGCATTGTTCGGCTTCCTGACAAAAGAGGAGCGAAATGTTTTTGAACGGCTGATCTCGGTCTCGGGAATCGGGCCGAAGCTGGCTGTGACGGTTCTCTCTGGACTAGCGACTGAGGACCTGATCGCTGCCGTTCGCAACGGCGATCTCGTCCGGCTGACGCGCATCCCCGGAGTCGGCAAGAAGACGGCGGAGCGGATGGTTCTGGAGCTGAAAGACAAGCTGGACGTGATTCCTGGCGCGTCCGTGAAATCGATGCCGCAGTCGCCTGCGATGACGCCGCTGGAGCAGGACGTGTTGTCGGCCCTGCTGAATCTGGGCGGGCAGCGCGCCGCAGCCGAGGCGGCAATGGTGAGGTTGAAGAGCGAGAAGCTTCCGGAAGACTTCGAGAGGATGTTCCGCCGCGCGCTGGAACTCCTGCGATAGCCTGAGACAACATGTCAAACCGGGGTGTCGCTTCCGGCGATGCGCAGGAGGACGATCGCCAGTTCGAAGCCAGCCTGCGTCCGCAGCGCCTGGCCGACTTCACAGGCCAACCGAAGCTGAAGGAGAACCTCGCAATCGCCATCGAGGCGGCGCGGCATCGTGGCGAAGCGATGGACCACGTGCTGCTATACGGCCCTCCGGGCTTGGGCAAGACGACGCTGGCGGCGCTGATTTCGAACGAACTGGAAGTGTCCTTCGACCAGACTTCCGGACCGATCCTCCAAAAGAAGCTGGACCTTACCGGCATCCTGTCGAACATACGGGCGCGCCAAGTGTTCTTTATCGACGAGGTGCATCGACTGCTGCCCGACGTCGAGGAGATGCTGTACTCGGCACTAGAGGATTTCCGAGTGGATATTTTGGTGGGCACCGGTCCGGGGGCGAGAACGCACTCGCTGCCGGTGCCGCCTTTCACCGCCATCGGAGCAACGACGCGTCAGGGCCTGCTTAGCGCTCCGTTGCGCGGCCGCTTCGGCCTAGTACTACGCCTGGATCACTACGCGGTAGACGACCTGGAACGCATCGTTCTGCGATCTGCAGGGATCATGGGAGTGGTTACAGCACCCGACGCGGCGGGTGAGATTGCGCGCCGCAGCCGTGGGACGCCACGCATCGCAAACCGCCTGCTTCGCCGCGTTCGAGACTATGCGCAGGTGCGGGCAAACGGCGAAATCACACTGGACGTCGCGAACACCGCCTTGAACCTTCTCGACGTAGACCGCTTCGGCCTGGACGAGATCGACCAGAAGATCATGCGGACGATTCTCGAAAAATACGGGGGCGGGCCAGTTGGAGTAAACACGATCGCCGCGTCGATCGATGAGGAGCCCGCGACGATCGAGGAAGTGTATGAGCCGTATCTTATACAGCTCGGCTTTATCGACCGCACTCCCCGGGGGCGCGTGGGAACGGACCGCGCATGCGCGTACTTTGGATTGCCACCGAGAGGGCCCGGACAGCCGGGCCTTTTCCCATGACCGGCGCGGGCTCCGTGCGAACCTAAACGTTTGGACGCCTCCAAACCGCCGGGCAAGCACGCCCTGGCCGTCATCTTCGTCACCGTCTTTCTCGACCTTCTCGGCATCGGCCTGCTGGTTCCGGTGGCTCCGTTCGTCGTGCGTGAGTTTCGCGACGATGGGCTGACGGTCGGACTGCTCGCGCTGACGTTTTCGGTCGCGCAGTTCGTGGCCAGCCCGATTCTTGGCGCGTTAAGTGACCGCTACGGGCGCAGGTCCATCCTTCTGATCAGCATATTTGGAACCGGCATCGGCTACCTTCTTTTCGGTTGGGCCGCGACGCTCTGGATGCTGTTCCTGTCCCGCTTGATCGACGGCATCACGGGTGGAAACATTTCTACTGCGCAAGCCTACATCGCGGATATTTCGGCTCCGGAAGACCGCTCTAAAAACTTCGGCCTGATCGGCGCGGCGTTCGGTCTGGGCTTCATCATCGGCCCGGCAGTGGGCGGAATTCTCAGCCGGATCAGCTTGTCCGCACCCGCGTACGCGGCCGCTGGGCTTTCGTTTGCCGCCACGCTCTACGCCTATTTCGCGCTGCCGGAATCGCTGCCGCAAGCCCGGCGTAAGCAGGGCGCCATTCAACTGGGGGACCTGAATCCATTTCGTCAAATCGCGGCGTGGTTCTGGAAACCGGCACTGACTCTGCTGTTTCTCTCCAGCTTCCTGATGCAGTTTGCGATGGCCGGCCTCCAGACAAACTTCGCGGTCTTTTCGAACGACCGCTTCGGCCTGGGCCCTGGCGCCAACGCGGCGATCTTCGTCACCATCGGAGTGGTGGGCGTCTTCACGCAAGGCGTCTTGATTCGGCGGCTGGCTCCTCGCATCGACAATTTCCGGCTGATATCGGTGGGGTTGATCCTTGCGTCTACGGGCTTTTTCGGAATTGCGGCTGCGCCGGCGGCGTGGGCCTTGTATCCCGCGTGCATGGCGATTGCGCTTGGCATCGGGCTTTCCAATCCATCGTTCTCCGGACTGCTATCTGTCCGCGTGGATGCAAGCCAGCAAGGCGCCGTCCTGGGCGTATCGCAATCCCTGGCCAGCCTAAGCCGCGCGATCGGACCCGTCTGGGCCGGCGCGATCTACGATACGGCGGGCATGTCATCGCCCTATTGGGCGGGCGCGTTGTTCCTCGGCGGAGCCTGGGTGTGCGTTACCCGAGCATGGCGCGCAGCATCCACGCCATCTTCTCGTGCTGCTCCATCCAGCCCGTGATCATGTCCTGATTCCCGGCATCGCCATATTTGTCTTTCGCCGTGTCCAGGTCCTTCCGCATCTGGCGAATCATTGACTCGTGGTCCGCAAGCAGCGCCGCGATCATTTCATTCGCGGTGTGCGAGGCTTTCGATTCCTTCAGCCGCGTCGCCTTCAGAAATTCCGCCAATGACGCCAGCGGCGTTTCTCCCGCCGCGCGGACTCTCTCGGCGATCACGTCGATGAGGCCGTCGATCTCTTCATACTGCGCCTCAAAGAACCGGTGCAAGTCGTGAAAATGCGGACCCGTCACGTTCCAATGGAAATTCCGCGTCTTGGTGTATAGCACGTACTCGTCGGCCAGCAGGCCGTTCAGCAGTAGCGCCACACCTTTACGCTGCTCGCTCTTCAAACCGAGATTGATTTTCTCTGTTGCCATAGCTGTATGATGCCGAGCGTCAGTCGGGAGCTTCGCTATCCCGTTTTGATAGACTCCTCCCATGGCTAGCGGCACCGGACTGTTCCCGATTTACGGAGATGCTCCGCTTGAAGCCTCTCTTGCTTCCAGCCTGGGTACGACGCCTCGAATTACGTCGCTGCTGATCAAGCCCGCCTCCGCCGTCTGCAACCTCGACTGCGCGTATTGCTTCTACCTCGACCGCGATGCCGATCCTTACAAGGACTTGCCGGCGAGGCGCATGACCGACGAGACGCTGGAACGCCTGGTCGATACCTATCTCTTCTATAGCTATCCGCAATCCACATTTGCTTTTCAAGGCGGCGAACCGACTCTTGCGGGACTTCCGTTCTTCGAGAAGCTGATCAGCCTGCAGCAAAGCTATGGCCGCAATGGCCAGGCCGTATCGAACGCGCTTCAAACCAATGGCGTCCTGCTGGACGACACCTGGGCGCAGTTCTTCCGCCAATACAACTGGCTGCTTGGCGTTTCGCTCGACGGACCGGAGGAGATTAACGATCTCTACCGCTACAACAAGGCGGGCCATGGCACTTGGAAGCGCGTCATGCAGTCTGTTGAGACGCTGCAGAACAATAAGGTCGACTTCAACATTCTCTGCGTTCTGAATCAGGCGAACGTCGAGAAGCCCCGCGAACTTTACAAGTTCTATAAGTCGCTGGGCGTCGATAATCTCCAGTTCATTCCCTTGGCTGAGTTCAACCCCGACGGTTCGCGCATGCCCTTTACGGTGACTGCGGAACAGTATGGACGCTTCCTGGTTGAGATGTTCGACATGTGGTGGCCGGACCGCCGCAAGATGCGCATCCGCTTCTTCGACAACATCGCCGAGGCGCTTGCAGGACAGAAGCCGGGGTCCTGCACGATGCACGAAACCTGCGACAGCTATTGCGTGGTCGAGTACAACGGCGACGTGTACCCCTGCGACTTTTTTGTTGAAGGCAACTGGAAGCTGGGCAACGTGAACGACGACAGCTTCACTGAAATCGCGCGGCGGACGCGCCGGTACAACTTCGCGGGCAAGAAGACGCTGGAGCATGCCGAATGCCGCGTGTGTGAATGGCAATCCATCTGCCACGGCGGTTGCCCCAAATTCCGGCACGGGCCCAACCGGCGGTTCGAGGATCTTGACTATTTCTGCCAAGCCTACAAAATGATCTACGCGCGGTCAGTCGGGCCGCTGCGCGACGAGTTGAAGAAACTGCTGGGCCGCGACGTGGACGCGCCCGCCATGCACGCCATCAGCCCTTACTGACGTGTTCTTTCGCGGCGTCAACTACACGTCGGAGCGCGGGGCGCCTTACGGCAGCGCGGCTTCGATAGAGCAGTTGAAACTTCTGCCGCCCAAGGGAATCAACTCCGTCGCAATCGTTCCTTACGCGGTAACGCGGCCCGGCGAGACCACACTGCGATGGGGCGGCCGCGGATCGTGGGAGCCGTCGGACGGCATCCAAACGCTGATCGGCGAAGCCCACGCGATGGGATTGACGGTTCTGCTGAAGCCACAGGTCTGGGTGCCTCGCGGGTTTACGGGCGACCTGACGTTTCCAACTGCCGAAGAACGCGACCGGTGGTTCTTCGACTACACGCAGTACATCCTGCACTTCGCCGCGCTGGCTGCGCAAACGAAAACGCAAATGTTCTGCGTCGGGACCGAGTTCGTGAAACTCAGGACCGCTCCGAATTGGCTGCCGCTGATTGAGCAGGTGCGACAAGCGTTTCGCGGTCCGCTGCTGTACGCCGCCACACAGGGTGAGGAATTCGAGACGCTGACATTCTGGGACCGGCTGGACTACATCGGGTTGAACAACTACTATCCGCTTCCCGATTCGCTGGACTGCTCAGCGGTGGTGGCGAAGGTGGAGGCCGTCTCGCGACGCTTTCGCAAACCAGTAATCTTCACTGAGGCCGGCTACTCCAGCCTTGAAGCGCCGCACCGCCAGCCGTGGGACGAGACAGCGCGAGCGTTGTCGATGGCAGATCAGGCGCGGTGCGTCGAGGCGCTGATGAAAGCCTTCTATAAACAGCCCTGGTTTATGGGCTTCTACTGGTGGAAGGTGGGAACGAACGGATTCGGCGGAACGTCGGACGGCAGCCACACTCCTTGGGGCAAGCCGGCGATGGACGTCATCTCACGCTGGTATCTTTCCGGACTGCGGAAGTGACGGGCCACTCTCTACGTCGATCCGTTCGATCTTGACGACGCGGATGCGGTTGCGCTCCATCAAAGCGACCGTGTAGCGGCGGCCACCCTCTTCCACCATTTCCCCGCCCTTGGGGATAAACCCAAATCGCCACAGCATGAATCCCGCCAGCGTTTCGAACCCGGCCTCGCCCGGCAGTTCGATACCGTATTGCATCTCCAGATCGCGGATGGGAATGGTGCCGTCCACTTCTATGGTGTCGCCACGAGTTGCCGGCTGCGCGCTGTGCGCGTCGTCGTGCTCATCCTCGATCTCGCCGAACACCTGCTCCAGAACGTCCTCCATAGTCACCAGACCGGCGATACTACCGAACTCGTCCACAACGACACCAAGATGGGTGTGTGTTTCGCGGAACTCGTCCAGTAGTTCATGCAGCGGCTTCGTCTCGGGAACGACCAGCGGCTTCCGCATCGTGTCTTCGAGATGGAACGGACCCACGGTGCGGCGGCGTTCCTTCGCAAAGCGCCGCTGACGCCAAACCCTTAGAAGGTCGCGATAATGAATAACGCCGACGATGTTCTCCCGGCCGTCACGATAGACGGGAAGGCGTGAATAGTTGTGCTCCGACATGACGCGGAGCACGTCGTCGAGCGAGCTCTCCACCGGAATTGAAATGACGTTCGACCGGGGGACCATCACTTCGCGCGCGATCAAGCCTCGCAGGTCCAGCAGGTGCCGGATCGCCTCCTGCTCAAACGGCGGAAGCTGTCCACCTACGCCACTCGCCAGCACGATATGCCGGATCTCCTCCGCCGAGTGGCCGCCCGAGTGCGTGATTCCCCGCAGGCCGAAAAGTCGCGACACCAGTGCCGAGCTGCGTTCGACGACATAGACAAATGGCTCCAGCGCCTTGTAGCAAAACAGCAGCGCGGGTGAAGTAAGAACCGCCATACGCTCCGACTTTTCGACGCCTAGATTCTTGGGGACCACCTCGCCGATGACGACCAGGACGAACGTCAGCAGGAGAAACGAAAAGACAAAGGCTACGCCACGGGCGACCGTTTCGAAGTCTGAGGACAGATATGGCCGAAGCCACGTCATCAGCGATTCATAGATCGCCTCTTCGCCAACCCAGCCCATGCCGAGACTGGCGAGCGTGATCCCCACCTGGCACAAGGAGATCATCCGCTCCATGTTGTTGATCAGCGTCATCGCCGCTTGCGCGCCCAGGTTGCCCTGCTCCGCCAGCGCCGCCATCCTGGATGGCCTGACGGTAAGAAGCGCCACCTCCGCCGCGGAAAAGAAGGCATTGGCCGCCGTAAGAAGAAGCAGCGCCAGGATGCGATAGCCGATGTAGTTAGACTCCATGGTTACGATGGGATCGTGAACCGTGTTCTCCGCTATGTTAACGCCTTGCTCGGCCTCGCCGTCGTTGCGGTGGCCATTGCGGCGTACATTCTGCTGTGGCGGCCCCTGCCTCAAACCTCGGGATCTTTGGAAGCCGGCCTCAGGCAGAGCGTCACGGTGACGAGAGATTCACTCGGTGTCGCGCACATCGCGGCTTCAAGCGTGGAGGACGCGCTGTTGGCGCAGGGCTTTGTTACCGCGCAGGACCGTCTGTGGCAGATGGATGCCATTCGACGGCTGGCGTCCGGTGAGTTGTCCGAGATTATCGGTCCGGCGGCGGTTGAATCCGATCGCGAAGCACTTCGCCTTCGAATACGCCGCGCGGCGGAGGCACATGCGGAATCGATGCCCCCTGGCGATAAGGCGCTGATGGCCGCCTATGCGCGGGGCGTCAACGATTACATCGATCGTCACCGGTCGAATCTGCCGGTCGAGTTCCGCCTGCTCCGCTACCAGCCGCGACCGTGGTCGATCGCCGATTCAATCGCCATCGGGCTGCATATGCATCGAACGCTGACCACCACGTGGCGCGACGAAATCCTGAAGTGGCAGATGATGCGCGCGGGAGACCCGGCGAAAGTAGCCGAACTATTCCCGGTGCGCTCCGGCCGCGAGGTTGCCCCTGGATCGAATGCCTGGGTGGTATCCGGATCGCGTTCCACCACCGGCAAACCGATCCTCGCGAACGATCCTCATCTCGAGTTTTCGTTCCCGTCCACGTGGTACCAGATCCATCTGAAGGGTGGGGCGCTGAACGTGACAGGAGTTACACTGCCCGGCGTTCCCGCCGTCATCATCGGGCATAACGAAAATATCGCGTGGGGTGTTACGAACCTCGGCTTCGACGTCCAGGACCTCTACTTTGAAAAGATCGATCCGGCGTCCGGGCGGTACTTCTATCGTGGAGCGCTGGAGCAGGCTCGCTCGGAAGCCTATGTGATTCGTGTCAAGGGCGAGCGACCGCGGACGTTTCAAGCCTGGGTTACCCGCCATGGTTCCGCCAGCTTCACCGATGGCGGACACCTGCTGGCGCTGCGTTGGAGCGCGACGGAGCCGGGCACTTTCCAGTTTCCGTTCGTCGAGTTGAACCTTGCTAGGGACTGGACTCAGTTTCGCGCGGCGCTGGGCCGCTATCCGGGCCCGGGCCAGAATTTCGTCTACGCCGACACCGGCGGCAACATCGGATATCAGGCGGCTGGGCTGCTGCCGAATCGCCGAACGTACGATGGTGACGTTCCTACGGACGGCTCCTCCGGAGAGACCGAATGGGAAGGGTACATTCCGTTCGACGACCTTCCGAGTTCTTACAATCCAGCGTCAGGAATTATCGTGACGGCGAACCAAAATCCCTGGCCGCCAGCGCCCGCCTACCGCGTCAACGGCGAGTTTGCGGCGCCCTACCGCTGGTCTCAGATTCGCGCGCGGCTGCAGTCGAAGCCCAAGTGGGCTCCAGAAGAAATGCTGTCCATTCAGACAGACATCTACTCGCCCTATCTGCACTCGCTTGCGCGATCAACGGCGGCGATTGCGGGCTCGCCTCATCAGGAAACTCTCGCAGTACTGAAGGAGTGGAATGGCCAGATGGATGCTGGCGCAGCCGCGCCACTCGCCGCGTTTCTGCTGCACCGTCACCTTCGCTCGGCATTGGCGGAGACGGCGGCTCCTGGAAAGGGCGTGGCGTACTCCAGTGACATGTCCGCCGCGGTGGTTGGGCGGCTGGTGTCTTCGAAGCCCGCCTCATGGTCCGGCGATTGGACCGCGCTTATTCGACGCGCGTTCGACGATGCGGTGGAGGAAGGTAAGCGCATGCAAGGGGCGGATGTCCGCAAGTGGCGATGGGGCGCGTTCCAGAAGTTGGAGTTGGCACATCCCGTGCTGTCGCAGATTCCCCTGGTGGGAGACTATTTCAGAATCGGGCCTGAACCGATGAGCGGTTCGTCAACAACCGTGAAGCAGACCACCTCACGGCTGGGGCCCTCCATGCGATTCGTGGCCGACCTTTCGGCGTGGGATCAGTCGTTGAATAATCTGACGATCGGGCAATCGGGTCATCCATTGTCGGGCCACTTTCGAGACCAGTGGAAGGCCTACTTGGCGGGCACTAGTTTCCCGATGAAGTTCACGCGGGTGGAGGGCAGCGTGATGACGCTGACGCCCCGCCAGTAGTTAGCGGAGCGCGCTTTCAACTGCCTTCGTCAGCTCGGCGGATTCCGGCGTGACATTCGGCTCAAAACGCTGGATCACCTTGCCGTCCTTGCCTACGAGAAACTTGGTAAAGTTCCACTTCACTTCGCCCCCGGTCTGCGTAAGGTATCCGTAGAGCGGATCCATGTCGCCACCCTTTACCGACACTTTGGACATCATCGGAAAGGTGACGTTGTAATTTCGGGAGCAGAATTGCTGGATCTCTTCGTTCGAAGCGGGTTCCTGCGCGCCAAAGTTGTTGGCTGGAACGCCGACGATAATTAAGCCCTGATCCCTGTATTTTTCATACAGCGCTTCGAGGCCCTTGTACTGCGGCGTATAGCCGCACTTGCTGGCTACGTTGACGAATAAGACAGTCTTCCCTTGATAGGAAGAAAGGGCGGCGTCCTTTCCATCAATCGTTTTCATCTTGAAATCGTGGACCGAAGCGGCGAAAAGGGACATGATTAGAAACCATTGCATAAATCAGCGGATGCGCGCCACCTCGTCTTGGATTCGATAAATTATCGTTCCCTGGGTTAGTGCGACCACTTTGTACTGCCGCATCCACTGCGCTAAGTCAGGGTAGCGGGCAATGGCAAGCTCCGGATTGTAGCGCCCCAACCCGTCGACGATGAACGTCGGGCGGTACCGGGTCAGGCTCACGCGCCGGCTCGCGCACGCGGCGTCTTCGCCATTTGTTTGCTTCGACACCAGATGCCGGTCGGCGAACACGCAGGTCAACGGCTGCGACTCCAGGAACGGTGTGCCTCCAGGGAGGCGTGCCATTGCATCAATCTCCGGCCGGTAGCCCCACGTCAAAATAGTGCCTCCGCTTCCGGTAAGTGTGGCGGCGGCGGTTTGGGCGTCTCGAAACATCGCAAGGTCGCCCGACCTCTCCACACGCCAGTAAGAGGGAAGGTATCGCACGAACGGTATCACCAGCAGTGCGGCTGCGGCCCATTGGAATCGTCCCAACGCAGGCCAGCCCTGCGACGCCGCAAGGCACAGCGGAGGAAGCAGGTGAAAGTAGTAGCGCGGGAAGAATCGCAAGCCTCCAACGACGCACACCAGCGCTGCCGCCAGCCACAACAGCATCCAACGGTCCCACTTCGCGCGAAGTGCGGCGATGACTAGGGCCGCGTGAAAGCCCAGCCACGCGCCCGTCTTGTAGGAACCCATGGTCCAGGGCGCTTCGACGAAGGTGTCGCGCGCGTACACAGAACCCCATTGAATGACTTGCTGATAGTATCCGGGCCATAGCAGCACAGGCGCGGCCAGCACGGCGAAGGAAATCCAACCTTGCCACGAACTCACCAGAACCAGGAAAACAGCCGCCTTGACGTTGAAGTGAAAAGCCACGGCGATCATCGCTCCGGCGGCCACCGGACGGTCGCGAAGCAGCGCTGCGGCCAGCACAGGCGCAAGGGTCAACAAGTCCGGACCCAGCACCATCGCGGCGGAAGGAACTTCAAAGATCAGAAAGAATGCAAGCAGTGCGCCCGCCCGCCAGTGTCCCGCGACGCGCGCCATCAACCATGCGCAAAGCGTGACGTAGACCGCGCCGGCGATACGCAGCGATACTCCCGGGTCGGCGCCCCAGAGCGTATACAGGTAAGCGAATAAGGGCGGCTTGTCGAACCAGAAATCGCTGTATAGCGTGCGGCCGGCCAGCAGGTTGACGGCGGCGGCCATCGGGTAGGCTTCTTCCACCCACAAGACTCGTGAATGCAAAAGACGGCTGACAAGCGCGATCAGGAAGATCGAGAGAGTAAGCCGTCGAGGCAAATCTAATTATGCAGTTCGACGTTCCGCGCCAGTTTGACGGCCTTGTTCGCAAGCAGGCCTTCCAGCACCGGTTCCGGAACCACGGAATCCGTCTCGACGACGCTGATCGCCATCAGAGTGCCGCCGGGGCGGTCCGGCTGTTCGGCGCGTCCAAGAGAAAAGTTGGCGATGTTGACGCCCGCTTTGCCCATCACGCCTCCTACGAAGCCGATCACGCCTGGAACGTCTTCATTGACAAGGAACGTCAGGTGCCCGTCGAGTTTCGCTTCGCAGTAAATGCCGTTTACGCGGATCAGCCGCGCGTTGCCCAGCACCAGCGCGCCTTCGACAGTCGTCGAGCCTTCGGTGGTCGTCAATTCCAGCCGGATCGAATCCATATAGGCCGCCGAGCGGCTCTCGTGGACTTCGGCAATGCTCAGGCCGCGGTCGGACGCAAGCTGAAGCGCATTGACGAGATTCGCTTTGTGCGTAAGCGACGGATTCAGCAGCCCTGCCAGCCCGGCATTGCGAAGCAGCGTTGTGTTCAGCTCCGCGATGCGTCCGAAGTAAGTCAGCTTGGCCGACTTCGGATTTCCGGAGCTGATTGCGATGGCGAACGCTCCCAACTTTTCGGCCAAAGCGATGAAAGGGCCCAGTGCCCGGTACTGTTCCGGCGAAAGCGCGGGCATGTTGACAGCGTTGACGGCAAGCCCATTCGAGAGGTACTGGATAACCTGTTCGACGATGCGTAAGCCGACGATCTCCTGCGCTTCTTCCGTCGATCCGCCAATGTGCGGAGTCGCGATTAGATTCTTCGCGGCAAGAAGGGGATGATCGGCGGGAAGCGGCTCCGGATCGAAAACGTCCAATCCCGCGCCACCGACTTTTCCGGAGTTCAAGCCTTCCACAATCGCGTCCTGGTCAACCAGTTCACCTCGCGCGCAGTTGACGATTCGCACGCCGGGCTTCATCTTCGCGATGGACGACCGGTTAATCATCTTCTCGGTGTCAGCCGTCAGCGCAACGTGCAGGCTAAGGTAATCGCTGCCGGCGTAGACCTCATCCAGCGGCATCAGTTCAATTCCCAGATCCGCCGCCGTCTGCGGATTCACGTAGGGATCGTGGGCGATCACGTTCATCGCGAACGCCTTCGCGCGCAACACCACCTCGCGCCCGATACTCCCCAGTCCCAGAACGCCCAGCGTCTTGCCGCGAAGTTCGTTCCCCTGGAACTTCTTCTTCTCCCATTTGCCGCCCGTTGTGGAGGCGTTGGCGGCGGGAATAAAGCGCGCCATCGACAACATCAGCCCGATGGTGTGTTCCGCCACCGACACGGCATTTCCGCCAGGCGTATTCATCACAAGCACGCCGGCGCCCGTTGCAGCCGGAAGGTCGACGTTATCGACACCAACACCCGCGCGTCCGATGACGCGCAACTTGGGAGCCTTGTCCAGCACCGCCGAGTTCACCTTCACCGCACTGCGGACCATCAGGGCATCGGCATCCGCCAGGTGTTCGCCGTAGCTCTTCGGATCGGACACCACGATGTCCCAACCCTTCTGCGAGTGCAACAATTCCAACGCCGCTGGCGACAGCGGCTCAGCAACCACAATTTTCATTTTTTCCTCTTAGGCGACGCCCACAGGCTTCGGCATCGCCGCCTCAGCGTAGACGTTTTGGACTGCTGCCACTCCCTTGCCGAATTCGACCGTGTAGCCGTTGGCGGCAAGAATCAATTCAAGCTGGGCGATCATCGTGAACACGTCGGAGATGTCGAAGTATCCAAGGTGCGCGATGCGGAAGATCTGGCCCTTCATGGAGCCTTGGCCGTTCGCGATGACGGAGCCGAAACGAGTCCGGAACTCTTTCACGATAATGCTGGAGTCCATACCCTCTGGCGCGCGAATCGCAGTGACGGAATTGCCCGGGCTGGAACTGAACAGCTTCAGGCCCAGAGCCTTTGTAGCCTCACGCGTCGCCTTCGCCAGCATCTGGGCGTTCGCAATCAGCTTGTCCATGCCCAGCTGCTTGATGTAAACAAGCGCTTCACCCATGGCGAGCAGCAGGGCAATCGACGGCGTCCAGGCCGACTCGCCGTTCACCGCGTTCTTCTGCTCTTTCTTCAGATCGAAATAGAAGCGCGGAAGCGTCGCGGTCTCGCCGGCCTTCCAGGCTTTCTGGGAGATCGATACGAATGCAATGCCCGGTGGAATCATGAATGCCTTCTGCGACCCGCCGATGACAAGATCAAGGCCCCACTCGTCGATGTCCAACGGCATCGTGCCCAAGCCAGTGATCGCGTCGACGATCATCAACGCGTTGGTCTTCTTCACTGCCAAGCCCATCCGTTTGATGTCGTGCATCGCGCCGGTTGAAGTTTCCGACGCCTGCACCATTACAGCCTTGATGTCCGGGTTTCCGGCAAGGGTCTTTTCGACCTCTTCGGCGTGGACCGCTCCACCGTATTCCGCTTTTAGGACGGTCGCCTTCAGGCTCCAGGCCTTTGCAATCTCGACAAAACGTTCGCCGAATTTACCAGCGGAGCAAATAAGAACGTGATCGCCGGCCGAAAGAAAATTCGACGCGGCAGCCTCCAAGCCGCCGGAGCCCGACGCGACCAGAACGATAATGTCGTTCTGTGTTCCCATCACTTCTTTCAGATCGGAGAGAACTTGTTTGTAGAGTTTTCGAAAATCCTCCGTGCGGTGATGGATGTCGGAACCCATCATGGCGTGCAAAGCTTTGGGCAGAAGCGGAGTTGGACCGGGAGTGAGTAGACGCTGTTTCTTGATGTACATGACCTTGGGAAAAAGTGACTCGGGAAGTCTCTATTAGAATAGCAAAGCAATGGCGCTAACCGACCGGATTCAGAAAGATCTTGTAGATGCGATGAAGGCGCGCGAAGAGGTGCGCCTGGGCGCGATTCGCATGATCAAAACCGCGTTCATGAAGTACAAGGCCGACCAGATGAAAGAGGCCGACGATGCGGCGGAACAGCAGATCCTGAACTCGCTGGTGAAGCAGCGGAACGACTCAATCGACATGTTTCGCAAGGCGGGCCGGGAAGAACTGGCGGTCAAGGAGGAGCAGGAGAAAGCGGTCATCGAAAGCTACCTGCCAATGCCCGCCACCGAGGCTGAGGTGGATAGCGCGATCGACGGTGCGATTGCGGAGACGGGCGCCACGTCGGCGAAGCAGATGGGCTTAGTGATGAAAGCTGCGCAGGCAAAGCTGGTCGGCAAGCGCATCGACGGCAAAGCGCTTAGCGAGAAAGTAAAGGCGAAACTCGGCTAGGCGGGTTCGCCGGGCTTGAACGGTTGGCATAGCGCGTCCAAGGAGGTTCGGCCGCTTTTTTGCGCCAGCCGGTACAGACGCTGAAACACCTGTGCCGTCAGGAACGCGTCGCCGCCCGCCGTGTGCCGGTCATGCGGCGTGATCCCGAACAAATCGCACAGCGCGTCGAGCGTGAAGCCTTTCTCCGAATCCCTGGCCGGGAGAACTCCGTCAGCCTCCAAGTGAAGGGTCAGATCCATCGTGTCTAGCGATCTGTTCTGCATGCTTGTGCCAAAGTGGCGCTGCAGCGCCGCCTCAAGCATTTGAATGTCGTGCCCGATGTGGTGGCCGACGATGACAGAATCCTTCAGGTAGTCGAGGAAGCTCGAAACCGCTTCGCTTTCCTCCATGCCCTCGCGAGCTTCGTCGCGCGTGATCCCGTGGATGGTGACTGCGGCACCGTTGTACTCGATCGGCAGCATCGCCTCGAACGAATCGCCGACTACGATGGCTCCATCTACAACCGCGACGGCTCCGATGGTGATGAGACGATCGCGCCGGGGGTCCAGCCCCGTCGTCTCGGTATCCAGAACGACGAAGCGCGTGCTACTCACTGCGTCCCGCCTGCCACGAAGGTGTCGGCGGTCCATTCCAGCAGACGTTGAACGGATTGAAATGCGGTCTTCAGCACCCGCTGGTCATAGCGGTTCAGGTCGGATGGGCGGATCGTCGCTTGCGCGGGATTTCGAATACGCGCGCGGGCTTGGTAATAGAGTGCGACTTCGAACGCCGACACAGCGTCTTTGAAGATCGACTCCAGTTGCGGATACGCCGCGCGTGCCGATTCCAGGCGCTGGACCGTTGAGATGGGAGTCAACGACCCCTGGGCGAGCGAGAGAACCCGCGCTGCATCGACGATGGGCTGCACCGCAACGGTGAAAAGGTCGAAGGACTCGCGGCGTTCCCCGTCGAGATCGACGACCAGATCGCCGAAGAACGAAAGAGGCGGAAGGCGGGAAAGCGTATCGTTCGCAAGCACGGACAGGCACACCGGGTTGGCCTTCAGCTCCGCCTCAATCGTCTCGCTGAATTTTGCGAACAGCGAACGATCGCCGTCGATCACCGTCGCGTCCAGCAGCATGCGCACCGGATAGACCGGGTGCATGATCGGCTGGCGAATTCGAAGCGCCAGCGAAGAGATGAACCCGGAGATGCGCTGGCTGGGCGGCAGATCGCTGGAGTCGTCGCGCGGATCGGGAAGGCCGCTCTCCGTGCAGAGCCGTCGGACACTCGCGGCCACGCGCTGAAAGAGATCAATCGTTCGCGGGTCACTACTGTCGTGCAGAACCGTCAGCCGCGGTCTACGCTGCAAGGTCATCTCTTCCCGCGCCGACCTGCCAAAGGCAATCCATGCGTGCGGTATGCCAGCCAGGCCATCGACGCCGTTTACCGCCTGCCGGATCGCTGCGCGTACGAAGGCATTGTTCAGTTGAGTGGCGATGGGCGCCGAGAGACGCGCAGCGGAATGCGAGTCCAGCCCCGCGACGGTCATGCGGTTGGCGAGGCGCAGGAGTGGGCTCCACTGGGCCGGTCCGGAGGCACGCTGCAATTCGTCCGCAAGGCGCACGGGGTTCTGTCCTGAAAACAGTGCCAGCATCCCGGCAGGGAGAGCCCGGCCGGAATCTTCAAGCTGCAACTCATCGACACAGGCATGAAGCATCTGCAGAAAATAGGCGCCCGCCGACTGGCCATCTTTCGCGGTCAGCGCGTGGCCGGCAGAGTGCTCCAGGCATTCCAGAGGTGGTGCGGCCGCTTCGACCCACGTAACCGTTAGATCCTTTGCCCGGGCTTGCACATCGGTGTGCGCCAGTACGTAAGCGCCTACGGCCGGAAGCCGGCGCATCAGATCTTCGAACAGCGCCGCGTCGATCGAGTACAGGATTACATCGCTGGCCGTGCGTGCCGAAGTGAAGTAGACACTCTCGCCGAAGAAGCGGTCCACTCCAAGAATGTCGCCGGGTCCAAGCAGGTCGGTCTGCCGGGCCTCGCCACTTTCGTTCCAAATCTCCACGGTGCCTTGCTGAATCACCCACACCACGTTCGCGCGCTGGCGGCCTTGCTCGAACACGTACGATTCCGACTCAAAGAACTGCACGCGTCCGCTGGAGGTCAGCGCCAACAGATTTTCTTCGCCGACGGCGTCGAACGGCGGATACTGGCGGAGGAAATCCGCGACTCTATGGCGAATCACCGACGTTTTCATAAGGGTGCGTTCCGACTCCGCTTACGGGGCGGAAACAGCGGCGAGGCCGTTCCGCGATGATACCCCAACGTTCATGCGCATCCGGACGGGGGATATAATCCGGGATTCATGCGACGCCGTGATTTTCTCGCCGGGGCCGGGGCGGCCATCTTCCCTTGGCATTTGCGTGCGCAGGCGCGCGCGATGAATCTTCGCATTACCGGGATCAAGCCGGTGATCGTCAATGCCGGCAACGTGAACTGGGTCTTCTGCAAGGTGGCCACCAACCAGGGTCTGGTGGGCCTGGGCGAAGGATCGATCACCAGCAAGGAAGCGACGCTTGCGCAAGCGATCCTGGAGCACGAGCGGTTTCTGAACGGCAAGAATCCAGCCGACATTGAGTTGTTGTGGCAAGGCATGTTCCGCGTGCCACGTTGGCGCGGAGGCCCGATTCTGAACTCCGCAATCAGCGCAATCGAGATTGCACTGTGGGACATTCTGGGACAGGCTCTGGGCGTCCCCGTTTATCAACTTCTCGGCGGCAAGGCGCGCGAGAGGATCTGGCTATACAAAGATGTCGGAAGCACGCCGGAGGCATTCCTGCAGGCGAAGGAAGAAGGCTACACTGCGGCGAAGTCCGGCTTCATGGATATCCAGAATGATCTTGTCGTTCCGCCGAAGGCCGTTCGTGAGGGAGTGAACCGGCTTGCCGCGGTCCGCAAAGCCGTCGGCGACGACTTTGAGATTTGTCTCGACCCGCATGGGCGCATGACTACTGTGATGGCCATCGATTTCTGCACACGCATTGAAGACCTGCGGCCCTTCTTCGTGGAAGAAGCCACGCAATTGGAAGACCTGGGCGAACTGGCGCTTCTGCGCGACAAGACGAAGGCGCCCCTTGCGACGGGCGAGCGCCACTTCACCAAGTACGCATTCACGGAAATGTGTTCCCGCCATTTGGTGAACTACGTGCAGCCGGACGTCTGTCACGCTGGCGGGATTCTCGAATTGAAGAAGATCGGTGCGATTGCGGAGGCGTACCGCGTGGAGATGGCTCCGCACAATCCGCAGAGCTTGGTGTCAACGCTTGCGTCCATTCATGTGGACGCGACGACTCCAAACTCCGTGATCCAGGAATACGCGCCAAAGAAAGATCCATTCCTTCTCGATCTTTTCCGCGGCGCCGTGATCGACGTGAAGGACGGCTTTGCGCCGCTGCCATCGAAGCCCGGACTGGGTTGCGAGCTTGACGAATCCGTCGCCGCGAAGCGTCCATACAAACCCGCCACACGGCCCGAGTACAAGTTCCGCGACGGCAGCGTTGCCGACCAATAAGGAGAAACTATGACGCCCACCGAGACGCCACGGCACGTGCCTTACGTTCCTCCGGAAAAGCATCTGCCGGAGTTCACCTGGCGCGCGTTGGTGCTGGGTCTCGTGCTGACTGTGGTGCTGGGCGCGGCGAATGCATATCTTGGCTTGCGCGCCGGGCAGACGATCGCCGCCACATATCCGGCGGCAGTGATCGGGATGGCGGTGGTCCGCCTATGGCGTGGTTCGATCCTTGAAGAGAATGTCGCGCGCACGGCTGGTTCTATTGGAGAGTCCGTTGCCGCCGGAGCGATCTTCACGCTGCCCGCTTTCTACATTGCCCGTGCGTGGCCGTCGTTCGCGCCCGAAGATGCGTACTGGAAATCGACATTGCTGATGCTGGTCGGCAGCATTATCGGCGTGCTGTTCGTGTCGCTGGTGCGGCGAGTGCTGGTTGAAGACCGTGAGCTTCCGTTCCCGGAATCGGTGGCCGCTGGCGAGATTCACAAGGCTGGGCAGAGCGGCGCGCAGGGCGCGAAGTTCCTCTTCTGGAATATTGGCTTTGGCGGTCTCGTCTACCTGCTGGGCGCGTTCCGGTTGTTCGCCGTCGAGAAGGATTTCTTCTTTCGCCTGGGCGATCTGGGGCGCAGCCTGTTGCGTCTCGGCCCACTGGGCACGGCGCAAACCATCCCCACCGGCGCGGTGACGGCCGTTTCAACTCCGGCCATTGCGCCCGCCTATGTGGGTGTCGGCTATATCATCGGACCCCGGCTCGCTGCCCTCAATTTCGCTGGAAGCGTCCTGGCTTGGGGTCTTTTGGTGCCGCTGATGATGTTTGTCCTGGGTCCCACTTTGCAGCAGTACGTTCCCGCTGGCGCCGCAGATGAAGATTGGCTGGCGGTGGCGAACAACGTGTGGCGATTTATCGTCCGCCCGATCGCCGTCGGCACGATGATGGTGGGCGCGGCATTCACTCTGTTTCGAATGCGGAAGAGCCTCGCAGCGGGCCTGTCGAAAGCCTTCTCGGAACTGCGCGGCCCCAAGATCGACATCGACAAACTGGAGCGCAATGAACGCTACATGAGCTCGAAAGTCGTCATCACGATGATCGGCGTCATGTTTCTGGTTATGTGCTGGATCTATGTAGAGCTGTCCGGCAACGTCGCTGGCGGCCTGCTGGCGGCGGTTGTGATGCTGGTCGTCGGCTTCTTCTTCGCCACTGTGTCCGGGTACCTTGTCGGCGTCATCGGATCGTCGAATAATCCAATCTCCGGCCTGACACTTTCCACGCTGATCATCGCGGCGCTGCTGATGATTTCCATCGGAGTATCCGGCGTCAGCGGCGTAACGGCGGTGCTGGGCGTGGCGGCGGTGGTTTGCGTTTCGTCGGCCGTCGCCGGCGAACTTCTGCAGGATTTCAAGGTGGGCTACATCCTGGGTGGTACGCCGCGCACGATCCAGATCGTCGAACTGATCGCAGTCGTTGTCGCCAGCGTCGTGATGTATTTCCCACTTCTTATTCTTCACGAAGGCAACATAAAGATGGGCGGTACAGGCTTCGGCGATCGCAATCTGTCGGCGCCTCAGGCGGGATTGATGGCGTCACTCGCACAGGGAATCGTCGGCGGAGACATGCCCTGGGGCCTGGTGATCTTCGGGATCATGCTGGGCATCATGCTGATCCTGATCGACGTGAAAAGCCCCATGCTGGTGGCCATCGGAATGTATCTACCCATCGCCACGACATCGGCCATCTTCGTTGGCGGCATCCTCCGCTGGTTCACCGATTCAATGGCGGCGCGCCGCGGGTTGAACGGAGCGCAGCGGTCCAGAATGGAGAACGTCGGCATCCTCTGCGCATCGGGCATGATCGCCGGCGAGGCGTTGATGGGTCTGGTGACGGCGTTCTTCGCCTGGCGCGAGATTCCGATGCCGCGATTCTTCGAGGATCCGTCTTTCGCGCTGGGCCTGATTGTTCTTGCACTCATCGCGTTCGTGCTTGTCCGCGTGCCCCTTGCGAATGCGGGACGCGCCGACGAACCGGCGCCGCCCGTCGCGATGATGTAGAAACCGTCCGTTACGATAGAGGCTTGCCCCGCATCTCGACGGCCCCCGTATCTTCCGGGAAGGCCATTGGCTGGCCGCTGGTCTACATCGGCCTGCTTCTGACAACCATGGCGACGCTGGTGTTGGAGCTTGCGTTGACCCGTATTTTTTCGGTCATTTTCTACTACCATTTCGCGTTTCTGGCCATCTCGATCGCGTTGTTCGGCCTTGGGGCCGGCGGAGTATTTTCATATGCCGTGGCCGCGCGACCCGGCGCCTTGTACCAGAAATTGGCGTGGCTGGCGGGTGGGAATAGCGTGGTCGTTCTGGCTTCGCTGGCCTTTCTGCTATCGCGCAGCGGAGACCCCGGCAATGCAACCTTAGCCGCCGTGTACTTCGCCAGCGCCCTGCCTTTTTTCTTCGCCGGGGCCATCGTCTCACTGGTGATTTCGGAGACCATCGAGCGCGTCGACCGCGTGTACTTTTTCGATCTTCTCGGAGCCGCCATTGGCTGTTTGCTGCTGGTGCCGCTGCTGAACACCTTTGGAGGCCCGAACACGATCATCATCGTCGCGATGCTGTTCGCAGCGTCGGCATCGGTCTGGTTCTCGCTTGCCCGTATGCCGGCGGGGCGCGCCGCCGGAGTGGCGCTGGGCTTGGCGTTGATGGCGATGCTGGTGGTGAACGCGCGGTGGCCGTTCCTTGATGTCCGCTACGCCAAGGGCCAGACTTTGAGCGAGGAGCGCTTCGTGAAATGGAACAGCTTCTCGCGAATCGCCCTCAAGCCCGAGCCCGGATCCAACCGCACCGCGATCGTCATTGACGCCGACGCGGCGACAGGAATTCCGGAATTCGATTTCGCCAACCTGACCGCCAAGGATCGCGAGGATCTGTTGTATCAAGGTCCTGGATTGCCTTACGTTCTAAGGCCCGCGGCCAAGACCCTAATCATCGGTCCCGGCGGCGGCTGGGACGTGTCGCGCGCGCTGGCGTCGGGTTCAACGGACATAACCGGCGTCGAGATCAACCCGATCATCGCGAACACCATCATGCGCGGCGACTTTGCGGGGTTGTCCAAAGGACTCTACCTGCGCCCCGGCGTGCACATCCATGTCGAGGACGGCCGCAGCTTCGTACGCCGAAGCGGTGAGAGCTATCAGGTGATTCAAGCGACGCTGGTGGATACGTGGGCGTCCACCGCCGCGGGTGCGTTCGCGCTGTCGGAAAACAACCTCTACACCGTCGAAGCGTTCACCGACTATCTGCGCCACCTGACGGACGACGGGCTGCTGGTGTTTACGCGGTGGGGGTTCGACCCTCCACGCGAATCGCTGCGCCTGCTTGCGCTGGCCCGCGAGGCGCTGGAGAAGCTTGGCGAAACAGACACGGCTGCGCACGTGATCGTTGCGCGGCAAGGCAGTGTCGAGGGCTGGGGCGCGCAGGACACGGTCATCATTTCGAGGAAGCCGTTGCCAGCCGCCGATGTCACATTGGCAAGGGAGGCAATAGAGCGGGCCCGCATGGAGGCGGTCTATTTTCCCGGCACACCGTCGCCCACGCCCTTCGCCGAGCTTCTGAGAACGCAGCAGCTCGCGTCATTCTTCGACTCTTACCCGTATGCCGTGACGCCCGTCACGGACAACCAGCCATTCTTTTTCTACACCGTTCAACCGCGCGATCTCTGGACGTTTCTCACGTCCGGCACACAAGACGCCGCCGACTTCAAAATCAATCGCGCAGTGCCGCTGCTCTTTGGACTGCTGGGCGTCAGTATCGTCGCAACGTTGGTAATTCTACTGCTGCCCCCGGTGATTCTCGGCAGCTCACTCCCGCGCGAGCGCTCCACGCGGCTTAGCCTTCTCTACTTTCTGTTTATCGGAACGGGCTACATTCTTGTGGAGGTCGCGTGGATACAGAAGTTCGTTCTGTTCCTCGGCCACCCAACCTACGCCCTTACCGTGATCGTCTTCACGATGCTTGTGTCGTCCGGCGCGGGCAGCTACTTCAGCCGCCGCGCAACCGCATTGACTCCGCTTCTGGCGGCGGCCGTGGTTGTCGTGATCGCTTTTGCCGAACCGTTGGTGACGAGTCAGGGTGTAGCGTGGCCGCTTCCGGTCCGTTGCGTCGTAGCCGCGCTGCTGATCTCGCCGGCGGGCTTCCTTATGGGAATGCCCTTCCCCCGCGGACTCCGGCTGCTTCAACAGATGAACTCCGCCGCTGTTCGCTGGGCGTGGTCGCTAAACGCGGCCGCCAGCGTGCTGGGCTCCGCAATGGCGATTTTTCTGGCGATCTACCTGGGGCTGCGGTCCACGTTGCTGACCGGCGCGCTTTGCTATCTTGCGGCGTTCGCCGCGGGACGCGCCTTCAAGCCGCCACCGGGCGCAACGCCTGGGCCAGTGCTTCGGTAAAGAAGTATTCGCCCCACATCACGCTCTCGTTGACGCCGAGATTCTTGTGCACATGGTAGACGCCGCCTTTCAGCACGCCCTCCCATTCCGGATCGCCCTTCGCCGCGTAGCTGACGCACAGCGTCTGCAAAATCCGGTTTGCCGTTGACCAATAGAAGTGGCCCTTGACGGGATCGTGCAGATGACGGCAAAGCCGCAGCAGCCCGGCGGCGGTGATCGCGGCGGCGGAGGTGTCCACCTGCTTCCGGCTGTCCGGCGGCGCGTTGTAGTCCCATGGCGGAACTCCGTCGGACGGTGTGTGGGTGATGTAGTAATCCGCGCACGCCTCGGCGGTCTCAAGAAATCGGGGATCGCCGCTGTACTCATAGCATGTGCCGAAACCGTAGAGCGACCACGCCAGTCCGCGCGACCAGCACGAATCGCCGCGAAATCCCTGGTGGGTCGTCTGGCGGAGAAACTCGCCGGTTGCAGTGTCGAACAATCCTTCGTGCGACGTCGAACCGTCGCCCCGCACAAGAAACTTCCGAGTGGTCAGCGAGTGCCGCATCGCGATCTCAAAAAGATTGCGGTCTCCCGTCTCGCGGGCGGCGTAGAAAATGATCCCGACATTCATCATGATGTCGATGAACAGAGACTCGTCGGCGACGAAACTGCGCAGGTACCGGCCGTTCTCCCGGAACCGCAGCGCCATCGTCCGGCCAGCCTGAATCAGCACGTCGTTAAGGGCGGAATTCCGGGTCTTCCGGAACCAGCGGTGGTAGGTCGAAAAGAAGATGAAACCGAGGTCGTGCACTTCCCGGTCGAACTTGCGAGGCTCCAACGGTTGGGAGTAGGCGGTGGCCGTCTCCATCCAAAAGGCGGCGTCCTTGCCCTCGGACGTTTTCTCGAAGATCCACATCATGCCGGGCAGAAATCCGTCGCACCAATGTGTCCAGGCCGGCTTGTCGTGCTGCCACTTGCCGCCCTCCGTGTACATCGGATAAAAGTCCGGGTACTTCTTGATCAGCTTCTTCACTTGGCCCTTCGCGAACGTTAGGGTTTCGGCGAGAAGCTCCTTGTTGCTCTCTATTTCAAACTGAATCACGGTTGTGTCCCAATCAGTGTCGCATGCAAGATAGATTCGTGTCCCTGATGTTGCAAGAGATCCAGCAGCAGCCCGCCGCGCTGGAACGGATGCTGGCCGACGACCTTGGCGCGGTGGCGGAGCTGAAGAAGCGGCTGGAGAAGAAACCACCGCGTCTGGTCGTGCTGGCCGCGCGCGGAACGTCCGACAACGCGGCGCAGTTCGGACGATACTTGCTGGAGTTGCACACCGGGATCCCAGTGTCGCTCGCCGCCCCCAGCGTATACACGCTGTATCAGGCCAGCGTGAAACTGGAGGACGCCCTGGTGGTCGGCGTCTCGCAATCCGGCGAATCGATCGACGTAAACCTCGTGATGGATGCGGCGAAGCGGCAAGGCGCGATCACCGTTGGAATCACCAACGAATCTTCGTCCGCGCTTGCGGGCATCGCGGAACACACAATCCTCGTGCGCTCCGGCAAGGAGCAGTCCGTCGCCGCGACGAAGACCTATACGGGCCAGTTGATGGCGATGTATTTCCTCGCGCACGCCTTGGGCGCGGCGCTGGATATGGAACGTCTGCGTCAGATTCCGGAATCGGCGGCGGATGCGCTCAACTGCTCCGATGAGGCTGCGGCGGCGGCAATCCGGTACCGGTTTATGGAGCGTTGCGTCGTGGTGGGGCGCGGATTGAACTACGCCAACGCCTTTGAGATGGCGCTGAAGTTGATGGAGACTTGCTACGTCGTGGCCGAGCGATTCTCCGGGGCGGATCTTTTGCATGGCCCCATCGCCATGGTAGAGCATGGCTTCCCCGCGTTCCTGTTTGTGCCGCCCGGCGTAACCGCAGTGCCAATGGCCGAGACCGCCGGCAAGCTGGAATCACGCGGAGCCGAAACCTTTATAATCGGCAACCCCGCCGATTCACAGCGCGGTATTTCCGTAGCAACTGGGCTGGAGGAATTGTTCACGCCGATTCCGTACATCATCCCGGCGCAGTTGTTTGCCGCTCATCTCGCGCGAGAGAAGGGTCTCAATCCCGATCAGCCGCGCGGACTCAGCAAGGTGACGGAAACGCTTTAGCCGCGCATCGCGTCGGCCCAGCGGAGAAACCGCAGCAGGTCGCGCCGGCGAGTCCACACGAAATTCCAGAACTCGCGCGCGCTGATAGTGTCTGCCTCAATGCCGGAATAGGTTTCGATGCGCCATCGCAGGTATGGACTGCGCCACGGCTGAAATCGATACCCGCGGCTGGCCCGCCACAGATAGGCGATCACTCGCTGGATTTGCCCTTGCCGTTTTCGGACTTAGCGTAGTAGCCGGAGCGTGTACGAACCACCGGACGATTGGGGCCGGACGCGGTTACCTTTATCTGCCGGAAGGTGCCGTCGAGTTCCTGAATTGTTGGCGAGTACGCAAGCACGTACTGGTTCCGGATGTCGTCCGCAACCTCAAGCGAGATTCGTTCCACTTCAGAAAGGTCCTTCGGGAAATAGTAGAGCCCGCCCGTAGCCTGCGCGATTTGTTCCAGGGAGCGCTTCGCCTTGCGGGCCTCCCGGCGGTCTTCTTCCTCAAGAATCCCGATGATGTGGATTACCACTTGGCTGTCGCCAGTGGAGAGAGACCGGATCAGATCCTCAAGCTTCGTTACGCTGGCGTTGTCGTTGCCGTCGGTGATCAGCATGATCACCTTCTTGTCGCGCTTGCCTTTTTCCTTCAGACGATCCGCCGTCATGCGGATGGCGTCGTACATGGCAGTCCCGCCACGGGCGTCGATTCGAGTCAGGCCCTCTTCCATTTTCTTGATGTCGGCGGTGAGAGGCACATCCTCATACGCTTCGTCGTTATAGTTGACGACCATCACCTCATCGTTGCGGTTAGAAGCTTTCACCATCGCCAGCGCGGCGGCCTCCACCTTTTGGCGGCGATTCCGCATGCTGCCGGAATTGTCGATCACCACGCCCAGCGAAATTGGAATATCCTCGCGACGGAAGATTCGAAGCTGCTGCTGGACACCGTTTTCGTAAACCTTGAAGGCTTCCTTCTGCAGGTCCGTTAATAGCTTTCCCTTGCTGTCCACCACCGATGCGTGCAGCACGACAAGCCGCGTATCCGAACGGAACGTGGCATCCTGAGCGAACCCGGCCAAGCAGGACAGGATCGCGGCCGCCAGCCATCTTCTACTGCGCAGGTGCATAGTATCCTTGCCGCCAGAACGGCCTCAAAGGAGGCAGCCCCCGCGGCTGATTTAACTTTATCGTCACTCGCCGGTATTTGCCATCCCGGTTGGGATTGCTGGGCGCGTAGCCGATCACGTATTGGTTGCGCAATTCAATGCCGATTTTCGCGGCAATGTCGGGAAGCTCGTTAATATTTTCAACCGCGAAATGACGGCCGCCGGTCTGTTCGGCAAGTTCGTTCAGAAGGCCCGGGCCCGACAATTCTTCCGCTGTCCGCCCGCGGGCATGGACGGGTTCAAAGATGCCGATAGCGTAAATCTGGACGTCGGCTTCGCGAACGGCATTCTTCACTTCGCTTTCGGTGTAGCGGCTGGAATTGTCGCCGCCGTCGGACAGAATCAGGATCGCCTTCCGCGCGTTGCGCGCCTTCTTCATGTGATTCATCGCAACGTACACGCCGTCAAGCAGCGCCGTCCGTCCCTTAGCTTGCGTGAACGCGAGCCGGTTCTGAATCTCTTCGGTCTGATGGGTGAACGGCACGGTTAATTCCGGGCGGTCGTTGAACTGAACCAGAAAAAATTCGTCCTCTGGATTCGCCGTGCGGAAGAACTGCGACGCGGCTTGTCGGGACTTCGCCAGCTTCGCGCCCATGCTACCGCTGGCATCGAATACCAGACCAATCGAGAGCGGAGCATCGTCGCTGGCGAACTGCGAAATTGTCTGCTCCACCTTGTCCTCGAAGAGCTTGAAATGCTCCCGGTCAAGACCTGTCACGAAGCGGTTCAGGGGATCGGTGACGGTCACTGGAATCAACACCAGACTGGTGTCGATGCGAATGTTCGCCCGCCGCGAATCTTCTTCTTTGGGAGCGGCTGTGTCCTTGCGCGGTTCTATTGCGACCTTGCCCCCAGTGCTTTGCGCAACCAGCAGACCGGCGAGCCACAACGCGCCAATGCAACCGTTCATGAATCGCACTATCTTCAAAGAGGCTCCAGGACGAGTGCGACAGCTCTCACCCGAATTATACCGTCCTATAGAGTTGGATGCCCTTCAGGCCTTTTTCGGTGCCGGAACCTTCAGTTCGCGGCGAAGCCGTTCGAGATCCGCCTGAAGCTGCTTCACCACGCCCGCCTGCTTCGGGTCCGTATAGACGCTCCGCATCTGCTGCGGATCGGTCTGGCGGTCGTAGAGCTCCCATTCGTCGGTCTCGTAGAAGTGGGCCAGAGTGTAGCGGTCCGTTCTGACACCCTCGTGCGGGGCGACGTCATGCGGACCCTTCTCGTAATAGTGGAAGTAGAACGCCTTCCGCCAGTCGCTTGGAGTCTCGCCACGAAGAATCGGCATCAGGCTGCGGCCCTGCATGTCGGAGGGAACGGGTATGCCAGCCGCTTCTAGAAACGTTTCCGGAAGGTCGACGTTGGAAACCATTTCCTTGCGAACGCCGCCCGGTTTCACCACACCGGGGAATCGCGCCACGATGGGCGTGCGGATGCTCTCTTCATAGATCCAACGCTTGTCGAACCAGCCGTGTTCGCCAAGATAAAAACCCTGATCGGAAGCGTAGACCACCATGGTGTTTTCCGCCTCGCCGGTTGCGTCCAGCCAGTTGAGAACCCGTCCGATACTGTCGTCCACACTGTCGATGCAGGCCAGATAGTCCTGCATGTACCGCTGGTATTTCCACCGGACCAGATCCTTGCCCGATAGCTTCTTCTCGAAGAATTCGGCGTTCTTGCGGTCGTACGCCGCGTCCCACATGCGCCGCTGCGCGGGATTCATTCGCTCCAGCTCGCCGGCGGGGCCTTTCTGCCCTGGCCCCAGGACTTTAAGGTCCGAATCGAGGATCATGTGACGATCGATCTCCATCGTCTGGTTGTGCGCGGGCGAGGCGCGAAACTCGTAGTTGTCGAACAGCGTGTCGGGCTCCGGGAACGTCACGCCATCGTACAGGTGCAGCTTCGATGGCGCGGGCATCCAGTTGCGATGCGGAGCCTTGTGCTGGCTCATCAACATGAATGGTTTCGACTTGTCGCGGCTGTTCAACCAGTCGAGAGACCGGTCCGTAATCAGTTCCGTCGCGTACCCTTCCACACGCTTCTTCCCCGATGGCGTCAGAAAATCCGGGTTGTAGTAGTTGCCTTGGCCGGGAAGCACTTCCCACGCATCGAAGCCAGTAGGGTCGGACTTCAAGTGCCATTTGCCGAAAAGCGCCGTTTGGTATCCGGCCTTCTGGAACAGCTTTGGAAACGTCTGCTGGCTGCCGTCGAAAGAAACGACGTTGTCGACAACGCCGTTCAAGTGGCTGTACTTTCCGGTAAGGATGACGGCCCTGCTGGGTGCGCAAATGGAATTCGTCACCAGCGCCGAGTCGAAGCGAACGCCTTCCCGCGCAATGCGGTCGATGTTGGGTGTGCGGTTCAAGCGCGAACCGTACGCGCTGATCGCCTGAAACGCGTGGTCGTCGGAAAAAATAAACACAATGTTGGGGCGTTTCGCGCCCTGCGCGCGACCCGCCGCGGCGGCTGCGGTGGAGGCAAGGAAGGAACGTCGACTAAGGCTCATCGCCCATAAAGGTATCAAACCGGGAATGAATCCGTAGGGTGGTAGGATGTCGTCTAAGTAAGCAGGTATATTCATGCGGACTCGAAAAGGTTGGGAGCTGCCGGAGCGCGAAGCGACGCCTGAGAGTGTTTACCTCAACCGCCGCCAGATCCTAAAGGCGGCCGGTTTCCTCGGCATGGATGGCTTGATTGCCCACGCTGCGGAAAGCAAAGGCATCTATCCCGCCAAGCGCAATGACGACTTCAAGCTGGACCGTCCCATCACCGAAGAATGGGCGGCAACGGGCTACAACAACTACTACGAATTTCACCCCACCGATAAGGAGCGGGTGAAGGACATGACCGAAAAGTTCGTCACCAGCCCCTGGACCATCGAGGTTGGCGGATTGGTGAACAAGCCGCGAAAGTACGATCTCGACGACCTTCTGAAGCGCATGCCGATCGAAGAGCGTCTCTACCGCCTTCGTTGCGTGGAGCGGTGGTCGATGGCCGTGCCATGGACTGGATTCGCAATGTCGGCGCTGCTGAAAGAAGTGGACCCGAAACCCCAGGCGAAGTTCGTCCGGTTCGTCACCGTCAATCGTCCCGACCAGATGCCCGGCATGAAGATGGCCCCCTGGTACCCCTGGCCGTACTTTGAGGGGCTTCGGATGGACGAGGCGATGAACCCGTTGGCGATGTTCGTCACCGGAGTTTACGGCAAGCCACTGCCGGTGCAGAATGGCGCGCCGTTCCGTGTTGTGACGCCGTGGAAATATGGCTACAAGAGCCCCAAATCGATCGTCAAGATTGAACTGGTTTCCAAACAGCCGCCCACGTTCTGGAACGAACTGCAATATGCCGAGTACGGGTTTTATTCAAACGTCAATCCCAACAAGCCGCACCCGCGCTGGTCTCAGGAAGTTGAGCAGTCAATCCCCAACGGACCCAAGCTGAAGACGCAGCTCTATAACGGCTATGGCGATTTCGTCGCCGGACTCTACAACGGCAAAGAACACTAGGGCGCAATTTGCCCGAGTACCGCCGCGTGCCGCGCGCCGGTAGCTGACGGAACATTCGACGCCCGCCCCTTCGCGGTTTCGTACGCCATCAACGCGAACGCCACGGCTTCCTTTGCGTCGGCGCTGACGCCGAACTCGTCGATCAAACGGATTCTGACGCTGGGAAGGAACGCCTCCAGATACGCCATCAGCACCGGATTGTGGACTCCACCTCCACCGGCGATCACCTCCTGCGTGCTGTGTCCGAACCGCATCACGCCCGCCGCAATGGACGCTGCCGTAAACGCGGTGGCCGTGTTGACCCCGTCGACCGTCGCTGGAAAACGATTCGCGAACGCCGCGCCATACTGCTCGCGCCCCGCCGTCTTCGGAGGCTCGGCTTTCAGATAGGGGTCGCGCATCAGTTCATCCAGTAGGTTCGCTATCACCACGCCCCGGGATGCGATGCGGCCTCCGCGGTCGAAGCGCTGCCGGCCCGCCGTGAGGCGTTCCACCAACTGGTCGATCACCATGTTTCCCGGACCTGTGTCGAACGCGATCACGTCTTTCAACTTTGCAGCAGCCGGGATGACCGTGATATTCGCGATGCCGCCGATATTCAGGGCCACTCGATCGCGGGTGCGATGGCGCAGAACCCGAAAATCGAAGAATGGAACCAGCGGCGCTCCGCTTCCGCCCGCCGCCATGTCGCGGGTCCTGAAGTTGGAAACCACGGGGACACCCAACCGCTCCGCAAGCACCGCGCCGTCGCCGATCTGCAGGGTGCAGTCCTTCGCGTGATAGATCGTCTGGCCGTGGCAGCCCACAAGGTCGAGCTTGCCCTTCCAGATCTTCTTTACCGCTGCCGCGTACAACTCCGCCAGACGGAAGTTTAGTTCCGCAATCCTGGCCGTATGTGTCTCGGTGTTCGAGACCGCAAGAATTGAGGCGCGCAGCTTCGCCGGGTATGGAATCGTGGCGTGCTTCAGCACGTTCAGCCGCTTCCCCTGGATGTCGACGATGGCCACATCGATCCCATCCAGCGACGTGCCGGACATAATTCCGGCGACGATCATTGAAGCTCGTCCTTCAAGGCCGCCAGCAGTTGCAACGCCTCGAGCGGACGCAGGTCGTCTATGTTCAGCGCGCGAATCCGCGCCGCCAGTTGACCGTTCACCGGTTCGAACAACTTCACCTGCACTGGACCGGTGGCGGGCGCCGCAACATCCGACACCGCGCGTTCCGTTCGTTCGTGAAGGGCCAGCACTTCCCGGGCCCGCTCCACTACGGCGTCCGGCAGCGCCGCCAGACGGGCAACCTCAATTCCGTAGCTTTTGTCGGCGGCTCCCGGTTCTACTTTTCGATGGAAGATAATTCGGTCGCCGGCTTCTTCCACGCTGACGCGCAGGTTAGTCACGCCATCCAGACGGCCGGCCAAAGCCGTCAACTCGTGATAGTGGGTGGCAAACATCGTGCGCGCGCGGATGCGCTGGTGTATAAACTCGACAACGGCCCAGGCAATCGCCAGACCATCGTAGGTGGAAGTGCCGCGGCCAATTTCGTCCAGCAGAATCAGGCTGCGCTCCGTCGCGGTGTTCAGGATCAGCGCGGTCTCCGTCATCTCCACCATGAATGTCGACCGGCCGCGCGAGAGATTGTCCGACGCGCCAATCCTTGTGAAGACCCGGTCGACAAGCGGCAGCGTCGCTGCGGATGCAGGCACGAAACTGCCGGTCTGCGCGAGGATCGAAATCAGCGCGGCCTGCCGCAGATAGGTGGACTTTCCGCCCATGTTCGGACCGGTCAGAATGGCGAGAAATTTCCGGTTGTCGAGATAGAGATCGTTCGGCGTGAACCGCTGCGCCTCCTGCTCCAACAGCACCTCCACCACGGGATGCCGTCCGCCTTCGATTCGCAGGACGCCCTCGCCGGAGAAAACCGGACGGGTAAACCGGCGCTCCGCTGCGACCGATGCCAGCGCTGTTAGAAAGTCGATCTCCGCCACCTGAGCGGCGGCGGTCCGGACCCTGGCGGCGTTCGCGACAACCATCTGGCGTACCTCCTCAAACATGCGCTGCTCAATGGCCAGGATCTTCTCTCCGGCTTCGAGGATCTTCACCTCCAGTTCTTTCACTTCGGGCGTCGTGAACCGTTCGGCGTTTACCAGCGTCTGCTTTCGCTCGTACGCAGCGGGAACCAGCGCCAGGTTCGCTTTCGAGACTTCGATGTAATAGCCGAAGACGTTGTTGAACCGGACCTTCAGCGACTGTATACCCGTCTTCTCGCGCTCCCGCATTTCGATTGCCGCAATGAATTGGCGGCTGTTGGTCTGAATCTCGCGCAGTTCATCCAGCTCACTAGAGCAGCCGCGCCGGATCGTTCCTCCGTCCGCGAGATTCGCTGGTGGCGAATCGGAGATGGTGTCCAGGATGGCGGAACGCACGTCCGGAAGCTCATCGAATCGATCGCGAAGACCGGCGGCGCGTTCAGACGCGAAGCCTTCGATCGCCTTCCGCAGCTCCGGCAATGCTGCGATGGACTTGCCCATCGCGAACAGCTCGCGAGGCCCCGCCGTGCCCAGCGTCACGCGGGAAAGCATCCGCTCCAGATCGAGAATTGTCCGCAGCACGTCGTTGATCCGGGAGCGTTCGATGGTGGCGCGCGAAAGTTCCGCAACAGCGTCCAGCCGCGATTCGATCTCGGCAAGATCGACAGAGGGCTGAAGCAGCCGTCTTCGCAACAGCCTCGCTCCCATCCCCGTGACGGTCCGGTCGATCGAGTGCAGCAGCGTCGCCTCCCGTGGGACGCCCTTGTCGGCGGCGAACAGCGGCTCAACCATCTCAAGATTCCGTATCGTCACCGCGTCAAGAACCATCGCGTCGTTACGCTCAAACCACGATGGCCGGTCCAGGTGGTCCAGCGCCGAACGCTGCGTGTCCTTCAAATAGTGCAGAGCCGCGCCAGCCGCCGCAGTCGCCAGCGGGCGGCCTTCCAGTCCGCATCCGTCGAGTGAAAGAAGGCGGAAGTGGTCGCGGAGCGTCCGCTGCGCGTAGTCCCCACCGAACGCCCACTCGTCGATGGGAGTCACGACGCCGGAAACAGCTAACGATTCAGACCCCGCGGCCACGAGAATTTCTCTAGGGCGGAAGGAATCAAGCAGGCCCGGGAGCTCCGGCGCCGGAACTTCCGTCACACGAAACTCCCCCGTCGAAAGGTCCGCAAACGCGACACCCGCGCGTGAGCCGTCGATCATGGCCGCCGCCAGATAGTTGTTCTCGCCAGCGTTCAGCAGAGACCCATCGGTGGCGGTGCCGGGAGTGATCACGCGCGTCACTTCGCGGCGGACAAGTTTCTTGCCGGGCGACGCGGCCTCCATCTGGTCGCACACCGCGACGCGGTGGCCCTTCTCAATCAACCTCGCGATGTAGCCGCCCGCCGCGTGATACGGCACGCCGCACATCGGCACCGGGTCGCCTTTCTCCTTGTTGCGGGCCGTCAGCGTGATCTCCAGTTCCCGCGACGCCGTGACTGCATCTTCGAAAAACAGCTCGTAGAAATCACCCAGCCGGAACATCAGCAGAGCGTTCGGAACCTGCTCCTTCAGCGAGTGGTACTGCCGCATCAGCGGCGTCGAGGCCTCCGTCATTCCTACGCGTACAGTCCGCGCAGGCGGATCGCGTGGACGACGCGGTCGAGCGCAACCATGTAAGCGGCGAGGCGGTTGTCTACCCGATGCTGTTTCGCAAATCCGGTGACGTCCTGGAAGCTGGACACCATGATTTCCTGCAGGCGGTTGTTGACGTCGGCTTCGTTCCAGAAGTAGCCCATGCGGTCCTGCACCCATTCGAAGTAGGACACCGTCACACCGCCGGCGTTCGCCAGAATATCCGGGATCACGAACACGTTTCCGTCCGCGAGAATCGCGTCGGCGGGTGCTGTCGTAGGACCATTGGCGCCTTCGCAAAGAATCTTCGCGCGGATGCGGTGCGCATTCTGCGACGTGATTACGTTCTCCTTTGCCGCCGGAACCAGCACGTCGCACTGCTGGTACATCGCCTCTTCGCGGTCAATATCTTCCGCCTCCGCAAAGCCCGTGATGGAGCCGGTCTCATTGCGATGCTTCATCAAGGCCGGGATATCCAGCCCGGCCGCATTGTAGACGGCGCCGTCGTACTCAATGATCGAAACGATGCGGAAGCCTTCGCGCTGCATCAGCTTTGCGGCCATCCCGCCGACGTTGCCGAAACCTTGGATGACTACGCGGGCGGCGGCCGGGTCCAGTCCCAACTGCTTCATCGCCTCGCGCGCCACGATCAGGCACCCACGCCCCGTAGCCTCGCTGCGGCCTCGCGAACCGCCCAGCGCCAAAGGCTTCCCGGTAACGACTGCGGTCGTCGCGCGGCGGCTGTGCATCGAATACGTGTCCATGATCCAGGACATCGTCTGTTCGTTCGTATTTATGTCAGGCGCGGGGATGTCGATCTCCGGGCCGATGAAGTCGTAGATTTCGGCGGTGTAGCGGCGCGTAATTCGCTCCAACTCGTTTTGCGAAAGGATCGACGGGTCGCAGACAACGCCGCCTTTGGCGCCCCCGTAAGGAATGTTGACGACGGCGCACTTCCATGTCATCCATGCGGCCAGAGCCCGCACCTCGTCCAGATTGACGTCCGGCGCGTAGCGAATGCCGCCCTTGGCCGGTCCACGGGCGATGGAGTGGTGGATCCGGTAGCCGACGAAAACCTCCAGCCGTCCGTCGTCCATCATCACGGGAACATACACCGTCAACTCGCGGGTGGGCGTCGCCAGCATCTTCCGCATGCCGGAATCGAGACCCAGACGCTCCGCCGCACGGGCAAATCGCGTCTCGGCGGCGATCCGTGGATTCAGTTCCTGATCGAGCGGCGCCGGCGGCGCGGACGGCTTTGCTTCTGCGATCATGGTGGTTTCCTTCCTCGCATTATGACATTCGGCTTGCGCATTCCTGTTTACCTGCCCCTGAGTTTCACTAATTCCGAACCATCGGGCGGGCTATTGCGTCAACAAGTAAGAATCAGGAGGATTGACCACCATGAATGTATCCCGGCGAACCTGCCTTGCCGCCGTTGCCGGCCTGGGAGTTGCGTTGCGTTCTGACGCGGCGGAGGACAAGTATGATGCCGTCCCGCTGATTCCGCGGGAACTCCTATTTGCCGATCCCGAACGGGCGGCGCCCACTATTTCGCCAGATGGCAAGAAGATCGCCTACCTCGCCCCTCACAACGGCAGGCGCAACGTATGGGTGCAGACGCTGGGCAAAGACGACGCGCACGCCATCACCAACGATCAGAAGCGCGGCATTTCAGTCTTTTTCTGGCAGCAGGATTCCCAGCACATGCTGCACATGCAGGATACTGGCGGCGACGAGAATTTCCACCTGCACCAGACGGACATCGTCACTCGCGAATCCAGAGACCTTACCCCGTTTCCCGGCGTCCGCGCCACTCCGGTGTCGTTCAGCCCGGAGTACCCGGACACGGCTTTGGTCGCCTTGAACAAGCGCAACAAGCAGATTTTCGACGTGCACAAGATCGACCTCAAGACCGGCGAGGTCACGATGGACACCGAGAATCCGGGCGACATCGTCGGGTGGACGGCGGACAACGACATGAAGGTCCGCGCTGCCGATGCGTTCGTTGGCATGGGCCAGGAAACGCGCATCCGCTCCGACGTCAGCCAGCCATGGAAGCCGTTCCGCAAATGGAGCTTCGACGAAACCAACGGCGGCGCGGTGGGCTTCAGTCCCGACAACAAAGCGCTGTGGATGATTTCGAGCGTCGGCGCCAACACCGCGCGCCTGACAGAGATTCAACTGGCGGATGGCACCGAGAAAGTGGTAGCCGAAGATCCGGCTTTCGACGTCTCTGGCGCGCTGACGCATCCGACGAAGAACACGCTGGAGGGCGTCTCTTTCAACAAGGCCAAGACAGAGTGGATCTTCTTCGACAAGGCGATCGAGGCGGATTACAAGTTTCTCAAATCCAAGCTCGGCGACGGTGAAGTGTCGATCGGCAGCCGGTCGAACGACGACAAGAGTTGGATCGTCAACTACTCGTCGGCGGAGCGTCCGGTCGAATACTACTTCTACGAGCGGGCCGGTAAGAAACTCGACTTCCTCTACTCGGCGCGGCCCAAGCTTAAGGACTACAAACTGGCGGGCATGAAACCCATACAGTTTTCGGCGCGCGATGGCTTGGCCATTCATGGATACCTCACCATGCCGATCGGCGTCACCAAGAATGCTCCGACGGTGCTGCTGGTGCATGGCGGCCCTTGGGCGCGCGATAGCTACGGCTACTCCGGCCTGGTGCAACTGCTGGCGAATCGCGGCTACGCTGTGTTGCAGGTGAACTTCCGAGGATCGACGGGCTACGGCAAGAAGTTTCTGAACGCGGGAGATCGCGAATGGGCCGGCACGATGCACAACGATCTGTTGGACGCCAAGGCGTGGGCTGTAAAGGAAGGCTATACAGACCCGAAGCGTGTGGCGATCATGGGTGGAAGCTACGGCGGCTACGCGACACTGGTGGGCCTGACGTTTACGCCGGACGAATTCGCCGCCGGAGTGGACATCGTCGGACCGTCGAACATCGTCACTCTGCTGAAGACGATTCCGCCCTATTGGGCTCCCATGATGGCGATGTTTACGAAGCGGGTGGGATCGCTAGAGAAGGATGAGGATTTTCTGCGATCGCGGTCGCCGCTATTCAAGGCGGAACGCATCACCAAGCCCCTACTGATTGGCCAGGGCGCGAACGATCCACGAGTGAAGCAGACGGAGAGCGATCAGATTGTAAAGGCGATGCGGGATACGAAGAAGCCGGTGGAATACGTTGTCTTTCCCGATGAGGGTCACGGATTCGCCAATCCGGAGAACAACCTACGGTTCTTCGCGGCGACCGAAAACTTCCTGGCAAAGTATCTCGGCGGCCGCGCGGAGCCGCCGAGCACCAATCACGATTGGAAGCCGTTCCTGAAGTAGGGACGGCTCCGGCCCAGCGTTAGCTTTTGACCTTCGGCGGGTAGTTCTTCAACATCTTTTCTACCGCCTTATCGATCTTCTTAGCACGCTTCTCGGGCTTTGCGCCCTGGTCGATAGTGTCCGATGCACTGCCCCGCCATACTAACGTCTTGTTCTTGGGCTCATACAGGTCCAGGACCAGCGTTCCGGTAAGTATGGTCTGGGCGGTTGTCTGCGACATCCCTGTTCCCATCCCCCCCCAACCCCGGCCGTATCCCCAACCCGCGCCGCCGGAGTTGAAGGTAGTGTATTCCTGATTGGCCGTCACACCGACTTGGTAGGCGGCATAGACATCGGCCGTATCTGCATCGGTCTTCGTCAAACCTTTCGCGGCCAGGTGCCGCTCCAATGCCGATTCCACCGTCTTGCGGCTCAGGTCGTCCAGCTTTTCTGAACCTCCCTTGACGTCAACCCACTTGTAGGTCTTGTAACCTGCAAAGTTAGCTTCTTTGTCGAAATTGTAGGTTGTCTTCTGGGCATAGACGAGGCCTCCGATGGCCAGCGCCATAACCAACAGTTTTGTCAACTTCATGGATAGGGTCTCCTGTTTCATCCCGCCACTTTGGGCGGATAGTTTTTCATCATGTCCTGCACGGCTTGATCCAACCGCTTTAGCCGCTGGTCTTGGGCGCGGCTGGGATCCACGGTTCCCGCAACCTGACCGCGCCAAACTAACTTTTTCGCTTCCCGGTCATACATGTCCAGAACCAGGGTGCCTGTGAGAATGGTTTGAGAGGTGGTTTGCGAAATTCCCCCTCCGCCCCAGCCATAGCCCCAACCTGGACCCCAACCGCCGCCGTAGCCCCAAGGACCGCCGCTATTGAAAGTGGTGTACTGCTGGTCGGCCTGAAAGCCGACCTGATAACCAGCGTAAATGTCCGCTGTGTCGGAGTCCGTCTTGGTAAACCCTTCGGCGGCCAGCGAACGCTCCAACGCGGCCTCAACCTGACGCCGCTCGATGTCGTTCAGCTTGTCAGTTCCACCTTTGACGTCAACCCACTTATAGGTCTTGTACTTTGAGAAATTCGCTTCGCGATCGAAGTTATAGCCGGTCTTGAAAGAACAGGCGCTTAGCGCGGCAATGCAAATAATGACTGCCCAACGTGATGCGATCATCGCTTGTCTCCTTTAATCCAGTCTATCCAAAAGCTTTGCGGAGCACATCGTAGCTCTTCGGAACCGCCGTCTCCGGGTCTTCTTTTCCTTCCATCTCCAGTGAAATCCACCCACGAAAACCGGCGCCCTGCAGGATCTTCGCGATGCGTGGATAATCCAGATTCAGCGTGTACCATTCGCCGCCCCCATAGTAGGTCTTCGCCTGTACGATCGTCGCCTGAGAGGCCAACCGCGCCAGCCCGTCGTAGGGATCGCCCGGATAGTTTCCGGTGTCGACGTTGATTCCCAGCCACGGCGAATTCACTCTCTTCCAGATCTCCAATACGTTTTCAACTTTCGTCGTGAGGCCCCAGTGATTTTCCAACCCCAGAACCACGCCGGCCTTTTCCGCGGCGGGCAGACATTGCTCAATCGACTCGACGCACCAGTTCAGAGCGTCTTTCTCTGTGTAGCCTGGGATTGGCGGTTCATCGCCCTTCACTTTCATCAAATCGTCGAAACTGGGCACGGTTTTCCAACGGCCGGAATTCAGGCGGACGTAGGGAATACCCATCGCCTCAGCCAATCCGATGCAGCGGATCGTATGGTCGATATGCTTGCGGCGCTCCGCCGGATCGGGAAAGACGAAATCCTGGTGGATGGAAAGCATCGGGAGGGACAGTCCGTGCCGGGCGGCCATTTGTTTCAGCCCGTTCAAGTATTCCCGATTTTCAGAATCCATCTGCCGGTGCAGGATTTCAACTCCTTCGAAGCCGGTTTCGGCGGCATGCTGGATCACCTTGTCGATAGGGTATTTCGGGCCGCGGAAATGCCAATACGAATAAGTGCTGACGGCCAGGCGGTTGTGCGGCTTCGCCAGCAGCGGAGCGGCCAGAGTGAAAGGAAATGCTCGGCGGGTAAGAGACATTGCAAGTTTGACCTCCTAAAGGATGGTAGCTTCAGTCTCGATCCGACGGAACAAATCCGGTGGCGCGCCCGTAAAATCAGAATCGTGATTGCGATTCTCGTCGCGCTGACGCTGGCCGCGCAAGACACGCCGCGTTTTCGCGCCGGCGTGAACGTGGTCCGCGTGGATGTCGGCGTGATAGCGGGAACATCGGCCGTCGAAGGCCTGACCGCGAATGACTTCGAAGTCCGCGACAACGGAGACCTTGTGGCCGTCCAGAGCGTCGTTCAGGAAGATGCGCCACTCGACGTCTGGCTGCTGTTCGACATCTCCGGGAGCATGGAGGATGCGGTGACGGCGGTGGCCCGCTCCGCCAGGGAAGCGTTGGTGGCGCTGCGCGAGGGCGACCGTGCCGGCGTCGCAGTGTTCACCGGTCGCCTGCGGCGAATCCTCGACCCAACGGACGATCTTCGCGAGGTCGAGTACGCCATCAAGTACGGGGTACTGAAGCAGAACTTTTCCGGCGACACGCACATTCAGTCGTCAATTTTCCGGCTGGCGCGCGAGTGGAGCGAGGAAGCGCCGGGCCAGCGGCGCAGGGCGATTCTGGTGATCACCGACAATCAAGGCGACCGCACAATGAAGGACCGCGAGGTGATTGAGCGGTTGTGGGCCGCCGACGCCATCGCCTGCGGTCTGGTCGCGAGTTCCGGAGGCCGCGCGCCGAAACGCAAGAAGGGCGTCGACGAGATCGTCGAAGAGTCCGGCTGCGAGATGGTGAATACCGGCTCGCCCGAGGCCGACTTCCCCGCGCTGATGAAGAAGGTCCGCAGCCGCTACGCCGTCTACTATGCCTTGCCGCCGGGCCGTCCCGGAGAGGAGCGTCGAGTGGAAGTAAACCTGTCGAAAGCCACGCGCAAGAGAATCGGCGAGTTCCGCGTGCTGGCGAGAAAAGGCTATGTCGCGCCGGCGGAGGGTACGGAAGCAGCCAGGTGACTGGCATCGGAAGCCTTGCGGTCCAGATAGCGCTTCCGGCTTTCCATGATCATTCGCCGAGCCTCAATCGGGCTGCCCCACCCTTGGCTGACGATGCGGATGCCTTGCAGCTCTTTGTAGATTTCAAAGAAGTGCTCCATCTCGCGGCGCACGTGCGGGAAGATCTGGTCGATGGTGTAGATCTCGTCGTAGCGTGGATTTTTGACCGGCACCGCCAGGATCTTCTGGTCGCCCTCCAAATTGTCGGTCATGTTCAAAATGCCCACGGGACGGACCACCATCAGGCATCCGGTAAAGCTGGCCTCCTGCACCATGCACAGCACGTCCATCGGGTCGTTGTCCTCGGCCAACGTGCCGGGAATGAAGCCGTAGTCGCCCGGATAGTGCATCGGCGAATACAGTGCCCGATCCAGGCGGAACAAATCGGTTTCCGAATCGTACTCATACTTGTTGGTGGAGTTCATCGGAATCTCGACTATCATCCGAACGGATTCTGGACATCCTGAGCCGGGATCGAGATCATAGAGCTTCTGGCGCGACATTGAACGTAAGGGTAGCAAAGTGACATCTTTTCTCCTCACTCTTTGGGTCGCCGCAGACCCCACGGCAGCCGGCATCATGGCGAAGGTGGCCGGCAATCAGGAGCGCGCGGAGGCCCAGCGGCTAAGCGTCGTCTATCACCAGACCGTGCTGGCGCGAATGCACCGTGGCCGCAACAAACTCTGCCGCGAGGAATACTACGAATTTCAGGTGCTGCCCACCGAAACGGGCGTGGAGAAGGAGCGTCTGGTATTTCGAGGCAAGTACGAAGACGAAGGCAAGCTCCACGACTACGACGAGCCTCACTACGAATACAAGGATCTGGACGTCGATGGCGACATCATCAGCGATCTGGTGGATAGCTGGACCCACGACGAGGATTCGAAGGACGGCGTTGACCGGGAGCAGTTTCCCCTAACGCGCGACCGACAGCGGCAGTTCGAGTTCAAGTTGGCGGGACAGGAGAAATACAACGGGCGTCCCGTCTGGAAGATCGTCTTCACGCCAAAGAAGGGCCAGGAATGGGACGCCTTCTTCTCGGGCGAAGCGTTGATCGACGTGGCGGAATACCAGCCCGTGCTGGTGACCACCAATCAGGCGAAGGGCATTCCGCTGGCCGTGCGCGTTCTTCTGGGCACCAACATCCGCCAGACGGGATTCAAGGTGACGTATCAGAACTTCGGCGAAGGCCTTTGGTTTCCCGTCACCTACGGCGGCGAGTTTGAGGTACGCGTGCTGTTCGGGTACCAGCGGAAGATCTCGCTGTCGATGAAGAACCGCGACGTTCGCCGCGCAAAGGCCGACAGCTCAATCCGGTACGAATCCACGAATCCGTAAGTCAGCGTGCGACGCGGCGGGCTGCAAAGGCCAGCAGGACCGCCGACGCCATCACAAGCAACGCCGCCATCTGAACCGCCGCGCCGATCCCGACGGACGACTTCAGGTATCCGGCTCCCGTTGCCATCGCGCCGCCAGCCAGCACGCCGGCAAAGTTCAGCAAGCCGAAGCCGGTGGAGCGGTGCCGTTCCGGCACAAACTCGCACAGCACCGGCATTGCATTCGCGTCGAAGATTCCACGGCCCAGCCCGAACACCGCCAGCCCCACGGCGACAGCAGTAGCGGTAGAAGCCGACCCCGCCAGATACAGGCACGGCGCGGCGGCGGCCAAACCCAACGCCTGGGTCAGCACGCGGCCCGATCCGGAGCGGCGAGACCACGCGTCGGCCACCGCTCCGCCGGCAAGGATGCCCGCGATGCTGCCCGCCTGCAGCCAGAACGTGGCCATAAATCCGGCGCGGGTCAGCGACAGGCCGAACCGTTCGTAAAGGTAAAGCGGCATCCAGGTGTACACCAGCCAATTGGCGGCGGATGTGGCGGTGAAGACGGCCAGCAGCATCCACATCGCGGGGATACGCAGCAGCGACGCGGCAACGGCCGCGAACCGCTCCCGCGAAGCTTCGCCCGCCACCGGAGCGTCGGCAAGAAGACGCGGCAGCAGCAGGCTGTATAGCACTCCGGCAATGCCGAGAACGAAGAACGCCGCGCGCCAACCGTACTGCTGCCCCACCCAGCCGCCGCCTGCGCCGCCGAGAATGATTCCCGCGTAGATTCCGCTATAGTGCAGGCCCGTGGCCCGGCTGCGGGTGGAGGCCGGATGGTGATGCGCGATCAATGCCAGCGCAGCAGGCAGGTATAGCGCTTCGCTGGCGCCCATGGCGGCCCGCGCGGCAAGAAGCTGCGTCAGGTTCCGGGCCTGTCCGGTGAAGAAGGTGACGACGGACCACAGCGCCAGGCTCGCGACGATCAGCCGCTTGCGTCCGTAACGGTCGGCTAGAAAGCCAGAGAGCGGACTGGCGAACGCGTACACCCAAAGGAACGCCGAGCTTGTCCACCCGAGTTGGGCGTCCGTCAAACCCATCTCGTCTCGAACCAGCGGGAACAGCGAGAAGATCACCTGGCGGTCGATGTAGTTCAGCAGCGCGACCACCCAGAGGATCGCAACCAGCCGCCACGCGTACGGCATTGTCAGCGCTGCGAAATCCAGTCGGAATCAAAGGCTGCCAGCACCAGCGTCTCCGTGCGGTACGCGTCACCGCCCTGCGCCCCGCGCTCATAGAAGCAGTAGATTGTCCCGTCCCTGCCCAACGCCAGATCGGAGTAGCCGGACCACCCCGCCTCCAGCACTCGCTTCGCTCTCCACGTGGCGCCGTCGTCGTTGCTCAATTGGACCGTCAGATTCTTCCGGTCCCGTGGCCGCCCGGGCTCGGCTGCGCCGCCGGTCTTTTCGAGATTGTCGGGGTTGGAGAACACCAGCCGCTTGCCGCCAAGCGAGATCAGGCTGGCGAAGCAAATCGGCTCCAGCAGTTCATCCTGGAATTGCGGCTGCGACCATGCGGTGGCTCCGTCGGGACTGGTGACCACCGTGCGGCGGTGGCGCTTCGATTCCGTTCGAGTGTTCAGCATTACCCGGCCGCCGGAGAGTTGCGCGGCGGCGGTCTCGTTGGGAAACACGTGCTCCGGCGTGTCCGGCACTGCGATTTCGCCACGCTTCCACGTCCGGCCGCCATCGTCGGAATAGATGGTCGCCGCAACGGATGGACGGTGCGCATGTCCCCCCGTCCCGGTGGATAGCCAGACGGGAACCAGAAGGCGTCCGTTGCGAAGCTGGATGCCGTGGCCGGGCCCGGTGGCCAGCACTTTCCAGTCGTACGCGGGACGAAACGCGTCGAAGGCTCCAGTGATCTCGACGGGCGTTGAGAACGTCTGCCCATCGTCCCCGGATCGCATGTAGAACGCACGCATGTACTCCAGGCAGAACAGGAAGTGGACCGCGCCAGAGGCGTCGGCGATCGCCACGGGATTGTTGTACGTCACGTCGCTGGGGTTGGCGAGATTCTGCGCCAGCGCCACGGGGTTCTTCATCTTCGGACCTGCAACTTGCGAGACGACTCGTTGAGACGACCAAGTCTTGCCCCGGTCTGTCGAGCGTCGCATCACAAGGTCGATCGGCCCCCAGTCGCCGCGCGCAGTCTTGCGAGCCTCCGCATACGCCAGAAGCGTTCCCCGCTTCGTCACGACGATGCCAGGAATGCGGTAGGTTGCGTAGCCGTCCGTCCCGGCCTGGAAGAGAGGTTGCTGCGAAAGCGCGGCATCAGCGGCAAATGAGAGGAGAAGTCCGAACGCGAGTGAATACATCGATACCGGTTTCTGCCTGCGCTACGGCGTGCCTTCGTACATCAGATAAGGCGCCTCGTGCATGCCGAGATGCTCATAAACCTGGATCGCGCGCGAGTTCTCGCGCTCCACGTAGAGACGGAATCCGCAGACGCCCCCACGCGCGGCGGCCATGCGCTTCACCTCGTCGTACATCGCGCGGTAAAGCCCTTTGCCGCGAAAATCGGGCAGCACATAGACGCTTTGTATCCACCAGAAGACGCCATTGCGCCAGTCGCTCCACTCATACGTGATCATCAGGCAGCCGACGGGTTCTGAATCGTCTTCGACGACGACGTAGAAGCCGAGGTCGGGCCGCTCAAACAAACTGCGAACGCCGGAGCCGATGATGTCGTCCTCCAGGTGCTTCCGCTCGGTTTCAAGAGCCATCTCCTGGTTGAACCGGGCGATGGCGGCGGCGTCCGGGAGCACGGCCTGCCGTATGGTGATCATGACGTTCCGAGTATTCCTTCGACGAGTCCTTCCACGGTGTACTCCTTCGCCTCGACAGCCGGCTCCAGGCCGTGCATTCGCAGCGTTTCCGAAGTGATGGGGCCGATCGACGCAAGCCGGGCCTGAGGCTTCCCGGCAAGCGCCAGATAGTTCTTGACGGTAGAGGAACTGGTGAACGTGATCCAGTCGGCGGGTCCGTGCGGCGCAGGCGGCGGATCGGGCGGTAGAGTCTGGTACGCCTCCACAACGTCCACGGAGGCTCCACGCTCGCGCAGGGAATCGGGGACCAGATCGCGGGCGACGGCAGCGCGCGGCAAAAGGATTCGCAGACCGGTAAGGTCGCCGGGAAGCGCGCGCAGCAGCCCCTCGCCGACATACTCTTCCGGCACGGCGTCCACCACCAGCTTCAGCTTCTCCACCTCGTCACGCGTTGCGGGCCCGATGGTGCAGATCTTCGCGCGAAGCGTGCGTAGATCCTGGACACGATCGAAAAACTGGCGGACGCCATTCACCGACGTGAAGATCAACCAATCGTAAGTGGAAAGCTCCGTCACGGCGCGGTCGAGCGGAGCCGGGTCGCGCGGGGGAACGATACGGATCACCGGAAACTCCACTACGTCCGCGCCCAGGCTTCGGAGCTTCGTGTTCATGCGGCTGGTCTCGGCACGGGTGACGACGACGCGTTTCCCGTAAAGCGGCAGAGACGCCAAGTCCGCGACCGCTCCGGCGATCACGATGGAAGGCGCTTTGGCCGTTGCCGGATCGCGCGACACTCGCTCATTCGGACGCGTGGCGTTTTCGACGACAACCACGGGTCCGTCTGAGGCGGGCCGGCCCATGTAGTAAACCACCGTATCCGCATCGGGAATGGGAATCGACGGGTCGTGCGCGCTGACCAGGGCGATGGTGCGGCCCAGCGTCTTGTGCGTAAGCGAAATCTTCGCGGCGGCCGCTGCGGCGGTGGCTGCGGTGACGCCGGGCACAATCTCGTATTCGATCTCTTCGGCGTCCAGCGCCTCCATCTGCTCAACCAGGCGGCCGAAGATCGTGGGGTCGCCGATCTGCAGGCGCGCGACGCTTTTGCCGGACTTTGCGGCTTCGATCACCTGCCGCATGTCGCGGTAGGGCTTCGCCGCGGGAAGCATTCTCAGGATCTCTTTCGACACCAGCTCGTCGTGAAAGATCACGTCCGCGCTCTCCAGAACCTGGATCGCGTGCACGGTAAGGAATCCCGGATCGCCGGGCCCGGCGCCGACAAACATTACCGGCTTCATCGAACGGCCTCCAGCGCGCGCTGCAACGCATCGGGACCTGTGCCGGAGAACTTTCTTAGCCGCGTCCCGTCGGGTTCCGCGACGGCGCAGCGCAGAAGGTCGCCCGAGACATGGCAGCCCATCGGCACCTGGCAGCCGCCACCCATCGCACGAAGGAAGTCGCGCTCCCGGTCCACCGCGTCGTGCGAAGGCGCATGGTCCAGAAAGTCGAAGCGGGTGTCGCCTTCGCGGCTCTCAACCGCCAGCGCGCCCTGGCCGACTGCCGGGCAGATGACGTCCATCGAAACCATCTCCGTAATGCGACCCTCCCAGCCAAGACGCAGAAGGCCCGCCGCCGCCAGCAGGATGGCGTCAAACTCGCCGTCGTCCAGCTTGCGCAGGCGAGTATCGACGTTTCCGCGGACGGGTTGAATGTCCAGGTCCGGGCGGACTGCCGCCAGCTGAGCCTGACGCCGCAGAGCGCTGGTCCCGATTCGGGCGCCGGCGGGCAGCGCATCGATCGTCGAACCAATGATCGCGTCGCGAACATCCTCACGCGGCGGCACTGCGGCGATTCGCAAGCCGGATGGCAGATCGGTAGGCATGTCTTTCATGGAATGCACGGCCAGATCGATCGTCCCTTCCAACAGGGCGTCCTCGATTTCCTTGGTGAACAGGCCTTTGATGGACGTCTCCGCGCCCAGCCGCGCCAGCGGCACGTCGGTGATCTTGTCGCCCGTGGTGCGGATCACTTCGACGCGCGACGCGACGCCCGCCTTCTCCAAAAGCATCTTGATGTGATTCGCCTGCCACACGGCCAGTTTCGATCCGCGCGAACCGATGACGACCAAACTAGCGGTCTCCCAGCCGGAAGATTCGCCGGATCGTCTCGACGACAGACAGAGCTTCGGGCGCTCCGGCCTGGCGGCGCATTTCGGCGATTGGCCCGTGGGCGATCTTGTTGACGATTCCCCGGGTAAGCGCTTCGACAGCCTCTTCCTGCGCCGGAGTCAGCGGCCCCAGCTTCGTGCGCATGCGCTCCGTTTCCGCCGCGCGGATGCGTTCCAGGCCCGCCTGCAGGCTGACGATCGCCGGGCCCACTTCCCGCGCCTTCAGACGGTCTTCCAGGCGCGAGACTTCTTCTTCGATGATTTTTTCCGCTTGAAGCGCGGCGCTCTTTCGCTCCGACAGATTCTTCTGAACGACGGCCTGAAGATCGTCCACGTCGTAAAGGAAAACGTTCTCCAGTTTGTTGACTTCGGGATCGATATTGCGCGGAACGGCGATGTCGATCAGGAACATCGGCTTGTTGCGCCGCGCCCGGATCGCCTGCTGAATGTCGTTCACGTTCAGCACGAAATCCGATGCGGCGCTGGACGTGATCACGATGTCCGCGTGCGGCAGCGACTGCTTGAATGTCGAGTAGTCGAGAATCCAGCCGTGGAACACCTTGGCGATCTCAACCGCCCGCTCATAGGTCCGATTGGTGACATAGATGTGTTTCGCGCCGCTGCGGTGCAGGTGCCGCGCGGCCAGTTCGCTCATCTTGCCCGCGCCGACGATCAGCACCTTCGACTCGCTGAGCGAGCCGAAGATCTCTCGGGCAAGCTCCACCGCCGCATAGCTGATGGAAACGGCGTTCTCTCCAATCTCCGTTTCCGTGCGGACGCGCTTGGCCGCATTGAACGCCGACGTCACCACGGTGTCCAGTAGGCCGCCAACGGCGCCCCTGTCTTTCGCCGTCCGGTAGGCCTTTTTCAACTGGCCGAGAATCTGAGGCTCGCCCAGCATCATCGAGTCGAGGCTTGCCGCCACGCGGAACAGGTGCCGCATCGCCTCGCGCCCTTCGTACAGGAAGAGATACGGCCGCAGTTCCTCGCCGCCCGTAAGAAACCCTTCGGCGCAGCGCGCGGCGTCTTCGGAATCCTCGATCGTGAATGCCAGCTCCACGCGATTGCATGTCGAAAGAATCAAGCCCTCCCGCAGCCCGGGCCGCTGGCGTAGACGGTCAAGCTCGCCCGGCAGTGTTTGCTCGGTGAATGCGAACCGCTCGCGCACTTCTACCGGAGCGGTGCGATGATTGACTCCGGCAACGGCAAGCTTCATGGCGTTCGCAACAACTCGCTTCGGATGCCGCCGTGGGTGGCCCAGGTAAGGGCGGAGATGCACAGCACGGCGACGGTGGTGACGGCCACCTTCCGGCCCCGCCAGCCCGCGCCGACGCGCAGCCAGATCATCACGACATAGCCCGCCCAGGTAACCCAGGCGGGAACCAGCTTCGGATCTGCAATCCATCGCGTGCCGCTCTCCACAAACGCCCAGATGCTGCCCATCACGATAGCCAGCGTGATCAGCACGAAGCCGACGCCCATGGTCCGCGACAGGACGTTGTCCAGCGTTGCCAGTGGCGGCAGCTTCTGCGACAGCTGCTTGGCCTTTAGACGGCTTTCCTGAATGATGTAGAACACCGAAGCGGCGGCGGCGATAAACAGCACGGCATAGCCTGCCACAGCCAGCGTGACGTGCAGAATCAGCCACGCGCCGCGCACGCCCTCGCTTGCCCAGCCCGGATCACGATCGCGAAGCGCGGCCACAAACGTCATGATGCAGACCAGCGGGAAGACGAGCAAGCTCAGCGATTCGAAGCCATACCTGCGGTTGACGACCAGGAAGAAAATCGCCAGCAGGAATGCGCACAGGGAAAGAGATTCCGAGAAGTTCTGGGCCGGAAACTGACCGGTCTGCCGTGCAAGGTCAACCAGCGAGACGCCGTGCAGCAGCGCGCCAATGGAGAATAGCGAGACGACGAACTTCGGCAGCGCGGAGCGCCTGCGGATGGCGCTATGGAAGGCATAAAGAAGCCCGGGCAGATAGAAGAAGGCTGCCTGGCGAAGCCAGAAGAGGCTGATCTCTTGCATTCGGCGGGACTTACGACTAGTATAGCCGGGGACTAAAGCCGAAGTGCGCGACGGCAAAGGCCGCGGCCGCAAGGAAGCTGCCAAAAGGAAGCTCATACAGCGACGCTTCCCTGCCCTTTAGCGCCACCATGGTCAGCCCGGCCAGCGATCCAAAAACACTTGCGGCGATGATGGTCAGCATCGTGGTTTCAAACCCCATGAACGCGCCCAGCATCAACAGCATCTTGACGTCGCCAAATCCCACTCCCTCGCGGCCACGGATACGCAGGTATGCCTCGCCGATCAGCCACAGCGCCATCGCTGGAAGCAACCCGCCGAGCACCGCGCCCGCCAGCGACTCGCCAGCGGAAGTCCTGTCGACGGGCAGAAAGATGGCGACGATTCCGGCGGGCATCGGATACGCCAAGGCCAGGAACCATCCCACCACCGCGCCGCCCAACGTCACTTCGTCGGGCAGGATGCGATCCTCCATATCGGTGAACCCCAGCACGATCAGCAGCGCGGAGAACACGGCCAGCCGCAGCGCCGCGCCCGTCAAACCATACTGCGAAACGGCGGAAACAAATGAGGCGGCAGTAAGCAGCTCCACCAGCGGATTGCGCCAGAAGATTCGCGATCCGCAGTTGCGGCATTTGCCGCCCAGCAGCAGATAGCTGACCACCGGGATGTTGTCGTAGGCCGCCACCGGCGTGCCGCATGCCGGGCAAAAGCTTCGCGGCGAGACGACGGAAAGATCGCGCGGCAACCGGTAAATGCACACGTTGAGAAAGCTGCCGATCAGCAGCCCAGCGAGCGCCGCCAGCAACGCCTCCATCAGCACGACAGCACCCGCCGGTAGACGTCGAGTGTTGAAGCCACCATACGGCCCACGGAAAAATTGCTCTCCACCCAAGCCGGACCTTCGCCGGCGTCAATCGTGCGCGCCCGCCCGATCCCCTCAAGAATCGCGTCGATCCGGTTTTCGACCATCACCCCGAACCGCACCGCCTCCGGCAGGCCGCCCACGTTGCTGGCCACCACCGGCACACCCGCCGCCTGGGCCGCCAACGCCGCTGAGCCGAAGCCTTCCATATCACTGAGGTAGACGAACACGTCGCAATCTCGCAGGTCTTCTTTCAGATCGGCAACCGGAACGGTTCCCGGTACCGAAAGTCCATTCTTTGACAGAAGTAAGACGCGGCCGGAGGCACGGTTGCCGCGCTCGAACGAAGGCGCGCCGTCCGGTACCACGAAAACTTTCGATTCCGGAACACCCGCCTCCAGCAGCGTCTTTGCGGTATAGTTCGACACCGCAAGATACGCCGCCGCCCGGGAATATTTCCATCGCGAAAGCCACGTCCGCCGAACCGGAAACCCCACGCGCCGCGAGACCACAAAGGGCGTCCGCGCGCGGCTATGCGAACCTGCGTCGTGGCAATGCCGAAGACCGGCACCTGCCAGGGGTTCCCGCCACAGCGGCGAATCGACGCCGCACTCGACGCCGGCTTTCCGAAGCCCCTCCACCAGCAGGCGCATCTGAATCTGGCCGCCCGCGATCCTCCGCCCGGTGTCGAGATGCAGCACCCTCACCGGGGCGGGACCATCACGCGAGCCTTGGCGTACTTCATGAAGTTGTAGAGCGCCGCCATATGCGAAATGGCTAGGCCCTCAAAGCCATCGAGAAAGCCGCGCTTCAGAATGTAGGTGTCGAAAAAAGTCCAGGGCGGATTCAGCACCAGGTGCCGCCAATCCACCGGCTTACGGCTGGCGATAATCTGCTCTGCCGCCAGATTGGTGTAGCGATCCATCGACTTCAAGTGTTCGCTTAATGATTCACACGTAAAGTGAAGTAAATCTGCATCCAACTCAGCAACGGTTCCGTCGACTTTGACGCTTTCATGGACAAAGTCGCCCACCCATTGCGCCTTCCGCCGGTCGAACAATCTCACCTTGCGGTCCGGGTACCAGCCGCAGTGCAGGATCCACTTGCCAAGGTATTGCGCCAGCCGTGGCATGGTGTAGCCGTCGGCCTGCGGCCCGGTCTTTTTCACCTGCCAGATTTCGCCTTCCAGCGCCTCGCTAAGCGCTTCGTCCGCGTCCAGCGACAGCACCCAGTCATGCTGGCATTCCGAAGTGGCGTAGTTCTTCTGGCTGGCGTAGCCACGCCACGACGCTTCCACCACGCGCGCGCCCAGGCTGGCGGCGATTTCGCACGTCCTGTCGATTGAGCCGGAATCGACGACTACAATCTCGTCGCAGCAGCGCAGGCTTTCGATCGCGCGGGCGATGTTGCGCTGTTCGTTTAGCGTGATGATGGCCGCCGAGATCTTCATCCGTTGAGAATCGGAACCGGCATGAAGCTTAGCAGGAAGATAACTGCGGCGAGGCCCGCGGCCAGCTTGCGACGCGTCCCCAATGGCTTGTCGTCGAAAATCGGCATCCGCTTGCGCCCCAGCAAGAAGAGGATGAGGCCCCAGAACCACCACGCGGGATAGAGGAATCCCAGCGGCACCAGCGCGCCCAGCACGACCCGGCTCAGGATGCGGTGGCGTTCACCGAACAGGGCGTACACCAGATGCCCGCCGTCCAGTTGTCCGATGGGCAGCAGATTCAGAGCGGTGGCGAAGATGCCCACCCAGGCCGCGCGGGCCACCGGATGAAGGTAGATGTCCGCCCCCGGCACCCCGGGAAAGAATGCGGACTGAAGAAGCGTCAACAGCAGGGGCGTACCGAAAACAAGATCGCCGCGCATCGCGATGCCGGGCGCCACTTTCGAAAAGGCCATCCCGGCCAGCAGCATCGGCAGCAGAACCGCCACGCCCGCCAGCGGCCCGGCGACGGCGACGTCGAACAGCACCCTGCGCGAATAGATGATCGATCGAATGCGGATGAACGCGCCAAAGGTTCCGATGATGGGCGGCGCGGGAAGAAAGTACGGTGGGCTGGCGTCCAGGCCGTAGTGGCGGCTGGTTAGGTAGTGCCCCATCTCGTGCGCGAACAGGATGCCCAAAAGGGTTAGCGCGAATGGCAGGCCAAGTTGGATGTCGGCCAAGCTCCAGACCGGCATCAGCAAGTTCAACAGCTCGCGGTCCAGCACGATGGCCGGCAGGTTGGCGTTGAAGTTCCGCTGAAGACGCGCACCCGCCGACGCGCAAGTCCAGAAGGTAAGCGTCAGCAGCCCGGCGCTCAGCGCCAGCTGGATTCGGCGAGGCAAGGGCGGCTACAGTTGCTGAAGCTCTTTGCCGGGCTTGAAGCGAACCGCTTTGCCGGGCGGAATCGCCACTTCAGCGCCGGTGCGTGGATTGCGGCCGATGCCGGTTTTCCTGGGCCTGACGTTGAAGATTCCAAAGCCGCGGAGTTCAATCCGCTCACCGCTTCCAAGGGCCCGCTTCATACTTTCGAAAACGGTCTCCACGGCCATCTCCGCCTTGGTTTTGGTGATGCCGGTCCGGTTGACCACTTCGTTGATGATGTCCAGTTTGATCAAAACAATGCCTCCCCGTAGCGCAAAGCCTATGATAGGATTAGGCTTATTTCGCTGTCAAGCGACCGGATGGACCCCGTTACGCCAGCCCTTTTCCGCCGCGCCTGCGCCCAGTTCGCCACCGGCATCTGTGTCGCAACGGTGTTTGACGGAAAACCGCACGGTCTGACTATTAATTCGTTCACTTCAGTGTCGCTGCGCCCGCCGGTTCTGTTGATCTGCCTGGACCGCGAAGCCAACCTGACGTCAATCTTCCAGCGGCAGCATTACTTTGGAGTGAACATCCTTAGCGAAGCGCAAGAGGACGTGTCGGGCGCCTTCGCTTACAAGCCGGACGACCGCTTTGGTGGCGTCGCGTGGCACTTGAGTGAGCACGGCGCTCCGCTGATCTCGCAGTGCCTGGCGTCGATCGAGTGCCGGCTGATTCGTGTGCTGCCGGTGGGCGATCACGACGTTCTGTTCGGCGAGGCGTTGAATGCCGGGTTCGGCGATCCGGCGGAGCCGCTGCTGTACTTCCGTTCGCGCTACGCGCGGCGGGAGAAGCCCAACTCGTCTTTGAAAGCTTCCAAAGAGTTGTAGACGATCGGGCAGACGCTGGCCCGCTCCGGCATGTGCCACATTCGGGCCAGCAGCGATCCGGGGCCGTGCACCAGATGCGGGTAATCGCGGCAGATGTCGGGACGCGATTCGTAGATCAGGCAGAGATTGCCGTCAAGGAAGACACAGCCGTGTTCGTCGTCGCGCCGCAGGATGCGATCCTCGTCGCCGCCGGGTTGTGTGTAGTCCGCGATCACGCGCGACGGCTTCAGTTTTAGCGCTTTCGCCAGACGCTCAATATCCCGCTCGCTAAGGCGCACGGTGGATTTGCGGCAGCAGTTGGCGCACGTCTGGCAGTCGATGGCGGCCTCGATCTCTTCGGCGATCCGGCGAAACTTTTTCTCGTGGTAGTTGTGCCGTTTCATGTACGGGCGAAGCCGCTCATTATCGGGGCGGGCGGCGTCCCCCTGCCGTTTTATCTGGACGAGATCGGTCAGCACCGTTAGAATTCATTATGACTTTCAGCCGTCGAGACCTGTTCGCGCGAGTGCCGGCATCCTGGGCCGCGCTGTCCGCGGCGCTATCGGCGCAATCGACAGACGAGGATTATTGGCGCCTCCTCGCACGGCAGTTTCCACTGGAATCCGGGCTGATCTACATGAACGCCGCGAACGTGTGCCCCGCTTCGCGCCCCGTGCTGGACCGCCACCTGGGGCTGCTTCGCGATTTTCAAGCCAACCCGTCGTTTCAGAATCGCGACAAGTACGCGGCAATGGAAGAACGGGTGCGGAGGAAGATCGCCGCTCTGCTGAACGTCGAGAACAACGAGATCGCCATGGTGCGTAACACCAGCGAAGGCAGCAATACTGTCGTCCGCGGTCTAGACCTGAAGCCCGGCGACGAAGTGCTGATCACGTCGCACAATCATCCGTCGAACAACGATTCGTGGAAGGTGCGCGCCGCGCGCGACGGCATAGTCGTGAAGGCCGCCACGGTTCCCGTACCCGCGACAACAACGGCGGACCTGCTGAACCGCATCTCCGACGCAGCCACTTCCCGAACGCGCGTGATCGCGGTGACGCACGTCACCAATACCGCCGGTCTGAAGTTTCCGGTGAAAGAAATTGCGGAAATCGCGCGAAAGCGGGGAGCGTGGTTTCATCTCGATGGCGCTCAGAGCTTCGGCGCGCTGGACGTGGATCTGCGGGCCATCGGCTGCGACTCCTACGCGTCGTCGATGCACAAGTGGCCGATGGGCCCGCTGGAAGCCGGCATCTTGTATGTCCGCCAGGATCGTCAGAAGGAATTGTGGCCGTCCATCGTTACCGCCGGCTGGTCCGACAAGATCGAAGGAGCGCGCAAGTACGAAGTGTTCGGGCAGCGCGACGATCCACGTCTGGCGTCGCTGGAGGCGGCGATGGATTTCCTGGCCTTGGTGGGGATGAAGCGCATTGAGCGGCGGGTTCAACAGATCACCACCGCGCTGAAGCAAGGCTTCGCAAACTCAGACGCCCTAGTGATGCGGACCAACATCGAACCCGAACTCGCGCATGGCGTCGTGAAGGTGGACCTGAAGAATGGTCGCCTGAAGCAGGCCTACGACACGCTGTGGAGCCGGGATCGCCTATCCATCGCGATGACCGCGTCCGGCGATACGGCGGGCTTGCGCTTCTCGCCGCACATCTACAACTCGATGGATGAGGTGGAACGCGTGGTGGCGGCCGTGAAGAAACTGGCAGCCTAGTTTGCGGCCACCAGATCGACGGAAAGCGTTCCACCCTCCGGCAGGCTGATCCGGCGTGCGCGTGCGCCGTAGCGGGTGAGGAAATCGGGCTCCTGTTCCGTGCCCGGCTCCCAATCCTCCAGTGCGACCAGGGTGTAATCTCCGGGAGCGAGTCCGGTTATCGCAAAGGCTCCGTCGGGCTGCGCGTACACCGCGCGAAAGCCCAACTGATTTCGTGCTTCGGGGATCAGGCATACGGGCGCGCCGCCTGAAGCACTGCCCGACGGCGTCGTGACGCGGCCCGTCACCGTGGCGGCTCTCGAACTGATGACAATCTCCAGACGCGTCCTTCCGCTGTGCCGGATCTCCAACACCGGCGGAATCAGTTCCTGCGAACCTACGCGGACTGCACGCACATAGCTGCTATCCGGCAGGCCGCGAACGCTTACCCAATAGCGTCCCGCGCCGATTCGCGGAATCGAGAAGCGGCCCTCCGCGTCCACGCGGCCGCGAGGAGAGCCGAGAAGGAACGAATCCACAGGTTCAAACTCGACGTAGGCCCGGCTCATCGGCGTCGGGGCGTCGGGGAAAGTGACAACGCCGTTGATCGACGACCGCTCACCCAGGTAAATGTTGACGAAGTCCACATCGCGACCGGAGGCGTCCACAACCAGTGAGCCTTCAAGATCGCTGCCTGATCCGTCGCGGGCCTGCACCAGATACTGCGTACCCCAGATACCGCGAAAATCGAACGTTCCGTCCGCATCGTTCACCTTCTGCGCAAATTCCTGGCGGAAGCTAACCGCGCCCGCGGTGAGTTCGCCCAGCACAACGGAAGCGCCCGTCGCAGGCTGCCCGTAGCGCATCACACGGCCCCGTATGCGCGAAAGTTGCGCGCGCCGAAGGATTACGTTCACGCCGTCGGGGACGATCGCAGGCTGCACTTCGACGATGGTTGCGTTGGCGGCGTCGGGTGAAGCGGGATAGAAGGTCGGCCCGTAGGCCATGCCGGGTTGCGGGGGCCGTCCGGGAATTGTGGGCGGAGGCGGCTGCAATCGGGGAATCGCACGCACCAGATAACGGCCGGGAGCCAGGTTGGCCAGCTTGTACTCGCCACCTTCGTCGCATTCGGCTTCGGCCGCACGCTGCAGATCGCGCCGGCCGCGCTCATAGACAATGCGCAGCGCCGAAACGCGTGCGCCGGGCACCGCGTCGCCGTCGCCGTCGTTCACGCGGCCGCGTATGCCGCCCCTTGGAAGAAGTTCGAGATTGGCAGTCACGGGTTCGCCTTTCTGGACCACGAGCGTGGTCCCGCGCTCCTGCCATCTGCGCGCGCCGTATTCGCGTTTCACGAAGCCGGCCTGTTCGGCAGAGACGCGGTAGAAACCCGGAACGATGCCCGTGAAGCAGTACTGCCCGGAGAAGTCGGTGCCCGTTTCGACCAGAGGTTTCATGCCGCCTTCCCGGAAGAGGGCGACTGTCGCCTTGCGCAATCCCTCCGTGGAGCCGGATCTGGTGACGCGCCCCGCGATGGCGCAAGTGTCGTCGGCGGTCTGCGACAACGCCGGAACAGCCAGGAGCAAAGCGAGAACTGGCAGCCTCATCCTACCGAAGCATGACGCGTTTTCAGGCGCCAGCGTGCATGTCCTATTTACCGCCCGCCCGGGGGCCGCATCGGCTGGCCCGGGTTGGGGACATTTCGCCTGCCACGCCGCCCAGTCCATCTCGATGCCGAGTCCTGGAGCGGATGGCGGTGTCACCCACTTTCCCTACACTGCCTCGATCACATATCCGAAGAACCCTTTGTAGTCAACAGGCAGCGAATTGAAAGCCATACCGATCACTATGCCTCGCCGATTTCGATAGAGGAGGGCGGCGTTGCTCCCCTGCAACGCGCCTGCGTGCGAAATGTGGAACGGCGTTCCTGGCAGCGCTTCTTCCCCTGCTTTCTTCGGCAGGTTCATCAGCACTTCACGGCTGGTCGCCGAGAGCAGGGGAGTGCCAGTGCAGAACAGTGATATCTCGTAGTCGAGAATCCGGCGTTGCGTCGGCGGCAGGCCTTAACGACGCCAAGATGGCGAACGCCTTGTCGTCAAGCCGCAGCTTGCCTTTTTCGCGAATTCGTTCTCGTCTTAATTTTGCGTTCTACGTACCGTAGCGCCGCATTTAGCCAATCCGTTAACGTATGGGGGAGGCGCAGTTCTCGTTTGCTATGTCGTCCGCTCTTGATTCGCATAGCCCTTGTGGCCAACTTGGCGACCGCGTCCGTTAGCGCTCAAGCACCGACATTGGACCGGTTCATGAACCAAGGTATGGAGAAGTTCGTGATCCCAGGTGGGCAGCTGGCGGCTGCGAGCGACGGACCCAGCCATCATCGACCATCGTCAATCGGGTGGGGACTGCGTTTTCGCTCTTTCCTTCCCGTCTTTCCAACTTAAGCGCCGGTGTAGATGTCTTACTTGCCGCCAGCCGGGGGCCGCATCGACTGCCCCTGGTAGGGACATTTCGCCTGCCACGCCGCCCAGTCCATCTCGATGCCGAGTCCTGGAGCGGATGGCGGTGTCACCATTCCATCCTTCGGCAGCGGGTGCGTGCCGCGAGTAAGTTCAGTGAAGATGCCGTCGTTCACGGCGTCCCATTCCTGCATGTAGAAGTTCCGGGCGCTGGACATGGCGTGGACCGAGGCCGCGTGGCCGACGGGCCCGTACCACATGTGCGGTGCGATCTCGACTCCGTAGGTTTCGGCAAGGCTGGCAATCCGGCGGATCTCCGTAATGCCGCCGCAGTGGATCACGTCGGGCTGGATGATTTGCGCGCCACGATGGTCAAGTAGATTTCGAAACTCGAAGCGCGTCAACAGGCCCTCGCCCGTCGCGACGGGAACCGGGGACTTCGCCGCTATCTCCGCCAGCGACTGCGGCGATTCGCGTAGCATCGGCTCCTCAATGAAGAGAGGTCGGAACGGCGCAACCGCTTTCGCAAACTCGATTGCAGAGCGGACGGTGAATGTCTCCCACATCTCGAGTCCGAAGTCGAGTCCCGCGTTTCGGACCGCCTTGCATTCCGCGACGGTCAGGTCGATCCGTTCGCGCTCCGTCGCCGCGCGCGGCACCACCCACTTCACGGCAGACCAGCCGGACTCGCGGGTTTTCCGCGCAAGTTCGGAAAGCGCGGAAGGCGTCCGGGGCTGGGTCTGCTGGCTCCAGTGGCTGTAGTAGACGCGCAGCGGCTTCGCGCCGCTGGCGCCCGCCAACCGCCATGCGGGCACGTTCAGCCGCTTTCCTTCGAGGTCCCACAAAGCGATGTCGATCGCCGCAAGCGCCGTCATCAGAACGCTGCCGTCGCGCCAGCGGGAAAGCTGATAGTACATGCGGTTCCATTGGTCTTCGACGCCGGCTGGGTCGCGTTCCAGCAGATAGGGGGTCAGCCACTTGATGGCTTCTTCGACAATCGCCGCGCGGCCGGGGAGTGAACCTTCGCCGATGCCGGTAAGGCCGCTCGTCGTGGTGAGCTCGACGAACAGTAAGTCGCGCCCGTTGAGTGTGTACTTGCGTGTACCAACTTCGCGAAGTGAAGTGCCCTGCGCGGCACTCAGCCGTGGAGTGAGCGCGGCGAGCGCCGCCAGCCAATCGCGTCGCGTCATTGACCCCTACGTTACACCGAACAAAAGGTACTTGGCTTCAGTCGCGCCAGAATTTGCCCGCCCCGACCAGCTCCTCGAGCGAAAGGCCGGGAACGTGGCGATATTGAGCGTCTTCCGCTCGGGCAGTTGGCAACTGCGTCAACTCGCCTGAATAGGGATACGCAGCCAAGGGGTTCAGATACAGCTTGGCTTTAGCTCCCAATAAGAAGTTCCTTGACCGCGCGTTTGTGAGTTGCAGTAGTCACCACTTGATCTGACATTTTCGATAGATTGTCCGGGACTAGACCGGACGAGAAGGAGATGTCAGAATGACGACCGCGCAAAAAGTGATCAAGAACAAGTTGGGGCTGCTGAAGCTGTCGGAGACGTTAGGCAGCGTCAGCCAAGCGTGCAAAGTGATGGGCTATTCCCGGGACAGTTTCTACCGGTTCCGCGAGCTCTACGAGACGGGGGGCGCGCTGGTGCTGCAGGACATCAGCCGCCGCAAACCGCTGCCGCAGAACCGGGTCGATGCCGCGATCGAAGAAGCGATTCTTCATCTGGCGATCGAGCAGCCGGCCTATGGCCAGGTGCGGGTATCGAACGAACTGAAGAAGCAAGGCCTGTTCGTTCCTCCCGGAGGGGTGCGGAGCGTCTGGCTGCGGCACGATCTGGAGATCTTCCGCAAGCGGCTAAAAGGCGCTGGAAGCCAAGGCCGCCCAGGAAGGCTTGATCCTCACCGAAGACCAGCTCCGCTCCATGGAGAAGGCCCGCGAGGAGAAGCAAGCCCACGGCGAGATCGAGACCGAGCATCCCGGCTACCTGGGCGCCCAGGATACCTACTATGTGGGCACCATCAAAGGAGTAGGCCGGATCTATCAGCAGACCTTCATCGACACCTATTCGAAGGTCGCGGAGGCCAAGCTCTACGACCGGCGCAACGCACTGGTCGCCGCCGATCTGCTCAACGACCGCGTACTGCCTTTTTTTGAAGAACACAGCCTTCCCTTGCTGCGCATCCTCACCGACCGCGGCACCGAGTACTGCGGCGCTCGCGAGCATCACGAGTATCAGCTGTACATGGCCGTCGAGAACATCGATCACAGCCGGACGAAGGCCCGGCATCCGCAGACCAACGGCATCTGCGAGCGCTTCCACAAAACGATCCAGGACGAGTTTTACGCGACCGCCTTCCGCAGGACGCTCTACATCTCACTGGAGCAATTGCAGGTGGACCTGGACGGCTGGCTCTCGCGCTACAACGAGCAGCGTCCGCACTCCGGCAAATACTGCTTCGGCAAAACGCCGATGCAAACCTTGTTGGATTCCCGGCAACTTGCCTGGGATAAGGTTCTCGACCGGGAGGTTCCGGCCGCCGTGGCCTGAACTTGCCGGCCGCCTTGTCAGATCAAGTCTTGGCTACTACACTTTATGCAAGTTACGGGCAGCGCCTTACCAATTGGGTGCCTTAATGCCTCGGCCAACAAAAAATGCCGGGCACGAAGGCCCGGCATGTGATAGAAAACTCCTCTTCTTAGTGAACGCGGTCGCGGCCACTCTGCGAAAACGCAACGTACGGGAAGGTTTCCTGATACGGGACATCGTTCGCATTCACACCATCGCCGATCCGATTGTGAGGGAATCCGGTAAACTTCGGATCTCCCGTCAGAATCCCCACCACCGCTCTTGCGCTGATGTCGGTGACATCGTCGCTAACGCGACGGCCATTCGGGTAACCAGCCGTGTCCCCGGCAATAAAGCCCAGCCGCCTGCGTGACGCTTGAGGTGTCGCCGGAATGCCGGTATTGATCCGCAATAGATCCGCCACCGGACCCGGGTTTGCTGCGTTCGGCGCGATCGGCGGAATGTATTGCACCAAGGGAAGCAGATCGACGCGCGGCGTATCGGGCACAGGCAGCGCTCCGCCGTAAACCGCATTTAGAGCGCGAGCCAGAACTGGATCCAAGGCGAACGCCGCGAACTGCGCATCATCCTTCGGCAAGCTCATTGAGAACTTGTCCTTTGAGCCGGTGCCAATGATCAACTCATTGAAAAGCGCGTTGCCCATGCGTTGCACGGGCTGAAATCCACCCGAACCAGACAGGGGCAGCGGAGCGCGGCGGACTGTCACGCGGGCGCGGGAAGTCTGCCCATAGGTGCCGAGAACGGAGTCCGGGCTCGACGGCGGCTCAACCTGACTTGAGCGGGTCAACAGGGCGATCGGCACTTCGATCGCGATCGCGTTCACGTTGAAACCCTTCACGTGATCCGGCGCGAAATTCGTTGTGTCGTTTGCATCCTGCGCAGGCGTCAGCACGGCGGGCACGCCCGATCCCGTGTCGCGGAAGTTCAGCGAATCGAAGGCCGCGCCGAGGTCGATGTAGAAAGGATCGTCAACCGTACCCGCGAATACTTTCACTCCCTGCGTCAGCGTGTAGATCCCCTGACGGGCGAGCATCGGGTAGTTGGGCATCGTCCGCGGACCGACATTCGCCGGGACGGCGAACAGCCTCTGCGATCCACCAAGATTGGTCGACCGGCCACCCTTGATCATCACAACCGAGTAATACTGGCGGAGGCTAAGGCCCTGTGAGCCCGCCCCGTCCAGCGCCGTGATGGCCGGCGGAATAATCAAAGTGCCCGACGGCGGCTGCGGAGCCGGTGCGTTGGGAGGCGATAGAATACCGCCGCCCGCTCCGACGAAGCCCGTGAAAACGCCCGGAAGGCGGATCTCCGTGCGGAAGCGGAACTGGAAAGTGACATCGGGAACCGCATCGCGATTGTTGTCGACGTGCATCTCATAGAGAATCTCGGAATCGAATGGAAAGTAGTTCGGCCCATTCGACGGCTCCAGCAAAGGATCGACATTGAGAATCATTGTCATCTTCGTCGGGTCGTCATAGCTGACGAACGCGAACCAGTCGGTGATATCGGCCGCACGGTCGATAGCGGTGATGGGTGCCTCGCGATGGTTTGCCGCCGGTATGGGCACCGGCGCCGCCACGAGGAGAGCTGCAAGAGAAGCCAAGAGCTGATTGGTTTTCATTCTGTCTCCTTGAACTAGTGAATGCGTTAGTGGCGTTCCGCGCCACGACGGCGAAGCCGCATACCGCAAAGTCCGGCAAGTCCGCCCAACGTCAACAGCAAAGCGCTAGGCTCCGGCGTCGCGAAAGTTACCTGTGCCGAACCGAAGCTGGCCGAGCCGAACGGGCCGCCATCGGCCACGATGCTTTGGCGAATACCGGCGAACTTGGCGTTCAGGGGCGAGAACACAGATTTCTCCTGGTCACCGTCCACCTGAAAAACCGCCTGATCGACAGACACGCCCGAACAGAAACCCGCGCTGAAGTCGCCGTCCAGGCAAAACTCCTGAAGGACGAGCGCGACGCCGGTGTCAACTGCCTTCGCCTCCCCCAGACTCAGGCGCGTTCCCACCAGCGGCCCGCTGACGGAGTATAGGATTGCCGACTCAAACGCGGTGGAGAAGCTTTCCACCATCGCCGAGAACATCAGCGATCCAAACGATCCACCAAAAGTGGGGTTGACCGTGATGCCGGACGATTCAATTCGTTCCGTACCGAAAGACAAATCGGTTTCCGAAAAATCGAATACGCGAAAGGCACCGATCGAGCATCCATCGGATCCGAGCGCGATATAGTCGCTGAGACTTGCCGCAATGCACGCGGGTCCCGCCCAACTGTTGGCCGCAAAGCCGGCGCTGGCCAGCAATAGAACTGCAATTCGAACCATTATTTCCTCCCTCTTTTTTTTACTCGTTCCCGGGTAAGCGCTTCCGCAGCCGAATCGCGCGTCTCCGGATCTTGGATTACAGAAATGTGTTGCGAAGCTTGATCGAAAAGTCCACTGCGGGCCTCGATGCCGGCCGCAAGCGCTAGGACGCGGTCACGGCTTTTCATATCGGTGGGGCCCAGCAGACCGAAGGCTCTGTCGCAGAACTCGATTGCGCCAGTGTTGTCGCCGAACTGCTCCCGCAATCTCGCGCCCAGCATTAGTCCCTCAGTCGTAGGCGCGCGAAGCCGGAACATCCAATCGACATTCTTTTCCGCTTCGTCAAACTCGCCCAACTCGATCTGAGCTTCGGCGAGCATGGCGTAGACGGTGAGATCGTCGGGTGTCTGGCGGTTCAACTCAAGCGAAAGATTTCTGGCTGCCTTGAACTGTTTATCCGCCAACAGCTGAGCGGCTTTTTCGCGACGGATGCGGTATTCCTCGCCCGCCGTTTTCGCTGGCTCCGCTGCGTTCATTGCGGCGCCAATTGCCGCGACTGCGATCAGCAGGCGCATGGCTCGAGCGTGTCCCCGTTTCCCACTTTGCGATCCATACTACGAGGGAAGACACACTGCGGATTCAGTTTGGTTCAAGAGATGTTAGAAAAGTTTTCGAAGTGGTTCCGGTACTGCCAAACGTCCCATTAGCCTAGGCGCGGGGTTCGAAACTGGTCCAGCAGCATCTTGAAAATTTCGAGGGGGATATCGGTGCGAACTACGACTTTCTGTTCCATGCGCTCTACCTGAACGGCGTCATAGAACTTCAACATTTCCTTCTTGTCGTCCGGCGTCGTCAGACGTCCCACGCCAATGACACCGCGAATTGCATCGTTCATCTTGCGTGCGGACGCCTCGTCGCCAGAAACGAACTCGCCGTTAAACCGGACGCCGCTGGATAGATCCATCGTCGCCACCATTGAGCGAATATCGACAGGCATTCGCTTCAAGCCTCCCATCGCCCCGCCGAGTTCTTCCGGCAGAACGCCGGCCCAGCCCCCCGTGGAAATGGCCCAAATCTGATTCGAGGACGGAATTTCGCGCAGGCGGTCCAGCAGGCCTGCCGGTGGCCGGCTGTTGCGTTCGTCGCGCGCGTCGATCACACGCCGAACGGCGTCAACGGGTCCAGCGGCGGCGACGCTGCTGTTGAGAAACACCACCGCAACGCGATCGTCACCCAGCAGGTTGTAGCCCTTGTAGGGAGTCCGGCGAATCCCCTTCCTGGCAAGGTCCGGCTCCTTTCCGCTATCGGCGATTCCGCCGTCGGTGAACTTCCCATGAATCAGCGTCAGCGTAGACTTCCCATCGGAAGCCACGATCACTTCCCAGATGTCTTTGCGCAGGTCGATGCCCGTCTCGCGCGCGAACTCATCGAGCTGCGGAAGCTTCTCTTCCTTCAGCAGCGTCTGGTACACCTGAGTCTTCTTCAACTCTTCGACGCGAAACCCGGCAAGCATGGTCGTGTCCGGAGGCACCAGCGGCATCAGCGCGGCATTGGCGACGATAGTGGGCGAACGCTGCGGCCGACATGCGCCCAGCAAGATGAGGAGTGCTAAAAATCCCGCTTTTCGAAGATCCACAAAGACCAGCCTAAGATCACGATACCGAACAGAGCGGAAGACCAAAGCGGCATCCAATCGCCCGCTGGCTTCCCTTGGACGTAATTCAACGTCATTCGGCCCGTGTCGAACACCTTTGGCAACGCGTAGTAAAGCGTGTTCCACACGTCGCGGGACCACTGGCTGGAAAGCAGCCGTTCCGCAATCCGGTTCTGCGCCAGGACCGGGCTAAGAATCATGACGACCACCGGAATCATTGTCGATACCGCCGTCGATTCCCAAAGGACACCGGCCCACGCAACGATACTCAGCAGCGAGAAGAACAGGATAATCGTGGCCGGAATGGTGACAAGAAAAGCGGTCGTCCAGACTCCGGTTTTCCAGCCGAAGATCAGCCAGACACCGACGACGAGAAACGTGATGTTGGCCGCAACGACGAGGATGTTGCCGGCAAAACGCCCCAACAGAATCTGCCAGCGCGAAACAGGCTTGGACAGGATCAGTTCGATTCGTCCAGGCTCGAGGACGCTGGGAATCAGTCCCGCCGACGCGAACACGGCAAGGAACATCCCGAACGTGTAGAGAAATCCCGCGATGCTGGAATGCACCTGCCGGATCAGCTCGTCCACATTGACGTCAGCGCGCGTGGTGCGCTCGTTGCCGAACAACGTGATGGTCGCCACCGCGCCCTCCACCACGTCAATCCGCATGAGGAAAAGGAAGAACAGAATCATCAACGCCGATAGGCCGAACAATCCCCAGAAGATCTTTCGCGCCATCGCTTCGCGAAACGTGTCGACAATCAGGGCCACCGTGGTCATCGCTTTTCCACCACCTGGATGAATACGTCCTCAAGACGGCTGGCCGTCGCCTGCATCGATTCCACTTCAAACTCTTCGCGCCGCAACTCGTCGATCGCGCGGTTCGCTTCCGCCTGCGTTCCAACATGCAGCTCGCGCCGCGTGCCGTTCCGGCTGGCCACCAGACGAAAGCCCTTCCCGGCGGTGAGATCGGCTACGCGACCCTGCAACGCTACGCGGCCTTTGTTGATGATCGCCACCTCGCTGCAGAACATCTCCACCTCTTCGAGCAGGTGCGAGTTTAGAAAGATCGTCACGCCGCCGGACTCCAGCGTGCGAAGCACATCGCGAATCTGCCGCCGTCCCACTGGATCGACACCATCGGAGGGCTCGTCGAGAATCAACATCTCGGGCTGATGGATCAGCGCCTGCGCCAGGCCCACGCGCTGCAGCATACCCTTCGAGAATTTCCCAATCCGCACGTCCATCCATTGGCGGTCCAGACCCACGCGCTCGAACAGCTCCGGAATTAGCGTCCTGCGGGATGCGGCGGACACGCCCGACAACGCCGCGTAGAAATCCAGCATCCCGGCTCCCGTGAAGTACGTCGGGAAGCGGTGGTTCTCCGGCAGGTAGCCGATGGGCCTCCGCGCCTCCGGAAGGCGCGAGTCCTTCCCGAAGATGCGCGCGACGCCCGCAGTGGCGTGGCAGGAGGACAGCACCATCTTCACGAACGTCGTCTTCCCCGCCCCGTTCGGCCCCAGCAGCCCGAACGTGGTGCCGCGCTTGACCTTCAGCGAGATCTCATCGACGGCCACCACTTCGCGGGCGCTCCACCCATTGCGGAAGACCTTCCGCAGGTTCTCCGTTTCAAGCGCCAGTTCCCCACTCATTTCCATTTCATTCCAATCGGAAGACGCGATTCTGCCATCGGAAGTTCCGTATGATGGCAGGGATGCGGATCGACTCGCACCAGCACTTCTGGGATCTCGGCAAGCTGTCCTACCCTTGGATGCCGCCCGCGCCGAATGTACTCGCCCGAAACTATCTGCCGCCGGATCTGAAGCCCATCCTTGACGCCAGCCACTTTGACGGGTGTGTCACGGTGCAGGCAGCCCAAGTGGATGCCGAGGCGGAGTGGATGTTGCAATTGGCGGATCAGCACTCGATCATCAAAGGCGTCGTCGCCTGGGTCGATCTGAAGGACCCGATGGTGGGCAAGCGGCTGGACACACTCCAGAAGCATCGCAGATTTCGTGGGGTTCGCCACATTATTCATGATGAGCCGGATGTGAAGTGGGCGCTGCAAAGCGATGTGATTCGCGGGCTGAAAGAACTTCAGAGCCGCGACGTCCCCTACGACCTTCTTCTAAAGCCGCCTCATCTTCCCATCGTGCCCGTGTTGATCGAGAAGCTGCCGGATTTGCGGATGGTGATCGATCACATCGCAAAGCCGCTGATCAAAGATCGAGTGATGGAACCCTGGGCGAAGCAGATGGAGGCGGTTGCAAAACATCCGAAGCTCTTCGTAAAGATATCCGGGATGATCACGGAGGCCGATCCCGAAAAGTGGAAGGCTTCGGATCTGATGCCCTACGTCAATCACGTCTATCAGAACTTTGGCGCGGAACGCTGCATGTTCGGATCAGACTGGCCGGTGTGCCTCCTGGCCGGAAGTTGGAGACAAGTGCTGGCGGCATTCACGCAGTCGCTGGGCCCGCTGCAACAACCGGTGCGCGAGAAGATTCTCGGCGAAACCGCGACGCGCTTCTACGGTTTGAAAGCATAGCCTCTTAGTCCAATCGCCGACACGCCCTTCAAGCGCAATGCGCTTGACATACATAGCAGAACAATGTATAACACGTCTACGTATGGACGTGAGCAAAGACCTTGTTGCCGCTTCCGCCACGCCGCTGGTGCTGGCCATTCTCGCCGACGGCGACAGCTACGGCTACGCGATTATCAAGCGGGTAGCCGACTTATCGGGCGGGCATCTACAGTGGACTGACGGCATGCTCTATCCGGTGCTCCACCGGTTGGAGCGCCACGGTCATATCGCGGCCAAGTGGTCCGAGTCGGAAGCCGGCCGCAAGCGAAGGTACTACCGGATCACGAAAGAAGGCCGCGCGCAGCTGGCAGCACAGCGCAAGCAGTGGCAGGTGGTGGACGGGGCGCTGCGGGGCATCTGGCTGAAAGCGTGCCCGGCATGACATCCTTCGCCGGCCAACCGCTTGAAGGACAGATTGCGGAGTGGCGGTCGTTCGTGCGCCGCAGGCAGGCCTTGCATGGCCCCGACGTTGAGGAGCTCGAAGGACATTTGCGCGACCAGCTGGCAGAGCTCACCGAAGCCGGCCTGTCAGGCGATGAAGCGTTCCTGGTCGCGGTGAAGCGCATGGGCAACCTTGATGCGCTGTCGCGCGAGTTTGCGCTTGAACACTCGGAACGGTTGTGGAAGCTGTTGGTCATTGCTCGCGACGATTCCGATGCGGCGGCGAAAACTTCAAAAGCGGAAGTGTTGGTGGTGGTGGGCCTTGCGATCGCCGCGGCGCTGGCCATCAAGCTTCCAGCGCTGTTCGGTCTCCACCTCAGGCCGGATGAAGAAATGCCGCCTTTCTACTTCCGGAACGCCAGCCTGTTCGTCTTCCCGCTGCTGGCCATCTACTTTCTGTGGAAGCGTGCGTCTGGCGTTGCAAGCAGCCTCTGGCTTGTGCTGCCCTTCGCAGCCGCAGCGCTCTTCGCGAATGTCTATCCCTTTCCTACGGGCAGCAACACTGAAATACTGACGGCGCTGCACCTGCCGATCGCGTTGTGGATGGCCGTCGGATTCGCCTACATCCGGGGTCGCGGCCTGGCCGGGAATGACCGTATGGACTTCGTGCGGTTCTCGGGCGAGCTGTTCATTTACTACGTGCTGATCGCGCTCGGCGGGGGTGTCTTCACCGGCTTTACGATGATGATCTTCCAGTCCATCGGGATCAACCCTGCGTGGTTCGTCGCGGGCTGGTTGGTTCCGTGTGGAGCGATGGGCGCCGTCATCATCGCATCGTGGCTGGTACAAGCGAAGCAAAGCGTCATCGAGAATATGGCGCCGGTGCTGACGCGGCTTTTCACGCCGCTCTTCACGATTCTTCTGTTGGTGTTCCTGGTTACGATGGCGTGGACAGGCAGCCCAATCAACGTCAAGCGGGAGGTATTGATCGGCTTCGACCTGCTGCTGGTGCTGGTGGTTGCGCTGGTGCTCTACGCCACCTCCGCTCGCGACCCGCAAGCGCCGCCGGGCTTCTTCGACGCCTTGCAACTCCTGCTGGTGGTCAGCGCGCTTGTGGTGGATGGTGTCGCCCTCGCGGCAATAGCGGCCCGCATCTCTGAGTTTGGATTCACGCCAAACCGGGTGGCGGCTCTTGGCGAGAATCTCATTTTGCTGGTGAACCTTGCCGGGTCGGCATGGCTCTATGCGCACTTTCTGCGCCAGCGGACCTCGTTTGCGGCCCTGGAGCGTTGGCAGATCGCGTATCTGCCCGTGTACTCCATATGGGCCGCAATCGTGGTGATCTTGTTTCCGCCGGCGTTCGGCTACGGTTGATGCGTCGGCTACGGCGTTGGCCCGTCGGAGCCGTGCTGCTTCACCATCTTGTTGTAGATACCCAACAAAAGCAGCGTCGGGGCCCATTGACCCACGAATACGGCACGGTCCTTTTTGCCGCTCAGCTGAAGGAATAGCGAGAGCCCGACCGAGGCCACCGCCCCAATCAGAAACGCGTCGGAAGGAATCTTCGCTGTTTCCTTCTCAATCGCGCGGGCAATCGGTCCTTCTACATACTTTTCAGTGTCGTTCATCATTCTCCTCTGTTCGGGAGTTCTTCACTCCCCGTTTGGAGATGCTCCGCCGGCGGTGCCTGTTACAAAAGCTTTTTCATGCGAGCGCGTCAGGGACGGCGAACGCTAATTTCTTTAAACCACACTGTCGAACGCGCGTCGTGATTCTGCAGTCCGATATAGCCGGAATCGGGCCGCGGGCCGCGCACGGGTTCAAACCACTGCTTGCGCTCCGGCACCGGCTTTGACGGGTCAAAGACGTTCACTACTTCGCCATTCAGTGTGATGCGCGTCACCGCTCCGTCGAGCGTGATGTCCATGGTGTTCCACTCACCGGTTGGTTTCTGCGTGCGTTCAGACACCTTGCTAAGCGAATAGATTGCGCCGGTGCAGTGCCACTCGTCCCCGCCACCGTCGATCTGAACTTCGTACCCGTTGTGGACGCCGTACCAAGCGTCGCCCGGAGGCTCCGGCAGCCGGATGACCACGCCCGCATTGTCCTTGTCGGCGCTGGTCTTGAACACCACGCGCACGGTTGCATTGCCAAACTTTTCGCGTTCGAAATAAAGCAGGCCCATGCCGCCGACGGTCTTCAGCATGCCGTCCTCGACTGCGAAGCTGCCCGGCCCGACATGCTTCCAGCCGGAGGCGTCCTTGCCATTGAACAGCGGCTTCCATTGCGCGATCGCGCACAACGAGCCAAGCACCAGCAACGCGAGAAGTTTCATCGACGCCATTTTATTAAATACCAAAGCATCCCGAACGCCAGCCACGCCGCGCCCGCCGCTTTCGCAAATGTATTCAGGCTCAGCCAGAGATAGAAGCAGATCAGGAAACCCAGCAGAGGCGGAACCAGATTGATCCAGCGCCGCTCCGATGCGCGAATCCAGTATCGCGTCAGCGCGGCCACGTTCACGCCCATGAAGCCGATGAATGCGCCGAAGTTCAGAAGCTCCGCGCCCAACTGATAGCTCATCAGGAACGCGCCAACCAGCGCCAGGCTGCCGATCAGCAGCACGTTGTTGCGCGGCACTCCGCGCGCGGGATCGAGAGACGCGAAGTATCCGCGCGGCAGCGAACCTTCCCTCCCCATTCCATACATCAGACGCGCACCCGCCATCACCGCACCCGAACCCGATCCCACGGTCGCCACAAGCAGCGTTACGTTCATCCCCCAGAACAGCCACGGCCCACCAGCGCGGCCGGCGATGTGGACGAATGCGGTGTCGATGTCCGGAAACGGCTCCGTACCGGGCCAGACGATCTGCCCGAGGTAGCACTCGATGGCGGAAAGAAATCCGATGATTCCGCAGACGATCACGGTTCCCCAGAGTATGTTGCGCCGCGGATCCTGCACTTCCTCAGACAATGTGGAGATCCCATCGAAGCCAATGTAGGTAAGCACGGCGAGCGAAGTTCCCGTTGAAAACGCCGCCAGTTCAAACGTGTTCGGGTCGTAGAAGGGCTGCGTCAGATTTGCGCCGGGAAGGAATCGCGACGCCGCGACCACAAATGCCAGAATCATCAGCCCCATCCCGCCCGCCAGGATTGCGTTGGTCTTCGCCGACGCCTCGATCTTCCGGACGTTCAGCAGCGTGAACAGTCCGGCGAAGAATACCGCCCACGCGGCGTAAGGAACCGAGGGTAGAAGGTTGCCTGCGGCCTTTGAACACCAGATGGTGCAGATCACCGGATTCAACACATAGTCCATCAGCATCGACCAGCCGCATAGGAATCCCAGCGACGGGTGCAGTTCCTGGCCGACATACGTATAGGCAGACCCGGCGCTGGGGTATGCGCGAGCCATACGCCCGTAGCTGACCGCCGTGAACATCATCGCCACCATGGCCACCAGGACGGCGGAGACAACGTGCCCCCGGGCCTCCGACGCGACAACCCCGAACAAGGGCATCGGCGCCGTCGGCTGGATCATGATGACGCCGGTTACTACCAACTGCGCCAGAGTCAGGCTTCGATGTAAGGACGCCCTTTCGATGCTTTGTGACAAGTCCTAAGCATGCCACTCCGGGCAGAACGATGCGGAGGAATGCCGGGGCTTAGAACTCGACATGAGTGAAAAGCTGAATCTGGCGCGCCGCCGAAAATTCGATCACGCCGCGCGCCGCACCGGGCGTCGCAGCGAACTGATTAAGCCGGACGGCATTTGAGTGGTTGAGGAGATTGAAAGTCTCGACACCCAACTGCCATTTGGCGCGCCTGGCCTCGAAGCGGATTTCTTTGAACAGCCGGAAGTCCAGCGAAGAGACCGCCGGTCCGACGGCCGTGTTCCTGCCGGTTCCGGGCGGGCGGGCGGAAATTGGATAAGCCCCGGTGCGGAACGCGTCGGTCGGCAGCAGCGTATTCAGCGGGCGGCCAGTGCCGAACGTGAACGTAGGCACAAAATGAACGTGTTCTCCGAATTTACCCAACCCTTCGAGCGGTAGTTCCACGAACAGCGTTCCCGTTATCCGATGCGCCTGATCCTGGCGGGAACGGCCCCAGTCCAGGGAAATATCCAACGGATTGAGAGGCTGCTCTTCATAATCGGAACCGTCGTCCATCGCCCGGCCAATCGAGTAGGAAACCAGGAATGCAAATTCGTTGCTAAAGCGCCTGTTGATGCTTGCCGTCGCGCCGTGGTAAGTGGAGCGGGCGGTTTGCTCAAGACCATAGTCTGGCGGCAGGACGCCAGCCGTGTTCCGGATGCGTGGCAGATGCAGTGCGCGGGCAAAGCTGTACTCGACAGCCAGAGTAGTATTCGAATCGAGAAGCCTCTCGAACCCGCCGGTGATTCGCGCCGCGTAGACTGACGGAAAGTAGTGCGAAGCGGAGTATGCCAGCGGCGTCAGAAAAGGAAGTGGCGATTGAAGGGGTGAAGTCGCTGAGGCTTGAAAAACGCGCCGCGCATCCGCGCCAACTGCGTAGTTCTCGAAGGCGCTGAAGCCGTCCTTTTGGATCGACTCGTTCAGAAATGCTAACGGGTAGCGGTCGAAGAACAAACCCGCTCCAAACCGCAAAACCCACTTGGACCCGCCCCGCGGGTTCCACGCGACGCCCAAACGTGGAGCGAAGTTCAGATTGCTGGCCGGTATGCGTGCCGGCATCCACTGTCGGTCATACCGTAGACCGATGTCGACCGTCAGCCCGCGCTTCACCTGCCACCGGTCATTGATCCACAGACCGACGGGAGTGGTCGTGAATTGCGTACCGGCGCGTCCGAACGCCTGCAGGTAGACATCCGGTTCGCCCCGGCCCAGGGCAATAAGCGTAGGGAAAATGAAAATGCCGCCGAACCGATTCGCGATGCGGCTGTCCAATCCAACGCGGTGGATATCCACGCCGAGCGAGATCAGGTGCCCGCCGGTGGCGAGCGACAACCCATCCATGATCTGGAAGTGCGATTCGTCGCGGTTCTGATTGCTTCGGAATCCCTGGCCGAACGTCAGCACGCCGGGAATTTCATATTGGGGTCCACGGATATTCGGAACTACGTCCACACCGCGCGTGGCGACCTGGACATTCAGATTGTTTATCTTCGATGGGGACAGCACCGAGAGCATCCCGAAAACGGCCGACCAATCGCGCTGACGGCTGGATGCGCGGGCCGTAACGTCTGAGAAGTTCTCGATTCCCTGAACCCCGCGATTGACGCTTCCTTTCGAGTAGGCGATGCGTGCCGTAAAGCTGTTGGCGGAATTCACCGCATGCTGCACCTTCGCCGAATACTGCTGGTTACGCTCACCCGCCGTGAACAGGCCGGAGGCCATTTCCTCGCGGAGCTGCTGGTACCGGCTGCCCGCAAGACCGGCGATGAGAGACGGATCGGTCTCTGACCATTCGTCGCAATCTTCGTAGAACCACTCCGCGGCTGCCGCCAGAAACGTCCGGTTCTGCCGCAGGGGTCCGCTGGCGCTGCCGCCGGGCTGCCACCGGCGAAGCTTCGGCCGGCCCGGGATGCCGAACTCCGGGTTGCGCGCGTTCAGGATCTCGTGGCCCATCTCAAACTCGCCATGCCCGTGCCATTGGTTGGTCCCGGATCGCGTGACGATATTCACCATTCCTCCGGCCGCGCCGCCAAAATCCGCCGACACCGTAGTTCCCACAACCCTTAGTTCCTGGATCATCTCCAGAGGGACGGAAACCCGTGTCGAACCGGTGGTCTCGTCCCGGTTATCCACACCGTCGATCGACACGCTGTTGTTCCGGCCTCTAATGCCTGAGAAAGTGAATCCACTGTCGTTCAACAGATTCCACGTTCCGGCAGGAGACCGGCCCGTGGTGCTGCCGCTTGACGGTGTAACACCCGGCGCCGTCAGCACAAAGTTCAGGTAGTTCCGACCCGGCGATGGCGCGTGCTCCATTCGCTCGTAGCCCACGACGAAGGATTGTGTGTTGGCTGATGTCTGCAGCGCGGTGGCCTGCTCCACCACTTCCAGTTGTTGGGCCGAGTTAGCGATAGTCAACCGGATATCCTGGGTAGCCGCCTGGCCGACGGAGACAAGGAGTTCCTGCACCTCGGCGGGGGCGAATCCCTTGGCGTCCACTCGAAGCGAGTACGGGCCGATGCGGAGGTTGGGAAAAACAAAGCTGCCCTGCGAATCGGTTGTGGCCGTTCTGATTTCCCCCTGATCTTTGCTCAACAAGCGAAGCGACGCACCAGGAACCGCTTGATTCTGGGATCCATCACTCTACCCTCTATGGCTCCCGTCACGCTGCTGACCTGTCCGTATGCCACCGAGCCAGCGATCAAGGTCATCACAGAAACGGACGCGCCTAATACTTTCCACCGCATTGCCGGAGTTTAGCAGCCGTAAATGCTTGATAGTAATATGCTTATGCGCTTTCACTATCATCAACGCGCCGCAACCGGCGGCATTGTGACAACCTCTTAGACATGGAATCCCCGGCGCCGCCTCGCGAGACGTGGTGGCAGTGGCTGCGAGGAAAGCTGGAAGGTAACATACGCCAGCGGATCACCGGCCTCGGCTACGCCTACGCCACAGCCACTATATTGGTCGGCGTCGGCGCGTTTGTGTCCGGAAACAATCTGTTGTTTCTGATTCTGGCGGTGATGCTTGCGGCCCTCTTAGTATCCGGCCTGGTAAGCCGGCTGGGACTTGGCGGACTGGAAGTAGATCTGGAACTGCCGCCCCATGTGGCCGCGCGAGTGCCCGCGCCGGGCTGGGTACGAATCCGGAATCACAAACGGTGGATGCCCTCGTTCTCGATCCATCTGGAAGGCGCGGGTGAAGGCGGATTCACGAAGCGGCTCTACTTCCCGGTGATCCCTGGCGGGCAGCGCGTGGAAGAGCCCGTGAATCTGTCGTTTCCACGCCGCGGCGAGTACCGCGAAGACAGCTTTCTCTTCTCCAGCCGCTTCCCGTTCGGCTTCACGGAGCGCCGCATCCGCGTCCGGATCGAACGCAATGTCGTCGTCTATCCATCGATTCTGGCGGAGACGGACTTCGAGATCCTGCTGGCGTCCATTGAAGGAGAGGCGGCGGCGAAGCTGCAAGGGTCCGGCGACGACTTTCACCGCCTGCGTCCTTACGAGCACAACGAGAGCGCCCGCCACGTCGATTGGAAGTCCACCGCGCACACGGGCGAACTGCAAGTCCGCGAGTACTCGCGCCGGGAGAAGCCGCCGGTCGAAATCGTCCTCGACATCGCCTGCCCGATCGGGGAGTCCGAATGGTTTGAACGCGCAGTGGACTGCTGCGCGTACCTCGTCTGGAATCTCAGTGAGCGTCAGTTGCGGTACCGCTTCCGAAGCCAGCATTGCGACCTGCGCTGGCCGGAGGACACGGACGCCTACGGTATTCTGAGATTTCTGGCGCTCGTTGAGCCACGTGGCAGCGCGCTTCCGGTTCACCTTGATGATGAAAACGCGGTTGGCGTTCTGCTTAGTTTGCGCGATGCGAACGCCATTCACCTGGGCTCAGGAACCCAAGCCTCCGGAGCCGGTTCGAACGTCCATCACCGTTAGCGAAAGCGTGGACGCCGAGACGCCGGCGTCGCTAACCGTTCTGAATAGCGAAAGCATCGATAAGCTGCCCGGTGTCAACATGGACGACCGGTTGCGGTTCGTACCCGGCTTCACGCTGCTGCGGCGAAACTCCAGCCTGACGGCGAATCCTACGACGCAAGGCGTGTCGCTTCGGGGCATCGGCTCCAGCGGAGCCAGCCGCACACTCGTGCTGTCCGATGGCATTCCCATCAACGATCCCTTCGGCGGCTGGGTGTACTGGACGCGCACTTGGCCGGACCAAGTGGACCGCGTGGAGATGTCGCGCGGCGCAACAACAAGCGTTTTCGGAGACCGCGCCATGGGCGGCTCTATCCACCTGATCTCGCCCAGTCCGTCGCAGGAGCAGATCGCTCTCGGCATCGAAGCCGGCAACCGTTCTACATGGATGCCGTCGGGATCGTACACGAATCTGTTTCGCGGCCTATACGGCGTAACAACCTCGATGCGCGCGTTCACAACGGATGGCTACTTCATCGTGCCGGACACGATTCGCGGCTCGATCGACACCACCGCGGATGTCCGGTTTCTGGTTCCGAATGTAAAGCTGGATTTTCTGGGCGGCGAAAACCGGTTCAGCGTGAAGAGCGACATTCTGGTAGAAGAGCGAGACAACGGCACACAGCTACAGAACAATTCCACGTCGCTGGGATCGGTGTCGGGAAACTACGCGCGCTCGTTCGGGCAGAACGGTTTGTCGCTTCTCGGGTTCCATCAACGCCAGCAATTTCACGCGTCGTTTTCTTCGATTCAACCGGACCGGAATCGCGAGACTCTCACCAGCAATCAGAGCGTCCCTTCCCACGCTACCGGTGGAGCGGGCTTCGGAACCTATCGAGGTTCGTCGTTAAATCTCACCGGCGGCGCGGACTTCTTGCGAGTGAATGGAACGTCGTTCGACTATCTGCAACCGTCCGGACTGCGGCAGGGCGGCGGGACGATCTTCCAGCGTGGACTCTTCGCGCAGGGCGATGTGGCCTGGAAGGACTTCCGGTTCTTCTTCGGCTCCCGGTATCAATGGACTGGCCTTGCCTCCAGCAGTTCGTTCTACTCCCCCAGCGGCGGAGTTGCGTGGGGACGGCGCTGGATCCGCGCCCGGGCGTCCGCTTACCGTGCATTCCGCGCACCGACTCTAAATGAATTGTTCCGCCAGTTCCGCGCCGGCAATAGCGTCACGCTTCAGAATCCCAATCTGCGGCCCGAAGTTCTATTCGGGGTGGAGAGCGGAATCGATATTACGGGTGAGCGGACACGCTTCTCCGTCACCGCCTACCGGAACGAACTTACCGATCTCATCAGCAACGTGACGCTTAGTTTCACGCCCGCCCTGGTGACGCGCCGCCGCGAAAATGTCGCCGCTGCGCTGTCGCGAGGACTGGAGGCCAACTTCCGCTACCAGCAGAATGCGTGGGTGGTGGAAAGCGCCTACCTCTTCGCGGATTCGCGGTTCGATAACGGCGCCCGCATCCCGCAGGTGCCTCGGCATCAGGGTTCGGCACAATTGGGGTGGAGCCGGCGCGGACTGGCCATCACCGGCGGCGGACGCGCGGGATCGCTTCAGTTTGAGGACGACCGGAACACGCAGCTTTTGCCCGGCTTCGCGATCTTTCACTTGACCGCTTCGCAGCAGCTTCCGAAGGGCGTCGCCACTCATTTCGTGATCGAAAACGCCCTCAATCGCGAGTATCTTTCCGGCTTTACGCCGCAGCCGCAAATTGCCGCTCCGCTGTTATGGCGTATCGGACTTTCCTGGCGCGGCAGCTTGCAATAGCTCGGACCCGTCTCGCTTCAGGTAGACCGTCCTTGATGGGAAGGCAAAGCCCGTTTTCGCTGTCTCGACAATCGCCATGATCTTCAGCAGCAGGTCTTCGCGAATCCGGATGAACTCGTTGAAGTCCGGCGCCAGAATATAAACAAACATCTCAACATCCAGCGAGTTTTCCCCGAACGAAACGAAGTTGACGCGTCCGCCGGGCCACTCGACCTTCTCCTCGGTTTCGAGCAGCTTTCTAATCCCATCCACCACCTCGGCCACCTGCGCCGAAGTCGTTTCGTACAGCAGACCAATCGTCGTGCGGAAAAGAAACTTGTCGCGCTTCGTTAGGTTCTCGACATTCATACTGGCCAGCACGCCGTTGGGGACGGAAAGCTCAGTGCGTTCAAGCGTCCGCATGCGGGTTGAGCGAAGACCGATGTCCGTTATCGTTCCCACCCGGCCGCCAAGATCGCACGTGTCCCCCACGCGGATCACCTGATCGGTGGCGACCGAGATTCCGCCGAACAAATTCTCAATCGTCTTCTGCGCGCCGAAGCCGATGGCGATACCGCCAATGCCAAGTCCGGCGAGTGCCGTTGTCACGTTGAAGCCGAACATCGAGAACAGGATCAGAACGGCGATCACGAACACGACAAACTTCAACAACCGCCGGACGAGAATGATCCAACTGCTTGCGGAGAGGTTGCCCCGCTCCACCGCCCGGTGCTGCGCCATGACGGAGGTGGCGTCCACGGCGCGCATCACCAGCCACGCAAAGGCGGCCAGCAGCAGAACTGCGATCACTCTGGCGTAGTTCGACCGCAACAGCAACGGCACTTGCAGAAGCGGGAGAATCCGCCCGTGCAGGAACAGTGCCAGCAGAACGATCACCACCCAGGGCGTCTTCGGAAACTCCGCGCCGAACCGGTGAAGGATGCGGACGCCGACCTTTGCGATGATCCATGCCAAGGCAAGAGCCGGGATCAATAGCACTGCGGCCGCGATCCACTGATACAGCGCCATGCCGAAGACTTGCGCGTGAAGCTCGTCGGGCAGGGACTCGGCCATTGAGAACACGGTGATCTTCGCGCTCAACGAGGGAATCTCGCGGAGGGTCTCTCGTGAGACCAGCCAAACGCTGCCCGCCCCTCCCCGTTCCATCCGCACCATGATCAGGCTGACGGTTTCGCCGTTAATGGCGATGTCACCCGCGTTCTCTTGGTCGGACGGCAGACCCTCCTCATCCCGGCCCTGCTCGCGATCCGAGATCTCGCTTAGGGGCCGCAGGTAGCCGTTGTTCATCACCGCCTGCAACTGTTTTGCGAGAGCCACGCCACGCGTAGCCTGCTGGCTGGCGGGCATGTCCAGGTACTGGGCCGCGCGGTCGTACTTTCCCGCCCCTGCGGTTTTCAAAAAGTTGGTTAAGGACGAACGGGGCGAAAGGCGGCCCAATGGATCAAGCGGTTTTTCCTCGGCGGCAGGCACCGCCGGCGCCGGGGCCTGAGCGACGGACCCCATCGCAGCGAAGCACAGGAGGATCATCGTCCTTCGAAGTGGGGTTGCCGGGCATAGATTCCGCATAGTCGCATGATACGATGAGACTTCCAATGACCTCCGCGGTCCCTGACATCCTTTCCCGGATCGTCGACGCCAAACACCTTGAAGTCAAGCGTTTGCGGGCTGGGCTCCGGCCCTTCCGGGCGGCGCTTGAGGCTTCCCCCGCGATCATCGGCGAGGTAAAAAAGGCGTCACCCAGCCGCGGCGTACTGGCGCAGGATTTCGATCCCCGGGGCATTGCGCTCACTTATCAAAAAGGCGGCGCGGCGGCGCTGTCGGTTCTGACGGATAAGGAGTACTTCCAGGGTTCGCTTGCCGACCTGCACGCTGCCCGGTCCGCCGTGCGGATACCCGTCCTTCGCAAGGACTTTATCCTGGACGAAGCGCAGATTGCCGAGTCGTTCATGGCAGGCGCGGACGCGATCCTGCTGATCGCCGCCGTTCTGGACCTGAAAGCGCTGCGCCGCCTTCGCGAATTCGCAGAATCGCTGGGTCTGGACGTTCTGGTGGAGGCGCATGACGAGATGGAACTGGACCGCGCTTTGGAGTCTGGCGCAACGATCGCCGGCGTCAATAACCGCGACCTGCACACGTTCCAGGTCTCGCTGGACACGTCCTTCCGCCTTGCTGGCAGAATTCCGCCGGGGATCATGGCCGTCAGCGAAAGTGGCATCCGCACGCACGAGGACGTCCGCCGTCTGATGGAAGCCGGATACCGCGCTTTTCTGGTGGGCGAGCATCTGATGACAGCGCCCGACCCCGTGGCCGCGCTGGCTGAGCTGCGTCGATGATCATTAAGGTCTGCGGCATCACGAATGAAGAGGACGCCTTGGCGGCGATCGACGCCGGGGCCTCCGCGCTGGGATTCAACTTCTGGTCTGGCAGCCCCCGCTATGCCACCGATCAGCCATGGATGCGCACACTGCCGGTGATGAAAGTCGGTGTCTTCGTCGGTGAGGCTTCGCCGCCCGGGTGGCTGGACGTTGCCCAGATTTATGGAGACGCTTCTCCGGACGGCATCCCGGTTTGGCGGGCAGTGAAACCCGGCGATCGTCTTGCCGGGGGCGAGGCGTACGTCATGGATATCTCCGAAGGCAACGGCAAAACGTTTGACTGGTCGTTGGCCGCCAACCTTCCGGCGAAGATCGTCCTGGCCGGCGGACTGGAGCCGGCTAACGTCGCAACCGCCATTGCCACCGCACGTCCGTGGGGCGTCGATGCGTGTTCGAAGCTGGAGTCTGCGCCCGGCAGGAAAGACCACGCGCGGATGCGAGACTTCATTCTCGCGGCGCGGGAAGGATTTCGACAGTCATGATTTCTCAGCCCGACACAGGCGGGCACTTCGGACCGTACGGCGGACGTTTTGTTCCCGAAACGCTGATGTCTCCGCTGGAGGAACTGGAACAGGCGTATCGAGAGGCCAGCTCCGATCCAGCCTTTCGAACCGAACTGGCAGACCTACTGAAGAACTATGCCGGTCGGCCTACGCCCCTGTATTTCGCCAAGCGCCTGACGGCAGAAATCGGTGGAGCGCAGCTATTCCTAAAACGGGAGGACCTGCTGCACACCGGCGCGCACAAGATCAATAACGCTTTGGGCCAAGCGCTTCTGGCGCGGCGAATGGGCAAGAAGCGGATCATCGCCGAGACCGGGGCGGGCCAGCATGGCGTTGCGTCCGCCACTGTTTGCGCACTCCTAGGCCTGGAATGCATCGTCTATATGGGCGAAGAAGACATGCGCCGCCAGCGGCTGAATGTCTTCCGGATGCGTCTTTTGGGCGCGCAGGTGGTTGGCGTTTCGTCCGGCAGCCGGACATTGAAGGACGCGATCAGCGAGGCGATGCGCGATTGGGTGACGAATGTCGAGACTACCTACTATCTGCTTGGGTCGGCCCTTGGTGCGCATCCCTATCCGATGATGGTCCGCGATTTTCACCTCTGCATCGGGCAGGAAACGCGAGAGCAGATTCTGCTCGAAAGGAACCGGCTTCCGGACGCCGTTTTCGCTTGTGTCGGAGGCGGCTCCAACGCCATCGGCATCTTCCACCCGTTCCTTGCCGACGACGCTGTCCGGCTGGTGGGCGTCGAAGCGGGCGGACGCAGCCTGGAGCTTGGCCATCACGCGGCGCGCTTTGCGGGAGGCGCCCCGGGCGTCCTGCATGGAACGCACAGCTACCTGCTTCAGGATTCCGATGGACAGGTGGCCGGCACGCACTCGGTCTCCGCAGGGCTGGACTATCCGTCGATCGGGCCGGAGCATGCGTGGCTGCATGACCGTAACCGCGCCGAGTATCTGTCGTGCTCCGACGATGGAGCGCTGGAGGCGGCTCTTCGCCTCGCTCGAACCGAAGGAATTATCCCGGCGCTGGAATCCGCCCACGCGGTGGCCATCGCCATCCAGCGTGCCGCGGCTGAGCCGCCGGAGCGAGTCTTCGTCGTCAACCTGTCCGGACGCGGCGACAAGGACATCGACATCTACCGCGAGAACTTCCCGCAGCTCGAACCTGAAAAATGACCCGTATTTCCGCGGCCTTTCAAAAGGGCCACAAGGTGTTGATCGCCTATTTGACAGCGGGCGATCCCACTCCGTCCGACACCCCCGCCCTGGTCGCCGCCCTCGAACGAGGCGGAGTGGATCTGGTGGAGCTGGGCGTTCCTTTCTCCGACCCCATCGCCGACGGCCCGGTGATTCAGGCCGCTTCGGAGCGCGCTCTGGCGCAAGGCACCACGCTAACAGGGGTTCTAGACATTGCCCGGACAATTCGCAAGAATTCAGAGATTCCCCTTCTGTTGTTCACGTATATGAACCCCGTTGTACGTTACGGTTTTGAGGCTTTGGCGCGCGACGCGTCCCAGGCGGGCATCGACGGTTGCCTGCTCACCGACCTTTCGGTGGAGGAAGCCGGCGCCTATGTTCCCGTGATGAGGAAGGCTGGGCTGGACACGGTTTTCCTCGCGGCGCCGACAAGTTCCGATCGCCGTCTGGCGCTGGTGTCCGAGTATTCCTCCGGGTTCGTTTACGTGGTCTCCAGGAACGGCGTCACCGGAGAGCGGGAAACCCTGGCGTCATCGGCGGGGCCGCTTCTAAAGGCTCTGCGCGCGCAAACCGCCAAGCCGCTGGCCGTGGGCTTCGGCATCTCGAACGGCGAACAGGCCCGCGAGGCGGCTCGTCTGGCCGACGGCGTCGTGGTGGGCAGCGCGATCGTTCGCGCGATTGAGCAAGGCCGGGATCTGGAGGCGTTCGCGCGGGAACTAAGGAACGGACTCGATGCCGGGTCCTAAGGATGCGAAAGCCGAACTGGCCAGCCTCCGTTCGAAAATCGACAAGATCGACCATAAGCTGTTGGACCTGCTTAACCGCCGGGGAGAAATCGCCCGCCAGATCGGGACCGTGAAAAACACCCATGGGTTGGCGATTGTCGAACCCGGGCGCGAGCAGCAAGTTGTTTCAGGAATGATCGCCGCGAATCGAGGCCCTTTGCCCGCCGATAGCATCGAGCGAATATTCGCAGGCATCATGATTGAAATGAGAAATTTACAGAGAGAAGGTAAAGAATAATGTTAGTTGTGATGCAGGAAGGCGCTGAAGAAGCGCAGATTAATGCCGTTCAGGAGAAGCTTCAGATTCTCGGCTATGCCGTTCACCGGATCAATGGCGTCACGCACAGCATCCTGGGTGGCGTAGGTCCCGATTCCGCCGATTCAGCGGAGTTCGAGGTAATGCCCGGCGTGAAAGAGGCTCATCGGCTTACGTCTGCCTACAAGCTTGCCAACCGCAATATGAGGCCCGAAGGCACGATTGTCAGGGTGGGCGACGTCGAGTTCGGAGGAAATAACGTCGTCGTCATGGGCGGCCCGTGCAGCGTGGAGAGCCGCGACCAGTTCTTCAGCTGCGCGGAGACGGTGGCGGAATCCGGGGCGAAGGTGGTTCGAGGCGGAGCGTTCAAACCGCGATCCTCCCCCTACAGTTTTCAAGGCCTGGGTGAAGAAGGTCTCCGCATCATGCGCGAAGCCGGCGACAAGTTTGAACTGAAGGTGATCAGCGAGGTCATGGACGCCTCGCAGATACAGCTGATGCTGCCCTATGTGGACATCTTCCAGGTGGGCGCGCGCAACATGCAGAACTTCAATCTATTGAAGAGCCTGGGAGCGGTACGTAAACCGATTCTTTTAAAACGCGGCATCGCCGCGACGATCGAGGAACTGCTGCTTTCCGCCGAGTACATTCTGGCCGGTGGCAACTACGAAGTGATGCTGTGCGAGCGCGGCATCCGGACCTTCGAAACCTATACACGCAACACGATGGACATCTCCGCAATTCCCGCCATCAAGAAGCTGTCGCATCTGCCCATGGTTGCCGATCCGTCGCACGGAACGGGCCGCCGGGATAAGGTGCTGCCGATGGCGCGCGCCTCCGTAGCCGCTGGCGCCGATGCGCTGATCGTCGAGATGCACAACGATCCGAACAAGGCGCTGAGCGACGGCGCGCAGAGCCTTTTCCCCGAGCAGTTTCAGGAAATGGTGGTCCAGTGCCGGATCATCGCATCCGCGATCGGCCGCACCATCTAGGCCCGTGGATTCGATTGCGATCTCGGGCGTCGGCCTGATCGGAGGATCGTTCGGGCTTGCCCTGCGCGAGGCGGGATTCGGTGGCGAGATCGTAGGCGTCAGCTCGCCAAAAACGATCGAGAAGGCCGTTGCGCGCGGCATCGTCACCCGGGGCGTCTCAATCGACGAAGCGGCACGGCGCGATCTGCTTTTCCTTGCGCAGCCGGTGTCGGGCATCATCGCGACGCTGAAGACGCTCTCGGCAACCGGCGCTGCGCCTGCGCTGGTAACCGACGCCGGATCGACCAAGCAGGCAATCGTCGAGGCGGCGCAAGGACTTCCCCTCTTCGTGGGAGGGCATCCCATGGCGGGCAAGGAACTTCGTGGTGTGGAGGCCGCCGAGGCCCATCTGTTCCGCGGCCGGCCATGGCTGATGACGTCGGAGCCTCCGCCCGCGCTTCGGCATTGGATCGAGGCAATCGGCGCCACCATCACACTCCTGACTCCGCTGGAGCACGACCGCCTGGTCGCGCTGGTGTCTCACGCGCCGCAGTTGATCTCGAACGCCATCGCCGCTGCTACGCGGGACAAGCGGTCTTTCGGCGGTCCTGGGCTGGAGTCGATGACGCGGCTCTCCCGGTCGTCCTACGACATCTGGAGCGACATTCTTTCGACGAATCCGAAGGAGGTGGTGGCGGCGCTGGACCAGATCTTGGACGAGATCAGCCGCCTGCGCGACGGCGTGGCGAAGGGGGACACCGAAGTACTGAAGGCTTCGTTTTCCGCCGATTCGCCGTAGCGCCGCCGCTTGGCCAATTTTCCGTTGGCATGCCGGCGTTATGGCCGAAGCGCGGCCTGCATGCGCAAGTCGTCCCGGAGCCGGTGAATTGTGCGGCCCCGCTCTTCGTCCTTCGTCATTCCCTCAAACGGTATAGAGTCGCGGCTGGCACCAGCGCCAACGAGCAAGGCAACCACTTCGGCGATGAGTGTCAACGAGAATGAGAAAGGCGGCATAGGTGTCTAGAGAGTTTTTGCCTCGGAAGCAGGATTGTTTAATCTAAGATCTCGGCGGGCAGGTGCGGATGAACTGGATTCCGGACAAGGGCGACGTCACTGCGAGAGGCCACTAGCGTGACGTTGTTGGCGCCGCGTAGTTAATAACCGGTGCTCGGCGGCCTTATATCTCTGCGAGGGGCAAAGCACAAATGAGTCCGAACCCGAGGGCGTCAATAGACAAGCTGAAGCGGCTCGTAAAGAGCGCCATCTTTGGCCTGCAAGAGCCGCGATGATCTCCACCAGATTGTCCATCCGGGGATTCCGTTTCGCGCTCAGCATGCGCAAGTTGCTCTTGGCCGGGATGCCGGTGGCGGCCTCCAGTGCGCTAGGGGAAGAACGCCATCGTAGCGTTGAGGAATTGCTCGGCACCCGACTCTGGGTGGCGACGTCGATCAAAAGCGATAGCCGACCATAATTCGCAAAGTCGGAATCGTCCACACACCAGCCTTAAGTTCGTAGAAAATCCCGCTCCGGTATTCCACTCCGGCAAGAACGTTGAGACCGGCCTTAAAAGTGAAGTCGTCGAAGTCCACATCGTTGTCGCCCGACGCCGCCCGCTCGAAATTCTGGCTGACAAATGAAAAGTTGGGCCCGGCGCCAACGTACGCGGACCAGCGGGCATTGCGTGCCGACAGGGGGAGCCGATAGGTGGCATCCGCGTTAATTTGGAACATTTTCGTTACTTCACCGAAGGCAAAGTCGACACTAGGCCGGAAATGAATGTCCGGGTTGAAAATCGGGCCCATCCTGGCGTTCAGGCCGATTAGGATAACTTCCGGATCGAGGCCGACACCTCCCTGCACACCCGCCTGAAAACGCCGGGCCTGACGCGCGATGTCGTTCTCAAGATTTCGGACGGAGGGTGGGATGACGTCCTGACTGGCGCCACCAGCGGGTGTGGCGGACGCTCCGGAGGGTGCCGGGGCACCGGATACCGTGGGCGCAGCGGACGTAATCCGAACAGAATGGGCTACTTGAACACCATCCTCGCGCGCCGAAGAAACCACTTCAACACTAGAACCGTTCGGTATCGTGGCCGGCTTCACCACTCTGCCGTCGTAGACAAAAAGGACAAACTGGCCCGACGTCGTCCTTACGACGAGCGTATTGGAGCTCGAGGACGCGACAACGCCGGTCGTACTAACATCTGGGGCCGCCACGGCCTGAGAATATGCTCCAGCGGAAAATGAAACCGCTGCCAAAACCACCGACGAAACAACCTTCCAGTTTGAAACAAGCATGACCATTCCTCCTCAAAACGCTCGCCGAGCTATTCTCGGCCAGATTCTTTAATTGTTGAAACTTGGATACTTCCGCTAATTTGCGCTGGTTTCGATGATACACCAGGACAGCAAAGGTTTAAAACTGGACCTTGGTCGCGCACGACGCGATTACATCACCCCCGGAACTTCGAATCAGAATTCCTGCGTTCCGCCAGGGGGTGAACGGCAGCAACGGTTGCGCCCGTCCTCCATCGCAGACCTTCCAGCGGCCCTCGGATAGGTCCCAGGAACAATGCCTTCTTCGAAGGATGCCCGGCTCCAAAACCAGCGCGGCCGCTTCGGAACATTTCGTGTACCAGAGGTAGTAGAGTCCGTCCACCTGGATGACCGCGCTGGGATCACGCCAGTGGACGCCCTCCTCGGAAGCTAGCTGCCCCGTCACGGGAGCGGTCGTGAAGTAGCAGAACCACTCACTAGCCGGCCGGATGAAGTGGGACGCGACGGCAGGCGCTCGTCCAATGCGCAAGCGCAACGCAGCAGCGCGCCGGGTGGGAAGCCCACCTGGTGTGCTGCGCAGGCTGTGAACGAATTTCTGCGTCGCCCGGGAAGGGGCGGAATCTCACATTGACAGGAGACGTATGAAAACTACATTCAAAGGGCTGTTGTGTCTGTGCGGCCTCATTTCGGTGGCTTCCGGGCAAACGGCCGCCATCAAGCCGAACATCCTTGTGATCATGGGCGACGACATCGGCATTTTCAACATCAGCGCCTATCACCAAGGCTTGATGGGATACAACACGCCGAATATCGACCGTCTGGCGAAAGAGGGTGGCGTATTGATGACGTACTACGCGCAGCAGAGCTGTACGGCTGGGCGTTCGGCGTTCATTACAGGACAGCTTCCCTTCCGCACGGGCTTGTCGAAAGTGGGCCTGCCAGGCGCCGACCTTGGGCTTCGTGGTGAAGATCCGACGATTGCTGAGCTCCTGAAGCCGCTGGGCTACATGACCGGGCAGTTCGGCAAGAATCATCTAGGCGATAAGGACGAGTTCTTACCAACCAATCATGGTTTTGACGAATTCCTTGGCAACCTGTATCACTTAAACGCCGAAGAGGAGCCGGAAAATCCGGACTACCCAAAGAATCCTGACTTCCGCAAGAAGTTTGGCCCGCGCGGCGTCATCCGGTCGACCGCCGATGGCAAGATCGAGGACACCGGCCCACTAACTATTAAACGAATGGAAACGATTGACGAAGAAGTTCTCGCCGCAACTCAGGAGTTCCTGGGGCGGGCTAAGAAGAGCGGAAAGCCATTCTTTACTTGGTTCAATACTACCCGTATGCACAATTTTACCCATATAAAGTCGGCGAACCTGGGTAAAACCGGGCTAGGTTTCTACGCCGATGGCATGGTTGAGCACGACGCGCTGGTTGGCCGGCTGCTAAAGACCGTAGACGATCTTGGTTTGGCCGAGAACACTATCGTGATCTACACCACCGACAACGGACCTATGGTGTGTCTCTTCCCTGACGCGGGCACGACACCTTTTCGCGGTGAAAAGAACACGAATTGGGACGGCGGCTGGAGAGTTCCGGCGTTGATCCGTTGGCCAGGTGTTGTGAAACCGGACACCAAGTTCGCCAGCACGATTTCAGGCGAGGACTGGATGCCTACGCTGTTGGCGGCGGCGGGGGTTCCGGACATTAAACAAAAGTTGCTGACTGGTCACCAGGCCGGGGGCAAGACTTACAAGGTTCACCTGGACGGCTACAACCAGATGGACTATCTTTCCGGGAAAAATCCGGAAAGCGCCCGGAAGGAGTTCTTTTACTTTAGTGACGATGGCGATTTGCTGGCACTTCGCTACTCGCGCATAAAAGTGCATTTCATGATCCAGGAGGCGACGGGAATCGACGTCTGGCGGCATCCGTTTACGACGTTGCGGGCCCCCATCTTCTTCGACCTGGAGATCGATCCGTTCGAACGCGGCCAGGAAGGCATGGGATACAACGAGTGGTGGTACAGGCGGGCGTTCACACTGGTTCCAATCCAAGCGATCGTAGGCCAGACACTCGCGAGTTTCAAAGAGTTTCCACCGCGGCAGAAGCCTGGCAGCTTCACTGTCAGCGATGCAATGGATGCCTTACTGAAAAGCACCCCCGGCAGCAATTGACAGGGTGGCGATTCCGTGGGAGCCAGGAACCTAAGGGCACTTGGCTCCCCCCGCGACACTCGCCTATACCAACTAAACTGCTCGTGGAAAGTCTCTAGCCCGGATCGCGCTCACTTCCATCGCCGCTTCACGTCTGCAGCAAAGCGCCGGTAGTCGCGGACGGGCGCGACCTCTTCGATCTCCAAGTGATGAGCCATCGGCAGACCGGCCATGAGAATGGCATCCAGTTCGTCGTGCGAGTCGGCATCAATGATCGCAATCACGCGGCGCTGGCCAGCGACCTTATAAGCAGAGACCAGCTTCCCGGCATCCAATGCGGTGAGCGCGGCGTCGGTTTCGACCTCCCACTCGTCCCAAAGGCGAGACGACTCGATCTTATCTATAACCACTCGAATTTTGACGAAAAACAGCACTTGTAACGCCCCTCTGATCGACACTAACAGGCATTTGCCTCCAGCTTCACCGGACTTCGACGCGAGAGAACTCCCCGTTCGCCCGCGCCGCGCCACTCGCCTAATCCAGCTATACTGCGCGTCGAACTCTCCAACGCGCCAGTCCTGCCAGCCCCGCGGCCATCAGCACCCATGTCGCAGGCTCCGGAACAACGAACGGAGCGACATAATTCGGGAAGTCACTCAATTCGGACCGGTAAGCGTGGAGTACGCCGGGAAGTAGTACGTAGTCGGTAGTTAGGTCGGCGGCGCCTCCGCTCGACGTGAAGAAGCATCCCGTGGTTTCGTCAAGAGGGCACTGAATGGAGCTGGCATACGGATTCGCATCGCTGAACCGGAAGTAGACATCGTACTGAAGGCCGGCCGGGTCCTGAGTGACGCTGTAGTCATTGTCCGTTCCGGTTACAAATAGGAAGCTGTTGTCCCCCAACCGCGGGCCAAAAGCAAGGCCTTCCCATTTCTCGGGGACAAGGTTTCCAAGCTCGACCAGCGTGTCCGCTCCTAGATCAAACACTGGTGAGCTGTTCTTGGTGACGGGAGTAAATGGAGCTCCCGAATCGAGATCGATGCTGGAAACGTCGGTCGCGCCGGCGATGTCGATCATGAAGACTTTCTTGTTCTGTGGTGTCAGGTCGGCCCCGACGCCGATGCCCCGGTTGTTCCGCTCAAGCACGAGGAACTGAGTTCCATTCAGCGCCACTAACGCGGAGATACCACGGCCCTGGCTGGAACCCTCCATTTGATAGGCGTACTGGGCAACCGCTAAGCCGGTGGTGATGTCGAACTTGACGATCCGGTTGAGCGTTCCACTGGAGCCGCCTTCATCGAGCGTAGCGCTCTGTAGCATGGCGTAGACGTACTTACCGTCCGGGCTGATGGCGAGGCCTTCAAAACCACGGTTTGTACGCTTACCCGCAACGTTGCCCGCATCGCTCGCAAAATTTGGAACGTTTGCCGCGTCGCGTGGAATCACGTTCGCTGGCGTCGCAAATTGCCGCACCAGCTCTCCGCTGCGATTGAACTCATAGAGCGAAGGGCCGTACTCATCCGAAATAAAGAAATTGCCGGTGCGGGGATGAATGACGACACCCTCGGGGTCGAAAGCATTTCCCAGCACGTTGCCCGGGCTGGGGGCGATCCCGTTCAGCGGTGCGCCCGCGTTCGTAAACTTCACCGTCTCGACGACGCTGAAATTCGAGATTCGTCCAGTGGCCGGGTTGATGTCGATCTCGAAGCGCTGAATTCTAGTGTCGTAGCTAAGCGTTCCCCCGCCAGGACCGCGATCGGAGAGCCCCCACCACTGGCCCCGCACATTGTCGTAGTACAGATCCGAGAAAAATCCAAGCCGGCCATCGTTCACGCTTGTTCCGAAGGTGTCGCCGGCCCCACCCGGGATCGCGAGTCCGTTGACGAACATTGGGGCCGCCATTGCCGGTATGGTCAGAGCCATACAGAGGGCTGGAAGGTACCGGATTGCCTTCGAAAAAGGCCAGGATCTTTGGAGGGTTGCGGTGTGCATCGGGCGGATCGTATCAACCGGATATGAATTTGGAATTGCAAACTCGCAGCAGAACGATGTCAGTACCTCTAGCCCTCATCCTTGCTAGTTCAGCGTGTCCATGACACACTCAAGGTTTGCTACTGTGCGTAGGCACGAAGCGAAGGAAGAGCGATTCATGAAAGAACCGTCGAAGGTCAGCCGAATCGCTTTTGTGGGCGATCATCTGCCGCGCAAATGCGGTATCGCCACGTTTACCGCCGATATCCTTAGCGCCGTGGCGATGGCCCATCCGGAGGGCCAATGTTTCTGTGTCGCAGTGAATGACGTCAAAGGCGGTTACGAGTATCCAGAGGTGGTACGGTTCGAGATAGACGAACAGGACTTCTCCTCGTATCTGCGCGCGGCGGACTTCCTAAACATCAGCAACGTCGACATCGTCTGCCTTCAGCACGAATTCGGTATTTTCGGCGGGAACACGGGAAACCACATTCTCGCGTTCCTGCGGGAATTGAGAATGCCCGTCGTGACGACGCTCCATACCGTATTGCAGGAGCCGTCGGCCGACCAGCTCCGCGTTCTAAAGGAAATCGTTTCGCTTTCGACGCGCGTGGTGGTGATGTCGGAACGGGGCCGTCGGATGCTGCTGGATATCTACGACGCGCCGCCCGCGAAGATCGACCTCATCGCGCACGGCATTCCAGACGTCGGATTCGTCGACCCAACTTACTTCAAGGATCTCTTCTTTGTGGAAGGAAGGACCGTTTTGCTGACGTTCGGACTCCTTTCGCCGAACAAGGGAATTGAGTACGTGCTGAACGCTCTTCCGGCGATACTGGCGGAGTTTCCAGACGTCGTCTACATCGTTCTGGGCGCTACACACCCGAATGAACTGCGGGAGCACGGCGAAGCGTACCGCTTCAGCCTTGAAGTGCTGGCCAAGAAGAATAAGGTGGAGAAGAGTGTCATCTTCTATAACCAGTTTGTGGATCTGGAAAACCTAAAAGAGTTCATCGGCGCCGCCGACCTCTACATCACACCCTACCTGAACGAGGCGCAAGTAACATCGGGAACCCTGTCGTACGCATTCGGAGCCGGCAAAGCGGTGATCTCCACGCCCTATTGGCACGCGGCCGAGTTGTTGGCGGACGAGCGCGGCGTCCTGGTTCCATTCGCAGACTCAGCCGCCATTGCCGAGGCCACCGTCGCCCTGTTAAAGGATGACAACCGGCGCCACTCTATGCGAAAAAACGCCTACCGCATGGGGCGGGACATGGTCTGGCGGAGCGTGGCCCAGCAGTATCTCCGCACCTTCGAATTATCGAGGCTGGAGTGGGCGCCAACATCCAGCAAGTCGCTGGCACGCAAGACCCTCGATCAAAAACCCCGGGAATTGCCCGAGCTGAAACTCAATCACCTATCCCGGATGACCGACTCCACCGGCGTCTTTCAGCACGCGGTCTTCAGCGTTCCGAACTTCTCCGAAGGCTATTGCACCGACGACAATGCGCGCGCGTTTGTCCTTTCCGTGCTGCTGAACGAGCGCGGGGAGGAAACAGAGATTGCGCGGAAGCTTGCCACCACCTCGGCCGCATTTCTCCATCACGCCTTCGACGCGTCCACGGGACGCTTTCACAACCATATGAGCTTCGATCGCCGGTGGGTGGACACTGAAGGTTCGGAGGATTGCCATGGACGCGCGCTCTGGGCCCTGGGCGTAGGAGTGGGCCGCTCTCCTTTCCGGAGCTTTCAAATGATGGCGGGACAGCTTTTCGCGCTGGCGCTGCCCGCCCTAACTGAGTTCACCTCCCCTCGCGCCTGGGCGTTCGGATTGATCGGAATCCACGAATACCTGGGCCGCCTTCGGGGCGACAGCTTGGTCAACCAAACAGGAGAAACCCTTACGGCGCGGCTGATGAGTCTGTTCGAACGGCAGGCGAAGTCAGACTGGACTTGGTTTGAGGAGGAGTTGTCGTACGACAATGCCAAGCTCGCACACGCGCTGATTATGAGCGGTCGAATCACTGGTCAGGCGCCGGTACTGGAGATGGGCCTGCAAGCGCTTCGATGGCTGAACACGCTGCATATCTCGGAGAACGGCCACTTCCGGCCGATCGGGAGCAACGGGTTCTACCAGCGGGGCAAAACACGGGCGACCTTCGACCAGCAGCCAATTGAAGCGCACGCGATGGTTTCGGCTTGCCTTGAGGCATACCGCTCCACGACCGACGTCTGGTGGTATGAACAGGCACAGCGGGCGTTCGACTGGTATCTCGGGTACAACGACCTCGGGCTAGAGCTCTACTCGCCAGAGACCGGAGGCTGCAAGGACGGCCTGCACGTGGACCGTGTGAACGGCAATCAAGGCGCCGAGTCGACCCTTGCCTTCCTCCTGTCGCTGGAAGAAATGCGCTCTGCCCAGAATCTTGTCGCCAGCTTCAAGGCGCCGATCGCCGTGGGGACCGCAGCCCGTTGATAACGGAAACGTCACTTCGCTTGAAGCGCCAGACGCTCGTCCTGCGGCCTGATCAGACCCGGGTGCTTATGCGTCCCTTCCAACCGGGCGATTCGGAACGTGTCAAAGGCATCGTCCAGAGAATTTTGGCGTTACCTGAGGACCAAGTCCCGGCCTTACTAGATGAGATGCTGGCAAGTTTCTCACCGCGGCATCAGAACCTGCGCGGCACCTGTCTGAAGCGCTTCACCCAGGTCAGTCAATCCATGCCGGAGCCGGACAGTATTTCGGAAGAGCGGCGGACGTTGATCGGCTCTTACTTTCTCGCGGAGTACTCTCTGGAATCCGCCGCCTTATTCAACCCGTCTATAGTTCCGCACCCGGACCAATCCCGCGTGCCGGTCGGCGCACTGCGTTTCATCCTCAGCCTTCGCGCCACTGGCGAAGGTCATATCTCGTCGATTACTTTCCGGAGCGGAATCATCCATCCGGATAATCGAATCGAACTCATTCCACCCACCGGTTTTCTAACTGAGCCCAGCCATGTATCGAATCCACTTTACGAGAAGGATTTGTTCGCTCGAAAGCTAGGCGAATTGGGGTTGAACGGCCATCTTAGCCGCGCGGTGATGGACAAGCTGGGCTGTGTTTTTGGTCTTGACGACCTTCTGGCGAGTCTGCAGTCCGAGCAGGTTCAGATTCGGAATCAGATGGTTACGGAAGAGCAAACCGAGGCTCACGGAATCTGGATGCTTGCCAAGTCGAATTTCGACGTGGAGTTTGAGGAAGCGCAGCCTTTGTCGGAACGCGTACTATTTCCCGCCACGCCTTCACAGCGAAACGGCATTGAGGACGCGCGCTTCGTTCGCTTCGAGGATGACGACGGAACAAGCCGCTACTTCGCGACGTTCACCGCCTACGATGGAGTGGTTGTGATGCCGCAACTGGTGGAGACCGCCGATTTCCTCCGCTTTCGATTCATTACGCTGAACGGCCCCGCCGCCAAGAACAAAGGCATGGCGTTGTTCCCGCGCAGGATCAATGGCCAGTACGCGATGCTTTCAAGGCAGGACAACGAGAACATCTATCTGATGTATTCGGACAATGTCCACTTCTGGAACGAATATCAGTTGCTGTTGAAACCGGCCTTTCCGTGGGAGCTTGTTCAGATCGGAAATTGTGGATCGCCCATTGAGACGGATGCCGGGTGGCTGGTGCTAAGCCATGGAGTCGGCGCCATGCGGGAATACTCTATCAGCGCGTTTCTTTTGGATCGCGACGACCCCAGCAAGTTAATTGGCAGGCTACGCAAACCGCTCTTGACGCCGAATCAGGAGGAGCGCGAGGGCTACGTCCCCAATGTCGTCTACACTTGTGGCGCGATAGTACACGGGGATACTCTGGTCATTCCTTATGGCTTGGCGGACCACGCCACGGGATTTGCGACGGTGCCCCTTGATGACGTGCTGGCGCAGATGCGATCCACGCAATGACAATATCCGTCGATCACGTGACGCGGTACATCTACCCGAAGGCGGTCGATCTCGCCCCGCATCTTTTCCGTCTGCGTCCCCGGATGACCACTACGCAGTGGCTGCTCTCTTACGACCTTCAGATTTCGCCGGAGCCCGCAGGAACTACTGAGTGTCTCGATCAGGATGGGAATCTCGCCCTTTCGGCGTGGTTCAATACGCCGGCCCAGGAGCTGAGTGCACACAGCCGGTTTAGTGTGGAATTGCTTCGCAACAATCCGTTCGACTTCGTTGTAAGCGACCCGCTCACCTTTCCGGTACTCTATCCGTGGCCGCTTTCGGATTCGCTGGCCCCTTACCGCAATGACGCGCACGTGGCCTACACCGTTAAGCTATACGCGGCATCATTGGCCGCTGGCAATCAGTCAAGCGTATTGTCATTCCTTACAACGTTGAACCAGGATCTGGCGAATACGTGCAAACAAGTGGTCCGGCCCGAAGGCGCGCCCTGGACGTCGGACTTTACGCTGGAACTCCGCGAAGGGTCGTGCCGCGACTTGACCGTCCTGTTCTGCGACGCCTGCCGCTCCGTGGGCATTGCGGCTCGCTTCGTGAGTGGCTACCAATGCGCGTCGGCGGGCGACGCCAATGCCTACATGCACGCATGGGCTGAGGCCTACCTGCCCGGCGTTGGCTGGCGAGGCTACGACCCCTCCAGTGGCTTGGTGCAGGCCGACAGCCACGTAGCGGTGGCCGCTGCCTTTCACTATGACTTGGCGTCACCTATCGCCGGAACTTACTACGGCGGATCCGGCGCGCGCATGGAGACCTCGCTTGTTTTGAAGGTCCACCCTGAGTCCGCCCAATGCCCATCGCCGGCAAGCGAATAGCTATCCTGGCGCCCGTCGCCTGGCGCACCCCGCCGCGTCAATACGGCGCCTGGGAGACTGTGGCCAGCAACATCGCAGAAGGCCTTGTGTCGCGAGGCTGGAATGTCACTCTCTTCGCGACCCGGGATTCCATCACGCGCGCCCAACTGCAGGCTGTGGTCGACACTGGTTACGAGGAAAACCCAACGGCCGATCCCAAGGTCTGGGAGTATCTCCACATCCCAGAAGTCTTTGAACGCGCGGGCGACTTCGATCTAATCCACAGCCACTACGATTTCATGGCGCTGAGCTATTCGCGCCTAGTCAAGACTCCCGTACTCACCACCATCCATGGATTCTCGTCTCCACAGATCATGCCGGTCTATCGAAAGTATCGCGACGGATATTTCGTTTCGATCAGCGATTCCGATCGTGTACCCGGCCTGAACTATGTAGCCACCGTCTACAACGGGATTGATCTTTCGCTCTATCCATTACAACCCCAAGCCGGGGAACATCTCGTCTTTCTCGGACGTATTCACCCCGACAAGGGAGTTCATCTGGCCATTGAGGTGGCTCAAGCAACCGCATCGCGACTGCTGATCGCGGGGATCGTTCAGGACCGGGAGTATTTTCGAACTCACGTGGAACCGCACTTAAGCGGCGCAATTCGCTACGTGGGGCCCGTGGACGTGCCGGGAAAGAACAAGCTTTTCTCCCAGGCACGGGCGCTGCTGCACTTGAATGCCATCCCGGAACGATTTGGCCTCGTCCTGGCGGAGGCTAACGCCGCCGGCGTACCGGTGATCGCAAGTGACCTGGGCTCCTGCCGCGAAGTGATCAGCCATGCGGAAACAGGATTTCTGGTTAACGGCGTTGACGAGGCCGCTGGCGCGCTCGACAAGGTGGCCACCATCGACCGTCGCGCGTGCCGTCAGCGCGTAGAGCAACGCTTCTCAGTCGAAACCATGGTGCAAGGCTATGAGCGCGTGTACGCAACCATCTTCGATTCAGAGGCGCGGAAGAAGAAGCCATGAGCGTTGACATTGTCCGGCGGCACAAAGGGAACCCGATCCTGACCAAGGCCGATATCCCATATCCGGTGGAGACGGTCCACAACGCCGCAGTCGTGAAGCACGATGGCCAATACATCATGCTGTTCCGATCCCACCTGCGCACCGGGCGTTCGATCATCGGGCTGGCTCGCAGTCACGATGGATTTCAGTTCGCCGCCGACCCGCTGCCTTTTCTGACTCCCGCACCGACCGGCCCCTTCGCCGAGTATGAGGAGTTTGGCGTTGAAGACCCACGCGTCACGTTCGTGAACGGGGAGTATCTCATTACATATAGTGCGTACTCACGCAATGGAGTGAGAATTGCTCTCGCGAAGACGAGCGACTTCCAGACCGTCCAGCGATTTTCTCTCATTACCGAAGCGGATTACCGCAATGTCGTGATCTTTCCCCAAACGTTCGGTGGCCTGTACGCGCGCCTCGACCGCCCTCATTCGGAAATCGCGCCCTGGTCAATTTGGATCTCCTACTCCCCCGACCTACGGTTCTGGGGCGATTCTCAACTCGTAATGAGACCCGAACCGTACCACTGGGATGAAATGAAGATTGGGCCTGGCGCTCCGCCAATCAGGACGGATCAGGGATGGCTTTCGATTTATCACGGCGTGTTTCAGACAATGGATGGATCGGTCTACCGGTTGGGTGTCGCTCTCCACGACTTAGTCGACCCAGCGAAGATCATCGGCGTAGGAGACTCTTGGATTCTTCAGCCGGAGGCTCCGTGGGAAGTCACCGGCTACGTTCACAACGTCGTCTTTACTTGCGGCGCGGTTCCGGAATCCGATGGCACAGTGAAGATCTACTGGGGTGGCGCGGATACGGTGATGTGCGCGGGTGAGGCGAACATATCGGACTTAGTAGAGCTGTGCCTGAAGCATCCGAGGCGGGCCAAGTAGAAACCGTCTCCAACGCACCACGGTGTGCAATGCTACTCTGAGGCGGAAAGCAGCAGGCACCCTGGGAGCAAGCGAAATAGCTGGGTGAGCCCGATCGTTTCTCCAGCTTGGACACGCTGATGAGTAAACGCATTCACGAAAGTGCGGCCCACGGCGGACTCCGGCAAGTGGACCAGAGTATCCGCCAACTTCTCCGCTGCCGTGTCGAAATCTTCATCCGCCTCCATGAAACCAGCGAACCAGCGCATGGCTACGGCGACGATCAGGCGGTCTCCAGCCTCTCGGCTAAAACCGACCACGTGATCCGCATGTGGACCTGTCGCTAAGAGCGGCGAGTACGATCCATTAATGAATACTTCCGCCTCCTGCCTGCGAAGCCGAAGGCCAAGGGCAGTGATGGCTGCCTTCATCGATCCCATTGGCCGCAGCCCGTCGTCAGTAGATACGTCAAGAGCAGACTCAGTCAGCCAGCGGTCGCGAAACTCAAAATCAACCGGACGGCGGTTGTCCGGGTCTACCAGAGTTAGGTCCCAGAATTCCGTTCCCTGATAGAAGTCCGGAACACCAGGAGCAGCAAGTTTCAACGTCAACTGAGACAGCGAGTTCAGTTCGGAGAGCTTGGCGACCCTTCTTGCGAATGGCCGGAACAACTCAAGGAAAGGCCCCGACGGCTTTGCGGTCAAAACCTGACTGATGAAGCGCGCGGTTGCTTCATCATACTCATTGGAAGGATTGATCCAACTGGAATGGGTTTTGGCCTCCTTGATCGCCTTGGCCATGTACTCTTGCATACGTTGGACGATGGAAGTCTCTGCCACTTCGGCCGATGCCGGCCAGATGGCGAGCAAGTTTTGATAAAACAAATACTCGTCATTTCGGTCTGGCGCGAACGTGGCGCCGATCCGGGTTCGTGCGCCCGCGGTGACACGCGACCACTGCCGCAGCTGCTTCCGCCATTCAGCCGGCATTTCCGAGAGCACGTTGATGCGCGCCCGGGCATCTTCGCCCCGCTTGGTGTCATGTGTGGATGTAGTAATCATCGACCGGGGATGGCTTGCCTGGCGGCGCGCGTTTGCCGAATGGAAGTCTTCCACCGGCGATCCGAGTCTTGCTGGGTCGCCCCCAACCTCATTCAGAGAGGCCAAGGGGCAGTAACGGTAGAACGCCGTGTCCTCGATCGACTTCGCTTGGACGGGTCCCGTGTACTGCTGGAACTTCATGGCCAGCCGAAGACGTCGAAGGTAAGTGTTTTCCGCTTCGCCATCTTGCCGCTCAGGAAAGAGGCAGCCTCTTATGAAATGAAAGATCGACGCCTCTACCGCCGGATTTCTCTCGATCACCTCCCGAATCGCGGTGTCGATCACATCGCGGTCGCGAAGACTAAGTGCTGTTTCACTGATATAGGTGCGATAAACCGGAAAGCAAGCGACGATTTCGCCCAGCGCTTCCTGTAGGCTGTCCAGGGTAAAATCGCGGGTCCGCCGGTCCTCCTCGGAGATGCGATTCAGCTCATGAGCCAGGACATTCAGTTCACTGGCCATCGACGTTGCGATGATCTGCTGCTTACTGGCGTAGATCACACTGTCGAACCTCGCCGGACCCCGCGTAAAGTGCGAGTATATTCGCCGGATCGCTTCCATGTTCGCGACCTGAACGTAAAGCAGATTGAGCGAGTTCAGAAACTCGTAGCCTGTCGTCCCATCGACCGGCCAATCTGCCATCAGCGGCTCAGACTCCGACAAGATCTTCTCTACGACAATGTAGGTGTCTGGCGCACCTTCCTGGAGTTCCGCACGCAGGCGGCGCAAGTAGCCTAGAGGATCGAAGAGCCCATCAATGTGGTCCAGGCGAAGGCCATGGGCGCGATGGCTTCGCAATAGCTCAAAAGCCTTCAAATGCGCATCTCGGAACACCGACGGATTCTCCATGCGGAGCCCCACCAATTCGTTAATATCGAAGAAGCGGCGATAGTTGATCTCGTGAACAGCGGTGCGCCAATAGCTGAGCCGGTACACTTGCAGTTCCAGAAGTTCGTGCAGCGAGTCGAAACTCGCCGGATCGTTAGGGTGGCCGTTGAACTCCGCGACATTGCCTTCAACATGACCCCGGACGACGGGCGATTGCTCGAACAGCCTCTCCAGCCGTCCGCCGGCGATGGACAGTTCCCGGATCCGGTCTTCTCGCGGCTCCTGCGCGCTCTCATGATAGGAAGGCAGGCTGTCTAATTGAAATAAGATACTAAGGTACTCGTTCAGGATGTCGGATTCGTCGACTAACGTCTCTTTCAGCTTATCTAGCCGGTGACGAAGAATGAGGCGGCACTGCCTCGGGTTTAGCGGTAGGTTGTGATCCCAATACTGAACGGAAAACTCCCGGCCATCGAAGACAAGTCTTATCTCGCCCGCCTCCAGGACGTCTCCATATTGGCTTCCGAGTATGGGAAGTAGGACTTTATTGTTGAGTTCGTCCTTGACAGGATGCCAATCGATATCAAAATAAGCTGAAAACGGCGACGAGGGTCCGTTTCGTAGAGTTTCCCGCCAGGCCGGGTTCCGCAAGGGATCGGCGGAAACGTGGTTCGAGACGAAGTCCAGGATCACCCCGATGCCGCGCTCCGCCGCGACCGCGCTGAGGTTATTGAAGCCGGATTCTCCACCGAGCTCCGGATTGATCTGGCCGGAGTCGCAAACGTCGTAGCCATGGGCGCTGCCCGGCCTTGCCAGCCAGATCGGCGAGAGGTAAAGGTGCGTAACGCCAAGCCTCGAGAAGTAAGGTATGAGATCTATGACCGCGGCGAACGTTAAGTCCTTGTTGAGCTGCAAGCGGTAGGTACTTACCGGGAAGCGGGGAACGCTGGCACTCATGGCGATGTGCGGCCAACTCGCAATACCACGCACCCCGGCCGCTGGAACTGAAGCCGCTTTCCGGCCGCATCCCACACGGGAAGGACGGAGTCCACGGTAAAGTCAGGATCTTCGCTAGTAAATACGATTTCCGGGTTGCCTTTCAGATTCGTCACGGCGCCGCCCTTTAGCGAAACAACGGCGAGGATGCCAGGCTCTCCCCTCCATTCGAGAAGGAGAAAGTCGTCAAAATACCCAACGGCGAATGCCCTGTCCGCCGCCATGACCTCCTTTCGCAGCGAAAGTAGACGCCGGTACCAGTTCCACACATGCAGATGCGGAGTCCTCGCCAGTTCTTCCCACTCCAACTTGCTGCGGAGGAAGGTTGATTCGGCCTGTGGGTCGGGAATTCCTGCGCGCTGGCCGGGATCGGAGAACTCAGGAAACTGACCGAACTCAGTAAGGCGTCCTTTTGTGACCAGTTGGCCCAACTCTCCACCGTGATCCGTGAAGTACTGAAACGGTGACGACGACGCCCACTCCTGCCCCATAAATAGTAGCGGCGTCTCCGGCGATAGCAGCAGCAGCGCGGTCACGGCCCGGTACGTCTCCAAAGGGATCTGGTGGTTCAACCGCTCGCCCATTGCCCGATTGCCAATCTGGTCGTGGTTCTGAATGCACGTCACGAACCGGCTGCGGTCGATCCCAGTCGCCGGAGTGCCGCGCGGGCGTCCATGAACGCGCGAGAGCTGACCCTCGTAAAACCAGCCGTCATTAATCGTCTTCGCGATGTGGCTTACTGAACCTTCGTAGTCGGCATAGTATCCGGCGCGGTCGCCCGCCACTGCACGGCGAACCTGATGATGAAAGTCGTCGGCCCAAACGGCGTCGAGGCCATAACCACCCTCGCTCTCCGGCTGTAGTAGCGTGACAAGATTTCGCGAATCCTCGGCAATGACACGAACCTCCCGGCCAAGCTGAACTGCCTTGGTGCGAACCGCCGAAGTAAGTTCCGCCAGGAAGTGGCGAGCGCCGCGGTCCGCGATTGCATGTGTCGCATCCAGACGGAAGCCGTCCACATGATACTCCGAGATCCAGTGCAGCGCGTTCTCGATGAAGAACTGCCGGCTGGTTTCGCTTCCTGGGCCATCGAAGTTCATTCCCCGCCCCCAAGGCGTCATGGTTTCCGCCGACAGGAAGTGGGGATGAAACAGGCTTTGGTACGCACCATCCGGGCCGAAGTGGTTGTACACAACGTCCAGATAGACCGCCAGGTCTTCGCGATGCGCGGCGTTGACGAGCGCCCTTAGATCCTCGGGGCGGCCATAGCAGCGTGCGGGTGAGTAGATCGCCACGCCATCGTAGCCCCAGTTCCAGCGTCCTGGAAAATCTCCCACCGGCATTAACTCGATTGCAGTAACTCCAAGCTGCCGCAACTTCGAGAGTTTCTCCTCAGCCGCGCGAAATGTTCCCTCTGGCGTGAATGTTCCGCAGTGCAGTTCATAAAGCACCGTGTCCCGCAAAGACGCCGGCTGGAAGTGCGCGTCTGTCCAATCGAACGATGGATCGACGACTTCCGAGAACCCGTGAACCCCGTCAGGCTGAAAGCGCGATGCCGGATCGGGAAAGGGTCCATCGCCATTCAGCCTGAAGGCATAGCGCGCCCCAGCGGCAGCGCCGGCGACAAAGACCTCTCGGATGGAATCCTGCCGCTTAGTAAACTCGCGGAAAGGTGACGATGGATGGCCTTCAAGGAGGAGTTCAAGATTCTCCGCTTCCGTCCAGACTCGAAAGAGGACGCCTCCGTCCCGCAACACTGCGCCGAATCGTCCGTAGTTGCCTAGACTCAACCTCCGCTCCCGAGGTCGTCCAATTTGCGGTTCAAGTTAATCGCGGCGCTGATCAAGCCCAAGTGTGTGAACGCCTGAGGAAAGTTACCCAGGGACTCGCCCGTGGGTCCGATCTCCTCCGAATACAAACCCAGGTGATTGCAGTAAGTCAACATCTTCTCGAAGATGACTCTCGCCTCGTCCAGGCGGCCTGCGCGAGACAGCGCTTCCACCAGCCAGAAAGTACACATGCTGAACGTGCCTTCGCCCCCCAGCAGTCCGTCGTCGGTAAACACTTCACCTTGCAGGCGGTAGCGGTATACGAGACTGTCGGACACCAGATGCTCAATCGTGCGGTCGATCGTGCTCAGCATGCGTGGATCCACCGGAGAGATGAAATGGACCAGCGGCATCAACAAATTCGCCGCGTCCAACGTCTTTGAACCGGCGGCCTGGACAAAGCTCTCTTGCTCAGGGTCCCAGCCGTTCGTCATGATCCAGTCGAAGATGCGGTCCCGCTCGCGTTCCAGGCGCATCCGGTCGAGTGGCAGGCTCCGCTTCGCCGCGATCCGCAAACCGCGGTCTAGCGCCACCCAGCACTGCAGCTTCGAATAGACGAAGTGCTGGCGGTGGCTCCGGACTTCCCACATGCCTTCATCGGGCTGCTCCCAGTTTCCGGCTACCCAATCCAGCATACTAACTACCCGGCGCCACAGGCTGTAAGAAAGGTCCACAACATATTTGTCGTAGAGGTAGATAGAGTCGATCAGCTCCCCGTAAATATCCAGTTGGAGTTGATTGTAAGCGCCGTTGCCGACTCGCACGGGGCTGGACTGCTTGTAGCCTTCGAAGTGATCGAGCGTGGTCTCAGTCAGGTCGTGGCGTCCATCGACGGCATACATGACGTTCAACGGACCATTTACACGTTCCAGTTCGTGGGCGCGCTGCTCCAGCCAGCCAATAAATGCAGTCGCCTCCTCCTTAAATCCCAGCCGCAGAAACGCATACACAGTAAAGGCCGCATCACGAATCCAGGTGTAGCGGTAGTCCCAATTTCGGACTCCGCCGATTTCTTCCGGCAGGCTGCAGGTTGCCGCTGCAACGATCGCGCCGGTGGGTCGGTATGTCAGTAACTTCAAAGTCAAGGCGGAACGAAGGATGCGCTCGCGCCAACGCCCTTTGTATGTGCACCGGCCCACCCAGCCGCGCCAGAAGCGAACCGTGTGATCCAGCAGAAGGTCTCCATCGACCGCCTGCGTGCCTTCGCGGCTTTCACCCAACGCGAACGTGAGAGAAAACGTCACAGACTCATTCGGCTGCACCATGAAGTTAGCCACCACAGCGGAGCCACGGCGCGAAAGCGGTACGGGACTTCTCAGAATCAACGTTCCGGATTGACTGCGAAAGGCCGCGCCCCACGGATGCACTTCGATCTCGTGCTCCGATTGGCCGTAGTTGAACGCCGGAGTGCAATCCAGCGCGAAGTGCATCGTCCCGCGAACACCGCGAACGATGCGGATGATTTCGCTCTCCACCAACTCGCCGGGTTGTGCAGAGGCGTCTCGAACGGGCATGAAGTCCAGCACTTCACCAACGCCGTCCGGACGCAGAAAGCGCGTCATCAGAACGTTGGTTTCCGGAAGGTACATCTGCCGGTTGACGCCCTCGTCCTCAGGAGAAATTCGAAATGATCCACCCTTGGCGTCGTCAAGAATTGCGGCGAAGATGCTTGGCGAATCGAAGCGCGGAAGACAGCACCAGTCGATGACGCCGGTGGTTGAAACCAGGGCAACCGACTGCAGATTTCCGATGATGCCGCACGATTCGATAGGCCTGTATGCCATGGATTGTCCCGTCTTGGCATCGTCGCACACCGGGAAGGTTCGCTATGTTTGCATTGATATGCCGCATCCGCCGCGCCAGAATTGGTCAACATTGCGCGTGCGCCCTCTTGCCGAACGAAGGAGCCTGACTTCGATCCACGACATTCTGGTGGACCCGGATTCCGCACCGGCCCCGGTGTCGGCCGACGCAGCGATTCGCGCGCGGGAATGCGCCGACTCAGTTCGCCGCGCCCGGGATCGAAACGCTGGCATCGTGCTGATGTTTGGAGCCCACCTGTTGCGAAACGGCGCCGCGCCGCTGATCGACCGCATGATGCAGCGCGGGTGGTTGACGCATCTTGCCACCAACGGCGCCTCGACAATTCATGACTGGGAGTACGCCTTCGCGGGAAAGTCCACTGAGAGTGTGGAAGAAAACGTGTCCACCGGAACGTTCGGAGGGTGGGACGAAACGGGCCGCCACATCCATCTCGCCCTGCTGACAGGATCGCTGCGCGGCGAGGGCTATGGACAGGCGCTGGGCCGCTACATTGCCGAAGATGGCGCTTCCCTTCCCTCCGCGGACGAACTTGCGAGATGGATTTCCAGCGAGCCGCGCCATGCGCTGACTTCCGCCCGAGCGAGCCTGCTGCAGGCCATGCTGCGCTTCGGGATTCCCGGCGGCGCTCTACCGGTTCCACACGCGTTCAAGGAAACGTCGGTCCTTGCGCGCGCCTTCGTGCGCGAAGTTCCGTTCACTGTGCATCCCGGAATCGGATACGACATCATCGCGAACCATCCGATGTTCGATGGCGCAGTGATCGGACGGGCCGCAGGTGCGGACTTCCGGCTGTTTGGGGATAGTGTCGCGACGTTGGACGGCGGAGTGGTGATCTCCGCCGGATCGGCGATCATGGCGCCGCAAGTGTTCGAGAAGTCGCTGAGCGCCGTGAACAATCTCCGCCTCGCTCATGGCAAACCGGCCATCTCCGGTCTTTCGATCTTCGTCGTGGATCTGCAGGACGGCGGCGCGTGGGATTGGACCCGCGGCGAGCCGCCGAGAACCAACCCAGCCTACTACCTCCGGTTCTGCAAGAGCTTCCGCCGCATGGGAGGCGCAATGCGGTATGTCCAGGCGGACCATGTCGCTTTCCTGCACCACGTCTGCCGGGAGCTGTGCTGAAGTCGTCAGCGCTACCCTGAGGATGAGGAGAGAAGACACAATGAATGAGACCCTGGAGAAGTTCTACACGCTGGTCGACGAAATCAAGATCGCGATGATGACGACGCGCCGGCGCGACGGGCATATGCGCTCCCGCGCGATGGCGAACCAAAAACGCGCCGACGGAGCGGACCTGTGGTTTGTCACTGCGGACGACGCAGCCAAACTGGACGACCTGGAGCATGATGCCCACGTCAATCTTTCTTACTTCAAGGACGGTAGCATGGAGTGGATCTCAGTGTCTGGAGTGGCGGCGATTTCCCGCGACCGGCAGAAGATCGCCGAACTCTACGAGCCCGACTGGAAGATGTGGTTTTCAGATGAGGGCGATCCGCGCCACGGCACTCCGGAAGACCCGCGTTTCGTTCTGATCGGGGTAACCGTGCACGCCGCCGAATTTTTGGAAGTCAACAAGCCGAAGCCCTTAGTTCTGTTTGAGCTGGTAAAGGGCTGGCTGACCGGCACCGAACCCGAAATCGGCCAGATGCATGAGTTGAAGGCGCCACACCGGCCAGAGTAGAACAGCTCAGCGGGCTACTTCATTGCGTCCCGGACATCGATCAGCGTCTGGTCAACCGCGTCAATGCGGATCAGCCCGCCCCTCGGATATTCAAAGTCGAGAATGACGTAGATCGACGATGACATCAGAACGGCGAAGACCATCATGTGCAACCAGTTTCGTTTTTGGGTGCTGGACATCCCATAGCCCGCCAGCATCGACCCAGCCAGCATCATTACTCCCAGCATTCCGAAAATAACGGGGGGCGGGTGCGTCTGGAGGGCAACAGTCCGGGCGGTCGTGATGTCGATCATTGCGTTTAACGACGAAAGAACCAGCGTGGTAACGGCGGGCCCGTTCGCGACTGCCCCACTAGACGAGACAACGCAGCGGGACCAAATTTCGCTTTGAAGCGTGGCCGAGGCAGCAAGCTTCCCTTTGGCCGCTTCCACATCTGGCAAAACGGCGTAGACCGCCAGACGCGAGTCCACATACTTTCGAAAGAGCGTCTTCAGTTCACGCTGGTCGGCGGCCGGCAGCAGATCCAGCCGCAAGTACGCAGTGCCGATGGCGTTGGCCTCTTCCAGAATCAACTGGCGGCGCATGTCGAATCGTCCCGCCGCCCCGGCGAACGTAAATGCAATTAGCAGCCCGATCAGTCCGAATACCGCACCGTCGATAGCACCGGTGCCAGTTGCGTGCCCATCGTTGTCTCTCGCGCGCCGCCATCCACCGATCCTCCGGCCCGTCTCCAGCATTATGAGCATGCCGGCAAAGAGTCCCACAATCGACCACACCACTGAACTAATCGAAGTAAACATTCCGTCCCGTTATGAATTCTAGATGAGCGAGAGCCCGCCATCCACGGCCATCACCTGGCCGGTGACGAAACGCGATGCCCTAAGGAAGTGCAGGACGGCTTCCGCAATCTCCCCGCCGGTTCCAGCACGTCCCGCCGGAGTGCGGTCGATCAAGGCGCGTACCGGCGGATCATTTTCCTCCCCGAACGGAATCACGCCCGGCGCGACGGAGTTGACGGAGATCTTGGGCGCCCACGCAACCGCCAGCGCGCGGGTGAGATGGATTACACCGGCCTTCGAAGCGCAGTAGTGGGCGTGTTTTGGCCAGGGCCGGATTCCGCCCAGGGAGCTGATGTTTACGATGCGGCCACCGTCCCGCTCCAGCATCATGCGCGCGGCCTTCTGGGCGCAGAAGAAGACGGCTTTTAGGTTGACGGAGTGGATGAAGTCCCAATCCCGCTCCGTGACGTCAAGCGGATCGAACTTGGTGAAGCGGGCGGCGTTGTTCACCAACCCATCCAGACTGCCAAACCGGGAGCGAACTTCATCAAACAATCGCCCAATTTCGTCCACGCGCGACAGATCAGCTTGGAAAGTCTCGGCGTTGCCACACTCAGCCGCGACCTGCTCCGCCTCGTCCCGGGAACCGCCGTAGTGGATGCCGACACGGTAGCCTTCTTTCGCCAGCCTTAGCGCGATTGCCTTGCCGATCCGCTTCGCCGCGCCCGTTACCAGAACTGTCCCCTGCGCCATGCGGCGATTGTAGCAGCCGCAATTAATTGTTGATTGTTACAGTCTGGTTGCTGTATCCTTGCAATGTAGTTACTTTCGACGGAAGGGGCTTACCAATGAACTACTTAGCCTTCCCCCTCCTGGTGCTGAGCCAGATTGTGGGCCCCCCGGAGAGCCGCACTGCGGTCCCGGAATATCAAGCCAAGGCGGTTTCCGAGTTTGCAGACACCCCGGAAACGCTCGCCATCGCGCGCCGGGCGATGTTCGAGAAGCGCTACCAGCAATTGGTGGACGCGATGAATTTGTTCGCGACCCGGTATAACGAATCGAAAGGTAACATCTGGCCGCACAAGGAAGCGGAGGCCATCAAAAAGGCCGTCCGGCGGCTGGAAAGCCTGGGGCCCGAGTTCCAGATGGCTAAAAAATAGATCAAAGATTTCGGTCAACCGAAACACTGTGGCTGCGTCATCGTCACTATTCGGCATGACCACACTCTTACTGACTACGGTGCTGCTGGCGCAGCATCATCATGCGGCGCCCGCAAAGAAGGATCCAAACCCGGCCGTTCTGCTGCCCGGGATGGGAAACCACACCCGGCCCATTAACGCGGCGACGCCAGAGGCACAGAAGTTTTTCGACCAGGGCCTCGCTCTGCTCTACGGATTTAACCGGGACGCGGCATATGCCAGCTTCAAGAAGGCATCCGAACTCGACCCGGCGAATCCGATGCCCAAGTGGGGCATGGCGGCGTCCGTCGGGCCGTACGTCAACATGGATATCGACGGCTACGACGTGGAGAAGTTCTGCGCGATTCTCCAGGGCGTCCACCATCCCTACGCCGCAGCCGCGCGCGCGCATTGCCCCGCGGGCAACGACGACGCCTATATCGCGGCGATGAAGAACATCGTGACGGCGAACCCGGACGATCTGGACGCGGCCACACTCTACGCGGAAGCGATCATGACGAAGACGCGCTGGCAGTGGTTCGACAGGGAAGGCGTCGCGGCTTCCGGAGTGACGGAGGCAATTGAAGTACTTGAGAACGTGATGCGGCGCAATCCCCTGCATCCGGGCGCGAACCACCTTTACATCCATGCGGTGGAGATGTCGCCGACGCCGGAACGGGCCATTCCCAGCGCGCAGCGCCTGATGGGCATCGTTCCCGGGGCGGGCCACTTGGTGCACATGCCGGCGCATATCTGGCTACTGACGGGCGACTACGAAATCGCCGCCAGCACCAACGTTCGCGCCGTCCAACTGGACCGCGAGTATTTCAAGACCAGCGGCAACACCAGCTCCGGCTACCTCGCGTACTTCATTCACAACATCCACTTCGTCGCCTATTCGCGCTCCATGCAGGGCCGGCGCGACGACACCTTGAAGGCCGCAAAGGAACTCACGGAGGCCGTCCAGCCAGTCGTCGCAGTGATGCCCGCAATTGCCGACGTGTTCGTGCCCTACGAATGGTTCATGCTGGAACGGTTCCGCCAGTGGGACCGATTGCGCGCCATCCCCAAGCCTCCTGCGACGCTTCCCATCTCCACCGCGTTGTGGCACTGGGCGCGTGCGATGGCTATGCATCAGCAGGGTGACAATGCAGGCGTGGAGACCGTCGAATTTCGAACGGCGATGGCGAAGATTCCGGAAGACGCAATGTGGATGAACTCACGCGCCGCGACGGTAGTGAGTATTGCGGATCACCTGCTGTCCGCGAGGATGGCGAAGTCCGATGCGGCACGGCTGGAACATCTCAAGGCGGCCGTGGATACGGAAGCGCAGTTGAACTACGATGAGCCGCCGGACTGGTACCACCCTATGCGCGAATCCTACGGCGGGGCGCTGCTGAAGGCGGGCAGAGCGGTGGAGGCCGAGCAGGTATTTCGCGAGGGTCTGAAGCGTTCTCCACGGAACGGACGAATTCTCTTCGGGCTGATGGAGTCCTTAAAAGCGCAGAACAAAACCGAGGCCGCTAAACGAGTGGAGCGCGAATACGCCGAGGCGTGGAAACGGGCCGACACTACGCTGACGATTGACGGCCTCTAGGCTCGAAGGCCCGGGACGCAACCCCGGGCCTTTTCCGGACAGCCTTAGAGCCGGAGCCCGCCTCCAACCAGAACAGTCTCACCAGTCATCCACGACGCGTCGCTTGAAGCGAGGAACGTCGCCGCTTGTGCGATGTCCTCCGGCTTACCCAGACGGCCCATCGGGCTGCGGGAAATAGCCATCTTCTCGAAATCGGAGCCAACAATGCCTTTCTCCTGCGAGCCCTCCGTATCCACCATGCCGGGTGAAATCGAAACAACGCGTACCTTGGGGCCAAGCTCCATCGCAAACACGCGCGTGATCGCGTCTACAGCGGCTTTCGTTGCACTATAGACAGCGCCACCCGGAGGTGGCGTCACTGAAACGATCGAACTGATGTTGACTACCACGCCTTCTCCGTCTCCAAAATGCCGCACGGCTTCCTGAGTGGCGCGGATCAATCCAAAAACATTCAGATCGAAGTGCTTCCGGTAGTGCTCCTCCGTGATGCCGGCCAGCGGGGCGAAGTCGTAGATGCCGGCATTGTTCACCAGCACATCGATACGTCCGAACTTTTCCTTCGCGGAGTCGAAAAGCTTCGTCACGTCATCGGACTTCGCAATGTCCGCCTGCACCGCGAACGCTTTCCCACCCTTCCCTTCGATCTCACTCACAACCTGGTCCGCCTCTTTCTTCGACCGTCCGTAGTTCACAACCACGGACGCGCCTTCGGCGGCAAACTGCTGCGCGATCGCCGCGCCAATCCCCTTGGAGGATCCGGTTATAACCGCGACTTTCCCTTCCAGTCTTCTCATTTGAAGTTTCCTTTCGAATTTCGACAACTATGGAAGAGATGCTTTCGCGGGGGAGGAAGGATTCCCAACCGGCGGAAAGTTTATTGGCGGGCCGCGGCGAGTTGGGTGCGCGCCCGTTCGGTCCACTGCGGGATCGCTGTCAGCACGTGCGCCCGCATCAGGCGAATCACTTCCGGGTCGTACTCCATCTTCAGATGCCCGCGCATGAACGTCTTTCGCAGCCGCGTCTCGTACGCCGGCCATGCCGTCGGAGTGCTGGACGAGTACTCGAAACGGTGGTTGCCGAGAATGCGTGTCGCCTCCGGATTCTCCGCCGTGATTTCTGAAGCGCCGTTGATCAGCCAGCTGTCGTTTTGATAGAGATTGATCGCCGTCGCGACATTGGCGGGAATCGGCGCGCCACAGTTGTTGATGGCGTCGACAATGCCGGCGAACAGCACCGGATATCCCAGTTCCTGAAGCCGCTGTGAGAGGCGCACCGTCGCCGTGCCGCCGAGGCTCTGCCCGAAAAGCACGATGCGCGCCTGGGCTGGATTCGGAAACGCTCTCGTGATCAGCTGCTCGGCGAGATAGAGTTTGTGATTCTCGACGGTTTCCACCCAGACACCCGGCATCCTCTTCTCGCGGACGCCGATGGCAATGCGGCCGATGATCTTCTCGGGATGGTCCCAGCGTTCCCAGCCGCCTACGATGCCGACAACCAACGTGTCACCGGGCGTTAGCGGTAAAGGTGTCGTGAAATCCGTGAAGTCCTGATTGCGGCTATCCGCCGTCAAGGTGGCGCACAACAGGCCGAAGACACACAACGTTCGTAGCATCGATCAAATTCCCTCGAAAAACGAAAGGACGCGTCCGCGCGCGCGCGAGTTCCGTGCCCGGGCCAGGAAAACGTCGTAACGGCTGCGGATTGCAAGATCCTCCGCTTCCGCCAAGCGAGCTTGAGCCGTGCTGGTCTCGATATTCGTCGAGAGGCCGGATTCGAACCGCAGGATCGACAAATCAACACTCTCTTTCGCCGCCGCGGCGGCTTTCTCCGACGCTTGCAGCACTTCCCGCGACGCGTTCCATTCGATCAGCGAACGCCGCACGTCTTCTTCAATAGATAGCCGCGTCTGCCTTTGGGATTCACGCGCCTGTGCGGCCCGGGCCTGCGCGGCCTCCCGCTCGTTCTCGATCCGCCCGCTGGTCCAGATAGGAAACGACAACGCCGCCCCAACAGTGTACGTAGAGACGTTCTGCGCCGGACTCCTGCCGAGAACTCCGAAATCGGCGGCGAAGCTCAACTTGGGCCAGTATTCGCGCTTAGCCCGCTCCGACTCGAGATCCGCTCGTCGAATCGAGGACGCGATGGACAGAGTTTCAGGACGCTCCGCAACGGCTACTTCGATCGAGGACTCTGCCGGAGGCACCAAAGCCACAGGCGAGACCGGCAGAGCCTCCAGCTCGAATTCGTCGCTGGCAAGGCCGATCGTCCGCGCCAGAGCCGCCTTCAAGACGCGAAGATCGCGCTGAAGCTGTGCAAGGGTCGCTTCCTCGTTTCGGAACTCCTGCGTGGCGCGCGCCACATCCAGCTTGCTTGCGTCGCCCAACTGTTCACGATCGCCCGCCTGTTTCAGCACCGCCTTCGCGGTTTCAAGACGCGCCCGCGACGCGCCGATACGTGAGTCAGATTGAAGCGCTTGCAGGTAAAGTTCCAGCACTGCAAGCTGCGTCGTTTCGCGCACGGCGTCGGCGCTGTGGCGGTTCTGCTGATAGGTCTCCCGCGCGGCTTTGATCTGCGACCGCAGCGGTCCATCGAACAGAACCTGCGTCAGAACGGGACGCGCATTGAACAGCCAGTAAGGACCGATTCGCGCGGGCACGCCCGGGAAGGAGAGTCCGATCCCTTGAAGGTTCGTCGTCTGCCGCGAACTTTCGACGCGGCCGTTCAACTGCGGCTTGTACGCTGCGGCCGTGGCCCCCGCCTCGGCCTGCGATTCAACGATGCGCAGCCGGGCGATAGCGACATCCGGACTCATCTCCGCGGCCTTCTCCACCGCCTGGCGAAGTCCAAGCGTTTCGGCTGCGGCGGGAAGCACCAGAAGCGCAAACGCGGCAAGCCTCAAGATTTTCCTCCAGCGTGAATGTAGGCATCGACGCGCAGCCCAACCGGGATCTGCTGGCCCGCATCGAGATCAATCAGGGTCTCCAGGATCTTCGTGTCCACCCGCTCCGTCGGCTCATCAGTCCGGACATTCTTCCGTCCCAGGATTTCGCCGATGCGAACCACTTTGCCCGTGAACTGCCGGTCCCCATAGGCCTCCGCCGTAACATGGGCCGTCTGTCCTACGGCGATCCTCGACACATCGGTCTCATCGACATCGACGCGAACGCGCAACCGTGAAATGTCGCCCAGCGTCACGACGGGATCGCCGCGATCCGCGGACACGCTTTCCCCGGCCCGCAGCTTGCGCCGCAAAACGATTCCGTCGATGGGCGACCGGATGTAGGTCTTAGCCAGCATCGCTTTCGCCTCCGCTAATTGAGCCTCGGCCCGCGCAAGTTCCGCCTGCGCGCGCTTCCGGTCCTCGACGCGAGAGCCCTCGTGCGCCAACGAAGCCCGCTCCTCCGCCGCGGCAAGGCGCGCCCGCGCAATGTTGAACTCCCGGTCCGCCGAGTCGAACTCGGTGCGGGAGATCGCTCCCCGGCTCAGCAGCGATTCCCGCCGGCCACGCTCCAATTCGGCGTTCGCCAACACCGCCTGCGCTTCCCGCGCCATCGCGTTGGACTCACGCTTTTCCTGGTCGCGATTTCCATTCTCGACACGCTCCAACTCCGCCTGGCGCTCGCGAACCACGGCTTCCGCCAGGGCAACGCGCGCAGCGTAGTCGCTGTTGGTCAGCACGGCGATCAACTGGCCCCGACGGACGCGGTCGCCTTCGTCCACCTCGACACGCGCCAGCTTGCCGTCCAGTTCCGAGCCAATCTTCAACTCCTCCGAAATCGGCTCCACGCGTCCCGCGGCAACTACAAAGCCGGTCGTGGCCTCCAGACCCGCCGGTTGCACTGCCGGATCGGCGGATGCCGTCGCCGGTGCGCGAACGAACCACACTACGGCTGCCGTCAACAACGCACCGCCGGCGATCCATACTTTTCGATTCATGCCAAAGCTCCTTCGGTCAACACCGGCTCCGCCAGCCGTCCGTCTTCGATATGCACCTGCCGCGTGCCGTAGTCCAGCACCCGGGAATCATGGGTAACGATCACGACAGCGCGGCCATGGTCGCGCGCCAGCGTGGAGAGAATCTCCATCACGGTGTAGCCGCTGGTTGAATCCAGCGCCGCCGTCGGCTCATCCGCCAGCAGAATTTTCGGATCGCCTGCCAACGCGCGGGCGATCGCCACACGCTGCTTCTGCCCGCCGGAGAGATCCGCGGGATGATGCCCGGCGCGATCTCCGAGGCCTACCTGATCGAGAAGCCGCGCCGCTTCGTCGCGGGCCTTCGCACGCGAGAAGCCCTTCAACTTCAATGCCTCCTCGACGTTCTCCCGGGCCGTCAGCGCGGGAAAAAGGTTGAAGCCCTGAAAGATGAACCCAATATTGTTCCGACGGATATCGGGAAGGCGGGATTCCTTCATTCCTACAATCTCCTGCCCCAGCAGCTTGATGCTGCCCGATGTTGCCCGCAGGATCGCGCCCATCATCGAGAGCAGCGTCGTCTTTCCGGAGCCCGACGGACCCATCATCAGCAGCACCTCGCCCGGCGCCACTTCCAGGTTCGCTTCGCGGACCGCGTGAACCGCCGCAGACCCGCTTCCGTAAACTTTCGACGCGTTTCGAATTTCGATTAGCGGCTGCATTCCATCACCCCTTGAAGACCATCGCCGGATCGATGGTAGTCGCCTTGCGAATCGACAGAATCGACGCCGCAACGCACATGCCCAGCGCCAGCAGAAATACTCCGCCGATCATTTCGTTGGGCAGCAGAATCACCGCTTCGCCCGCGGCGGAAGAGCGCGAAATAAAGATCCCGATGCAGATCGCCACCGCGTAACCCATCGTGGCCGAAAGCAGCGCCTGCTCAATAATCACGCGATAGATGTAGCTGTTGCGCGCTCCCATCGCCTTCAGCGTTCCGAACTCGCGGATGTGATCGACCGTGGCGGAATAGATGGTCTGCGCGACTACGACCACGCCCACAACAAGGCCGAGAAACGCCCCCAGCAGAGTGGTGATGCCGGCACCGGTGGAGAACAGCCAATAGTTCTGCGTGCGCTTTGCCATCTCGTCGTTCGTGGAAACTTCGACGCCCGGAATCGCCTCGCCCAGCGCAGCCTTCACGGCTTGGGGGTCTGCGCCAGGCTGCAACCGCACCAAGAGAAAGTAAGTCTCTCCCGAAGCAATCTGCGTGTAGTTCTGCGAGTTCTTAAAGCTGGTGTAGATGTAAGGCGAAGTCGTGAAGCTGCGGATTCCGGAGGTGAATCCCACCACCCGGGCGCGGCGGTTTGAAATCTCCACCGTCTCGCCAACGCGCTCAACGCCGAGCTTCTGCTTATACAGCTCATCGAGAATGATCGTGTCCTCGCCCCGGAGATCTTCAACGGAGCCTTCGATCAGGTTCCACGGCCCGCCCATCCGCCCGTTCAGGTCGAACCCGGCAACCTGTATCGCCTGCTCCGCCCCGGAAGGCAGCCTCCAGTTGACGAAGTTCAGCGCGAAGCGGTCCACGCGTTCCACACCCGCCACCGACAGCGCCTTGTAGCGGCGCTTTTCGAGCATTGGCGCACCCGCATTCACGTGCGGAATGCCCGGTGCGGAGATCCAAAGATCGGCTCCGGAATATACGACAACGTTGGCCGTAGTCTCGAGAAACCCCAGGAAAAGCCCGAATTGAACGATGATCAGGACCAACGCGAAGACGATGCCGGTGAGAGTCACGAAGAGGCGGATCTTGTCGTGAAAGAGGTTCTTCCAGGCCAGTGTAGACATCGGTTTGTTGCCGCCTCCGGGTCAATGAACATCGTTCACTGAACAGTGTTCATTATGAGATGACCTTTCACTGCTGTCAAGAGAAAAATCCGGGCACAGGCGTCACATCAGATCGAAACACCCGCCTCGTATGCTTGGAATATGTCCCGCTACCTTGTGCTGGCCGCTCTCGTTTTCGGAACCGCCGCGCAAGAGCCGCTGCGAATGAATCAGATCCAGATTGTCGGGACGCATAACAGCTATCACGCCGGGCTCGCACCGGCTGAGATGTCCATGCTGCGCAACCACAACCCCAAAACCGCCGAGTCGCTGGCCTACAAACATCCGTCGATTAAGGCGCAGTTGGACGCCGGGGTCCGCCAGATCGAACTGGACGTGTATGGCGACGCGAAAGGTGGATTGTTCGCGAGCCCGTTGTACCTGCGGCTGGCGGCAAAAGACGGCGGCGTCGATCCGCTGCCCCCGGGTTGGGACGAAGCTATGAAGAGACCGGGCTTCAAGGTGCTCCACGTCAGCGATATCGATTTTCGAAGTCATTGTGCAACGCTGGCTGAGTGCCTTCAGGGCGTCCGGTCTTGGTCGAAGGCTCACCCCGGTCATCTCCCGATCTACGTGCTGATTGAGAACAAGGACGGGCGCTCACGACCGGAGTTGGTACAGCCGGAAACCATCACGAAAGCAACGATGGACGCGCTGGACGCGGAGATTCGAACGGTATTTAGCGACAGCGAACTCGTCACGCCGGATGACGTTCGGGGCAAGCATGAGACGCTAGAGGCGGCCATTCTTCAGGACGGGTGGCCTCCACTCACGTTCGCCCGCGGGAAGGTGGTCTTCCTGCTGGATCAGGAGCGGGTAACGCCGCTCTACACTGACGGGCATCCGTCGCTTCAGGGCCGTGCGATATTCACCAACGGCAAACCCGGCACTCCGGACGCGGCTTTCGTCAAGGTGAATGACGCCAAGTCGCCTGAGATCCCGGACCTGGTCCGCAAGGGCTATCTGGTTCGCACGATGACTGATGGCGGCGCAGCGGCTGTGCGGGGTGGCGACACGACGCGCCGGGATGCGGGGCTCGCCAGCGGCGCACAGATTCTCAGCACCGACTACCCGTTCGACTGGAAGGCGGATGGATCGGGGTACAGCGTGTCACTCGGCGGACCCAAGGCGCGGTGCAATCCAGTCAACGCGCCCGCGTCGTGCACTTTCTAGGGCTAAATTCGCAAAGGCGGTAAGCTGACCGATACTCAAAAGTAAAAACGCGCCATGAAACTTTTGATAAGTCTGTTCGAGTTTCAGGTTTCGCCGCTGGAACTCGTGGTACGGGGAACGTTGATCTACTGGTTCCTGTTCCTGCTCTTCCGCTTCTTCTTGCGGAGACGGGCTGCACAGCCAGTTGCGTCAGGGCGGTATTGACGACTTAGCTGAGGTCAAGCATGCCCGGCTGGAACCCGACGGAAATATCAGTATCGTCAAATACTCTGAACGGGACCTTCAGCGCAGAAGGAAGCGGCAGCCCGGGGCGGCGTAGGATGATAGACTGATCTCCCGATGTCCTACCCCCTTAGCCGCCGCCATCTTCTCGCCCTTGCCACAACCCCACTCGCGGCCGCTCCACGGCCCTCCGGCCTGATCATCGACACGCATATCCACATGTTCGCGCGCGACCGCAAGCGCTGGCCGTTGCATCCGGACTCCACCTACGACCCCGACACCCGCGACTTGGAAGACTACCGTAAGTTCATCGCGGAATCCCGCATCGATCACGCAATCGTCGTTCATCCGGAACCGTATCAGGACAATCACGAGTATCTCGAGTACTGCTTCCAGCATGAGCCTTCGCCCGGATTCTTCAAGGGAACGTGCCTGCTGGACCCGGTCCTCGACGAGACGCCGGGGCGCATGGCCGCAATGAAAAAGAAGTATGGGAACCGGCTGGTGGCGCTTCGCATTCACGCGATGAACAAGCCGGATGTCCCGCCGCTTAAGAGCGGCCCGATCACCAACCGCGACTTACGAGACCCGCGCGTCAAGCGGGTCTGGAAGGCCGCCGGCGACCTTGGCATGGCTGTCCAGACACACTTTCTTCCACATCATGCCCCGGAGATCGGCGCGCTGGCCGCGGAGTTTCGAGGCGTTCCGGTGATCCTCGATCACTTGGCTCGCGCCGGAATGGGGACTGCGGCGGACTATGAAGAGGTGTTGAAACTGGCGAAGTTCCCGCGCGTCTTCATGAAGTATGCGGCGATTCACTACTCGTCAAAGGACGGCTATCCATATGCCGATGCGAAGCCGCTGGTCCGTCAGGCTTACGAGGCGTTCGGCCCCGACCGGATGATTTGGGGCGCGTTAGGTTACACAATGCCTGAGTTCGACCAGAGCGCGGAGCTGTTGAACCTGATGTTCGACTACGCCTCCGAGGCTGATCGCGCAAAAATCCGCGGCCTCACCGCCAAGAAGCTATTCGCGTTCTAGTAAACCATCCACGTGCAGCCCGGTTGAGACTACTTTGGCGGAAAGACCGTCTTCCAATCGTTCTTCATGTCGACTAAGCGCCACCCATGCTTCGGCGCGGCTTTCATCGCAGTGATAAGAGTGCCACTGGCGGGCGGTTTCGCGTCATAGGCGTACTCGCGGCCGGCATCGGTATGGTGGACAATCAGCCCGAAGCTGGGGCGTGGGTTGCCAATCGTCGTGTACTCCAGCATCGCCTGATCGCCATCGCTATTGCCCGCGCAGAAGATGGGGCGTCGTCCAATCTGACGATAGATTCCGACGGGCTTCCCCTGCTTGTCGTCGACGAAAATGTGACCCGAGACCTTCGTCAGAACCGGCTTACCATCCGTCATCGCGTACTTCACTTCGCCGCTTGAACCCACCACCTGCTCAGGTGGAATTCCGTAGAGAACCTCCGTGAAGGCGCGCATGAAATCCTCGCCACCGCCGGAGACGATAAACGTTTTGAAGCTGTTGGCGCGCAGGTAGCTGAGCAGTTCCTGCATCGGCTGGTATGTTGTTCCGGCAAGGCCGCCCTTGAATCGCGGATGTTCAAACGTCTTCGTCCACGCCTGAACACGCGAACGAAAGGTGTCGGCAGGCATGTTGCTGTGCGTAAGTTCCACGATGCGAATCAGTCCGGCCATTTGATTGGCTTTCAGTGCTTCGACATTGCCTGTCAAAGCCGCTTTCACCATCGGATCGGCGGCCAGCTCCGGCTCAGCCGGCGCGCGGCGCTTTAACTCCGAGAAAGCGTAGAAAAGCTGCGTCGGGACCGGCGCCTCCGACCAAAGCGTTCCATCGTTATCGAAGACGGCGATCCGCTCCGGCACGGGAACGAAATCCGGCGAACCACTCTTCGTCACTTTCTCGACAAAGGCGATGATCGCGGTCTTGCGCGGCGTGTCGTTCCACGACGGAAGGGGGTCTGCCGCAAGGGACGCAGTGGCGGCGAGGACCAGAACAAGCAGGCTCTTTGTCATGCTCCTAGGATTGTATCGCTAGGCAGCAGACTCTTCGACGCTAATGGAAAAGTGCCGGAAGCTGTCCCCCGGCCCTCACTTCTAACGCGATTTTCCGCTTCTTAGAACATCAAACGGAAGCCAAGACGAATCTCGCGGGGACGCTGGTAGGCGCCGGGGCCGTTGAAGCCGCGAGGCGTGAACCCAGGACCGCCGTTGCGATAGTCGCCCGACGGCAGACCGTAGATCGGATTGCGAGGCACCAAGCCGCCAACCGTAATGAACTGGTTCGGGTCGTAGCTCGCAGTGTATTAACGTCTGGTTTATGCCGCTATGTGAATTTGTTTATGGACGACGTGACCCGACAGGGCTTTAGTCAAACTAAATGACTTAGCGGCTGCCGCATCATCATTAATTAAAGTTTACTAGTGATTTGACATGGGGGAGCGCGTCAGATCGTACGACTCCAGGCGCCCCGTCCCGATGGCCTTCTCGAAGAGGGTCAGCAGTTCGGTTTCAGGCAGGCTTTGCTCCGATGCTTGGATAAGGAAATCCGGGTCATCGGCATCCTGGCTCCAGCGCCGGTCGAGGTCTACAGATCTCGGCTTCAGGCGCAGCACTCGTTCCTGGGTGTTTCCGACGAAGGCCGCGTTTCGCGTTTCAATCGTGACAGCCGAGAATTGTTTCCATGGGAAGAACATCCCGTCGGCGGCGAAGCTCCGGTACGGCCGGCCGCGAATTAGGTCCCATCTACGGTAGGCGTGAAACCCTTCGGGCGTGATCCGAAGAAGCAGGCGAGGAGGTTTCCGGGAGGCGGAGAAGACTGTGCCCAAAATCAGGACGCATAGAGCGCTGGCAATCCACAACAGGGGATGGCCCCGCACGATTGCCGCAGCCGCGAAAAGGACGCTAAGGAGCGCGGCCGCAGCAACGGCGTAGGGCAGAGCCTTCTGAGACTCCACTACGTCGAGTGCGGCAGCGGGCATAGCCTAAGGCTTCGGCAGCAGCTGGTTCAACTTCTCGACGAAGACGTTCAACGGATAGGCGCCCTCCACGATCTCGCCCTCCACGCCTTCTTCGGTCGTGGGCCCAATGAGGAACGCGGGTGTTCCACTGATCTTCAAAGATCCCGCCTGCGCAAGGTTCAATCGAACGTCAACTTCGAATTTACTTGTGCCGACGCAGTTTTGGAACAAAGCGCTGTTGAGGTTCAGTTGCCCGGCGTAACGGGAAAAGTCTTCAGGCGTCAACTTCGTGTGGTCCTGGAAAAGCAGTTCGCGCATCTGCCAGAAGTTTCCCTGCTCGCCCGCGCATCGCGCGGCTTCCGCGGCAGCCTGGGCGCGCTGGTGGAAATCAAGCGGCATGTCACGGCTCACAAAACGAAGCTTTCCAGTGTCGATGAAGTCTCGCTTCAACGCCGGGAAGGTATCGCGGTGGAATTCGCGGCAAAACGGACACTGGTAGTCGGTGAACTCAACCATCGTCAACGGTGCTTTGGCATCGCCCAGGAAGCGGTCATCGGAAGGGACTTTGACTTTGCCGCGCAACACGACCGGCTCCGGCTCCGCCGCCAGAGGGGGATACTGCTGCCGTTCCAGCAACTGGCGGATCTGCCGGAGCTCGATCAGGATCGCGTCGGCAAGTTCCTTTGAGATCCCGTCGGACGCAACGGCCTCTGGCGCGCGGTTCGCCGCAGGCGCCTTCGCCTGGGACAATAGCGACGGGGCCATCGCGAAGAGAAGCAAGATAGTGTTTTTCATCCGGGATCTTTCTCGTTCAAGGTTGTTGGCCCGTGATCTGCGCCACAAGCTGCCGGACATACTTTTCAGTAAGGTACATGAAGACCGGATCGGCGGACAGATCGTCGGTGAGGTAATACTGATCCCCAACCTTCTTCAAAGTGTAGCGGGCCGGCGCCTGCGAGGCCGGCAAGCTCTCTCCGATGTGTTGAACCAGCATGATCGAATAGGGGCCGTAGAGAACCTTGCCCAGGAAGATGGAATTTTCGACGCTTCGGAGGAAGCTGGTCATTCCCGCGTTAACGTTCGGCTCGGAAACTGTCTTTTTCACCCCGGCCTGTTCGGCGGGGCTCCAGAAGGGAACGATGGCGATGATTCCCTGCTTCTTCGCGGCGGCAAGCGCATCCCGAAGCCGGCGCTCCTCCGGCGGAAACTTGTTCGCGTCCGGGGATGTCATCGACAAGCCCTCTGGAGCGTAGACCCAACCCCGAAAGGTGAACCGGATTGGGTTGAGGCTGGCCCGCGTTTTGTCCGGCGAGAACTCCACCACGTGGTCCTGCGGAGGAGCCGCGAAATCAATCTTCAGCCGCGACGACGGCGGCGGCGGAACAGGGGCCTGCGCACTGGCACACTGCAACGCGACGGCGAGCGCCGCCACTGCTAATCCGAATTCCCGCATGTAGGGCTATTATCCCCCGATGCAGTATTTCAGATCGTTGAAAGTGTGCGATAGCTTGCTGCTTCCCCCGAGACCGTTCGCGATGACGAACGCTCCTTCAACCGACAGGGGACCGGCGCAACCCTTGACAGGTCCAAAGCCATTGCAGTCGGCCTTTCCGCTTACCGACCCTTCGGCCTTTACATTGCCCTCAAGCCGAAGAATGTTGGGATTGCCCAGGTAGCCGACGACACCGCCGAGAACGGTGACGTTCGCCTTGTAGTCGATCGACCAGGAGCATGTTCCGCAGGCGGGGTTCGAGTAGTCGTAGCCTGTGGCACCGATGCTGCCGCCAAGTCCGAAGCCCACCTGGACATTGATACCGGCAACGCCCGGCACAGTAAGCGGCGTCGGGAACTGGCACTTGCCGCCCACGGGCGCGTCGAGATTGATATATCCGCCGTACTTCGAGGCGTTCACCAGACCCCCGGCGGCTTCGCAGCAGCTTTTGGTCGACGTGATCTTAATTCCAACCTTCGCGCCAAACTTGTTCACCTTGCACGTTTGGGTCGGGTCGAACTTCGTTACCGCATCCACGCCCTCATTGATGGCCTGAATGATCTTGGTGACGTCGTATTCCTTGGGGACGATGCCGGTCTCATCCTGATCGGCCAGCTTCTTGCCAGTGCAGGAGCCGTCCTTGCAGCAGTCGGCGGCCGGATTCTGCCCACCCGCGCAAGAGGTACAGACTTTTCCGTCGTTGCAGGACTTGGCATTGTCGGTCTGGCAGGCGGTCCCAACGCACTTCTGGCAGTCTGGGCAGGTAGCGACGGTTCCCGAGGAATTCGGATTGCCACCGCAATGCCATCCCGCCTTAATCACTCCCACGCCGGGGTCTGAAGCGATCAGCGCGCCGTCGGCCGATACGGTTCCGGTTCCGATGGCGACGAAGGACGCCAGGTCGTGATCGTAGGAGTACATCTCAGTGACGGCGCTGGGCGGCAAGCCATCCACGTTCGGCAGAGTGATCTGTGCGGGCGGATTGAACTTCGTGCCCACGGGCTGAATCGTAACGATAAACCGGGGCTGCTGGCCGAAGCCGGGCGCCATCGGAATCTTGTCACCGTTCACCAGCGACACGGTCACACAACCGGAGCGCGACCCACCGGGAAACGTAGCGGACCCGGGTTGGATCTTCAGCGAGAAACCCGGCGCTTCCGCCATCGAGACTGTCCCGCCGGTAGTCTGATCGACGCAGGCCTTGTTCGCGGGGTTCAACTTCGGCAGATAGATGGGCACGCCCACGTTGTTGTCAACGCCGGAGACGGTGAGGATGTCGTATTCAAGCGTCGGGTAGGCGCCCGCCGTCGATCCATCGGCCATGATCTTGAACAGGCCCACGGGAACCGGCTTCATCTTGAAGTAACCGGCGGCATCGGTAACCACGGGTGAGCCAACCTGAAGGGGCTGCGAGTTGTTGTTCCCCTGATTTGTCTGCAGCAGGCGAACGGTAACATTGCGCAGCGGCATGTTGCTGTTGTCGAGGACAGTGCCCGAGACCTGCGTTTCGGCAGGATCGCCCGGCAGCCGTGCGGAGGCCAGGAACACTGCGGGATTTCCCGTGCCGCCCGTGATGCTGGCTTCCACGCGATTGTTTGAGTTGCCGCTGGTGCCACCTAGTTGAAGGATCGCCAGCGCGCGGCCATCGCTGTCGGTGCTGGTTGTCAACGTCGTCAATGAGCCCGCGAACGTTGCACCACCGGCGATCACCTTGAAGGCGACCGGAACATTCGCCAACCGGTTGAAGTTTGAGTCCGTGACGATGGCGACGAACGGAAGCGGCAGGTTGCTTCCTACTAAGCCGATTTGGTTGTTGCCGGAGTCGGGAACGATGCGGCTGGCCGCTGCCGGCGTGGCGCTTTCAAGAAAACTCGCGGCTCCCTGAAATCCGGTGGCGATGGCATCCACCTGATGATTTCCAGAGCCGGAGCGGTTGCCGAGCCGGAATTGCACCTGCGCCTGGCCGTTTGTGCCCGTGCGCGCCGTAGTGGAAGGAGCGCCATTGACGAGGCCATTTCCCCGCGAAACATCGAAGACCACGTCTTGATTCGCCACAGGCTGGCCCTGTGCGTTCAGCAGTTGCACCGTCAGTGCTTGCGGAAGGATCGATCCGGCGATGCCGCTTTGTCCCGCGCCAGACACGATCTGAATCCGGGGCGTCGTGGCGGCGATGCGCTGCAGATTGACGGAAACCATGTTGGTATTGCCGACGCGGTCAACCGCAACAGCCTGAATCGCGTTCGGCCCCAATTGCAAAGGCACCGTGGCTATGTAGCTTCGATTCGCCACAGCCGCCGTTACGCCGTTTACCTTGACGCCGACGTTTTGATCATTTACCGTCCCCACGACGATATCGTTGACCAGGCCAGATACCTGAACGGATGTTGCGGTCGTTGTTGCTCCAACTTCAGGCGACACGATGGTGACGCGCGGCGCGGTTGTATCCAGGTTCACCTGGATCACGTCCTGCGACACCACGTTGCCGGCCATGGCGACCGCCGACAGCGGATTGTTGCCTTCCATCAGAGGTACCTGGACCATGAATTCCGTTCCAGTAACCGTGGCCGGAATGTTGTTGACCTTAACGGTTGCCGCGGGGTCTCCCACGGTGCCCTTCACCGTCGCCATCGGAACGTTGGTGAACGTCAGGGTTTCAGGCGACGTGATCTTCACGGAAGAATTAGCTCCGCCCACGAACGAGAAGAGCATCAGATCGGACTTCGCGCGGGTGATTTTCCCCGTGATTCCGGCCGATACTTGAAAGCGCCATTGCTCCTGAGTCGTGCTGTAGAGGGAGAATCGCAACGAATATTGGTAGTCGCCTACGTTCTGATCGCCATCCAGGCCATCGTCGTGGAGCGTGCCCAGGATCGCGATAACCTGTCCGTCGGCGTTCAGACGCTCCAGCCGGACACTGCCAAGGCCAACCTTAGCCGTCGGGTCGATGTTCGCCGTCACCATAACCTGCGTCGCTTGGCCGGCAGGTGCGGAGTTGGGCTCCATCACGGTCGTCTCCATCTGGCCAAAGGCGGGCGCCAACGCTGCCGAAAGCAGGACCAGGGACGTCAGACCGGAACGCATTCCTTGCGATCTTGGTTTCATTCTCTCCTCCGAACGAATACGATTCTTCACTTTTCAAACGGCAGATGCGCCGTCTGCTAAACGCCGGTGCGGGTGGGCTGGCGCGCGCCGCAGAGGCGCCGCACCGCTTGCCTGGAGCACAGGGCCGCGATGCCGCCGAGCATCAAAATCCATGCCTGAGGCTCCGGCACGCCACTCAACCTTCCGGGCTCAAACGTCACCGTCAAATCATCCAAAGTCACCGACCCTCCCGCGAGATCGCCAGTTATCCGGAGGGCACGGATGTCTGGCGCTACGACTTCCAGCAGCTCGTTGGGAGCATTGCCGGAACTGACAAAATTTTCGGAAAAAGCGGATGTGGCCGAGCCGATCACGCTTCCATCCGCTGCCAGAGCCTCAAACGTCACCGCCGAGACATACGTGAAGTAGGCGGAAACACCCGTTACCGAAAGAGCCTTCAACTGCGCCAACTGAAAAGTAATTCCGATCGGGCCGCCAGCGTCCAGCAGTACCGCAATTCCCGAGAAAGGGGGTGCCTCATCGGCGAAGAGACTGCCAGTGGACGTGATCACAGTTCCGTTAACAAATGTAAGTCCAGGAACCTGGGTCGTCAGCTCAGTGAGATCGGAAAAGGCCTCGAAGTCAAGCGTAAGTTGTGCTGAATACAGAGCGGGAGCCGAACTCAGAGCGGCAAGAACGACCGTTGGAAGAAGGCGGGCGAAAGTTTGTTTTTTAGTTTTTTTGTCGCGCATTGGGTCCGGAGTATCCTACCATCCGATTTCCAATGAGGTCAAGACCCTAATTTGTAACAGACGATACCTGAGAAATTTTCGGCAGTTCTCTTGCAAAATAATCACACCCGTGTAAGATTGATCCGGATATACTGGATTGCTCGATCATGCTGCGTTCTTCCGTTCGCGCGCCGGTCTAGCCACGAGTTTCGTTAAACAGATTGAAGATTGTTCTTGGGAGGGGTTGAGGTTATGTGTTCCGTGCATTCGACGCTTCGGAGGCTTGCTTTGAGAGCCGCGGCTTTTGGCTTGGCGGTCCTGGGGCTTTGCGTGGTACCAGCCTCCTCGCTGTTCGCAGCATCCCTTAGCGAGGATTGTGTCGTAGCGGTACTAAATCGCACCGTTCAGGTAAAGTCTGATGGTACGTGGATTCTCCCCAACGTCCCAGCGGGATTTGGCCCCGTAAAGGCTCGCGCAACTTGTGTAACGGGCGGGGTCACAACCTCGGGCGAGTCGGCGTTTTTCACGGTCTCCGCCAACAGCGCCATTGATGTTCCACCGATTGTGCTGGGCAGCGTGTCGCCCATCCCAACATCGATCCAGGTAACGTCGCCCGTCTCTTCATTCACAACCCTTAATCAGACGTCGCAATTGGTCGTTATGGGGCGCTTCCCGGACGGGTCTCTACGCAACATTACTTCAACGCCTGGGACAACTTATACCGTAAGTAATCCGCTTATCATGACGGTAAGTGCCGGCGGACTGGTAAGCGCGAAAGCCAGCGGAACCGCGATTGTGCAGGCACTTCATGAAGGCACTCCGGGCTTCATCTCACTTAGCGTCGTACTTACGGGTGATCGGGACGGCGACGGCATCGCGGACGACATCGAGATCCGCGAGGGTCTTGATCCCAACAACCCTGCCGATGCTCTCCTGGACAAGGACCGTGATGGGCTGAACAATCGCGATGAGTTGACGATTGGCACGGACATTAGCAACCCCGATACCGACGGCGATACCCTGTCGGACGGCGACGAAATAAACGTCCACAAGACGAGTCCGCTGTTGAGGGACACCGACGGCGACGGCGTGCCGGATAACGTCGAGGTCCAGACGGGAAGCAACCCGAACGACCCGGGCAGCGTGAACTTAGGCCAGGCGCTGAGCAGAATCACTGTAACCCCGACAAGCTTCCTCATCAACGTGAACTCGGTTCAAGGCCAGGCATTTCAGCAACTGACTGTCACCGGCGAGTTGAAGAGCGGCGGGACAATCAACCTGACCGCGAAGAGCCGGGGTACGAACTATGCGTCGAATGCCCTCACGATCTGTAACTTCGGTGCGGAGGATGGCCGCGTGTTTGGCGGAGTGGACGGCAGCTGTACCATTACCGTTACCAACAGCGGGTTCACGGCGACGTCCGCCGGCGTAGTCAGAGGCTTTACGCCGACGCAATTGGGCGCCGTTACGATCGCAGGATTCGCGAACGCCGTCACCGTCAATGGCGACTTCGCCTATGTGGCGGCCGGTGGCACCGGTCTGCAGGTCGTGAACATTTCGAACAAGGCCACGCCAACCGTAGTCGGGACGCTGGACACGCCGGGCAATGCCAATGGCGTTGCGGTGGCCGGCAACTTTGCCTACATCGCGGACGGCTCCGCCGGCTTGCAGATCATCAATATTTCGAACCCGGCAACGCCGGTGCTCATCGGAACTTTCGCTACGGGCGGCGAAGCGAGGGATGTTGTGGTCCGCGCGGGACGCGCCTACATCGCGAACGGCGCCAATGGCCTCTCGATCGTGAATGTCGCGCTGGCAAACTCGCCCAGCCTGATCGGGTCGCTCGACACGCCCGGCCAAGGTAAGGGAATCGCCGTCGATCTTCAGCGGAACCTGGCCCTGATTGCCGACGGCACTTCGGGTCTTCGAGTAATCGACATCTCGAACCCCGCCGTGCCAGTCAACCGTGGATTCGTAACCACAGGACTCTCGGATGCTCGTGACGTAGAGATTCGCGGCAACATCGCCATCGTTGCCGACTACAACTCCAGCATGACGTCGGTCGATCTGACTAACCCCGCATCGCCGCTGGTGCTGAACTCGACTGCGCAAGCTTTGGGTGGCCGGTTGAACGACGTGGCGGTTTCCGGAACCTTCGCGATGGGTGCCGATGTCCTGTTCGTCAACGGCGTGCCGATTGTCGACATCAGCAATCCCACGCTGGCTCCACGCGCGATTCTGAACTTCACAGGCGACTACGATGGACAGGGTGTTGCCGCCGACGCCACCTACGTCTACATGGTCGGAGTCCAGGGAAGCGCGTTCACGGAGAACGGGGTGAATGGCAACTCCCGGTTCTTTATAGGACAGTTCCTTGCAGCGGAGGACCGAAATGGCATACCGCCGACGGTCTCCATTGTCTCGCCGCAGAACGGGGCTTCGCTGGTGGCTGGAAGCACAGTCGCCGTTACAGTGGACGCACAGGACGACGTTCAGGTGGCCGGTGTCACGTTGCTCGTCAATAACGTGGATTTCGCCACCGATACCTCCGCGCCCTACGAGTTCACGGTGCCTACGACGGCGCAGGGTTCGCTGACGCTGAAAGCTCGCGCCATTGACCTCGGCGGCAACACCGGGATGACGGCCAACGTGGTGGTCACCCTGATCCCCGATCCACTAACGCGCGTGACGGGACGAATTCTGAATGAGGGGACACCCTTCGCGGGAGCGCAAGTGCAGGTTCTTACCCGCACCGCCAACTCTGCGGCCAACGGAACGTTTTCGTTTACCGGCGTGCCGACGATCGGCGGAAATCTGATCGCCTCCGCCACGGCAGTAGTGGCGGGGAAGACACTTCGAGGAACGTCGCCGCCAACCGCTCCCGTCCTCGCCGGAGTTACCGACGTCGGTGACATTGCACTCAAGGGCGGAAAGATCGGACTGCTCCACTGTGACTCCGCGACATCGGCCCGGAATGCGCTGGTCGCCTCCGGCGAAATCCTTACGGAGGATATCGTCGAACTACCCCGATGCGCCGTGCCCACTCTTGCCCAACTACAGGATCTCAGTGCGGTAATGGTCTGGTCGAACAGCAGCTTCGGAGATCCGGCCGGGCTGGGCAATGTCCTGGCCGACTTTGTCGATCAGGGCGGCGGAGTCGTCCTCGCAACCTATGTCTTCTCGCAGAGTTGGCGCGTCGATGGCCGCATGATGACTGCGGGCTATAGTCCCTTCCTAATTGGAGCGGCTCGGAACCCCGCAAACATGCTGAGCCTAGCCAACTCGAATACTGCTCATCCAATTCTCCAAGGCGTTGCGCCGGGACCCTATTTCATCAACGGGAACTATTCCACTGTCCCTCTGGCAGCCGGAGCCACCGTGCTGGCGGTGGACACGGCCGGCAATAACGTGGTCGCGATCAACGCCAACCGGCGCATTGTCGGTGTCTCAATCTTCCCGGGATTCGGCGACATGGGCCGCCTGTTCGCGAACGCTCTGAATTTCGTAAGGTAGAAGGACATAAGCTCAATGAGAAACCTAAAGCAACTGCTCTTCACGTTGTTTCTGTCGGGGTTGGCGATAGTTCCCGCCAACGCGCAAGGCGCCGCGCAGGGCACCGTTACGGGAAAGGTCGTCAACTCGAAGGGCGCGGCCGTGTCGAAGGCGCTAGTGATTGTTACCAGTGACGTCGCGCCCAGCTTCAAGGCGAAAGCTACCTGCAACACGCGCGGCGAATTCAGTGTGCCGAATGTTCCGGGTGGACCCATCATGGTAAGCGCCGTGAAATCGACCGGCGCGATCCGCGCCAGCGCCAATGCGGCCATTGCTTCTGACGGTTCGTCCGTGGCGGTCGAGATCAAGATACCAGCCGGACAATGAAGCGCGCGGGTCTTTGGCTGCTAGGCGGCCTCTTCTTCGTGCTGCCTTTACTGGTGGCTGGAGAAGAAGCCGGCCGCGCCGCCTCCCGCTCACAAATCGGCCGCGAAGTGGGCCTCACCCGGCACCTGCAGGATGGCCAGGAGCGGCGTCTGTCGACTCTCGAACTTCTTCTCCACGGCAAGAACATCTTCGGTGCCAACTGGACTACTGAGGAAGGCGGCGGGCGTCCCCTTTCAAAGGGCACCGGCCGCCCACTGGTTGACCCGTCGTCACCCCTAACCGGACGCCGTTCGTTCAACCGAATCTCCGGGCCCGACGCGAATTCCTGCGTCGGCTGCCACAACACGCCTTATGGGATCAGCGGCGGAGGCGGGGATTTCGTCACGAACGTTTTCGTCCTTGGCCAGCGCCTGGACTTCGCTACGTTCGATTCAAACGACAAACTGCCAACGCGTGGTGGCCACGATGAGGAGGGCCGCGCCCTCTCCCTGCAGACTGTCGCCAATCAACGATCTTCCACCGGCATGTTTGGAGCGGGCTATCTGGAGATGCTGGCCCGTGAGATGACGGTGGAGCTTCAGGCGCAACGCAATGCGCTTGCCCTGGGCGAGTCCGTTAACTTGACAGCGAAAGGCATCGCCTTCGGTAAGCTGACCCGCCGCGCGGACGGCGGGTGGGACAACAGCGAAGTGGAGGGGCTATCCCGGCTGAGCCTGATCTCGCCCACGCCTCTGGATCCGCCGTCGCTTATCATACGACCGTGGCATCAGGCCGGAAACGTCGTTTCGATCCGCGAGTTTTCAAACAATGCGTTTAACCACCACCACGGCATACAGTCTACAGAGCGCTTTGGGACAGATAGCGACCTGGACGGCGATGGTTTTCGGAACGAGTTGACTCGCGCCGACATGACCGCAGTGTCGCTCTACCAAGCGGCCCTGGCGGTGCCCGGTCGAATGATTCCGAATGATCCCGAGATCGAGTCTGCGGTTTTCAATGGAGAGAAGCTATTCAGCGAGATCGGCTGCGCGCGTTGCCACGTGCCGGCGCTGCCGCTGGCGAAGGACGGTTGGATCTATACGGAGCCGAATCCTTACAATCCGCCAACCAATTTGCGTCCCGGCGAAGCCGAGATCGTAAGCCTCGACCTAACCAGCGCAGACCTTCCCCAGCCGCGTTTAACGGCTCTCCTGCCGGATCGGAATCTGCTGATCGTGCCCGCGTATACCGACATGAAGCTGCATGACATTACAGACCCCGCAGAGTCAAGCCAGGCGGAGCCGCTGGACATGAACTGGTTCGTGTGGTCTCCCAAATTCAGCGGCGGAAACCGGCGCTTCCTGACCAAGCGGCTGTGGGGTGCGGCGAACGAACCCCCCTTCTTTCACCATGGACTTTTCACGACGTTGCGCCAAGCCGTGCTCGCTCATCATGGCGAAGCGCTACCCGAGAGAGAGGCTTTCCAGAAGCTCTCGGAATACAACCGCGACTCAGTAATCGAATTTCTGAAGGGACTGCAAGTGCTGCCTCCGGGGACGAAGGCTCTGATTGTCGACGAGCAGTTCCGTGCGCGGAGCTGGCCTCCGAACTAGGAGAACGCCGCCCGCACCTTCGCCAGAAACGCGGTGACAACCTCTCGTGGATCGCCGCTGCCCAGCGCTTCGATGGGCGTGAAACCGCGGTAGCCAACCTTGTCGATAATCTTGCGGAGCCGGGGAAGGTCGATGTCCACCTTCTTCTCGCCGTACCAAACGTGCTCCTTCACCTGCCAGTTGGATGCGTAGGGCAGCAGCGCTTCAATCTCCTCATATGGGTCGCCCGCGCGCAGGCTGCCGACGTCCAGAATCACGCTGAACCAATCTGACTTGACGGCGTCCACGACGCGGATCGTTTCTGCGGCGGTCTTCAGGAAATCATGATGATGCTGCAAGCCCACGATGACGCCGTGCTTTGCGCCGTATGCAGCGCACTCCTGAAAGGCCGGAACCATCCACTCCAACACTTGATCGAACGTGTGTCCCTTCGGAACTTCACGGCCGGAGAAAACGCGCACCATGTCTGAGCCCAGCTTCGCCGCAACCTCAATCCAGTTCTTCGCCAACTGAATTTCCGCGCGGCGCGCAGCCGCGTCCGTTAGCGCGAAGTCATTTCGAACGCCGGTACCGGTAATGGTGACGCCATTCAGAAATGCGGAGCGTTTGACTTCAAATATGTTCTGGTCGGTGGGGACGTTGGGATAGCCGCGGAAATAGTAGCCGGTGAGATCCACACCATCGATCCCCTGCTTGGCGCAATAGGCCAGCACGTCGGCGATCGACATCGTACCGTCCATCAACGGCTTGTTGAAGGAGAACGCGTTGAGACCAATCCGGATTCGCGTACCGGGCGTGAGACGCTTCACTCCACCATTCGCAAACAGCGGCGCTGCCGCGCCAAGCGCGAGAAAGCCCCGGCGCCCGATCAAGCGAGAATCTCCTTCACAACACGCGCCGGAGTGACGCCAACCAGCGATTCATCGCGGCCTTCGTAGAAGAACGTGTTCTTGGCATGATCGACACCCAGCAGGTGCTGGACCGTCGCGTGGATGTCGGCGTGGCCGAGGGCATACTCGGGCAGTGCTGCATAGCCAAGATCGTCCGTCTCGCCGTAGTCGACGCCGGGCTTTACTCCCGCTCCCGCCATCCACATCGAGAAGCCGTACGGATTGTGGTCCCGTCCCGGAGCGTTGTTTCGCGCCTCAATCGTGGGAAGCCTGCCGAACTCGCCGGACCACACGACCAGCGTGTCCTTCATCATTCCGCGCGCTTCCAGATCGGCCAACAGCGCGGACATGCCTTGATCGATGCGATGGCACAAGCCCGGAAGCTGGCCGCCGATATTGGAGTGCGTGTCCCAGCCGCCCCCGCCGTACACCTGCACGAAACGAACGCCGGATTCCACCAGCCTCCGCGCGATTAGACAGTGACGCCCGAACTCGCCGGAACCCTGTTGCTCAATGCCGTAGAGTTTGCGTGTGGCTTCGCTTTCGCTCGACAGATCCGCAACGCGCAGAGCCTCCAACTGCATCCTGGCGGCCAACTCGTAATTCGCGATCCGCGCTTCAAGATCCTGGTCCAGCGGATGCGACGCCTTCTGCTCGCGGTTCAACTCGTTCACCATCCGCAGCAGCCGCGACTGTTGATCCTCCGTCATCGACTCCGGACGTTTGATGTTGTAGATCGGCGACTTCTCATCTCCACGCATCGCCGTGCCGCTATAGACGGGAGGAAGCCATGCCGAGGAGTGCGCACGGCTGCCAATGGACGCACCCTCTCCCAGCGCAATGTAGGCGGGCAGATTCGCATTCTCGGTGCCCAGCGCATAGCTGACCCACGCGCCGATCGAGGGGAATCCGGTAAAGCCGCGCCCGGTGACGAAGGTGAACTGCGCGGTGGAATGATCGATACGATCCGTACGCATTGAGCGAACGAAACTAACTTGATCGACGACCTTTTGGAAATTCGGAAGCAGGTTCGAGACTTCCCTTCCCGACTGGACGGACTTCGTGAACTCCCACGGGCTGGCCATGATTTCCTGTGAGCCATTTAGCGCGCGGCCCTTAATCTCAAACGGAGCGGGCTTGCCGTTGAACTGTTGCAGCTTGGGCTTCGGATCGAACATGTCGATCGTCGACGGACCGCCGCCCACGTAAATGAAGATGACGTTCTTGGCCTTCGCGGGGAAGTGCGGCGCCTTCGGAGCGAGATTGTAGACAGGCAGCGAACTCGCCAACGCCTGATTTTCCAGCGCAAGCATCGAACCGAGTGCCATTCCGCCAAAGCCGGTCGCCGCTTCCCGAAGTGCCTGGCGTCTGGATAGATATCGTTTCATTCGCTGCCTCCTGCCATCAAAATATGTAGAGGAAATCGTTCGCGCCGAAAAGCGCCTGCACAAACAGCCGCAATCCTTCGGCCGGATCGCCCGGGGAACTTAGCGCCTCCCGGCCCAACGCCAGCTCACGTTCCGTAGCGGGTCGCGAGTAAGCCGCGACGAACGCGTGCTTCAAAGCCGCGACAGCGTCGCCCTTGGATTGCTCCAGGAGTTGCGACGCGAATGCTTTCGTGGTCCGCATCATCAACGGGCTGTTCATCAACGCCAACGACTGAACAGGTAGGGCCGATCGAAACCGCTGCGACTGATTGTCCGCCGTCATGTTCGGCTGATCAAACGCGTGAAGAAACGCCACCGGCCGTGTCCGGTGCTGAGAGAGATAGATGCTACGGCGGTTGGCGTCGCCCTTCGATTCGTCTTCCAACCACTGGCCATCGGGAGCGCGCTTAATCGGTTCCTGCCGGCCGAACATTTTCGAGCTCAACAGGCCGCTGACCTTCAGCATCGAATCACGCACCGCCTCCGCCTCAATGCGGAGTGGCGGCTTACGCCACAGCAGGCGCGCCGAAGGGTCGGCAGCCAGAGGTCCGGCGATCTCCGCCGAGTCCTGACGGTAGACTTGCGACATCATGATTTCCTTCGTCAGCCACTTCAGATCCCAGTTGCGATGCTGAAACTCGACGGCCAGGTAGTCCAGCAGCTCGGGATGCGTTGGCTTCTCGCCCTGCTTGCCGAAGTCGTCCACGGATCGGACAATACCTTCTCCGAAGTGGAACTGCCACACTCGATTTACGAAGACTCTCGCCGTAAGGGGATTCTCCGGAGACACCAGCCACTTCGCGAGAGTAAGCCGGCGTCCGGTATGGTTCCAATCAGGATGGGCTGCGGCGTCGGGAAACTCTAGCGGATGATTCGGGCGATCCAAAATCGCTGGAATACCCGGCTTTACCTCCGCACCGGGAGCAAGGTAGTTACCGCGTTGAAGTATGTAAGTTGGTGAAGGAGTCTTTGAAACATCCCAGGCGGCTTCAATGTAGTTGGGGTCGATCTCCGAAGTCTGCTTCTTGCGTGCCGCGCGCTTCGCGGACAACTGCTCCTTCCACGTCAACAGTTCAGGGAAGCGCTGCTCCAACTCTTTATCGGTAAGGAAATCCTTCTCTGCGGACCGGTCTACTTCAAGGTCAGGATCGTTTTCGATGACCAGCCGGATTTGGGCCCGGGCTTCGGGCGACATGTCACCGCCCGCCTTCGCCGTCGCGCGAAATCGCTGGTAACTGGCCTCCAGAAGGTCGTCGAGGCGGCGGATGGTTTTCGCGTCCGCGCTGGTGACATCCTTAATCCATGCCTGCCGCTTGTCCAGCGGAATATCGGGGATAATCCGCCCGGGCCAAGGGCCATAAGATAGGTTAGCGGCCAGCCAGTTCTCCGGATCGAAAACCGCCTGATAAGAAGCAGTCAGTTTGAAATAATCCTTCTGCAGGATGGGATCGAACTTGTGGTCGTGACACTTGGCACAGCCGATGGAGAGTCCGGTCAGAGCCGATAGCGACGTCTCCATTGACTTCTGCAGCGCGTCAAAATACTTATCTACTTCGTAGATGGTCTGATTGTCGGTGATGTCGGCGGTTGTACGAAGAAACCCGGTGGCGATCAGGGGCTCCCGCTGCTCCGGCGTGGGCTGCAGATTGCGGTCGTAGTTGACCAATTGATCACCCGCCACTTGCTCCAGGATGAAACGGTCGATCGGCTTGTTCGTGTTGAAGGCGCGGATCACATAGTCGCGGTACTTATAAGATACTTCGCGATCCACATCGCCCGCGTCGCCCCGGGAATCGGAGTATCCAGCGACATCCAGCCAATGCCTGCCCCAATGCTCACCATAGTGCGGGGAAGCTAGTAGACGGTCCACAAGCTTCTCGTAAGCGTTGGGAGACGAGTCGTTCAGGAACGCTTCGGCTTCCGCTGGACTGGGGGCCAAACCGGTAAGGTCGAAATACGCACGGCGAAGTAAGTTGAGGCGGCTGGCCTCCGGTTGAAGGGTCCAACCCTTATCTTCCAGCTTGGCCAGGATGAAATGGTCAATTGGAGTCCGGACTTGGGATGCATGCCGGACCTCTGGCACTGCGGACTTCACAGGCCGCCGGAACGACCACCAGTTGCGCGCTTCCGGCGTAAGCAGGGCGGCCTCCCGGGCCTCCTGCGCGGCGTCTAACTCGGCGACGGGGAATCGGCCTTGTTCGATGTACGCGCGAATGGACTGCATCTGCGCCTTGCTGAGTTTCCCACCCATGGGCATCTTGCCGGAATCGATCATGATCCACAAAAGGCTGTGAGAGGGCTTGCCGGGTGCGATCACCGGGCCGCTTGCGCCCCCGGCCATCACTCCGGCGAACGTCGACATGTCGAGCCCGCCCATCTTCTTATCCGGGTTGTGGCAGCTATTGCAGCTCCGCTCAAGAATGGGGAGAATTTCGTCCTTGAACAGCGGGGCGCGCTGCGCCTGCGCAGTGAATGCCAGCACCAAGGCAAAGACTGAAAGCCGAAGTGGCATATGCGATGAGCACACCCTCCCGGCTCTGTTCTATCATATTGACCGCAGAGGAGCAAGCCATGCAGCGTCGTGCCATGTTCGCCATGATTTTCGCCATCCCGGCATTGGGCCAAGTGAGGCCACTTCATACGCGGGACCTGACGCGGTTAAGCCAAGTGCAGGTAGGCGAGCATCTGAAAAAATCCGACATCATCTTCATCCCCGTGGGCGCTGTCGAGACGAACGGAATCCAGCCCAGCAGTCGCGACTATGTCTGGCCTCTGGCGTACGCGATGGCGATGGCCGAAGAGACCGGCGGACTCTACATGCCCGGACTGATGTGGTCGTTCCCCGGAACCACCGCGGTCGCCTCCGGGACCATCAATAATTCGCCGCATGAAGGTACGCAGTTCCTGAAGAGTCTCGCGCATTCGTTATTGAGGCAGGGCTTCAGGCGTCAGGTCTACCTGTCCGCCAGCCATGGCCCGGCTCCACTTACAGTCGGTACATTGGTGCGGGAGTTCTTTGAGGAAACGCGGGTGCCGATCCTGTATGTCAACATGGATACTTACCTTCCCAGACTTCAGTTAAAGGACCCCGAGCGCAACCGGACTCTGTATGGAGCACACGCGCTGACAGGCCGTATCATCGACCTGCCGCTGAAGGGAGACTACGGCGACGCTGAAATTCAGCCGTCGGAACCAACGCCCGAGAATAAGGGTTTGGCGGCGCTAGGTAAGCTCGGGTTCTCCGGCAGTCTGACGCTGGGCTCCTGGATTAACGACGTCATGGCGCATGGACCCGGCCACCTGGAGTTGCCAGCGACGGCCGCCCAGCGCGAGGAGTGGGGCCGCGAAGGACAGGCGCAAATCACGGCAATCGTCAAGCGCATGCGCATGAACGAAGCGATGGAAGCCCTGCGTGAGCACGACCGCTACACCCGCGAAGTAATCGTGCCCAAGCTGGGAAAAACGGTCCCCGGCGTCCGCTAAAACCGCAGCGTCAGCCCGATCTGATATTGCCGCTGGTCCTGCTCCGCGCCGTTGATCTCTCCGAACTGAGGCGACTGCGCGTTGCCGTTCGGGTTGTTGTAGTGCGGCGTATTGGTGAAGTTGAAGCTTTCCACACGGAGCGCCAAATTCACGCGCTCGGTGATTCGAAACTGACGGTGCAGCGCGGCATCCCAGTTGAAGATACCGGGGCCCTGGATGATATTGCGCCCCGCGTTGCCCAGCGTATTCTGAGCAGGAGTCACGAAGGCGCTCGTGTTGAAAAACTTCTGGCCGGGGCCGGTATTGCCCAGATACTCGATCGGTGCGATCCAGTTCGGACGGTCCGCATTGCCGGGGGCATTGACGATGCCCGACACAGAGGGCGAGAACCACGTACCCGTCATGACGCTGACCAGCCCTTGGAATTCCCATCCTCCTATAACCCAGCTGGCGACACCGGAATTCGCATACTTCTTGCCCTTGCCGAACGGAAGCTGCCACATATAGCTGGAAGTAAATACGTGGGTGCGGTTGTCGCTCTGGCGTCCCTTATTCAGTGCGATGTTCAGGCTGGTTGCCACGTTGTCGGTATCTTCCGCGTAGTTCAGTGCTTTGCTGAAGGTGTACGCCGTCGTGAAGAAGAAGCCGTCGCCCACGCGCCGGTCGATCTTAACCTGAAGGCCGTTGTACCAGGTGCTGGTGCCGACCGGAAAGGATGTGCTGGCCGTGCGCCGGAACTGCTGGAACAGCGGGCGGCCATTATTGCCGGAGCCGGGAATCAGCGACGCGTTCAGGTCGTAACCAGTCTGATTGTTGACCCCCTTGTTCCCGACATAGGCGATATCCAGCGCGAAACGGTACGGGAGGGCGCGCTGGAACGCGAAGTTCCAACTCTGAACATAGGGGCTGGCCAATGTGAACGGCGTCGTTCCAAAGTTACTGGTAAGCGGCGCGTTCTCGATCACGCCACTGTCCGGCGGGATGAACGGCACGAACGTCGGGAATCCGGTGCCCAACCTGACAGCGCTCGCCACGAACGCGTTGGATGCCGGGTAGCCATTATTCTGCAGCACTGGGAAGTTAGTTTGACCCATTCGGCGGGGGAAGAAACTGATGCCGAATCCCGACCGGACGACCGTCTTGTCGTCGAGCCGGTAGGTCACTCCCAGCCGCGGCCCCAAGTTATTGTTTGATTGGGCGATGTTGATCGGTATGTCTCCGACGCCGGCGAGTTCCAGCGTGTTGTTGACCGGGTTGTAGTTCGAGAATCCGCCCGGGAACCGGGGACGGCTACCCCGCTCACGTTCGTATCGAAGCCCCATGTCCAGGGTCAAACGCGCATTTACTTGCCACTTGTCCTGAAAGTAAAAGTTATAAGTAAACTCGCGCCGGGTCGGAAACGTAATCGGCAAATCGCGGCCACTGATATTCGGAACATCGAGGAGAAACGCTGCGAACGAGTTCGCAAAGTTCCTGCGCGTATCCGAAGGATCGCCCGTCTGTCCGGGGTTATATTCGAAACGCCCACGGGGATTGAAGGTCTGCGTTTGGAGAAGGTCGTTGCGCTCCCGACGAAGATCGACGCCGAAGCGAAGGATGTGTTTTGTGAAGACCTTGGAGAAGTTATTCACAATCCCAAAGCTGGTGACGGCACGCGCCCACGGGAGACTCGGCGAGAATCCGACCAAAGGTGAGCTATAGCCATTCACCCGAATCTCGGTGAGGCCGCTGGTCCAGGTGTCGAGATTGACGCCTTGAATTCCGATCTCTTCCGACGTGTTCATCCCTGAGTCGGAATTAACAGCATCGTTGCGATTCCGGACAACCCCTACTCGAGACTCCCAAACAAAGGTCGGCGTAAAGACCTTCGAGTAATTGATGCCCGCAGACTGTGTCCGCGCGGGGCCGCTTCCGCCGAACCCTCCGTTGCGGAATCCGCCGTAGATTCCGCCAGGCCCGTACAGGCCGGGGTCGTCTACCAGCGCCTTCTGGAAGCTGTAGCGGCCGGAAAGGCGATCGTTCGCGCCGATCACCCAGTCCACTTTGGAATCCATCTGGTCGAGATTCTTGATCCGGACGCTGTTCTGTTGATAGTTCACCTGACCTTCGATCGTTCCGAGATTCGGATTCGGTACGAAGCCCAGGATTCGGCGGGCGATCGGGCTGATGCGGCTGTCCGGAACTCGCGCGCCCGGGAAGATGCTGCGCCCCGCTCCCGTCGTTGGGTTGCCGGTAAGTGGATCGTAGATGTTGACTCCACCCGAGCTGAGATCGCCCGAACGGAAGTTCGCGCCGGGAATCGTTCCGCGATTCACTTGCCCGAGATGGTCGCGGCTGCCTTGATAGTCGCCGAAGAAGAACAGCTTGTCGCGAATGATGCGGCCTCCCAGCGTGCCGCCGAACTGGTTATACACCGTGGGAGCCTTCGTGACGGCGAACGTGTTGCGGGCCTGTATGTTCTCGTTGCGATGAAAGTGGAACAAGCTGCCGTGGAAGTCGTTCGAGCCGCTTCGAAGCGTCACGTTCGTCACCGCTCCGCCGGCATTGCCGAACTCGGGGTCGAAGTTCGACGTCGACATATCGACCGTCTGAATCGCCTCGGCGGGAGGCACCAGAGCCGTCAGGTTTCCGTTGTCGATCTTGTTCTCGATTCCCTCAATCTGAAAATTGTTGAACTGGCGTCCCTGGCCGTTCACACGAATCGAAAGGGAGTCCTGCGAGTTGTAGAACTCGGAGTGCGGACGGAACGGCCGCCCGACGCCCGGCACCAAGACCAACAGACCCGTGTAGTTCCGGTTGTACAGCAGCGGCATCTCCTGTAATTGCTTCTGGTCGATCTTGCCACCGGTATCCGCGCGGTCTGTCTGTAGAAGCGGTGCGGCGCTGGCGCTAACGTCAACTGTCTGCGTAATGGTGCCGGGCACCAGTTCGAAGTTAACGCGGGCCGTCGTATTCGGCTGAAGATCAACTCCGCTCCGAAGCGACTTACTAAATCCCGCCCGCTCCGCCTCGACGGTGTAGTCGCCCGGATCGAGGTTGACGAAGAAGTAGTTTCCCGATTCCGTGGTTTCGCTCGTGCGTACGAAATTCGTGCGCGTTTCGGTAAGCGTAACCTTAACGCCGGGCACGACGGCGCCGGACTGGTCCGTGATGCTGCCAAGAATCTGGCCCTTAAGAACCTGAGCCTGCGCCCGCTGAGGCGCGAAAGAGACAAGCGCGACAAAGCCAATCACCGCCACATGGCGGAAAAGTGTGCGAGACATTGCGAAGACCCCCATCAAACGCGAATGATATGGAACTCCCCGGTTCCACTTGCAACGGGATCATATATCAAACCCCGGACCGGTGCAATGGCCGCGACGGCTAGCCTCGCCAGCGGACCCCCAGATTCAAATCCTTCCGGCAGTACTCCAGGCTCTGCTCCATGTGCGCGAGCTGCTGCACTTTCAGCGCCTCCATGTAGCGCTCCCGCACCTCCGGAAGATCCGCCATCACATGCGGTTGATCCCACGGCCGCCCGCGCTTCGCCAGCGCCAGGAACCGGCCGAAGTCTCGCGACCGGCCGTTCGGAAACCACTTCGTCCAAAACTCTTCCGAGTAGACCGGAATCACCACCGCCGGACGCGCCGTGATTGGCTTGCAATAGATGTGCACCGGTGGAAGGATCTCCGCCGCGCGCGCAACCAGCGCCTTAAAGTCCACCGTGCCTTCGCCCAGCGGCACCCATTGCACGGCAATCCCATCCGGATGCTGGTACACAACCGAATCGCGCAGGTGAAACGACACGGCATACGGCCCGAGTTCCTCCACCGTCGTTAGCGGATCTTCGGCGACAAACACCGGGTTTCCCGTATCAAGGTACGAACCGACAAATTCCTTACCCGCTGTCTCGATCACGCGCCGCGTCTCGAACGCTTGCAGTTCCTTGTGATTCTCCAAGCCGACCTTCACGCCGGCATCCATCGCCTGGCTTCGAACCTCGCGCAGAATGCCGATGGCCGTCTCCATATGCTGTTCCACCGGACCCTCGGGCATGTGATAGCGGTCACTAGCCAGCAGCGCGCGAACGACCGGCGATCCCATCGCGGACGCCCGTTCGATGTTCTTCCGCAGCGTTGCGACGGACTTCGGACGCGCATCGGGATTCGCGGGAAGAATCGATCCGCCGCCGGTTTCGATGTGAAGACCGTCCTCCTTCGACCAGCGGCGCACGTCAACCCAATGCGCCGGGTCCATAATGCCCGGATCCTGCGAATCCTGTAGGAATATCGCGTCCAGCTTCTGCTTCTTGCAGTAGTCGATCAATTGCCGGTCGTTCCACCGTTGAAAGCGGAGGCAGTACGTATTCAGCCCCAGCGGCCAGGCGCGCGCGGCGCCGCGAAGTAAGGGCGAACCGGCAAGACCCGCGGCGAGAGTAAGAAATGTTCTGCGATGCATGGATATTTCGAAGGCCTTCAGCGTATCGTACGCGGAGCACTGATGCCGCCGGAAGTGACATGATAAGTGACGACGTGTCTAACGATTCCCACGAGTTCCTGATTGTCGCGCTGGGTGCGTCGGCTGGTGGACTGGAGCCGCTGGAAACCTTCTTCCGGAACGTTCCTTCCGGCTCCGGAATGGCATTCGTCGTCATCCAGCATTTGTCGCCCGATCACGAATCCGCCCTTTCACAGTTGCTGGGCCGCCATACGCGCATGCCAGTGGAGCAGGCGACCGACGGCACAGTGGTTGCGCCCAACCGCGTCTATGTCATCCCGCCCAACGCAAACCTGACCATCAGAGATGGCGCCCTCAACGTTACGCCGCCCACCGCGGCAAGGGGCGCCCGCACGCCCATCGATAGCTTCTTTTCCTCCCTGGCGGAGGACGTCGGCCAGTACGCCGTCTGCATCATGCTCTCGGGCACTGGATCGGACGGCACGCTGGGTCTGCGCGCAATCAAGGAGCATGGCGGCATGGGAATGGCGCAGTCGCTCGATTCCGCCAAGTACGATTCCATCCTTCAGAGCGCCATCGCAACCGGACTGGTTGATCATGTACTGCCGGCGGCGGAGATGCCCGCCAAGTTGGCCGACCATGCCGCGCACGTCGCCACCGTCAACGGCGAATCCAGCGACTTCGGAAAGCAGCTCGACGGGCAATTGGCCACAATCCACGAACTGCTGCGAAAGCGCGTCGGCCACGACTTCAGCCATTACAAGCAGACCACCATCGCGCGCCGGCTGGAGCGCCGGATGAAGGCGCTGCAGATCGAGACGGCCGAAGAGTATGTCGAATTATTGAAGGCGCAGCCGGAAGAGGCCGACCGCTTGTTCAACGACCTGCTGATTGGCGTCACGCACTTCTTCCGCGATGCGGACAGCTTTAAAGCGCTGGAGCGCGAAGTGATCCCGAAGCTCTTCGAAGACAACAAATCCGGCTCCGCTATTCGAGCCTGCGTTGTGGGCTGCGCCACGGGGGAGGAAGCGTATTCGCTTGCGATTCTGTTGTGCGAACACGCGGGCACTCTTCCCGAACCTCCAAAGATTCAGATCTTCGCCACCGATATCGATGAACGGTCGCTGGAGTCGGCCCGCAAGGGCCAGTATTCCAAACAAATTGCGGAGCATCTCAGTCCCGCACGCCTGAAACGCTTCTTCACCCAGGACGACAACGGGTATCAGGTAAAGCGCGAGATTCGTGAAATCTGCCTGTTTTCCCTGCACAGCTTCATCAAGGACCCGCCCTTCTCGCGCCTTGACCTGATTTCGTGCCGCAATGTGATGATCTACCTGGGGCACGATCTTCAGCGCAAGGTGGTTCCGCTGTTTCACTACGCCCTGCGCACGGGCGGCTTTCTGTTTCTTGGCCCGTCGGAAAGCACCACATCGCATCGCGAACTTTTCCGGACTGTGGACAAGAAGCACCGCATTTTTGAGCGGAAGGATGTTCTGCCACGCCCCGCCGTTGTGTTCCCCGTGACGGAAGTGATTCGCCCGGCGCATTCGGGCGCCAAGCGTGGCGAACTGAACGATCCAAACTTCCCGAAGCACCTGGAGCGCATCATCCTTCAGCGGTACCGCCCCGCCTGCGTGACCGTAAAGGAAAATGGCGACGCCGTCTACTTCTCCGGCCGCACCGCCGCATACCTTGAACATCCAACCGGCCAACCGGACGTCAACGTGGTCAATCTGGCCCGGGAGGGGCTTCGGGCTCCCTTGCGCACGGCCCTGCACCGGGCGGTAAGCACTGGTGAGCGCACGGACCAGAAGCAGATTCCCATTCAGCACAACGGCGGAATGCGCTACGTCGATCTCACGGTGGAGCCCCTGGCCGATTTCCAGCCCGCGCACCTGTACATGATCGTGTTTGAGGATGCGGCGCCCACTTCTCCGCCCGCCGGTTTCGTCCCGTTGGCCGACTCCAACGCAGAGGAGTCGATCCGGCATCTGGAAGACGAACTGCGCTCCTCCCAGGAACAGGCGCAGACGATGTACGAGGAGCTGGAAAGCTCCAACGAAGAGCTGAAGTCCGCCAACGAGGAATTTCAGTCCACCAACGAGGAGTTGGAAACATCGAAAGAAGAACTGCAATCGTTCAACGAGGAACTGCAAACCGTCAACTCTGAACTCGGACGCAAGGCGACAGAACTCGATCGCGTCAACAGCGACCTGCGGAACCTTCTGAACAGCACGCAGATCGCCACCATCTTTCTCGACCGCGAACTGGGCATCCGCAATTTCACGCCGTCCGCGGCGGACGTGTTCCGGCTGATTCCGGGCGACGTGGGAAGGCCGATCACCGATCTTGCCGCCCACTTCGCCGGGCTGGACCTGCAGGCGGACACTACGGGAGTGCTGACCACGCTGCAGACGCGCGAGCGCCAGTTGAACGGCGCAAATGGCAGGCACTACCAGATGCGCATCCTGCCCTATTCCAGCGTTAGCGGCGCGGTGGACGGCGTCGTGCTGACATTCACCGACGTGACGCAGATGAAGGAGGCGGAGCAGGCGGCGACAGACGCCAAAGTGCTTGCCGAAAGCGTGATTGAGTCGGTTCGCGATCCGATGCTGGTGCTGGATGGGAACGCGCGGGTGAAGTCCGCGAACCTGGCTTTCTACCATCACTTTGGTGCAAGGCCCGGGGAAGCGGCGAACACGCCACTAGACGAAATTGCCGGTGGGCAGTGGAACATACCGGAATTGCGGCGGCTGCTGAGCGAACTGCTTGCGGATGAGGGTGAGTTTAAGCAGTTCGAAATGGAAGCCGTCTTCCCGCCCATGGGGCTGCGGATACTTCTGCTCAATGCCCATCGGATACCCCAGCAGGACGGCAACGAGCCGCTGATCCTTCTCACGATCGCGGACATTACGGAGCGCAAGGAGACGGAGCGCGCACTGGTGAAAGTGAATACGGAACTTCAGTACTTCTCCTACGCCGCGTCGCACGACCTTCAGGAACCTCTGCGGATGGTGATGAGCTATACGCAGCTTCTGGCGAAGACCTACAAAGGCAAATTGGACCCGCTGGCGGACCACTTTATCGACACCGCCGTTGATGGCGCGAAACGTATGGAAGCGTTGCTGCGGGATCTGCGCGACTATTGGTCGGCGGCGGAAGAAAACGGGGCCCGCCTGTCCAGCGTGGATACGGGTTCCGCGTTGCTGAAGGCGCTGGCCAATCTCGAGGCGCCAGTTGGGGAATCGGGCGCGGTGGTTACCCACGATCCCCTGCCGGCCGTTGTTGCGGAAGAGTATCCGCTGATCGTGCTTTTTCAGAACCTTGTTGGCAACGCCATCAAATACTGCCGGACGGACGCGCCGCCGCGTGTCCACGTGTCCGCTTCAAGAAATGGCGCGGAGTGGACGATCACCGTATCCGACAACGGCGTGGGAATAGAGGATAGCCAACGGGAGAGTGTCTTTGCGCCGTTCAAGCGCCTTCATGGAACCGAGTTCCGCTCCGGCACGGGGCTTGGCCTCGCCATCTGCCGGAAAATTGTGGAGCGCTTTCACGGCCGGATCTGGGTGGATTCGGCGGAGGAAGGCGGATCGGAATTCCACTTCACCGTCCCGGGAGTGGGCGAAAGTAAGTGAAGCCCGTGGAGATCGTGCTGATCGAAGACAACCTTTCCGACGTCTTCCTGATCGAAATGGCCCTGAAAGAGAATGGCATCGATTACCAGTTGACTCATTTTCAAAGTGGACGCGAAGCGGTCCGGGTTCTGTGCGGACCCGGCGGTGCGGATGCTGCGCTTCCCGGCATTATTCTTCTCGATCTGAATACGCCCGGCAGCGACGGGTTTTCGGTTCTGGCGGAGTTGAAAGCCGCCGCACATCTTTCCGGCACGGAGATCGCCATCCTGACGTCGTCACAGGCGCTCAGCGATGCGGCGCAGGCGTCGCTGCTGGGCACGCGGATGATCCCCAAGCGGTCTGACCTTGACGCTTTCATGGCAACGGTGGGCAGCGCCGTTCGGGACATGCTGCCGCCTGAGAACCCTCCGGTTACCTAAGCTGCAATGGCAACGATTTCAGATCACTTGGACGGAAGCGGCGGAAGTCTTCTTGCGGGCGGCGGCGGAATGGGCGCTCGCATCCGGGAGTTTGATTGGTCGCGCACGCCGTTGGGCCCCATTGCGTCGTGGCCGCAATCACTGCTGATCGCCACCCGGATCATGCTGGACGCCAAGTACCCGATGGCGATCCAGTGGGGTGCGGAACTCATCTACCTGTATAACGACCCCTACGTTCCCTTCCTGGGCAAGCGGCATCCGGATGCCCTTGGACGGCATTTCGCCGCAGTGTGGCCGGAGGCCTGGCCCGTTCTGGGCCCCCAATATCACGCGGTGCTGAACGAAGGCGCATCCCTGTGGCACGAGGAAGTGAAGCTGATTCTCCAGCGCAACGGCTACGACGAGGAGACCTACTTCACCTTTTCATACAGCCCACTGCCGGATGGGGCAGATGGTGTCGGCGGAGTTCTTTGCATCGCGAGGGAGGACACCGCCAAGGTTCTGCATCAGCGCCGCCTGCGCGCCCTGGCCGAGCTGGGTTCGATGCTGACGCAGAAGCGCCAAGTCCACGAACTATACCAGGTGGCGGTGGACACGCTCAACAGCTTTTCCTTGGATGTGCCGTTCGCGCTGCTGTATGTGCTGGACGATCAGGGACGCAGCGCCAGCCTTGCCGCGCGGGCGGGAATCTCCGGCAAGGACGGTGAGGAAGGCGCGGCCGTTAACTTCGGACAGCGCGCGGCGGTTTGGCCGTTTCAGGAGGCGCTGGAAGCGCAGAAGCCGGTTCTGGTCGGTGACCTCCCCGCGCGATTCGCGCAGCTTCCGGGGTTGGTTTGGCCCCAATCGACACAGCGGGCAGTGGTGCTGCCGTTGAGGAAGGCTGGCCAGGCTGCGTGGAAAGGTTTCCTCGTTGTGGGGATCAACCCGCGCCTGGACTACAACGAGGATTACGAGGAATTTCTGGAACTCGTGGCCGGCCAGGTGGCCGCCTCTCTCTCTCGCGCACGACTGCTTGAAGAGGAGCAGAGGCACGCGGCAAATCTGGCTGAGCTTGACCGCGCGAAGACGGCGTTTCTGGCGAATGTCAGCCATGAATTCCGGACACCGCTGACGCTGATGCTGGGGCCGCTGGAAGAGGTGGCGGCGTTGGAGGAAATGCTGCCCGCCCCGGCGCGCGACTCCATCGAAATCGTTCGCCGCAACAGCTTCCGGCTGCTGAAACTGGTGAACTCCCTGGTGGATTTCCTGCGCATTGAGTCCGGGCGCGTGGAATCAAGTTTTGTACCGACGGATCTGGCCGCGTTCACGGCGGACCTGTGCAGCTTGTTCCGCTCCGCCGTGGAGATTGCGGGCATGCGGCTGATCGTCGACTGCCCTCCGCTCAGCCAACCGGTCTACGTCGACCGCGAGATGTGGGAGACGATCGTCGTCAATCTTCTCTCAAACGCCCTCAAGTTCACGCTTAAGGGAGAGATCGCGGTCACCCTGCGGGAGGCCGGCGGGAAGGCGGCGCTGACGGTGCGCGACACGGGTATCGGCATCGACGAAAGCGAGATTCCTTTCGTGTTTGAGCGCTTCTATCGTGTTCGCGGAGCGCAAGGCCGCAGCCGCGAAGGAACCGGCATCGGTCTCGCGATGGTTCAGGAACTGGTGAAGCTGCACTCCGGCGAAGTTTTTGTTGAAAGCGAAGTGGGCGGCGGCAGCCGGTTTAGCGTTTCGATTCCCCTGGGCGCCGCGCATCTTCCTGCCGGTCGAATTGGAACAGCCGCCAGTATTCAGGCCACTGTCGAAGCGCTGCCCGGCTGGGTTTCAGAAGAGAGCCGGGAACCCGTTGCGCTGCCCGTCGCCTCCGCAGCGTCCGGGCCGAGGTCGCGCATCCTTTTTGCCGACGACAGCGCCGGCATGCGCGATTATGTGCGGCGCCTGCTGGGCCGCGCGTATGAAGTGACGGTGGTTAATGACGGAGTGGAGGCGCTGGAAGCTGCCCGGAAGACCCTGCCCGATCTGGTGCTGTCCGACGTGCAGATGCCGAATATGGATGGGCTGGAACTGGTGAAGACGGTTCGCGGCGACGAAGTATTGAAGACCGTGCCGGTGGTGCTGCTGTCGGCAAGCGCGGCGGAGCAGCAAAAGGCGCAGGCCTTTGAGAGCGGCGTGGACGACTATCTGGTGAAACCGTTCTCCGCCCGCGAACTGCTGGCGCGCATTGAGGCGCATCTGAAGCTGGCGGGAATGCGAAAGGAATCCGAGGAGACGATCCGGCGCAACGAAGAGCGCTTCCGCACGTTGATCTCGGTGATCACGCACGTGCCCTGGACCACCGACGCGGAGGGCAAGATTGCAAGTCCGATTCCGGCGTGGGAAGCGTACACGGGCCAAACGTGGGAGGAGTATCGCGGGTTCGGCTGGCTGCAGGCGATTCATCCGGACGACCGGGAGCAGGTGCAACGCATCTGGCTGCGGGCTATTGAAAACCGCGACAGCGTCTACTCGGTGGAATACCGGCTTTGGAGGGCCGGCAAGGACGAGTGGCGCTATGTGTTGGCAAGCGCCGGCCCGATGTACGCGCCCGACGGAAGCGTTCGTGAATGGGTGGGCACCTGCACCGACATGCACGACCGGAAGCAGGCGGAAAATGAGTGCCAGAAATTCGTCGACCTGGTGGAGAACAGCAGCGACTTCGTTGGAATCGCCGCCTTGGATGGACAGCTGGAGTATGTGAACCAAGCCGGCCAAAAGCTGGTTGGCCTTTCAGGAGACGACGACATCGGCAAGACCCGCATTGAGGACTATATTTCCGCCGAGTGCCTGGAAGAGTTTCGTGAAACGGTGATGCCCACTCTCCGCACGGAGGGCGATTGGCAAGGCGAGATGGTCTTCAGACATACCCGGACCGGGCGCGGCATTCCGATGCTGGAGAGCATCTTCTTCGTCCGCGACCACGAAACCGGCACGCCGACCCATATCGCCACCGTCGCGCGCGACATTAGTGAACGGAAGCGCTCCGAGGACGAGTTGAAGCGTGCAAACGCGGATCTTGAGCAGTTCGCGCACTCCATCGCGCACGACCTGAAGGAGCCCTTGCGCGGCGCGACTATCTTCAGCGATCTGTTGGCCAAGCGTACAGACGCGGCGCTGGACGCCCAGTCTCGCCAATTTCTGGATCATGTGCGTACGGGAGCCGCGCGGATGCGGATGCTGATTGACGATTTGCTGGCCTATGCGGGCGTCGGCTCCCTGGACTTGGCGAATGAGTCGGCGGATTGCAACGCCGCGGCAGCGGCGGCGGTGGCGAATCTAGTCGTGGCCATGAACGAATCGAACGCCAAGGTGTCGTGGGATACACTGCCGGTGGTGCGGGCGCACGCAATGCACCTGGAGCAACTGTTCCAGAATCTGATCGGCAACGCCATCAAATACCGCGCGCTGGAACGTCCACCGGTGATCGAGATCAGCGCGAAATATCAGGGCTGCGAGTGGAACTTCGCCGTTACCGACAATGGCATCGGCATCGCGCCCGAACATCGCGAATTAATCTTTGGAATGTTCCGGCGGGTGCACAGCACGGGGTACACCGGAACTGGAATCGGGCTGGCATTGTGCCAGCGCATCGTGGAACGTACGGCGGCCGCATTTGGGTAGAGCCCGGGCCAGACGGCGTAGGATCTACGTTCTATTTCACGCTTCCCGAGTAACAGAGATTCTCAACTGCCTTAGCGGTTTCAAGGCAACCCTCCCAATCCGCGCTTTTGGTAAGGAAGGCGCGAGCGCCCAACTCCCGTGCCCGTGTGCGGTCCTCGCCCCGGATGGACGAAGTAAGCATCGCCACCAGGATGTTCTTGAATGCCTCTGTGCGCCGCAGCGTCGCGAGTAGTTCAAGCCCAGTGATTCCCGGAAGATTTACGTCCAGCAGCACTAAGTCGGGAAGCGGAAGAAAATTATTTCGATAGTGCCCTTCATGTTGAAGAAAGGCGAGGCATTCCTCGGCGTCTCTCACCCTGTAGAAACTCAGACTGGCATCGGTTTCATCCAGTGCATGCTGCAAAAGGTCGGAGCCGAAATCGTCATCATCCACGTACAGCACCGACCGCAGCGCGTTTGGCGTCCGCACACGCATTTTTTCTAAGAGCGTCTCAATCCGCTTTCTTGGCAGGCGCTTTGCCGGTCTTTGCCCTCGTCCCATTGGCGGGCGCCGCTTCCTGCGGGGGCCGGTGTGAATCGACAAACCACAACATCTGGTCAACTTCCCGGGAAATTTCGGTAAACATGTCGGCGGTGTCGGCGTCGTCCGCCTTTTCCGCGGTGTCAATCGCTTCGCGAACATTCTTCCCGTAGGCCGCTAAACTCTCCGCCATGGCTTCCAGATGATCGTCACCGGTGGCGAGATTGTGCGGGTATTCCCGAAGTGAGGTCGCCTTGGCGCCCATGCGCATCGTTCCCAAAACCTCGCTCCCTAACTGCCCTGCCCTCTCCGCAATATGATCCGACTGCGGCAGGGCCATCTCTGCAACTTTATCGAACAATTCGTGCAGGGAAAGAAAGCGCGCTCCGCGAACATTCCAATGCGCATGTTTCGCATGGGAGCACAAGTCCAAGGCATCGGCCACGCGAGCATTCAATAATTCTGCCATTTTTTTACGCGTACTTTCGGGCAGATCGTTTTTCGTACGGATCATCTGGAGGCTCATGCTTACTCTCTTAGCAACTGGGGGACCAACAGAATGAAGTCGGGACGCCCGCGTGATTGAGGGAACAGGCGTCCCGTCTCTGTAGGCGGCAAGCGGCCTCGTCACCGCAAGCCGCCGGGGTCAGAGAAGCTGCTATTTCGCGTCCCAATAGGGCGCGGCGCCGTAGTGGGTGTAGATGGATTCGCCCCACGTCCGGTCGGCCATGTTCGGCCAATTGCTTTTGTCGAAGCCGGGGGCGTTTTCGAGGCGCTCTTTCGGCGTGTCGAGGATGAACCGCTTGTTCGCGGTGTCCACTTCAAGCGATTGCCATGGGATGGCGAACAACTTTTCGCCCATGCCCAGAAATCCTCCGAAGCTAAGCACCGCATACGCAACGCGACCGCTGGCAGTGTCGATCATGATCTCTTCGACTTTGCCGAGATCCTCATTCTGGCGGTTGACGACATTGTCGCCCGTCAGTGTGTCCGCCGATAAAATCGTGGAATTATTTGTCACTGGTTTTCCTCTTTCTGATAGTTGTTGAAGCTGACCTAGCTTCCGTAGAGTAGAGCCGCGAAGGAGGAGAGGTGTTACGTTGTCTCGTCGAAAATAATCGAAGCAATCGTTCCGCCAGCCGGGCCGCTTGAAAGGGTGACGGAGCACCCCGCCGCGACCGCGATCCGTCGTGCAATGGCCAGCCCCAGGCCAAACCCCGGGTAGGCGTCCCGGGAGTGAAGTTTCGTAAGAGGTAGAAAGATTTTCTCAATCTGGCTGTCGTCAATTCCACAGCCAGAATCGTAGATCTTGACTGCGCAAGGCAGCTCCACCCGGATTGTCACTTCCCCGCCGCCGGAGAACTTCAGCGCATTGTCGATAAGCTCCGCGAAAACGCCGGCGATCTGCGGTGACACGATCCGGTCAAGAGCTTCCTTGGGAGCATGCGCCAGATCGAGCTGAACCGCGGGGAACCGCAGAACCGCGATGCGCAGGGCCGCTTCCAGCGACACCGGGCGCTCCGCTCGAGAGCGTCCGGCATTCGCGAAGTCCGACAAGCGTCCAAGAAATCCGTCCATCTCCCGGTTGCTCTCGACGATGTGCAGCAGATATTCGCGATCCTTGGGGTCGAGGCCGGTGGCGGAACGTTGCAGCAGTTGTGCCGGCGTCAGGCTTCTGCGCAGCAGCGCGCGCAGATCATGGACGATTTCGAGGAGTAGATCGTCTTCCGCCGCACGCGGATCAGACGGATCTGGCGTCGTCACTGTCCGCTAACCGGTACGTTTTGATCTTGGCGTGAAGCGTCTTTGTACTGATGTCCAGCATCGCGGCCGCGCGAGTCTTGTTGTTCCCCGCCTGCCGCAGGGTCGCCTCGATCAAGGCACGCTCCGCACCCGCAACGGTCCTCCCCACCCTCACGCCCAGGCCATTGGCGGAAGAGCCCTTGGCGTTGTGCGACACCCGGCTGCTGGACGGGTGGCCGTCTGCGAGATGAGAACGGAGAATCGCTCCACCGCCGGCAAGGATCACCGCCCGCTCGACAACGTTCCGCAACTCGCGCACGTTGCCCTCCCACGAACGGCTTGAGAGGACATCGAGGGCCGCGGGATCGACCATCGTGATTTGCGTGCCATACTTCGCGTTGAATGTTTGGATCATCGACTCCACCAGCGGAGCGATGTCCTCCGGCCGGTCCCGCAAAGGTGGCATCTGCATCTGCATCACTGCCAGCCGGTAGTACAGATCTTCGCGAAGCTTACCTTCGGCGATGGCCTTGGTGGGCGGCCGGTTGGTGGCGGCGATCAACCGCACATCGGCCTGCAGTTCCTGCTTTCCCGCAAGACGGCGGTAGCGGAAATCCTGCAGCACGCGCAGCAGTTTCGCCTGCACGTGCACGGGCATCTCTCCAATTTCGTCGAGGAACAGCGTTCCCTTTTCCGCCATCTCAATGCAGCCGATGCGGCGGTCCATCGCGCCGGTGAACGCTCCGCGTTCGTGGCCGAACAGCTCACTCTCCACCAGTGTTTCCGGCATGGCGGCGCAGTTCACCGCTATAAACGGCCCGCCCTTGCGCGGACTCATCTGGTGGATCGCGCGAGCGGCCAATTCCTTGCCCGTGCCGCTTTCGCCCGTCAACAGAACCGGAACGTCGGTGGGCGCCACTTGGCGGATCAGATCGAAAACTTCCTGCATAGGCTTGGAGATGCCGACCAGATCGCATAGCACTCCTCGCAGGCTGAGGTCGCGGCGCAACAGCTCGTTCTCCCTCAGGAGATTGGATTGCGATCCCGCGCGCTCCACTAGAACTTCCAGCGCGCCGACGTTCACAGGCTTTTCAAGAAACCAATAGCCACCGAGACTGTGGACAGCCGAGAGTGCCATGTCCAGGCTGCCGAACGCGGTAAGAACAATTGTGGGTGGAAATGTTGTGGAAGTGCGAAGCTGCCGCAGCAGCTCAAACCCGTCCATGCGGGGCATTTTCAGATCGGTGATGATGATCGACGGAGTAAAACCCTCCATCGCCTCCAGGGCGGCCAGGCCGTCGGCGGCGCCACACACTTCGTGACCCCATGAGCGCAGAACCGCGATCAGCGCCTCACGCTGTTCGGTCTCGTCGTCAACTACCAGAATGGTCAAACCGTGTCCTCGCACAAACGCCGCAGACTACCTTCGGCGTGTAGCGCCCCCAAGTATTACACGGCGGTCAAGTTTACGGGGAGAATGGGCAGGAGGAAGGATGAGGGTCAAGCCTCGCGGCGAAGGGCGGCCTTGGCCCGGTGGATCCGGACCCGGGTCGCGGCGCAGGTCAAACCATGAATCCGCGCGATGCCCTCCATGTCGAAGCCGCCCGAATACCGGTGAATCATCAGGGAACGGTCCAGCGCGGAACAACGGCTTAGCAACCGGTCTGCGTCAATTTTTTCATGCAACGGGATAGCGGATCCGCGGTCGTGCCGGCGTTCATCCAAGGCGTCGAACTTCTTACCGCGCCGCTTGTTGTTGCACATCGTGTGCATGGCGATGCTGTTCACCCAAGGCACCACTCGATCCTCGCTCTTTAGTTGCTGCCGCGCTTCCCATCCACGGGCCCAGGCCGCCTGCGCGACCTCTTCCGCGTCTTCCAGCATTAGCCCTCTGGAGAGCAGCAGCCGGATAGTGGTTTGGAGACCGCCCTCATAGGCGGCCGCATAGGCACCTTGCATCATCATGCGGGTAGCTGTGCAAGCGAAGGACCAGACCGTCCACGTGCGTCGTACTCAATGGGGGACGAGTCGCGAAAGCCTAGGCAAGGACTAGTAGTCCGGGAATATTATTCCCGGTCGAGGAGAAAAGAAACGGCGAAACCGCTTCTTCGACCCGCGTTTATCGAACGGCGACAAAACTGCTGGAAGGTAGTCCATGACCATGAAACTGTTTGCCCTCGCCCCAATCCTTTTGGCCTGCGTGGGCTGCGCTCCGAAGACGGAGACCTCAACCATGACCGAACGCGCCGAAGCTCAGGTGGATGTGGCGAAGCGTGAGGCGGAGGAAGCGAAGCAGGCGATCTCCCGGCGGCTGGATAGTCTGGACGAGCAGGTGGACCGGTTGGACGAACGCGCCAGCAAGGCCAAGGGAAAGGCTAAGGCGGAGATCGAGGAAAGTTCGCGTGAGCTGCGCGCCGAATCGCGGCGGCTGCGGGACAAGATGTCCACTTGGGACGACAAGACGGAATCCGTGTGGCGCGACATGAAGCGCGAAGTGGAAGAAGGTCTGGATAAGACCGGCGAGACGCTGAAGAAGTGGGGCGACGACATTAAGAATTGACCCCTTGCGAACGCCGCGCGTCTGTGTCAAGATCCTGTGAAGTTCCGAGCCTTCGGAACCAGGGAGGATACGTAGTGGCGGATATCGTTTTTCAGCGGGACCTTCTTTCGAATGTTAAAGCGGGCGCGGCGCGGATCCGAAACCCCGAAGACTTAGCGACGGCGTTTGAGTATGCGCGCAACCACCCCATGTGGAAGGAAGAGGCCGTACTTCGCAAGATTCCGCCGAAGGTGAAGGACGAAGCCCTCGCGCTCTACAACAAAGTAGTCGCCGACGGCCGGCACGTGGCTGACTTCCATCGCGACCCGAAGGCCCTCGCGAAGAAGTTCAAGCTGGACCTTTCCGACGAGACCGTCCAGGTATTGACGACGGTGGGATCAAAGTTAGGCGCGTCGGCCAGTGCCGGTGGCGCGATAGTGGTGATTTCGATCTCCGTCGTGGCAGTCGCGGTCACCACGGCCATCGTTTCGTCGGCAGCCGATCCGCGCTCAAAGATCGTAATCGACCAATCCGGGATCATGAAGCTGTAAAGGATCTTCGTGAAACCGAAGATTGCACTGGTCAGCATGCCGTGGACGGCTGTGTCGGAGCCGTCTCTGGGCCTTGGCATTCTCAAGGCTCAGCTCACAAGCGAGGGGATTGAGTCTCGCGTCTTTCACCTAAACCTTCTCTTACTCCGGCACGTCACCGGGGTCACTTACCAGCAGATCTCCAGCTACTGGGCCCTGAACGAGTTTGTCTTTACCGGCGCCCTTGATGAACACATCAGCCAGGATCAGGCGGACTGTCTTCTGGAACGCTGTCACGCTCAGTGCGATCCCACCGTACCGTTCTCCTACACCGACCCCGATGACTTCGGCCGCGTTCTGATTAAACTGCGCACGGAGATCGTGCCGCGGTATCTCAACGATTGCGCTGCCGAGATTCTCGCTTATCAGCCCACGATGGTAGGTTTCACGTGCCTGTTCGATCAGACAATGGCGGCTGCCGCGCTGGCGCGAGTTCTGAAGTCCCGCGCGCCCGGCATTCAGATCGTCCTGGGTGGTTATGCGCTGGAGGGCCCGCCCGGGCTCGAAGTCCTGAATGCATTCCCGCAGGTGGACGCGGTGGCGGCAGGGGACGGCGAACCCATAATCGGCGCGATCGCCCGGGCATCGGCCGGCCTGGGGAAGTTGGAGGCGGTGCCGGGAGTGCTCACTCGCACTAATCCGTCAGGCCTGCCCCGGGCGAAGTTTGAGCTGGATAAGAGCCCGCTTCCGGACTATTCCGACTGGTTCCGCGACCTTCAGCGCGCGGAGCGCGACGATAAAGTGAAGATCATTACGACGGTTCTTCCTGTCGAAAGCTCGCGCGGCTGCTGGTGGGGACAGAAGCAGCACTGCATCTTTTGCGGCATTGACGACGAAACGATGTCCTACCGCAGCAAGCGTGCCGAGACAGTGCTAAGCCAACTGGCAGAGATGCGGCGGCTGTATGGAACGGACATTCCTTACCGGTTCTCTGACTACATTTTTCCGCATCACTTCACGAATGACCTGCTGCCCAAGCTCGCCGAGGTTGAACCCCGCTACGTTCTTCACTGCGAAATCAAGGCCAATCAGAACGACGAACGAATCCGGGCTTTCGCGAACGCCGGATTTACCGAGATGCAGCCCGGCATTGAATCGTTCGATACCAACGTCCTGAAGTTGATGCGCAAGGGCGTTACGGGAATTCAGAATGTCCACACCGTGAAGCTCGGCTACCGGTACGGCGTCCTAATCAACTACAACATCCTTTGCGCCATTCCAGGCGAAAAGCACGAGTGGTATCTGCGGATGGTGGATCTGCTGCCGCGGCTGTACCATCTGACGCCGCCGGTCACCCGGACCGAAACGATTGTCACCCGCTTTGCGCCACTACAGACCGACCCCAGTTTCTTCAATATCGCCACGCCCCCGCGCCATCATCGTTGCTACGATTCGCTATTCTCACAAGAGTTTCTTCAGGAAACGGGTTTCTGCCTCGATAACTACGCCTACTATTTCGAACGTCCGATACCCTTCGACGTAAAGTCTCATCCGACCTACCGTACTTTGATTTTCGAAGTCGATCATTGGAAGAAGCTGCACACGGAGCGCGAGGTGGAGCTGTCCTTTGAGCTCGACGACAATCTCCTTCATATCAAGGACACCCGGTTCGACGAACCCCGGGAGTTTGAGTTGAACGAGGATGACACAACGGTCTACTTGGCCTGCGATGGTGCTCCACAGACGCTCGCGGCTCTGGCGCGGCAGACCGGCCTTTCGCCCGAACGCGTCTCGGAGTGCGTCTCATCGTTGGATCGCGAGGCGCTGGTGTGGATCGAGGATGAGTTAGTCCTAGGGCTTGCTACGCCGGCCAACGTGTTCGACTCGCACCGGGACCGCCAGTGGCACCGGCTCTGGACCTCTGTCTATACCTAAGCCGGACTTACCGGTAGAACGGGGACCACGTAATCCACCGGGCACCGTAGTGCGGTTCAGGCTGTCCGAATTCGATCGCGCCAAGATCCGGCGCCTTTCCATTGAAGCCATCGTTGACGGTTGGCAGCACTACGCCGGCGTCGATCGCCTTCGAGTTTGCGCGGAGCCGGAAATTCAAGTCCGTCGAGTGGTAGACGTTATACCGCCGCGCGGGATCTGGCGGCGCCAGATTCTCGAAGATGTCGTAGTCCAGTTCCACCCCGTGCGATTCCTGCCCGGTGGCTTTTTGTAGCTCAGCCAGTGTGGCGAAGCTCCGCCAGTCGGTATCCTTCGGTTCATACGCCGACTTACCCTTTGCCGGAGCAAGCCACGCGTATTGAGCGCTCACGTTCTTATTCGGACGAAATCCGTTGTAGTCGCTGCTGTAGTTAGAGGTGGCGTTGGCCCACGTCATCACGCCCCGATCCCGAGTATCCCGTGCAAGGAACAGATTGTTACGGAAGTGCGCGTTCGAGTAGGAATCGCGGGAGCTCTGCTCTCCGATGATGGTGTTCTGATAAATCAGAATCCCGGCGGGCTTGGCGTTGAACTTGAATGCTCCGCCCTGCGGGACGTGATAGAGGATATTGCGGTAGAAGTAGACAGGACCGCCGAACATCGGCTGCGCACTATAGCCGTTGTGCGCGGCATTGACCCCGCGATTCTGAAACACCCGGATGTTATGCGTGCCGCCATCGGACTCGATGAAATCGTCGTTCGAAAGATGAATGTCGTTGTTGTAGATGTCTATTGACGAAGCGCGGCGTTCCGGATCGGAGTCCGGCGGGCCGTAGGTGGAAATGCAAATCGCATCGTGAAAATAGGCGATGGAGTTGTGGGCGATGATGTGCCCGGGGCCGTACACCTTGATTGCGAAGAAGCTCCGCAATTGGTGCGAAGGGTAGATGCCGGCGCTGCGCTGTCCGGCCTGATTCCAGCCGATCAGGCGCATGCGGTCCTCGCGGCCTAGAAAAAGGTTGTCTGAGATGAAGAAGTGGCGCGAATCGGCGTTCTCGGTCCAGACTCCCACGCCAATATCCTCGAAGCGGCAGTTGCGCACAGTCAGGGCCACGGCGCCCATCACTTCCTTGTCACCGGCGAAGAAGACAACTTCCGTGTTGCGGAATGTCAGCCCTTCGAAAATGTGGTGGTGTGTAGCTATTACATCGAATAGGCGGTGGTTCCCCCCGCCGTCGAAAATCGCTTCACCATCGCCAGCGCCTTTGATGGTGATTGGCTTCTCGGCTGTGCCCTTCAATGAAAGCGACCACGTACCCGTGAACGGCGCGCTGAGCGGGTCCACATAGTTTAGGCGCTCGGGACGATAGAGGCCGGCGTGGACCAGGATCGTATCTCCTGGCTGAGCTTTCTTCATTCGAACCGCGGTCCAATCGCCACGTCCTTCGCCGTAGTATGCCGCCTTGACTCCGATAAAGTTTGGCTCCAGACGCGGCCCCTGGTGGTCCGGCGGATAGACGTGGAGGACTCGGCCGCCGGAGTACGACTTTGGCTCGGAGCGCGTGGTGACGGTGGCACGCTGCTGCGCCGTTCCGGTGACGCCATCCGGATCTTTCAATGTGAATTCGCACTCATAACTGGTGCCCTGCTCCAGGTTCAGGATGCTACCCGCAAAGCCGTCGGGTACCGTGTACGTCATGCTCTCGCGAGTGCGATAAACGGTTTCGCCGCCGATGCGCAGCAGCGGCAAAGCCTGGCGCCACGCCTCCGTTCCCACTTTTCGAAAACGAACTTCCACCGTGGCGTTACGGTTCGTGTCGCCGTTGATGGCCCACTCGAATCCCAGGTTGAGCAGGGTAGGGTGTTCGACATGAAAACGGCCCGGGGTCGTCGAGTCCTGCGCGGCGAGTGCCATCGTCATTAGGAAGAGGGCGGTAGTACGCATCATGAAAGACCTCGATTATATCCGCAACAACCCGGCGCTATGGCCGGAAGTAGACACGCACGCCGGCCCACGCGGCCCGCGGCGCGCCAGGAGCGTAGAAGGTCGCCTGTTGGACGGGGAACTCACCGTCTATGGCGGGAAATGGGCGCGCGATGAAGTTTCCGGTTCCCGTGAACCCGGTGGGGCCGAGTTGCGCCGCAGTGAAGTAGCGCCGGTCAAACAGATTGTTGGCTTGGATGTAAAGCTCCACTCTCGAATGAATCCGGTAGCGCGCGCCGCAGTTCACCACTCCGTAGCCGGGGGACGATCCGGGGCCCAGATAGTAAGTGTCGTCAGGAGCATGCAGGTTGTTCTCGTTCCCTCGCGCAAACGACGAGGACACTCCGACGAAGCCGGCATCCACTAATAGGCGGGACGTGACTTGCAGGTCGGCATACGCCTTCACAAGATGACGCGGCAGCAGCGGGATTCGATTGCCGGGATCGATGTCGATGGTTCCATCGGTACCCGGGACGCCCGAGTGCGCTTCTTCGTTTGTACTGTTGCCGCTGCCATTTACCTCTTCCGCGCTCTGGAATGTCGCGTCCAGAAACGTGTAGCCGGCCCCGAGGCTCAACCGGCGGAAGCGGCTCTTCACGTCTAACTCCATCCCCTGACGGAGCGTGCGGCCGAAGTTCTTGAAGTAGCCAAAGCCGGTCTGCGGCGACGCGACAAATAGAATGTCGTTGCGGTTGTCCGCCCGGAACCACCCCGCGCTCCATTGCAGCCCCGGCTCAGCACTGCCGCGCACACCCGCTTCAAGAGTTCGAGTAACGACCTGTTCCAGAGGCGGGTCTCCGGCCAGGGCGTTGGGAAGCTTGCAGGGGGTTGCGGGATCGGCGCAACCTAGCTCAATTGCGGTGGGCGCGCGGCTGCCCTCGCTGTATCCGGCGTAGAGGTTCACGGCCGCGCCGGGACGGTACGTCAGACCAACGGCGGGATTGAACCGCTGGAACACGTGCAGTCCCGTAAGCGAACCTGTCCCAGCAACGGGCAAGATTCGGTCCAGGTTATCGACAGATGTCCTGTTGTAACGGCCACTGAGGTTCAAACGAAATCGACTCGCAAACGCCTTTGCGCCGGTGGCATAGACGCTTCCGGAATGAACGCCGCTGCTGAGATCCACACGGGTGTCGAAGGGTTCGCCATCCGCTTCGCCGCCTGTCACTCCGTCGCCGAACGCCGCGATCCCCGTAACGGAGCGGTCCGGCTTCAAATAGCCAAGCTCGCTCGACTGTGCAAAGCCGGCCGAATTGCCATCGTACGCGCCACCCAGCGTGAACTGATCCAGCAGGCGCGGTGCGCTCCAGTGAAACTGTCCGGCAAGGCCGAAGTTGTTCTGGCGCGTCGAGCCACGGTTCAGCAGGCCATTGCATTTCTCCGATGGCTCGTCCTGAAGCAGCCCGTTGGCGATGCATCTCCAAAACGGAAACGGCGTATTGGAGGCGTTCTCGCCGGACGTGGGAAATCCGGTGTAGCCCGCCGCGGCCAGCGCGTCCTGCTCGTCCGCATTCGGTTGGTACAGCGCCTGATCCAACGACTCTTCGTTGATGTCGCCGTTCAGCGTTCGCGTTTGGATCTGCCGGAAGTAAGCGTTGCCGGAGAATGTGACGCGATTCGCCAGCGTGCGGCGCACGGTGAGATTCATGAATGGCGAACGATTGGCAGTAAGGTCGGGTTTGGTGTAGACGCTGCGGAAATCGCGGTCGAGAAAGCGCTGCTCCTGCAGGCCGTTTCCGATCAGCGAATTGTTCACGTAGGCGGCACTGAGTGTGAAGGCGCTGCGCTGGCCCTGCCATCCGAGCTTCCCAAAGAACTGCCTAACGTTCGAGGGAGAAGATTCGCGCCAGCCGTCTTCGAAGAACAGGTTGGCGGCAACGAAAGCGTGGAAACCCTTCGGCAGCGTGCCGCCATGTTCGAACTCCGCCATCTTTCGCGCAAAGCTTCCACCGCCCAGTTGCAAAGACGTGTGCCGGTCACTTAGTCCGTCTTTACTGCGCAGCGAAACCGCGCCGCCCAGAGTATTCAGGCCGAACAGTGGATTCGATCCCGGCAGGATGGACGCCTCCGCGATCGCCTGGCGCGGAATCAGATCCCAACTGACGACATCGCCGAATGGCTGGTTCAACCGCACGCCATCCATATAGACCGACACCCCTTGTGGCGTGCCCAGCAGTGGCGAGGCGGTGTAGCCGCGATAGTTCAAGTCGGCCTGAAGCGGATTGCCCTGGATCTCGTTCAGGTGGACGCCGTTCATGCGGCGGTTCAGGAAATAGGAGAGGTCCAGCGCACCGCTTGAGGCAATGTCGCGCGCCGATGCCGTCTGCACCGCGCCCGCGATATCGTCGACTGCGCGTCCGGCCCCTGGCAGCGGCGTCTCGCCCACCACATCCACACGGAACGCCGCGACGCCGATCCGCATCCGGACGGTACGCTGCGTTCGGCCCGACGAGTCGAGGACGATCAACATGGCCTCGCCGGCGAAGCCGTCCTTCGTCACTTCCAGGCGATAGCGTCCCTGCGCAAGCCCCGCCCATTCGTAGACGCCGGCATCCGCCTCGAACACGTGGACAAATCCCGTCAACTGGTTCACCAGTTTTCCTGACGCAGCAACTGCGGCGCCGGACGGGTCGCGAAGTTCGATCGCCAACTCAGCGCCAGCCGTCTGAGCGAAGGCCGCCGTCAGACCGGACAATGCCAGTGCTATAGCTCCGCGGTACACAATCATTTAAGGATGCCATCACTAGAGCTGCTGCTGTTGGTTGGAGCGCTGCTGCTGTTGATGGGCGTTCTGACCAGCAAGATCTCCTCGCGCTTAGGCGTGCCCGCGCTGTTATTTTTCGTCGCAGTCGGCATGCTGGCAGGTTCGCAGGGCCCGGGCGGAATCCCGCTGGACAACCCAGGGCTGGTAAGCGGAACGGGCATGATCGCGCTGGCGTTCATCCTTTTCTCCGGCGGCCTGGACACACCACGAGGATCGATTCAACCCGTGTGGCGCGCGGCCTTAAGCTTGTCGACCCTCGGCGTTGTTTCGACGGCAGGTCTGGTGGCGTGCTTTGCAAAGTTTGTGCTGAAGACCTCATGGCTGGACGGATGGCTGCTGGGGTCCATCGTATCGTCCACCGATGCGGCGGCCGTTTTTTCGGTACTGCGGTCCAGCGGGATTCGCCTTCGCGGCCGGACGCAAGCTCTACTGGAAGCCGAGTCCGGCAGCAACGATCCGATGGCCGTTTTTCTAACGCTTTCCTTCATCCGGCTGCTGCAGGAGCCGTCTTCCAAGCCGCTCGACCTGATTCCCAGCTTCGCGATCAACATGGGGTTGGGCGCGATTTTCGGACTCGGTCTGGGATGGCTGGGTGTGCGGTTGCTGAACACGCTGAAGCTGGAAGCGGAGGGGCTGTATCCGGTGGTGACGATCAGCCTGGTAGCGGGCACGTTCGGCCTTACCCAGTTGGCCGGCGGCAATGGATTTCTGGCGGTCTACATCGCGGGCGTAACGATGGCGCATAGCGAACTGATTCACCGCCGCAGCCTGTTGCAGTTTCACGATGGGCTGGCGTGGCTGATGCAGATTCTGATGTTCCTGATGCTGGGGCTGCAAGTGTTTCCTGGACGCATGGCGGCGGTTGCAGGTCCTGGAATCGCACTGGCGCTTTTTCTGATCGTCGTGGCGCGGCCGCTGGCCGTATTCTTCAGCCTCGCCTTTGCCAGGTTGCGCTTTTCGCAAAAGACCTTCATTGCGTGGGTGGGGCTGCGCGGCGCGACGCCGATCATCCTCGCCATGCTGCCTCTTACCGCCGGGGTCGGCGAAGCGGACTACAATTTCCACTTGGTTTTCTTCGCCGTGCTGGCGTCGGTGCTTCTGCAGGGCACGACGATGATCTGGGTGGCGAAGAAGCTGGACCTTGCACTGCCGATTCCAACGCGCGCCAAGTATCCCATTGAGTACGTGCCGGCGGGCCGGTCCACCAGCGAAATGGTGGAGGTGGAACTGCCCCAGCAATCGCCGCTGGACGGACAACGGATCATGGACGCCAAACTGCCCAAGGCGGCGCTGGTGATTCTTGTCGGGCGTGGCGACGATTTTCTCAAGCCGAACGGGTCGACTGTTCTGGAGGCGGGAGACCGGCTGCTGGTGCTGGCCGAAAAGGACGATGTCGCCGCCCTGCGCGTGCTGGCGGGCGTCGTGGAAGAGGCGGACTAGCGACGGCGCACGGAGATGCCGCGGATCATCGTATCGATTGAAGAGTCGATTACGTCGTCAGGCTCCGCCCACGGAAAATTTGGAACCGTCGTTGAGACGATCAGCAGATCCGTGATGCCGTGCAGCATCATCCAAAGCGACTGCGCCAGCGTTTCGAGATTCGACGTCACGACATCGCCGGAATCGACACAGCGCCGGAGCGAGCGGACCAGCGTCGCAAAACACGCCAGCCCCGCTGTATCGCACGGTTGAACTTGCCCAAGCCGCTGGGGGGCCGGCATCGGGCCGAACGTCAACCGATAGTGATGCGGATGCTTAGTTCCAAACTCAATGTAGATGCGCAGGCCGCGCGCCAGCGATTCCAGCGGCGGAAGGTCCAACTCTTCAAGCGCGCAAAGCTGATCGGTCAGATCTTCGAAAACTTCCAGCGCGATCGTGCTGAACAGCTCTTCCTTGTCACGGAAATAAAGGTAGATCGTTGACGGCGCGTACTCAATCCGATCCGCGATCTTGCGCATCGAAACATTCTCGTAACCCTCGCTGACAAACAGCTCCGTCGCAGCCGTAAGGATCTGACTGCGAACGGCTTCTTTCTCGCGCTGGCGTCTTTCGGTGACTCCCATTGACCTGCCTGGATATTACCGAACACTGTTCAGCAAATCAATGGGTCGCGAGTACGTCGTAAACTGGACGAGTTTATGGCTCAACCCGTCGGCTGTCTTGTGGGATGCGGTTTCTTCGCCCAATTTCAGATGGAGGCCTGGAACCGGCTGGATCGCGTGGTGGGCGCCGTGTGCGACATGGACGAGGCGAAGGCGCGCCAGTTCGCGCAGAAGCATGGCGTGGAGCGCGTGTACGCAAACCTCGACACAATGCTGGACACCGAGAAGCCCCGCTTCCTGGACATCGTCACCAGGCCGGAACAGCACCTGCCGATGGCGAGCGTGGCGGCGGCGCGCGGCATCCACGTGTTCTGCCAGAAGCCCTTCGCTCCGACGATCGCGGAGGCGCGGGAAATCATTCGCGTTTGTGACGCTGGCGGCGTGCGCCTGATGGTGAACGAGAACTTCCGCTGGCAGGCGTGGTACCGCGAAGTGAAGAAGCTGCTGGATTCCGGCGCAATCGGCGACCCGTTCAGCTTCCGCTGGCTGCACCGGGCCAACGATGGACTGCTTGAGAAGCCGTATCCGAACCAACCGTACTTTGTCCACTACCCTCGATTCCTGATCTACGAAACACTGGTGCATTACCTCGACAGCGCGCGCTATCTTTTTGGTGAGCCTGCGGCCGTTACTTGTGTCACGTCGCGCGTGAATCCACGAATTGCGGGCGAGGATCTGGCACTGATCACGCTTCAGTTTCCAGGCACGCTGGCCGGCGTGATTGACGGAAACCGCTTTTCGCCGCTGGACGAACCGGGTGACGCGATGGGGAACCTGCGAATCGATGGATCGGCGGGCAGCCTGTGGATGCTGGCGGACGGGCGCATTCAGGTGGAGCCACGCGGAGACCAACGCCGCTCTCATCAGTGGGACATTCCAACGATCGGCTATCGCGGCGACGCCTGCTACGGAACGCAGAAGCACTTTCTCGAGTGCCTGGAATCGGGCGCTGAGTTCGAAACCGGCGGGGAAGACTACTTGCGCACGATGGCACTGGTAGAGGCGTGCTACACGTCGGCGGCGGAGCGGCGATTCGTCACAGTATGATCAGGCCGCCGCGGAGCCCGATGGCCACAGCCTCCGTCCGGCTGGCGGCGTGCAGCTTGTCGAGAATGCTGGCCACGTGGAACTTCACCGTGTGTTCGGTGATCCCCAGCCGGTGCGCGATTTCCTTGTTCGCGGCGCCCTCGCCCAGCAGCCCCAGCACCTCAATCTCGCGAGGCGTAAGCGGTTCGTCCAGCTCTACCGGCATCCCGCGCGTCGCGATAGCGTCGATGAACTGCGGATGCACGGCAATCAGGCCCGCCGAAACAGCTTCGACGGCGGCGGCTATTTCCGCTTCGGTTGCTTGACGCGGCAGCAGCGCCTGCACGCCGGAGCGTAGAGTTGCTGCCGGCTCGTCGGTGAGAAGAACAACTGGCGGCCCATCGGGGGCGGGTGCGTCGGCTTCGGCGACGACGACGTCGGCGTCCAGTTCCGACGAGACGACTTCGAAGCCTCCCGGCTCGCGCAGTACGGCTTCAAGGCCGGCGCGAAATACAGGCGAGCGCGAAGCGACACGGACGCGGATCAAGCGGCGCGCGCCTCCACGTAAGGTAGTTGAAGCGTCGCTTCCCGAACCGTCCGCCGGTCGCCACGCAGGAACTTCAGCGTGACGTTTCCGGTGGATCGTTCGATCGCCCAACTGAGATCATCGAACGTTTCAAAGGCCCGTCCACCCGCCGCAATCAGTATATCGCCCACCATCAGCGAAGCCCGGTCAGCAGGGCCGCCGGAAACGATCTCGACGATTACCAGCCCGGGAACTTCGCGCGATTTCAAACGAACGCGCACGCTGCGCACGCCCGCGCCAATCGTCGCGCGCCGTCCCTGGCGGAGAAGGAAGTCGCGGACAGCGTTTGAAGGAATCGCAAGTCCCAGGCCGCCCATCACAACCATGGAGTTGATCCCGATGACACGGCCTTGTGCGTCGGCCAGTGGGCCGCCGGAGTTGCCGGGCGCCAGCCGAACCGTCGCCTGCACGTAGTCGCGCCGGGTAAAACCCGCCACTGGCCCGGTAGCGTGCACGACGCCGGTGGTCAACGCTCCAACGAAGCCCATGGGGTTGCCCACCGCGATCACCAGTTCGCCCGGGCTTAGGCGGCCAGAATCGCCGATGGCCGCAGCTTCAAGCGACGGCGCGTGAATCTGCAGTGCGGCCAAGTCCCGGGCATCGTCGCGGAAAAGCGTCGCAGCGGGATAGCGGCGGCCATCCCACAGCAGGACCTCCTGCGTGTCCTTGCGCGCTACATGCGCATTCGTCACGATCACTCCGCCGGAATCCCACACAACGCCCGAGCCCTGTCCGTCGCGGCCCAGCGTCACTTGAACCGTCCACCGCCTTAGCCGTTCCGCAATCTCTCCAAATGCCGTGATCATTTTGCCCGGTCTCCGAGTTCGACATTTACTTCGATGTTCTGGCCGCCGCGAACGATGCGCGCGGCGATCTTCGTACCCGGCGCACGGGTGGCCAGCGCTTCCTGAACATCGTCCGGTGACGCAACCGGTGCATCGTCGATGGCCGTCACAACGTCGCCCACCAGCAGTCCGGCCCGTTCCGCTGCGGACGCATCCTCTACTGAAAGTACGATGACGCCGCGTCCGGACGCCAACTTGACGGACTGCAAGCCGACGCCGAGGTACCCGCGCGATACGCGTCCCTTCGCAAGAAGCTCGCCCACAACTCGCGTCAGCGTCGACACCGGAATCGCGAGGGGCGATAGCCGTGAAAGGCCGTCTGTCGCCAAGCCGAAGAACTTGCCTTCACTGTCGACCACAAGACCGCCCGAGGATCCCGGGTGCAGGTTCATGTCCAGCCGCAGGAACTGATCCAGATGGCCGCCGCGCCAGGTGCGCCACGGGCCTCCAGCGGCGCTGAGAATTCCCATTGATGCGGTAACTCCGGTATCGGCGTTACGCCCGATGGCCAACATCAGATGTCCTGGAATGGCCGCGCCGCCCGCATGCGCCTTCGGAGCGGGAGCCTCTGGGCCGTCGTACTCAAGCAGGGCGATTCCGGTGGCGGAATCCCTTGCCTTCAATCGGGCGTCTACGCGTTCGCCGCCAGCATGCGTCAGGTGAATGCCCTCCTCGCGGGAAATCGCATGGTCCGCCGTCACTACCAGACCCTTTGCCCACACCACTCCGCTGGACGTGACGCGCGGGCGCGCGTGAACCGTCACCACCGACGCCGCAGCCGCCGCGACGGTTGACGCGACCTGTTCCGAAAACGCGCTGAGAAGATTTTCCATAACTTGATCTTGCGCCTGGAAAGACTTTCCAGCACCGGCACTTCGGGTGGCCCGCGCCCTGCCGGAATGGGCAGGCCTCTCTGCTACGTTGAGAGACGATGTCCGAAAAGAATCCCTTCGAAGATCCGCTTCGGTTCGAAAGGCGGATTCCGCCCTCCGCGATCGTCATCTTCGGAGCCAACGGAGATCTGGCGAAGCGCAAGCTTCTTCCGGCGCTCTACCGGCTGGCATTTGAGCGGCGTTTACCGCCCGGTGTCGCAATCCTTGGCAATTCGCGCACGGAGATGTCCGACGACCAATTCCGCGAGACGATGCGGGAAGCGGTCCAGCAGTTTCTTGAAGACAGCCCTTTCGACGCGGAACTCTGGAAGAGCTTCGCGCAGGGCCTCTTCTACGTGTCCGGCGACATTCAGGACAAGAAATGTTTCGCCGCAATCAAGCGGAAACTGAAGAAGATCGAGAAAGACCGTCCGACGGGCGGCAACGTCCTGTTCTATCTGTCCACGCAGCCCAGCCACTACATCCCGGTGATCCAAGGGATCGGCGCAGCGGGGCTGCATCAGAACGGCGGCTGGACGCGGATCGTGATCGAGAAACCGTTTGGCCGCGATCTTGAAAGCTCCGACGAGCTGAACCGCGAGGTCCACGGTGTTTTCGACGAGACGCAGGTCTACCGCATCGACCACTATCTGGGCAAGGAAACGGTGCAGAATATCCTCGCCTTCCGTTTCGGCAATGGAATTTTTGAGCCTCTCTGGGATCGCCGCTACATTAGCCACGTGCAGATCACGGCGGCTGAATCGATCGGCGTGGGCAGCCGCGGCGCGTACTACCAGGAGGCGGGCGCGCTTCGCGACATGATTCAGAATCACCTGCTGCAGGTGATGGCCACCGTCACGATGGAGCCTCCCGCCGTCTTCGAGCCCGGCACGGTTCGCGACGAACGCGCGAAGCTACTGCGTTCAATCCGGATCATGAAGCCGGACGATGTAAAGAACCACGCTGCCGCGGGGCAGTACGGACCGGCGAAGCTCGGCAACGACGAAGCGCCCGGATTCCGGCAGGAGAAGGGTGTCGATGCCGCATCGCAAACCGACACGTATGCGGCGGCAACATTCTTTATTGAGAACTGGCGGTGGGCCGGCGTTCCGTTCTACATCCGCAGCGGGAAGCGGCTGCCGAAACGGGTGACCGATATCGCGATCCAGTTCCACGACGCACCACACTCCGTATTCGGAGCGCTGCCAGTGCTATCTCGAAGCGGACGCGGTCCGAATCTTTTGATTCTCCGCATCCAGCCGGAGGAAGGAATCTCGCTCCGCTTTTTGTCGAAACAGCCGGGCTCCGGAATGAAGCTGCGACCCGTCTCAATGGACTTCAGCTACGGCTCCAGCTTCGGGGAACGCACGCCGACGGCGTACGAGACGTTGCTGGTGGACGTGCTGGTTGGAGATTCCACGCTCTACACGCGCCAGGATATGGTGGAGGCCAGTTGGAAGGCGGTCCAACCGATTCTCGACGTCTGGGGCGGCACGAAGTTCAAGTTCCCCAACTACGCGGCGGGTACGTGGGGGCCAAAGTCTGCCGACGAAATGCTCGCGCGCCGGGGCCATGTCTGGAGGATTCCGTAATGCCCGAAGTTCAGGCGGAGAAACTGCTGGGCGAGCTCGCGCAGGTTTGGGCGGGCCTCGGGAAGCAGCAGGATCCCGATGCGGCTGGCGGTGTGCTGCGCGCCTGCGCGATGACCTTGCTGGTGCTGGTGGAAGAAGACTCAGAGCCGGTAGACATCAGCGGCACTGTCGGCGACATCATGCAGGACTATCCAAGCCGCGCAGTGGTCGTTCGCGTCGGCGGAGAAGCCGCTGGGATTGACGCGGCAGCATCGGCATTCTGCTGGAAGCCTTTCGGAAGGCGTCAGCAAATTTGTTGCGAACAGATCGACATCCGTACTGGCCGCGCCGCGCTGGCGGGAGTGCCGTCCGTTCTGCGCGGCCTGATGGTCCCCAATCTTCCCGTGGTGCTGTGGGTTCGAAGCCCGGCCCTGATGAATGCGGAAGGGTTCCCGGAGTTCCTGGAACTTGCGGACAAGGTGATTGCCGAGTCGCGCGGCGAGAAGGACTGGCGCCGGCAAATGATGCAGATTGGCGCGCTGCTGCATTCCGGCAAGGCAGCGGCGGACCTGGCGTGGACACGCATCACGCGCTGGCGCGAGTTGGTCGCGCAGTTGTTCGAAGACGCGTCGCTGGCGGAGGCCGCAGAGAAGGTCCGCACGATTACCGTAAGCCACTCTTCTCCGGAGCCGGGTCCGGCATCTCTGTACCTTGGAGCTTGGGTCCGGCTGTGTCTGGGTGGGACCGCGGAAATTCGCTACCGGCAGGCCGGGCGCAAGGTCACTTGGCAGATTCAGGAACTGCGTCTGGAAGGCCCTGGAATCGAAGTTCGCATTCAGCGCACAGCGCAAGGCGTGGTTGAGGTCCGGACGAATTCCCTTTCAACGTGCATCATCTTCCGACAGCTCCGCGAGGCGGATCTGTTGCGCGAAGAGTTGGCCATCCTGGGTCCGGACCCGGTCTTCCAGAAGGTACTGCGCAGCCTGTGAAAGTCGAGCTAGTCTTCCCATCGCCGCAGGAGGCCGCTGAGGCTTGCGGCATGGAGCTTCTTCAACGCCTAGGCGAGCGCGTCGCGGTGGCCGGCCGGGCCTCCGTCGCATTCTCCGGCGGCAGCACGCCGAAGCTGATGTTCGCGTGGATGGCGCGGCAACCGTTCGACTGGAGCCGAATAGAGATCTTCTGGGTGGACGAGCGCTGCGTTCTGCCTACGCACGAAGATTCGAACTTCCGGATGACTCGTGAGGCCCTGCTCGATCATATTCAGCCAGCGGGCGTGCATCGCATCCTTGGAGAGCTTCCTCCGGTGGAAGCCGCCGTCGCCTACGAAAACGAGATTGTCTCGGTGCTTGGAGCAGACCCTCACTTCGATGTCATCCACTTGGGGATGGGCGCCGACGCACATATCGCAAGCCTCTTTCCGGGCTTTGCCGAGATCGACAGTCGCGAAGGCACGACCGCTGCGGTCTGGGTACCGAAGCTGAACGCCCACCGCGTAACCTTGCTGCCAAAACCAATCCTGAACGCCAACCACATCGTAATGCTGGTTACCGGCACGGACAAGTCTTCCGCCCTGGAGCAAGTCATGTCGGGTCCTTACAACCCGGCAGAGTACCCAGCGCAACTGGTCGATCGCAATGCCTCCGCGATCGCCTGGTTCACAGACGTATCCGCGAAAGGCGGGGGTTTTTCCGAAACGCCTCGACTCTCGTAGCAAGCGCGAATACCACGCCCGCAAAACAAAACGGAACTGGCACGGTCGCTGAATGTCACTATGCGAATCGAGGATAACTATGTCAAGATTTCTCTGCCTATTGCTGGCAGCAGCTGCGCCATTGCTGATGGCGCAGACAGACGGTCCGGGATGCGCCGTTAATCCGGCCTCGCCCTCTATCGGCGCTGACGTCCCGGCCTCTTACTTTGGCCCGGCGCCGTCAACCGTCAATCCTAGTTTTGTCGGTCCTCTTCAGTTACTCACGGCTGGCGAGTTGGACATCGACGACGGCACCATCACCATGCCGCTTTACCGGGGTAGTATGCGCGACGGAAGAAGTGTCTGGTATATCCTGACCGACACAACCGACGAAGGAAACGCAAGAGGCCTGGGCCTGAACTTCTCCGCGAAGCTGACTTTCGGCGATACGGGCAGAGCCACGCGGACCGCGACTCTGCAAAAGGGCGGAGTTCTGATGTTCGACTCGGGAACGGTCGACTTTATGCCGGAGCGAACGGTGCGAATCGGATCGGCGGCGAGCCCGTTTCCTCCATCGGTAGCGACGCCCGGCTCCGTGGGCGATGCAGCCTACTCCCCGCTGGTTAAGATCACGAACGCAGGCGGGCACATTTACAACGCGCCAATGGTTGCTTTCAACGTTACGGCCGCTCAACTGACGTTTCCGAATGGCCAGGTAGATTACCGGCGCGTTCACGACAAGGTTGTTTCCATCGACCCCGTTGGAATGACCGTGACGCTACGCCTCGCCCCGGGCTTCGCCTTCGCGAAACCAGTCCTGTACCTCAGCATGGATGCTTCGGCGGACTTGGCCGCCGCGCTGGAAGAGTCCACATGGGCGCCGGCGCTGAACGACATCGAAGTAGGTGGCGACGACTCAGCCTTCAGCGCGGTAGAGCGCATTTTCGTCTTCGTCAACGGCCAGCGCGGTTGCCAGAACCCGCATCGTCAGGGATTGGAAAGCGCCTTGATCGATGGCCGCGCGCCAATGAACGTCATTGGCGGCATTCCGACGGTAGCCACCGACTACAGCCCGCTGTGGGACATGAACCTGGGCGAATGGACGGTACGGGCCATCAACTCAGGCTTTCGCGCGCGCCTGATCGACGAGTTCCAGATTCTGGCCTTCGTCGAGCAGGGACACCTCACGGGTCCGGGCGGCGCGCCGTACGGCTCGGTTGGAATCATCATCAACTGCCCGATCGTCTTCCGGTTTCTTTAGGGAGGGAACGATGTATCGATTCGTACTGACAGCACTGTTAGTTGCAGGTACGGCGGCCGGGTCTGAACCCGGTCGCCTGAAACTCCAAGAGACCCCGCCAAACCGCCCGGCGGAACCGAAGGCCGCGTCGAAGCCCGTCGAGCCAACCGCGAAGGCTCAGCCGCACGATGGAAGCTTGACGCTGCTTTCGGGCGCGGAATGGCAGGCGGCCATCGCCGCCAAAAACCAGGACAGGAAGATCGAGGCGGACTGGATTCAGAAAGACAAGAACGATGTCGCCCTCAGCGGCTATGACGTCGTGGCCTATCACACGGAGCAGAAGGCGGTCGAAGGCGCGGCGGAGGTTTCGCATGTCTATCGCGATGTCACCTTCCTGTTCAGCACCGCCGCCAACCGCGACGCCTTTGTGGCGGAGCCGGAGAAGTTTCTGCCAGAGTACGGCGGCCACTGCGCGTATTCGATGGCGAAGGGAATGGCCGTGGATAGCAAGCCGAATGCGTGGACGATCGTCTCCGGCAAGCTGCTGTTGTTCGCGCGCCCCGTGTTGGTCAGCACTTGGGACCGTGATGAACACCTTTGGCGTGAAATGGCCGCGCGGACTTGGTCCACCCGGCAATAAGTACGCCTACCCGGCGGGGTCACTGTCCTCCGGTTCCCGCCGGGCTTTTTCCTAACCGCCGCTCCCGATGGCGTGAGAATAATCTCTACCATCCCCAACTACCGCCCTGAGTGCTTTCCGAGGCTGCCCAGGCGCTGCACGCCGTCGATGCGTGGGTAGCCGTCATTCTCCCCGCTATCGCCGTCTGGTTCGTTCTCAGTGGATTTGACGACCTGCTGGTCGATCTGATTTTCGCCGCGCGATGGCTGCGCGGGCATGACGTTTCGCTCGACGACTCCACTGGTCCACCCCTTCCCGAAAAGCGTCTTGCTGTCTTCGTGCCGCTGTGGCATGAATACCAGGTGATTGAGCAAATGTTGAATCACAACGTCACCGTGATTCAATACGCAAACTACGAGTTCTTCGTCGGCGCCTACCCGAACGATCCCGAAACCCTAAACGCGATATCGCACGCACAGAAGCGGCATCCGCAGGTGCATCTCTGCGTCTGCCCGCACGATGGACCAACATCCAAGGCGGATTGCCTGAACTGGGTCTTGCAGCACATGATCCTTTACGAGCAGCGCAGCGGAAAGATCTTCGACGCCATCCTAATGCACGACGCCGAAGACGTGATCCACCCGCATTCGTTCACGCTGATCAACCGGCACCTGGAGAAGTACGCCATGGTGCAGGTTCCGGTGCTGCCACTTCCAACGCCGTTTCTGGCTTTGACTCACGCCGCCTATTGCGACGAATTTGCCGAATCGCAATGGAAGGATCTGCGCGCACGCGTATTTGCCGGAGGATTCATGCCGTCTTGCGGGGTGGGTACCGCCCTATCCCGCGAATGCGTCGAGCAGTTGGCGGAGCAGTACGCCAACCGCGTCTTCGATCCGGAGTGCCTGACGGAAGACTACGAGATCGGCCTTCGCGTCCACCGGCTGGGTTTGAAGCAGATCTTCACGCCGCTGGGCCGGCGCTCGATTGCGACGCGGGAATTCTTCCCACAGTCCTTTCGAGGCGCGGTGCGCCAGCGCACCCGATGGATCACCGGCATCTCGCTTCAGAGCTGGCACCGCAACGGTTGGGGGCGCGACTGGCGCACATGGTACTGGCTGTGGCGGGACAGGAAGGGCCTGTTGGGGAATCCGCTCAGCATCTTCGCGAACCTTCTTTTCTTCTATGGTGGCGCCACCTGGCTGGTGGCGCAGACCACCGGCACCACTTGGGGACTGGAGAACCACGTGCCCGCCCTCGCATGGCTGGCGCTGTTTTTCCAAACGGAGCGCGTGTTGACCCGCAGTATCTGCTGCGCGCGCTTCTACGGCTGGAGTTTCGCGTTGGGCACTCCGCTACGGGTGCTGTGGGCGAATGTGATCAACACCGTCGCGACGGTACACGCGATTCAGCGTTTCTTCCACGCCATGGCGACGCGCACGCCGCTGGTATGGTTGAAGACCGAACACGCGTTCCCGACGCTGGCGGCACTGGAAGAAGCGGCGTCTATCGTGGAGCAAAAAACGAAAGCGGCTGCAGGGAAGTAACTTTCCACGCGGTGCCTTCCAGGCGCATCGCGATCGCCATACGCTGCCGCCGGCGCACCAACGCTCCGGTGCCCGCCCTGGGTTTCAATTCCAGGTACCAGTCCAGATCCAGCAGCACACTGGCGTCATCCTGCTTCTCTGAGATCAACTCGATCGACGACGAGACTTCGAACTCCTGTTCCAGCGCCTGTACATCGCGAACAAGAATCTCTCGCTCCGGCATCGACTTCGAGAGTGCCCTGACAAATGCCAGCGCCTCGCTGTCGGCGAGGCTGGCGGCCATTTCGGTAATCGCGTCCTGCGGGGACGCCGCCGCGAAGGCTAGCAGCAACAGGCTATGTACGATAGCTGCCATTGATTTCGATGTAGCGTTCCGTCAGATCGCAGGTCCAGAACTTGGCTTGGCCACGGCCACGACCGGCGATCACGAACCGCACGCTGATGTCCGGCTCAGACAGGCGCTGCTTCAAGGCGGGCTCATCAAACGGAGCGCCCATGCCGCTCCTGCACACTTCGACTCCCTGCGTCTCGATCGACACTTGTGCCGGATCGAAGGACGCGCCGGAGTAGCCGGCCGCGCACAGAATGCGGCCCCAATTGGGATCGCTGCCCGCGATGGCGGTCTTTACCAGTGGCGAATTGGCGATGGACCGCGCGATCTTCGTTGCGTCGGCTTCGTTGCGCGCGCCCGAAACGTGGATGGTGACGCACTTCCCCGCGCCCTCTCCATCGCGGGCGATCTTCTCGGCCAGATCTTCCATCACCGAGGCCAGCACTTCGCCCACCAACTTGCGCTCATTGGCTTCCGGCGCGACACCGCTTGCGCCGTTGGCCAGCAGGATGACGGTATCGTTCGTCGACATGTCGCCATCGACGCTTAGCCGGTTGTAGCTTCGCTCGACAGCGGCGGCCAGCATTGGCTTCAGATGCGACGGCGCAATACGCGCGTCCATCATGATGAAGCCCAGCGTGGTGGCCATGTTGGGATGAATCATCCCCGAACCTTTTGTCAGGCCCGCGATTCGAACCGTGCCGCCCCGCAGCGGAACTTCACCCATTGCGGCCTTCGGCACCGTGTCGGTGGTCATGATGGCGCGCGCGACACGCTCAAAACCATCTGGCGAAAGGCCGCTGAAGAGCGCGGGAATCATCGACGTGATTCGCGCCGGATCAAGATCGACGCCGATGACGCCGGTGGAAGAAGGCAGCACGTGATTGACGGGCCACTTGCCATAGCGGGCCACCGCCCGCGAAGTCTCCAGGGCGACCTTTGCCGCAGTGGGCGTGGCGCAATTCGCGTTGCCCGCGTTGATCAGAATGGCGCGCGCCTTGCCTTTGGAAGCGGCAAGATGTTTGCGGCCGAGTTCAACCGGCGCGGCCCGAACCAGGTTCTTCGTGAAGACCGCCGCAGCCGAGCCAGTTGTCTCCGAGACGATCAGGGCAAGGTCTTCCACGCGCGTTTTTCGAATGCCCGCGTACACGGTGGAGTATAAATATCCCAAGGGGAGTTTCATCGCCGCCCCCCCAGCACTTCGTTCTCGCCCACCCGCTGGCCGTTCAGGAAGTCGGCGGCCAAGGCGCGGCGCCGCCCCTCCAACTGGAGCTCTAGAATTTCCAGCGTCGTGGCGTGGCCGCAAGCGACAAACAATCTCTTGCTGCGGGAGACGGCGGAACCGGGCTGGCCCACCAGCACTTCGTCCGAAGGGCGGCATCCCAGGATGTGCAGCGTGCGGTCGCGGAACGATGTGTAGCAGCCAGGCCAAGGCTGAAAGCCGCGCGCCCGATTGAAGATCTCCGTCGCGGTTCGGGACCAGTCCACCAGACCTTCTTCCTTCTCCAGGATCGGGGCCAGCGTCGCGTCGGAATCATTCTGAGGCTGTGGCTGGATGGCGCCGCTAACAAGCCCATTCAGTGTTTCGATCAACAGCTCCGCACCAAGCGCCGACAGGCGGGGCGATAGCTCAACGGAAGTTTCCTCCCGACCGATCTCCAACTCCGCCATTTGCAGAATGTCTCCTGTATCCAGTCCCGCGTCGATCTGCATCGTCGTCACGCCGGTGCGCGATTCTCCATTGGCAATCGCGCGCTGGATAGGCGCCGCTCCGCGATACTTGGGCAGCAGCGATGCGTGAACGTTGACGATCCCGTGTGGCGGGATGTCGATGATCGATTGCGGAATGATTTGCCCGTAGCCCACCACCACCATGATGTCGGGCTTCAAACTGCGCAACTGATCCTCGACGGCGCGTATCTTCTCGGGCTGATTAACGTCGATCGACTTGGAGGCGGCGAACAGCTTCACGGGCGAAGCCGCAACTTCCCTGCCCCGTCCCTTGGGCCGGTCGGGCTGTGTGTAGACCGCAACGACATCGTGCCCCGCGTCGAGACACCGCGCCAGCGGAGCGACTGCGAACTCGGGCGTGCCGAGGTAGATCAGCCGCAACTTACCACTCGCCTGCCCGGATCAGCTTCTTGATCCGGCGCCGGATCAGCTCCCGCTTCAGCGGACTCAGGTAAGAAAGAAAAAGAATGCCGTCGAGATGATCGCGCTCGTGCAGAACGGCGCGCGCCAGCAGTTCTTCGCCGTCTTTTTCGTACCAGTTGCCGTCCTGATCCTGTGCGCGGATTCTTACCTTATTCGCGCGCGTAACGTCTTCGCGAAAACCGGGAATCGACAGGCACCCTTCTTCGCCCGTTTGCGAACCGGAAGTTTCCACCACCTCGGGATTGATCATGACGAAACGCTGCGCGGGATCGTCGCCGGCGGACACATCGATCACCGCGACGCGTTGCGACACGCCCACTTGCGGCGCAGCCAACCCGACACCGCGATGAGCGTACATCGACTCAAACATGTCCTCGACCAGTTTCTTCAGTTCCGGCGAAAATTGCTTTACCGGGTCGGCGGGCTTCTCCAGCACCGGGTCACCATACTTGACGATCGAACGAACCATGACTGCGCTAAAACTCTCTTACCTGTTCTAAATATCCCTCGAAATTTCGGCGAGCCTCGCGAAGGGAATCGCCACCGAATTTTTCAACCAACGCGTGCGCCAAGACAAACGCGACCATCGCCTCGCCGATCACTCCTGCCGCGGGAACGACACAGATATCGCTGCGCTCATAAGCGGCCGCAGACGGTTCCCGAGTCTCCAGATCGACGCTTTCAAGCGGTCTCCGAAGCGTCGAGATCGGCTTCAGCAAACCACGGACGAGGATGTCCTGCCCGTTGGTCATCCCGCCCTCCAGACCCCCGGCGCGATTCGCTCCGCGGAAGAAATGCTTCGCCTCGCGATCGTAGTGGATGGTGTCCTGAACGGCGCTTCCGAAAGACTCCGCGCCTTCGCCCGCGAATCCGATCTCGACGCCTTTAACGGCCTGAATGGAGACGATGGCCTGCGCCAGACGCGCATCCAGCCGTGAGTCCCAAGTGATGTGCGAACCCAACCCCGGGGGAACGTTGTGCGCGACGACTTCGAAGACACCGCCGATCGTGTCGCCTGTTTTGTAGGCGGTGTCCACCAGCCCTTTCATCCGCTGCTCGGCCTCCGCGTCCACGCATCCCAACAGCACTTCGTCGCGGCGGCTGAGTTCCACCAGTTCGCTCCACTCAACGGGCCGCCGGAGACGCTCGTGCCCGACGGCGACAACATGGCTGAGGACTTCGATTCCAAACTCGGCCAGATAGCACTTGCACAAGCCGCCGGCCGCCACGCGCGCAGTAGTTTCACGCGCGCTTGCGCGTTCAAGGATGTACCGCGCGTCGTGCAAGTCGTACTTGATCGCCCCCGCAAGATCGGCATGGCCGGGTCTTGGACGGGTGACCTTCTTCTGCTTCGCATCCGAGTCTTCCAGCGCTTCCACCGGCAGCGCCTCGGTCCAATTCTTCCAGTCCTTGTTCTCCAGAAGAACGGCAATGGGCGAGCCTATCGTCTTCGAGTGGCGCACTCCCGACACGATGTGCGCCTTGTCGGTTTCGATCTTCATGCGGCCCCCGCGGCCGAAGCCTTGCTGGCGGCGCCACAGTTCGCGGTCGATCTTTTCAAGCGACACGGGAACTCCGGCGGGAAGCCCTGTCAGTGTGGCGACAAGGCACTCCCCGTGGCTTTCGCCAGCAGTTTCATAGCGCAGCATCATTCTGGGTAAACCGCTCCCCGCGAAGCCGACGGGCGGTCAACTTCTAGTCTACGACGCCGATTCGTTGGTGAGTGAACGAAGAAGCTTGACGGCCGCGCTGACGTCCTGACGCCATTGTTCCGGACTTTGGCCTTCACGCTCGATATTCACCTGGCCATCGTAGCCAATGTCGCGAAGCTTATCGACAAACTTCCGCATGCCCACAGACCCCCCGCCCAGCGGTTTCTCCGATCCCAGAGCGCCGGGAACATCCTTCGGCGGCCAGTCGCCATCCTTCGCGTGAACCGAGATGACATGGCTGCCCAGCACTCCTAGAGCTTCGATCGGATCTCCGGTGCCGTAGAGAATCATGTTGGCCGGATCGAAGTTGATGCCCACGTTGGGGCGGCCCACGTCTTCAAGAAACGCCAGCAGGCTGGCGGCTGGCTCCTGCCCGGTTTCAAGCGCGAACGTCTGCCCGCGCGACGCGGCGTGATCGCAAATCCGCCGAACCAGATCACGCACGGCAATGTAGTTTGGATGAACGGTATCCTCGGGCACGAATCCGATATGGCAGGCGATGGAGCCTACACCGATGGCGGCCGCGAAGTCGCTGATCTCATACGTGCGCTTCTCGCGGGCCTCGCGCGTGGATTCCGGAATAAAGCCCACCGTGCGCTCCACCGTCGGAATATCGGCGTAGTCTTCGCCGGTGTATGCGGCGAACACCGTGGCGAGTTCGAAGCCGTGCTTCCTTAGCGCGGCCTTCCACTCACTGGCCACCGCGCCCAGCGCAAAGTCTCCCGCAACGCCCAGCTGTCCGCAGGAGACGCCAAGCGCCTTCACATCGCCAACTGTTGCGTCCGCGTCGGCTGCGGCCCAGAACATCACTCCGGTCTCAAGCATTCCTGGCTTCCTCCATTTTGCGCGTCCAAAACACTGCGCGTGCGGACTCCTCCGGCCGGCAGCGCTCCGGCACAGCGCCAGATGCGGCGCATTGCGCGAAGTACTCCAGCTGCGCTCGATAGCCATCGATACCGGGCTCAGATGTCAGCGGCAGCGGCTCCTCGCCGACTCCGTAGTAGACCGGGTCTCCATCGCCCAGGCGATATTCCCAAGTGCCATTTGAGGCGACGATGGTGTACTCCATCGAGAACGGGTACGCGCCCGGATGCCAGCCGCCCGATACGCCGATGGAGAAGCCGTCGTAGGCGAACTCCGCCTCGATCAGATCGATGCCCTCCGCCAAGTCTTCGAAGCCGGTGGCGCTGACGTGAGAAGGTTCGCCGTACAGGTGCAGCATCAGGTCGACGTCGTGAATCAGGAGGTCGAAAACGCCGCCGCCGGATCTCGACTTATCTTTCAGCCATTCGCCCCACGACGGAGCGGCGCATCGCCGGCGAAAACGGCCCGAAAGTAGTTGCCCGGGCTGAAGCACTTCGTACATCGGAAAGAAGCGCAGGACCTGCGCGCACATCAGTGTCCGCCCGGCCCGCTGCGCCATCTGGATCATCTGATGGCATTCGGCTTCATCCAACGCCATCGGCTTTTCCACCAGCACGTGTTTGCCCGATCGCAGCGCAGCAATCGCCGCCGGGGCGTGAAGGTGCGTAGGAAGACACAGGTCTACCGCGTCAATATCCCGGTCCGCAAGAGCATCTTCAAGTCGCGAGTAAGTGCGGACGCCAGTAAGATCCAGCGGCCCACCCGTTGTGTCTAGGTTGCCGCCAACGTGGGAGAAATCGCCTTGCAGCTTAGCTTCGTCGGAGGACACGATCGCTGCAACGCGGACGTAGGGCGATCCGAGAATCGACTTCAGATGCGTGACTCCCATGAAGCCCAGCCCGGCTATGGCGAGATTGATCTGCGGCATGGAAGTGATAGCGTAACACTCGGATGAACCCGGCCATTACGTCGCGCCGCCAACTGTTGACGGCGGGACTCTTCGCCGGCGCCGCCTGCCGCCGCAAGACCGGGAAGCTGATTGGTGTCGTGCCAAAGGCGACATCGCATCTGTTTTTTGTTTCCATCCACCGGGGAGTGGACGCCGCGGCGAAGGAGTTCGGCGTCGAAGTGGAGTGGAACGGTCCGCGCGAAGAGACCGAGCATACACGCCAGATACAGATCGTCGACGCGATGGTGGCGCAGGGCGTCGATGCGCTGGCGATCTCGGCGACGGACGAGCGTGCCCTTGCCGGGCCAGTCGAGCGTGCCATCCGCGCCGGGATTCCGGTGGCGATCTTCGATTCCGGCGTCGATGTTGAGGGCTACGTCAGCTTCGTCGCCACGGACAACTACGGGGCGGGTGCGGAAGCTGCGAGGCTGCTGGCCGGCATGACCGGGGGACGGAAGGTCGCCATGCTGATGCACAAGCCTGGAGGCACTTCAACGAATCTGCGGGAACAGGGATTCCAGGAGACGCTTGCGCGCGATTACCCGGGGAAGGTTTTGGCGGCGAAGCAATACGGAATGTCCGATGCCGCCCGGGCGCGCGGAGCGGCGGAGAATATCCTGACAGCGCATCCGGATCTGGCGGGCATCTTCTCGTCGAGCGAAGCGAGTTCACTCGGCGCGATTCAGGCTATCCGGTCGCGCGACCTGTCCGGCAAGGTGAAGCTGATCACTTTCGACAACAGCGCGGCGCATGTGGAGGCGCTCCGCGAAAGTACGACGGAAGTGATGATGGTGCAGGACGCGTTCCGGCTGGGCTATGAACCGGTAAAGGCGCTGGTGATGAAGCTGCGCGGCGAGACTCCGGTGCGGCACCAGGATATCCCGGCGCGCGTGATCCGCCGCGAAGATCTGGACAAGCCCGAAATCCAGGCGCTGCTTACATCTCAACGACCTGAAAACTGAACCGTTCGGGAGGCAGCGCGGAAACGGGGTCCGGCGACATCGCCGCCCACGTGTCGTATGCCGAATGAGCCACGGCGTTGTTCAGGTAGAAAAGGAACTGGTTCGAGAAGCAGGAGATCGGTGGCGGCTGCCGGAAGGTCAGCCGGGTTCCAACGGCCCTTTGCAGTTCGACACCATCGGGCCGGACGGCCTTGTCTTCCAGCAGCGTCACGAAACTCGACCGGCCGGCGTGTGGCCAGACGTCGGAACGCAGCAGCGGGCGCAGGTCCTGGCGAAGGTCAAAGGTGGCCTCGCATTGGCGGATCCATTCCAGAATGGAGTCCCCCCATTGCCAGTGCTGCACAAAGCCGAAATACTGCCCGACCATATTCAGCGCGAGATCCATCTTGCGGCGGTCGTGCTCGAGGATCGCCGCGTCCGGAGATTCGTTGACGAACTCCGTAATCATGTCCTCCGTCTCGACGATGTCGGCGGCCATTCCTACCATCCTGTCAAGACGCCGTTTAGGAGCGGACCTTACCAGTAGCGGGGGGAGTTCATGTCTGCCGTCCCCGGGAAGTTCCACGAACTTTCGGTCACCGAAGATCATGTGAGGCCTTCTATCCTCTCTATCTATCGACCGGGTGCCAGACTGAGCAACAGGGGTCGGCCTGGAATTTTTTCCGGCCTTTCTTTTCAACTGAGTATAAAGACGGATCTATGCCCAGTCAAGTTTCGTTTCAACGGAGAAGGTGGGGCGAAATCGTCACGTGGTCAGCCCGCCGTCAACGATGATCGTCTGGCCGGTGATGAACGACGCTTCGTCCGAGCAGAGGAACTCAATAACAGGCGCCACATCCGCCGTTGTACCCAGGCGTCCCATGGGCGTGCGGCGCACAATCTGCTGCTGCTGATCGGTCGTAAGGCCATGCGTCATACGAGTGTGGAGGAAACCCGGCGAAACTGAGTTTACGGTGATGCCCTTCGGGCCGAACTCCCTGGCAATGCTGCGGGTAAAGCCATCAAGACCGGCCTTGGTTAGCGAGTAGGCCGACAGGCCCCGGTACCCCACGTGTCCCACGATCGAGGTGATAGTGATGATGCGGCCCCACTTCTTGGTGATCATCTCCCGCGCGCAAGCCTTCGTCATCGCTATGGTCCCGCGGATGTTGACGTCCAGCATCGTACCGACCGCGTCCATGTCCTGCAGGCCAAGCACGCTGTAGGAGACAACGGCGGCGTTGTTCACAAGCACGTCGATCGTCCCAAGACGCTTGCGTGTCTCCTTGACGAACGCCTGCACGTCAGTAGCTTTCGAAATGTCCAACTTCTCGAAATGAAATCGCCCGTTTTTCTGAGCGGCGGCCGTCTGTTCGATAAAAGGCGTAGCCTCCCGTCCGCAGGTGACGACGTTGTAGGCCGGATTGGCAAGAAACCGTTCGACGATGGTTTGACCCAAGCCGCGGTTGCCCCCGGTAATGATGGCTGTCCGAATGTGCCCACTCATCCGGCGACGACCCGCCCAGCGTAGAATTCGACAATCTGGGACAAGGTTCGGGGAAAGGTGCCGGCGGCGTAAGGGTCGTCGTCGAATCGCTCACTCAACATCGCCGACAGCGTCGCCGTATCCATCGAGTCCAGGCCGTAGCCGTTTTCGTAAAGGTCCCGGTCCGGCTCCACAACCGCCACCGGCGTGCCTTTATCCTTCATCACCTCGAGAAACAGACTCTCGATGATCTGTCGCGTGTCCAAGATTCACCCCTCCTCACCAATCCGCAGAATGTTTTGGTCTTCGTTTAAGTCTACGATGCCAGGCTGGACTGGCCCACAGCCTCGGCAGACGGAGGCCGGACTGCGCGCGCCGGATTGCCCGCGACAACGGAGCCAGCGGGCACTTCTCTTGAGACCACCGATCCCGCAGCCACCGTTACTTGAGCGCCCAAACTGGCCATGACGAGGGCCGAAGCTCCAATCCAACAGTTGGGCCCCACCGTGATCTCTTCGAACACGCGGCCCTCGTCAGTCAGCAGCCCCTGCGCGTCGCGAACATGCTGCCGCGCACCGCTAAGGATCTGAACTCCGGAGCCAATCAGGGCGCCCTCGCCGAGCATGGCCCGGCCCAGCACACAGTACGCTCCAATCCCGACGCCACTCGCCACGCTGGCTCTAGGCTGCGAAAAGTAGGTACCGAATGCGATATGGCAGTCCCGCGCGCAGCTGCTGAGCGTGAAGCCGTAGAAGGCGACCCGCAGGAAACTGCCTGGCGTGCCCGGCACCAGCGCCAGAGTTTGCGCGAAGAACAGGTAGGGGCTGTAAAGCTTGCCGAAAAGGCACGCTACAGCCAGAGGTAGAACAAGCAGAGCCGCGGCGGCCCAGCTAGCCTGCTTCACAATATTCTTCAAGCCATTCATCTAGCAAACTCGTAAAGGTTTCCGCCCTCGTCCCTCATTCACCGAAACCGGCAGAACCTCAATTCGCTTGTGCCTCAATCACTATAACGGCAGAAGCCTCAATTCGCTATACGGTGGTTTTCCAAAAGCCGGATGGAATCACTCTGATACATTCGAGATCGATGACGGAATTTTCGATCGGCGTCGATCTGGGCGGAACCAATTTGCGGGCTGCGGCAATCAGCCGGGAAGGCGAGATTCTTGACCAGATCGCGGGCAAGACGAACCTGGGCGAAGGGCGCGATGCCGTGATTGACGACATGGTGGAATCCATCCGGGAGCTCCGCGACAAGTTGGAGGGGCGCTTCGCCGGCGCGGGTATCGGCGTACCCGGTTTCATCGAGCTGGAGCGCGGCTACATCGTCGGATCGAACAATCTAGTAGCGCTTGAGGAATTCCCGCTACGCGACGAGATCGAAAAGAGGTTAGGCGCACCAGTAATACTTGAAAACGATGCCAACGCGGCGGCTCTCGGCGAAAAATGGATGGGTGCCGGACGCGAGGTGGATCACCTTGTCCTGCTGACCCTTGGAACCGGAATCGGCGGCGGAATTATCCACCACGGACGCGTCCTGCATGGCGCGGTGGGCATGGCGGGCGAATTGGGCCACATCACCGTGGTGCCGAACGGCCTCCCCTGCGGTTGTGGCAATACGGGATGTGTCGAAAAGCACGCGTCCGCGACGGCTGTGGCTGCAATGGGACGCCTGCACGGCCTGGGCGATTCAGTAACGGCGCGCGAGGTCTACGAGTTTGCCAAAGAAGGAAACGACCGTGCGCTGATGATCTTCCGGTACATGGGCGAGTGTCTGGGAATCGCCCTCGCCAACCTCGTCAACATCTTCAATTTTCCTCTCTATCTTATTAGCGGAGGTCCACTTCCGGCCTGGGACTTCTTCGCCCCCGCCATGATTGCGGAAGTGGAGAAGCGGTCTTTTTGTTATCGCAATAGCAAGACCACCATTGCGAAAGCGCAGCTGGAAGATAAAGCCGGCTTATACGGCGCAGCCTACCTTCCGTTCCTGACGCAGAGCCTGGAGGCTCGATGACGTATTGGATGGGCGTCGATGTCGGTACGGGCGGCACTCGCGCGATTCTGGTGGAGGCGACCGGGCGGGTGGCCGCTGGGTTTACCGCTCCGCACGAGGAAATGCGCATGGAGCAACCGCTGTGGGCGGAGCAAGACCCTGACGATTGGTGGAGGGCGGCACAGGAGGCGATTCGCGGAGTGCTGAAGGCTGCAGGCGCCCAGGGCAGCGACGTCCGGGGGGTAGGCTTTTCCGGCCAGATGCACGGCGTGACGATGCTGGACGCGTCTAGAAAAGTGGTGCGGCCGGCGCTGATCTGGTGCGACCAGCGCAGCCAGGCTCAGGTGGACGCGATCACCGCCAAAGCGGGGGCGGCCAATATTCTGCGTTGGACAGCCAACCCCGTTCTTACCGGCTTCACGCTGCCCAAGTTCCTCTGGGTGCGCGACCACCAGCCGGAACTATTCGATCGCGTCCGGCACCTGATGCTGCCGAAGGACTACATCCGGTTCCGGCTTTCTGGTGAGCTGGGCTCCGACGTCAGTGACGCGTCCGGTACTGCGCTGTTCGACGTGGTGAACCGTCGATGGTCGCGGGAAATGTGCGACGCGGCCGGCGTCGATCCGACCATCCTGCCGCCGGTGGCCGAATCCGCTTCTGTCTGCGCGAAGGTTTCATCGGAGGCGGCAGCCGGCACGGGACTCGTCGCCGGAACTCCCTTGGTGGCTGGCGCCGGGGATCAGGCCGCTTCCGCCGTAGGCAATGGCATCGTTCAGCCGGGCGTCGTCTCCTGCACGTTGGGCACGTCGGGTGTGGTGTTCGCGCACCTGGGGAAAGTCGCATACGACGCCAAGGGCCGCGTCCATACGTTCTGCCACGCGGTGCCGGGCAAGTGGCACGTGATGGGTGTGACGCAGGGCGCCGGGTTAAGCCTCCAGTGGTTCCGCAATCAACTCGCTCCGGGGATCGGTTACGACGCGCTGATGGCGGAGGCGGCCACTGCGGAGGCCGGCAGCGGCGGTCTCTACTGGCTTCCGTACCTAATGGGGGAGCGCACTCCAATTCTTGATCCACTTGCCCGCGGGGGCTGGATGGGACTTACGGCGCGCCACACGCGCGCCGACCTGATCAGGGCATTGATTGAAGGTGTAAGTTATTCGCAGAAGGACTGTCTGGACTTGGTGGAGGAACTTGGCGTCCAGGTTTCAACCGTACGGGCGTCAGGCGGCGGTGCGAAGTCTTCGTTCTGGCGGCAGGTACTGGCCGACGTTTTTGACCGGCGAGTAACTACGCTGGAGACTCAGGAAGGGTCGGCTTATGGAGCGGCTTTGCTGGCGATGGTGGGTACAGGGGCATTCGGCGGCGTTCCCGAGGCGTGCGCGGCCACGGTACGCGAGGTTTCGGTCGCGGAGCCAGGCGCGGATGCCGAAGTGTACGCGAAGGGTCACGTCGTCTACCAGGGCTTGTATCCGGCATTCAGCACACTTCTTGCCTAAGGGCGAATGCTACTGAAAATCTTTCGCACGGAGGACTTATGAAGAGAACTGTGTGTGTGTTTTTCGTGCTATTGGGTTCGACGACCGGACTCTACGCCGGAACAATGCCGTCGACTGTATATGACTCATTGAACATCAGGGTGACCACGCCTTTCGACTTGGGGCGCGCGTACGGAGAACGGTTCGTGGAGACTCAGTTGCTAATCCGTTTCATTTCAAGGTTGTCCGCATCGAATTATCGTGAGCACGCAGCGTAGAGGCAAAGCAGCACCAACCTCGTGGGAAGGCGTCGTGGGTGTGGAAGCGCGGGGATTGTCTGAACCGTGCATGATCGAGGCGGACGATTTCTTTAAGGACAAGGAGTTGGTCGAGACGGTTTATCAAGCACAGGGCCAAAGGCATCCTCACAACCCGACCAGAGGACGCGCCCAAACACCAGCGGAGATCGTGTTGCGTCTCCGCGTAGGGTCAAAAAACCCGGAGGCGGTTTCGAGTGGGCGACCTGAGAAGATGCAGACTGGATGAAAAGCTGTCAAGTGGCCCGTCTGCTGGCGTACGTGACGGGGCTGGTCAATCAGGAGCTGCTGCTTCAGGTCGAATATCTTATCGCGGAGAACCGGATCCTCAGGGCACACGCACCAGCTCGGCTGCGGCTCTCGAATGAGCAACGGTCCACGCTGACCGAAATCGGCAAGAGGCTGGGGCTGAAGGGACTGGCGAAAGTCGCCTAAATCGCCAAACCCGAGACGATCCTCAGCTGGTTCAGAAAACTGGTCGCGCAGAAGTTCGATGGTTCGAAGTGTCGCTCGTACCCGGGCCGGCCGAGGATTGACGCCGAAGTGGAGGCGCTGATTGTTTAACTGACGCGCGAGAATTCCAGCTGGGGTTCTGACCGGATCGCCGGTGCACTTGCCAACCTCGGACACGAGATCTCTGACCAGACCGTCGGGAACGTTCTGCGCCGACATGGGATCGCGCCGGCTCCGAAACGCAGCCAGATGACTACCTGGAAGGACTTCATCGCTTCCCACATGGCGGTTCTGGCAGGCACTGATTTCTTCACCGCCGAGGTACTCACCTGGCGAGGTCTGGTCACGTACTACGTTTTGTTTGTCATTCAGCTGGAAACGAGACGAGTGACGCTGGCTGGCATCACCGGCACCCGACAGAGGAATGGATGCAACAGGTAGCTCGTAATCTGACGGATCCCGAAATCGGAGCCCTTCTGGGCCAACGCTATCTTCTGCAGAATCACGACACCAAGTTCTGTTCCGGATTCCGTTCCATCGTCCGCGATGCCGACGTAGAACCGCTACGGCTTCCGCCGAACTCTCCCGACCTGAACGCTTCGCGGAACGGTGGGTACGCTCGGTGAAACAGGAGTGTCTATCAAAGCTGATCCTGTTCAGCGAGGCTTCGCTCCGACGAGCGTTAAGCGAGTACCTGGAGCATTTTCATGCCGAGCGTCCGCATCAGGGCAAGGGAAACGTTCTGCTGTTCCCCGAGCCGACTGACCGAGCCAGCCCTGCGAATCGCGTCGCATGCAGGCAACGTCTGGGAGGCCTGCTCCGCTACTATGCCCGCGCGGCGTGAATATTTTGACCTAACGGGATTGGTAAGCATGAAGGATCCCCGTCACCAGAGTCGTCGCGAGTTCATCAGGTCAGGGCTCGTGACAACCGGAATGCTAGGCTGGACGACTGCTTCCGGTCAGCTGGAAATTCGCGACAAGCGCCAAATCGGTTCTGACGCATTGAAGAAGCTCCGAGCACAAGTGAAGGGCCGTCTTATTCTGCCCACAGATCCTGGTTACGACCCAGCACGACGCGTTTATTTCTGGAACCCCGGCACAGAGCGACGACCCGCGCTGCTCGTGCAGTGTACCCGCACCGATGATGTGTTATACGCGGTCGAGTTCGCGCGCCGGTATGGACTCGAACTCGCCGTTCGCGGCGGGGGCCACAGTCCGATGGGCTGGGGCATCTCAAATGGGGTCGTTATCGACCTGGCCGGGCTGAACCGGGTGACGATCGACCCAGCCAGACGCACCGCGCGCATCGATGCCGGCGTGTTGACGAGTCAGGTTATGCGGCTGGCGGGACCTTATCAGCTTGCTCCAATCCTCGGTCAGTGCACGGGTGTTGGGGCGGCAGGGGTAACGCTCGGTGGGGGACTTGGGTGGCTGTCCGGACTTCACGGAGCCGCCTGCGACAACCTGCTTTCCGCTCGTGTGGTTACGGCGGACGCGGAGAGGATTTCCGTTGATGCGGTGCGCAGCCCAGACTTGCCCTGGGCACTCCGGGGCGCCGGAGCCAATTTTGGCGTCACCACAAGCTTTGAATGTCGTCTGCATTCCGTCCGTCCTGTCACGTACGGGGACATCTACTACGCGGTGCGAGACGCCCGACCGGTACTGCGATTTTTCCGCAACCTTATGGCCGAAGCGCCAGATTCGTTGCAAGCCACGCTCAACCTGACGCGAGGGGAACGCGGCGTGTTCGTCAGCCTTTGTCACGCGGGTGAGGGTGCCGAGGCGGAGCGAGTGCTTCGAGCGTTCCGAAAGGTCGCCCCTCCTGTGAAAGATACCGTCAGACGTCAGGAATTCGCAGAGCTCGCGGCCAGAGCGCCAATGGGCGCGCCGAACGTCGGGTTCAGGTACCTCGCGACAGTGTACCGGGATGAGTTGTCAGACGAGGTGATTGACACCGCTCTGGAGCACCTGTTGGAAGCGCCACCTCAGACCGTATTCGGGATCAGCCACTACATGCACGGCGAGGTTTGCCGGGTAGCCTCGGACGCAACGGCCTTCCCGCTTCGCCGAGCGGGAGGTGTTCACATTCGAGTCGGCGTGGATTGGGATGATCCCGCAGCGGGGGATCGTCTCATGGCCTGGGCTGACGAAACAGGTGGGCTGCTACGACCCTCGGCGGGTGAAAAGATGTACGCAAATTACCAAAGCTATGCCGGCGAGGGCAGCGCTAAAGCCGTTTTCGGCCTAAATCATTCGCGCTTAGTCGCCCTCAAGAACAAGTACGACCCGACCAATTTCTTTCGCCGCAATTCGAACGTTGATCCCGCGGAGAGGTGAGGATCGGACTCGGGACATCCCACCTTATGATTTAGGGCACGCCGCCGGGAAAGCGACAGGCGCTAAAGCTAAGGTGCCTCGGGGCAACAGCCACCGGGAATCCACGCGTCCTCTCAAAGACTGCTGACAGGAATGATTTCTGCGGCAGCAGTTCGCATTTCTGCCCTCAGTCACTCTCCAGATCAGCGCCGAGATGCGCGATGAAGTTGATGAACTCGCGCGTCAACTTCAGCGGGCGAAGACTTCGAAGGACGAGCGCATCACGGCGAACACCGTCATGCGGGTCGCGATTCGACTTCTCACTGAGAACTTCAATCTGAAGTCGGGGGAGGGGCCAAACAACGAGGATGAGTTGTTCGAGTTAGCTTCGAAAAGCCTCAAAAGGCGGTAAAGAGTGAATTGAAGTGGGACTGGTGAACCTATGAGCCACGAACTGGACTCCGAGAATAATGGTGTCGGCGGACCGAGATGGCCCACCCTGCTTATTTGCTTGGGCATAGCGCTGAACACTTGTATTTCGATAACCAGCAGTGCGCGAGAATATGCTCTCACGTTGGGGATGATCTCACTCATTTTGATCTTGGGGGTTGCGGTTTGGGCGTGCTTCACCAAGCGAATGGGTCAGTAGTCGATTGCTATTGACTACGGATCAAAACAGCATCATCTGATGCGGCTCCGTGTTCCGAACGAATACGTTTTCAGACAGGCGGCGGGCCGCGACTTCACAGTAATGCTCATTGATCTCAATGCCCACAGCGGGGATACCGAGGTTTCTGGCGGCCATCAGCGTTGTGCCGCTTCCCGCGAATGGGTCGAGCACCCGTGATGTCTTCAAGCTGAACGAATCCATCAAAGCGGTGATCGCATGCAGTGGCTTTTCGTTCGGATGGATGTTCAAGCTCGGACGCTGCCAGGCAAAGAAATCAGCGACTGCTGGGGCGGGCTTTCGCGGGTGACCCTTTGCCAACAGATACGCCGTCTCCTGCTTTGATCGAGTGTAGTGCCCAAATCCCCAGTTGTGCTTGATGCCGACAACAAGGCTCACGGGACGAAACCCGATTCCTTTCCAGATGGAGAGAAAAACGTCAGCGTGAGGCCAACCGTAGAAGGAGAGACAGAATGAATCCGGAACAAGAAGCCGCCAGATGTCCTTGAACGCAGGCTCAACCCAATTGGCGTCGTCATCGCCTTTGATGGGTTCATGGCTTTTTCCCCATCGTCCCGCGTAGGAGACAAGGTAGGGCGGATCGGTCATCGCAAGGTCGAAACTTTCGGCGGGGAACTCGGGGAGCAACTTCAGACAATCGCCGTGATACAGAGTGATCCCGTCCTTCTCAAAGTAGGGCTTGAGCGCCATGATGTCCCTCGCGTCGCACGGCGCTTTCGCCGGTTTTGCGTGGGGACCTCGACGTTCGGTGTGAGAGGAAAGCCGGTACTGCGATTACTGCGTTAAGCCGGGCATTTTCGCAACTTGTTGAAACTGAATGAATTCTATCTGTCAGAATTGACGCCGTGAACGCATAAGTTCTTTATTTTCAATCGGAAATCGTTTTCCCAAGCTGGGCGTCGCCGGTTCGACCCCGGTCTCCCGCTCCACTTTATTTTCAATAACTTAAAGACTGTCTTGCTGTGAAAAAGTCTGTGGAAATTGTCGCCACGCTGGACGCAAGTTTGTTGCAGTGTGGTTATGTGCCTTCGCGTCAACAGCTTGCGGAGACCGTCCCAGGGCTTCAAACTAGCACCAAATGGAGTAAACGGAGAAATCGGAGTAACGCGCGATAAGCGCCACAGAATGAGCAGATTGGCAACCGCGTCGTCCGAGGACCTTATTCAGCAGTCGTAGCTGGTGGGGATCGAAAGGTACATCTTTCCCGTCGCGCCGGGCACGGGAGGACGCTTTCCAGACATGTCGGCTGCCGCCTAAATAGTGCCGTTATGGAAAGAATTTGACAGCCTGCCCGCTCGGCTGAAAATGAATCCGTTGCCCCATACCCGGTACGACGACGTCAGAGGAACACGACGGGCTCTTTACCTCCGATCAAGCTCGATCCGTCGGAATTGCGGACTCCGTCCTAACACGGTTGGCTCAACGGGGTCGACTCGAGTGCATGTCTCGCGGCGTTTACCGAATCCCCTATGTTCCGCTGAGTCGATTCTCGCAGTACCAAGCGACAAGTCTATGGGGGTGCCGATACCGAAGGATCGGGTGAAAATGGTTCCTGCTCGATCACATAACCAATCGCGGAATAGCCCTTCAGTCTGCGCTCGTACATCCTGGCCAGCATAGGAACGTAGTTGTCGACGTAATCGTAGACCTGCACGAATCGTTTGTTGTCGTGGAGACGATGCAGCCTCCCCACGTACTGCTGCAACGTGCCTTTCCAGGAGATCGGCATTGCCAGGAACAGCGTGTCCAGGCGAGCATCGTCAAACCCTTCTCCGATATAGCTTCCAGTCGCAAGAATCACACGCGATTCGTTTTCCGGTACTGATGCCAGGGCTGATGCGATTGCACGACGTTGTTTCTTGCCCATACCACCCTTCAAAACGAAGATGTGCTTGGCGGCACCTGTAAGTTTGGCTGCGAAATATTGCAGATGCTCTGTCCGTCCGGTCAGCAGCAGCGGGCAACGTCTCGAGTCTATGGCACGCACGATGTCGTCGGCGATCATCTCGTTGCGGGAGACATCGTTCACGAGTGCGGCATAGATGTCCTGAATCGTTGCCTCGGTGAGTTCGGGTGCTATCCGTGCGATCCGGAATTCCGTGTGGCGGGGTGTCACCTTGTGTTCGAAGGGCGTCGTTTCAGTCATCGTACGGGCGCTCATGCTGAAGCGCACAGGGCCACACTGCATGTAAATGATGGGATGGTGGCCGTCCTTCCGCGTCGGCGTGGCGGTCAGTCCGACAACGTACTTGGCCTTTACCTGCCTCATGACTTGTTCGAACGTGAAGGCAGATAGGTGGTGGCATTCGTCGACGATCACCTGTCCGTAGTCAGCCACGAAATCCTTCACTTCGTCCTTCCGATACAGACTTTGGATGACGGCGACATCCACGCAGCCGGTCCGGTTTATTTTGCCGCCACCGACGTGCCCGATCGATTTGGCTGGCAGATCCAAGAACATCCCAAGGCGCTCCTGCCACTGATCGAGTAGCTGCTGCCTGTGAACCACGACCAGAGTGTTGACCTTGCGTTTCGCGATCAGCCATGCTGCAACGGCGGTTTTCCCGAACGCGGTCGGAGCGCAGAGGATACCTTCATCGTGGCCGGTGATCTTCGCGACGGCTTCCTCCTGGAACGGTCGAAGCTGGCCCTGGAACTCCGCTTCAATCGGTGTGCCCGCAAACCGTTCGTCCCGAACTTCTGGCCGGATCTTGTGAGCCTCGAGAAGAGCCAATGTCTCCGCCAGACATCCACGGGGCACAGCGATGTGCTGGGCGAAGTCCTGGCCACAGGCGATCACGCGCGGCTTGTCGTAGGTCGCGAGCCGCATCGCCTGAGCTTTGTAGAACTCGGGGTTCTGAAATGCGGCCAGGCGGAGTAGCCTATTCAGCATGGCTGGTGGAAGGTCCTTCTTTTCCACGTAAACAAGATTCGCGCGAGTCATCTGAACGCTCTTTGGCAGTGGTCCTTCGATCGGCCGCTCTCCGCGCTTGCGGGAAGGTGGCAAGGTCCACGGATCTTGTACATCCTCGTCATCTGCGATGCTTATCCGTACTCCGATCAGATCGCCTTTGCGCTGAGCCGCCGCTACGATCTCCTCCGCGGCGTCGGCCGGCATTCGTCGAATCGTCGAGAGGAACTGCCATTGGTCGGGGTACGGGTTGAAGTCTGAGTCAATGAACACGCTGTTGCCCGCCTTGCGCGGCGCAAACTGCAAGGGGAGTGCAATCAGATTCCCTAGCCCTCCCTTGGGCATCGTGTCCTGGTTGGGGAAAAAGCGATCGTAGGAATCGAGACCGAGTTGATGCCTGCGCTCCATGGTTCGCGTGAGGATTAAGCATCCCAGCTTGCGCGCGGTAATCGCCGGCAGCGCGCGATCGAAGAAAATCCAAACGTGACCACCCTTCCCGGAACGCGAACGCTCCAAGGCAGCGGGCACACTCAACTTCTGGCAGGTCTCGAGAAAAGCCTGGGAGTCATACTCCCAAGTCTTCTTGTCGAAGTCCGCCGCTAGAAACCAGCACGTGTCGTCGGGCAGAAGGGGATACGCGCCAACGGTTTCTTTGCCCAAGAGGTGATTCCCGATGACAGCGTCGCTCACTGGAAGGAACTTCCGCGTCTTTTGATCGACCTTCTTGCGATCCTCCGGGCGGCTGTTATTGATAGCCTTCCAATCCTTTATGGCCGCGGGCGCATATCCGGACCGGCCATCGGCACTCTCCCATCGCTGTGCGTAGACATCTTCTCTCCCTCGAAACAGGCTTCGAAACAGCGCGATTCTTTTCCTGGCCCGCTCATCCTTATCCACTGGTGCGGTCTCAAGGGTTTTGGTCGGAGCCGGTTTCTCTAGCGCGAGTTGCGGAATCGGAATACCGTGAACCGCCAGCAGACGCTGCAGGCGCGCATTCTCCTCCCGGAGGCGAATGTTTTCCTGCTCTGGAGGGTCAAACGGCAGAGATGCTGAATCGTTCCATGCCATGCCGCGGCACTACTCCGTACGCCGTCCCACCACTTGTTCAAGGAACTCCTGTACGCCCGCAAACACCGCATCGACATCAGTCGGTAGCCCACACTCTTCCGCCAGCCCTTGGAACGGGATCTGCCAATCTGCTGGTGGCGCGACCAGGCCCACTGGTAAATCGTGCGTGCCTCTTCTCTCAAAGGTCAGGCACAGGGCGTCCAGAATCCTCCGTTTTTCCAGTCCGCCCGATCCGATCAGGAGAGCCAGATCGACCAAGTCCTTCACTCTGCTGTTCGCGGTGTTCCGCGGAAGCGTGTAGGCATGAATCTTTTCAGCAAACTGCTGTTCACGAGGAATCATTCGCACTTCCGGCCTCTGGATGCCGGCAAAGCCGAGCCAATCTTCGCAGGTTGCCTTTTCCAGCGGCTGCATCACTACGTCTCCGATTCCGACGTCCACGTGAAATCGCGCGAAGATCCGCGCATCCATTCGAGCTTCGACGGGATAGCGGGCGCCACCGTACGGCGCGGCGGTCAGATCTCTGATGGGCAATCCGATGGTGTAGTCAAACCAGTCGCCGAGAGGGTTGCCCGCGGCACTCTGCAGCATCTCGCGCACAAGGCGGTTTGTATCGCTGCCTGCCCTTGCCAGCGCGGGCACTTGTTGTAAGGTCAAGTCGATGTCCACCGTTGATCGGGAAACCCGCAACCGCAGTTCCATTGCGTAGCCACCCTTCAACGCCCAGGGAACAGGCTCATCGTGGAACAGCCTTGCCAGCAACCGATCAAACGCCACTTGGCGCCGGAGATCATTGACGTCGATCTGATCCGTCAAAGATGCCCTCTTCAAGCGTTCTTCGAGGGCTCTTCGGAATGCCCCAGCCGTCGAATACGATTTTGGCCCCGCCATTATGCAGCTTGCCGCAGTACTTCTTCGACTAGCTTACCGGCAGGACCACCCAGCTTCGCGTTCCGGATCTGTTGGCGAGTGATGAGACCGCGGTCCACAGCTTGTCTGAGAGCCTGACGGATGAAACGCTGCTCCACGGTACGGGCCTCGATCAGGTCGAGAATTGTCCGCAGAGGACGGGTAAACTTGAAGCCCTGCGCCGTCTGTAGATCGCTATTGGCCACGTGGGCATAATGCAGCACCAGAATGCCCGGAATATCGCTGCTGCGCCGGAAATCTGCCGAAACGGTCATGTGGAGCTTCGCCGGACTCAGATCCGACAGAGCGTAGAGATTGAGCGCAGTCTGATGGCTGTACACACCCTCGACTTCCTCGTTCCGGTTCCGGGACCACAGTGCCCAAAGGACTAGGTCCGGCCGATCAGCCGCCGGAAACAGAGCGAGCCGGTAGATCCCCCGGTGCTCGCGGATCCAGTTCCCTACTTGGACATGATAGGGGTGAGTGTTCTCAGCGAAGCCGGCTGCCTTGGCCTGCTTGGTGGTAAAGAACCCCTGCTGCTGTTCAGCGAACTCGAAGAGGCGCCGCGCCGCTTCACGGTGAGACTGAGCCATAACACAATACTACAACGTTCTTGGTATTCCATCAATGGCGGAAGTTTGGGTCGGCCTGCCCGTCGAGACTGCCTTGCTGCTGTTCAGCTTGGCGTTCTGCTGACAAGGTCCTGGTCGCCGGAGTGGGAAGCTGCAGAAACGGACGCGACGGGAGGCCAAGCCGAGCGTCGGCCCCTCCGCCGCAAGGCGAATCATCTTGATTCCCTCTATCTTTTGGACTTCTGCTTCGTGCGTCCAGTGAACGACCGCGCCGGCGCGTTCGAAACTGACTCGCCACATTCAGTGGCAATGAAAGGTGCCCTCAGAGCATGGCGTCGGCAGACGCGGATTCCGTTACTCCGTTTACTCCGTTTTCCGGCGAAATCGGCTAAGTCTTGTAAACTCAGTATGCGTTGATGGACAGGATAAACGCCATTGACGCATATGTTCTCTATTTACAACTTACGACCAAATTCCCAAGCTGGACGTCGCGGGTTCGAGCCCCGTCTCCCGCTCCAATAAATCAACAACTTGGGAACAACTGAGTTTCGAGCCGTTACTCCGTTTACTCCGTTTCTCGCGGCGAGCCTCGAAAATGCCTATTTCCGACCGA
>JBGTFZ010000059.1:0-87125 GCA_041746955.1 Bryobacteraceae bacterium
GTGTTCGCGCACGAGGCCGCGCACGTCGCGCAATCGCTGCTGCCCGATGCCCAAGCCGCGACCGCCGCTCCAAACCATTGCGCTGCGGAGATCGAGGCGGAATCGTTCGCCCAATCGTTCGTCGCCACGCATACGGCGGAGCCTGTCCGGCAGCCGCTCGCGCCTTCGATCGCCGCCGCCAACAAAGACTTCGACGACATGGCGGCGTTCGACGGCCTGGTCGAGACAGTAAGCAAATCCCGGTCTGCCGAGATCGACCACATCGTCAGCCTGCTCTCCTACGGGCTGTTCGATTGGGCCGTCACCGATACCGATGTCTTCGACGTGCTGGCCGTGCTCGACATGTATCCGATGACCATCGCGCGCGCCATCGCCCGCAACATCGGACAGAAGTACCGCGAGCGCATTTTCAGCAATCTCAATCCGCCGCACTACTCGAAGTACCGAATGCAGATTCTGGCGGTCTGCTGGGCCGCCGAAAGCGAGGACGAGTTCGCGAGCGAGGAATTCCAGATCCTGAATTTCCTCAAGCTGAACGATCTAGAACCTCTCGAGTCCGTCGCGGTGGCCTACGTCGTCGGCTTGAGCCCCAAGGTCAAAGCGGCGGCGATGGCCGATTCAAAGAAAGCGGCCCGCATCGCCGACGCGGTGAAGTTCGCCGAATCGCCCCAAGGGCAGCGGGCCGAGGAAGTGGGGCTGGGAGAGGCCGTCGAAGCCGAGCAGGCGGAGATCGAGGCGCGCAAGAAGAAGGACCCCGATCTCGACACGCTCGTCCAGCGGATCAAGGAGAAGCTCGACGAGTTCCATGTGAGCGACGAGGAAGCTCTGGCGCTGCTCGACGACATCGTCAAGGAATGCCTGCCGTTCCTCGATCCCACTGACAAGTTCCGCGCGCTGGCCAACGGCATCACCTACGCCGTGCTGGACGACCTGATCGACCAGATTCCCGTGACCGGACTCTACGTGAGCGAGAAACGGCGCAAGGCATTCGTCTACCTGATCGCGACGCGCCCGCCATTCCGCAATGAGCAGTTTGTCGAGGATCTGATGTCTTCGCCGTTCCTGGTTTTCTGGGACACGGTGACGAGCGAAGAGGCGTTCCTCGCCTACCTGCTCGTGAAGTCCATGCCTCCACGCGCGCGGGCCGCGTTCCTGAAATCGCGGGGCGGCGAGCGGTGGGGCGAGATCATCGACGAGCTGCCGCAGAACATCCGCGAGTCGGCGTCGTTCAATCTCTACGACGGCGGCGAAGGGCAGAAGGACCGCCAGGGCATCCTGCTTGAATTCGCCGACGCCTCCATTTGGAGCGAAGAGAAAAAGAACAAGCTCGACGCGATTATCCGCATGGCGCTGGCGGCGGGTGAGGGGCAGTACGTCTTCGAGCAGTCGCAGGTTCATCGCATCGACCAGATTCCGGCGCTGAAGACGCTGTCCGACAAGTATGGGCTCTACGATCCACCCACACGCGCCGCGTACCAGGAGAAGGAGCTCGAAGGACACGCCTGGTACGAGGAAGGCTTCTTCGCCAAGATGGCGAGCTTCGGCCGCCTGCTGGTGCTGGTGTTCGGAGCGAGGAACGTCCGGCTGATTGGCGGCAAGGGAGCCGATGTCGATCTGAACGATCTGCACGCTTACGGTGGCCTCCCAACCACCGACGAGCAGTTCTCGCCCATCGTCCGCGGCGCGCGGTTCCGTGAGACCACGCGCGCCGAGCGTCGCGCCTCTCGTAAGAAGGGCGAAACGCCGCTGAACGTCGCGCACGCCGAGAAGACCAATGCCGGTGAAGTGATGCTCGACATCCCCGACATGCTTATCGACCGGCTGTCGCTTGCGGGCGGCACCAGCGTTTCGGCCGCTCCGGTCGAGTGCAAGGAACTGCACGTGTTGGCGCTGCATACGCCGGACGACTTCAAGCCGATCAGCCTCGACGTCCGGATCGACTCGCTCAAGCTTGGCGATTGCGTGATCGGCAAGGGTAGTTCGATGTACAGCATCAACGCGCTGACGTTGACCGGCCTTCGCTTCCATCTGCGCAACGAAGCGCTCGCCACGGCGGAAGCGAACGACGGGTTGGGCACGATGTTCGCCGCGCTGCTCGATCCCAAGGGTGCGGCGGGCGTAACCATGTCCTTCGACCGGCTGTCGCTTGCGGGCGTCGCCACCAGCGGCGGAACGTTCATCGACGAAGTGACGATCGAAGGCCTTTCCATCCAGGCCGGCGGTACAGCGGAATCTTACATGGCCGCGCTCCGAGCCTCGGTGACGCGCCTCGAGGCGCGCATCGAGGAAGAAAAGCAGGCCGCGATCGACGAGCCAGACAAGGCCTCCGAGCACCAGGCGGCCCAGGCGCGGATCGAAACGCAACTCGCGAAGACGCAGAAGGAGCTCGAAGCGGGCGGCCCGCACGGGTCCGTGGTGGACATCAAGTCGATCCATGTGAGCGGCGTGCCGGGTGTCACCGAAGACGCGATCGATCTGAAGGACATTCACGGCCAGGGAAGTTCGGTGGCGGCGGTAGTGCCGCTGTTCGCCGATCCGTCGTCGATCCGCAACATGATTCGCGGCAGCGACGCCGCGCCGACGGTCGCGGGCCAAGCCAAGGGCGGGAATCAGTTCAGCATCGACATCGGCAGCATTTCGAACAAGGGCAAGCCGATCCAGCTGGCGGGGCGCATCCCCACCGCGCAGCAAGCGCAGGACGAGCTGACGAAGTTCGAGGCCGACCGGCGCACCACGCGCTTCAAGGAAGGCTACGAAGATATCCGCGACGCGCTCGCCCAACGCGCCCGCGACGCCAAGCAATACGAGGATCTCGCCAAACGCGGCGTCCAGAATCTGAAACCGGGCTCGAAGGCGTTCCCCGGAGAGCGCGAGCTGCTCACCGAGCTCCGGCGGCGGCTGACCGAATTCGAGGAACGCCGCGCCGTCATCATCGAGAAACTGTCGATGGAAGGCGTCACGCTGAACATCTCCGAAGACGGTAATCCGGAGTTGATCGCCGAAACGCTGAGCGCCTCGGGCGTAAAGACGTTCACCGCCGACGGCCGCGAGAACCTGCGCATTTCGGGCATCACCGGCAAGAGCGTCAACGTCGGCGCGACCTTCGAAGGCGGCATCGCCAACGCGAAGGAGTGGCGCAAGAATCTCCAGAAGGCGCACTTCAAGGCGCAGTCTCTCACGCTCACCGGCATCCACCACGCGGGATCGGACGCTGCCATCGAGGAGCTCACGTTCGAAGGCGACGAGACGGGCAAGGGCTTGGAGACGACGATTGAGCGCGGCGAGGGCGGGGCGACCACGCTCGGCATCAAGTCGCGGAAGATCGTCGCCACGGGCGTCAGTATTCCGGCGCATGCCGCGTTGCTGCGGGCCGAGCTCGAGCGGATCGAAAGCGTTCCCGAAGAAGAGCGGCTGCCGGAAGAGGTGAAGCGCCGCGACACTATCATCGAGATGCTTCACGATCTCGACCGCATCCAACGCTGCAAGCGCCAGGCGGAAGAGACCGTCGCCAAGTCGAAATCGAAAGGCCAAAAGGCCGCCGCGCAGAAGGACATCGCCAAGAGCGACGCCGATCTAAAGGAGTGGCAGGACCGGCTGGTGGTCGAGAAGCTGACCATCGACCAGCTCGACATCTCGATCTCCGGCCTGGGCGACATCTTCGACGAGAACTACAACTTCGAGCGCGACGGCCAGGAGTTCTCGATTACCGGCGGCGGCAAGAACAAGACTTGGTTCCAGGGGGCGGAAGTGGATCGTCTCCACCGCCGCTCCGCCTCGGGCGATCAGTTGGTGGCGGAGAAGATCGTCTCCGGCCCCGTGGGCGGCACGTTCAAGAAGACCAAGACGGGCTTCATCCTTGAAGGCTTCCACATCGCCTCCACCGCGGTTCGCGGCGTCACCTACAAGTCGGGCGACATGACGGTGCAGTCGATCGGCGAGAGCAAGATTCTCGGTGTGACCATCGACGCCATCTACGAAGAGCAGCCCGCGCAAAGCAACCTGACGCTCACCAAGGTGCGGATCGACGAGATCAAGGCCGACCACCTGAAGTTCGAAGACTCCGACAAGGTGGTCACGGTGAATTCCGGGTCGCTGATCGGCATCGACATCGACGGCATGGAAGTGGGCCTGCCGACGAATCCCAAGGAGAAGAAGAAGGTCAGCGGCAAGGTCAGCGTCGAGGCCGTGCAGGCGCTCAGCCTGAACGCCGTGGCCAGCGGCTATCAAGTGGATTCGACGATCAACGCCAAGCCCGCGGGCAAGGACGCCAAGGCGCTGAGAGTGGATCTCGCCAAGAGCGGCGAGGTCACGGTCGACCTACTGGGCTTCGGCGGCGGAGCCGACGTGAAGGAACTCGCCACCGGTAACAAAGTTCACGTCGAGTGGAAGAATCTGGCCGGCCGGGTCGTCAAGAACGGCGACAACTATGTCATTAGCGGGCTTTCCGTAGGCAACCTCACGCTGAGCAAGCTCGACTGGACCATCGGCGGCAAGACGATCACTATCGACGACGCGGTGACGCTGAAGGGCATCACGCTCGATCTGGAGGCGGCGCTCGAGGCAAAGAAGAAGGGTCCCGGGACGAAGCCCTCGCAGGATGCCTGTGACGAGAAGGGAGAGAAAGTAGAGGAGCCCGAGAAGAAGCTTTCGAAGCTGCTCATCAAGAAGTTGAGCGTGGAGGAAATCGACGCCAAGGACGTTCGCGTCGTGATGCCGTTCGTCGAGAAAGACGAATCCAAGGGTATTGAGGAGAGCTCCAGGAAGGAATTCCACTTGAAACAGGCCGTCGTCCGCGGCCTGAAGGTGACCGGCTTCGACGTCTTGAACCTCACCGGCAAGGTGGAGGTGACCAAGTCCATCGCGGCGACGAATCTGCGGGCGACGGTCGGCGAAGTGGCGCGCGGCGAGATGAAGACCGCCGCGCTCTCGTTCAAGTCATTCGGCAAGGGCGCCGAGGAAGTGCCGGAGGGCGACCGCCGCGAGTTGAGCGCAACGCTCACCGACAAGGACGGCACCACCATCCGCATCGGCCGCACCGAATCCCTCACGCTCAGCGACATCTGGCTGTTCTCGAAGAAGAAGACCAAGCTGGGCGAGCAGGAATCCAACACGCGAGTGAAGTCCGCATCGCTCGCCGGGATCACGACGGGCGACATCGTCATTAAGAAGGATTCGATTACCGTCTCCGACATCGAGGTGGCGGGTCCGGTGGATATCGCGGGCATCGACTGGAAGGTGGTGGGTCCGAGCGCGCAGAGTTTCACCGCCGACAGTGTCAAACTGCCCGAGAAGCTCACTATTAAGAACATCACAGCGACCTTCAAGGAGGTGCCGACAGGCAAGAAGGTCGACGGCAAGCCGCAGATGAAGTCCGAGATCGCGGCGTTCAGCGTCACCGGGCTTTCGGCGCCGCAGATCGTCGGAACGAACCTGCATTACAAGGGCCCGCTCGAAAGCAAGTACACGAGCAAGACGATCGAGCTCGATATGCCAAAGGTGACGATCGTCGGCTTCGTGATGCCGAGCCTGACCAAGGATTTCGCCACCAACCTGCTGTCGGTGGACGTGAATCTGAAGAGTTCGAGCATCGACAACTTCACGCTGACGATGGTCGAGTCAATCGACAACTGGACGAAGACGAAGAAGTTCGCTTCCAACCTCACCACGGAAGCGGTAAGCGCCAGCGCCATGTTCCGCACCTTGAACCCCGGCACTGCGGATGAGAGCTCCGAGATCGAGGATATGGCGTTTGAGATCAACTCCCTCGGGTTGAAGGAAATCGAGGCCGAGCTTCTTCTCAACGGCCTCATCACCGGCAAGTTGACTCGGCAGACGGACCACTTGAAGAAGGGCGCGAAGCCCGGCGCCGAAGTAAAGCAAGTCAAATACAACAAAAAGACCGGCATGACGGTGGAGGGTGTGACCATCCGCGGCGTGCAGTACAAGGACCCGGGGATGGGCCTGACTCTCAAGATCGGCGAAGCGGTGATGCCCAAGACAGCGACGATTCCCAAGTCCGGGCCGATCACCATTCCCGAAGCGACGATCTCGAACGCGTATTTCAAGATCGACGACATTCTGAACATGGGCTCCAGCGGCGGCGGGGGTATGGACATGTCGGGCGTGGACAAGGAGCAGTTCTGGGGAATTCTCGATCACATAGACGGGCACTTCAAGGCGAACGTCTACGCGCCGGTTCGCGTGGCCGAAGACGTGCCGGGCATCGGACCGGTAAAGTTGCGGCAGGATGTCTGGCCGGTGGACGTGCCCATCACCAACGGCAAATTCAACTACAACAACGCCGAAAACAAGGCGCTGTGGATCCGCAACGACATCTTCGCCAGCCTGCAGATGGACGCCGACTACGTCGTCGATCCGGCAGGCGACACTCCCGTCAAGGATTGGGACGCGAGTTACCTGGCGCTGGAAGTGGCGAACTACAATGCGCTCTCCTGGACGCCGTCGGATGACGCCGAGCGCAAGGAGATGACGGGTGGCGATGTGCGGCTGAAGCGCATCGCGCGTCCCGACCCCTCCAAAAAGGAGAGCAGCGACCCGTCGCCCGTCAATCCCGAACGCATCGAGCTGCGCGATGTGGATGCGCTGCTGAGCGTGAAGGGCTACATCCCGCTCGATCTCGGTCCGATGGGCAAGATCGCGCTGGGCACCAAGAGCAACGACGCGCTCACCGATCTGACGCTTAAGGGCTCCACAACTTCGAAGCTAACCTACTCGCTGGAGCAGATGGCGCTCACCGTCGAGCAACTGAACCTGGGTGGCGGCACGTCAGTCTCCGGCGACAAGAAGGGCGGCGCGGAAATTGTAATCGACAAAGTAGTAGACGGTTCGATCGGGTTCACTAACGGCAAATTGCTTCACCCGAAAAAGGTCGAGGGCACGATCACGGAAGCTACGGTGAAGAACCTGAACGTCACTATCGGAGAGGAAGAGACGCCATGAAGAAAAAACCGCCCGGCCCCGCGCCCGCTCCGGCGAAAGCTCCCGATCCGCCGGCCAAGGAAGCCGCACCTCCGCAGGCCGAGCCGAAGCCTATCGGCGACGAGAAGAAGGCGCCCGAAGCCGCGACTCCCGTCCCGGCGGAACAGGGCAAGGATCTGAGCGAAGTGCCCGTGCAGTCGCCCGACAAAAAGGCCGCCGATCCCGAGGCCAAGCCCGACGAGCAGCCCTCCGAGACGCCGCAAAGCGCGCCGGAGATCGGGCCGAAGAAGAAGCTGGCGACCAAGCCCGCCGATCCGATCGACTGGTTCGCGATGCGGCAGCCGTTTCTCAATCGCGGCGTGCCGCTCACTCCGCGCGACGGCGACCAAATCGTCACCAACTGGATGTTCACCTACAACAACATGACCCGTCTCGGATTCGATCCCGTAATGGCGGGCAAGATCGCCAACTTCGGCACGCCGATCGCCTACGACATGGCGATGAAGCGCGACAACCCCACGCAAATCGAAAAGTTCGACGCCGAGACCGAGAAGATGCTACCGGCCGGCAAGGGGCTGAACAAAATTGTGGTGCCGATCATCACGTCGGACTCCTTAAGTTGGATGGTCGAAAAGACCACCGGCAAGAAGATCGAGTTCCGTTTCTAAAAAGGAACAATGGGATTCTCTCCACGATCGCCGCAATTGATTCGGGGTGGCTTGGTGCTGGTCGACGCCGACACGGGCAAAGCGTTGCGTATCGTCACACTTCAATACAACCCGGACACGCTGACGCGCAGTTTGCAGATCAAGGGCGTTGGCGGGGACTCTTCCGAATTCAGCGAGTCGATGCGCCTCAAAGGGCCGCCGGTCGAGTCGATCAAGCTGGAAGCCGAAATCGACGCGACCGACAAACTGGCCGACGCCGACGCGCAGGCGGTCGAGCTCGGTTTGCACGCGCAACTGGCGCTGCTTGAAACGCTGGTCTACCCCTCGACCACCGACCTCCGCGCCAACAACATCGAAGCCGCGACGGGGTCCATCGAGATCGTGGCCATGCAGAAGCCCATGTTGCTCTTCGTCTGGAGCAAGACCCGCGTGCTGCCGGTGCGGATCACCGAATTCAGCATCACCGAGGAGAGCTTCGACACGGCGCTGAATCCGATTCGCGCGAAAGTGAGCCTTGGCATGCGCGTCCTTTCGGTGGACGACCTGGGATTCGCGCATCGCGGCGGCAGCATCTTCATGAGTTACCTGGAGCAGAAGGAACAGATGGCCTCGCGGATCGCCAACGCTTCCTTCGGAGCGCTGGGCATCACGGGCATTCCATAGACGAGGAACGAAAACGATGAACCTGCCTCCTACCAGCCGCTATTACGCCGTCGAGCAGAAGAAGCTCGAATTGCCCGACGGCACTTTCCTCGCCTACCTGGGACGGCGTTTCGTACCGTTACCCGACCGCTTTGCCGCCATCGGCGAGCATATGGTCGAGCAGGGCGAGCGGCCTGACCACGTCGCGCACCAGGAACTGGGGGACTCCGAACAGTTTTGGCGGCTGTGCGATGCGAACGGCGTGTTGCATCCCGAGGAGCTCACCGGCACGCCCGGCAAGCGCGTTCGCGTCACTTTACCGGAAGGAATCCCCGGACCGTCGAATGCTTAAAGGCGTCCACCTTACGCTGATGATCGGGCCGGTCGTGCCGGTGCCTGCGCCACAATCCGTGATGCACGCCCTGCAATCCGTCCAGGTGACCAGCGGCAAGGACCGCAGCGGATTCCAACTGACGTTTTCGGTGGGCAAGGATTCGCCGCTGCTGAAGACGATGCTGCCGGCCGGCTATTTCGATCCCATTAGCACGCGCGTACTCATCATGGCCACCGTCAACGGATTTCCGCACGTGTTGATGGACGGCTTGGTGACGCAGCAGGAACTGTCGATCAGCAACGAGCCCGGCGCATCGACCCTTTCGATCACCGGCGAGGATCTCAGCCTGGCCATGGACATCGTGGATTATGTGATCCCATACCCTTCGCTACCCGTGATCGCCCGCGTATACCTAATCCTGGCCAAGTACGCTTTCCTGGGTATCGTGCCCGCCGCAATTCCACCCATCATTCCGACGGTGGAGATCCTGACCTCGGGCTTTGAGACGCAAACCACCACGGACCGCGCTTACTTGAAGAGCCTGGCCCGCCGCTCCGGCTACGTGTTCTACGTCGAGCCCGGTCCCGCGCCGGGTGCGTCCATCGCTTACTGGGGGCCGGACATTCGCATTCCCGTGCCGCAGCCCGCACTAAACGTCAACATGGATGCGCACACCAATGTCGATTCGATGAGCTTCAGCCTGGACGGACTGGCGAAGAAGATCACCGTCGTCACGATCCTAGATCCGTTCACGAAAAAAGTCCCGATTCCGATCCCGATCCCCAACATCTCGATCTTCCGTCCGCCCATGGGCGCGAGGCCCACCGCACCCTCGCGCATCGAGTTCAACAGCGACTATGCCAAGCTCACGCCCGACAAGGCCGCCGACAAGATTCTCGGCCTGCTGATGAACAACGCCGACGCCATCAGCGTTTCCGGCAGCCTGGACGTGGTGCGCTACGGCCGCCCGCTGCGGTCGCGAATGATGGTGGGCGTGCGCGGCGCGGGCCTGGCGTACGACGGCTTGTACTACGTCAACAGCGTCACCCACAAGATCAAGCGGGGGGAATACAAGCAGAGCTTCACGCTCTCCCGCGACGGTTTGATTTCCAACACTCCCAAGGTGCCCGTATGAGCGACCAGGCAAGTCCGCAGAAAAAGTACTTCGGAAAGTACCGGGGGACGGTCATCAACAACATCGATCCGGAATTGCGGGGCCGGATTCTGGCGATGGTTCCGGATGTGCTGGGCGTGATTCCCACTTCCTGGTGCGAGGCTTGCGTTCCACTGTCCGGCCCCACCGGCCCGCCCATGGGCGCCTATTTCGTACCGCCGATCGGCGCCGGAGTTTGGATTGAGTTCGAGCAGGGCGATCCCAGCTACCCGATTTTCGCGGGCTGCCGCTACGGTTTCCCGGCGGATGTTCCGACGCTCGCGCACGCCGGGCTGCCGATATCGCCCAACATCGTGCTCCAAACCGCGGGCCAGAACGCGATCATTGTCAGCGATCTACCGGGACCCACCGGCGGCATCATGCTGAAGTCGCTTACCGGGGCCACGCTTATCGTGAACGACACCGGGATCTATATCCAAAACGGGAAGGGCGCGATGCTGACCATGGTGGGACCCACCGTCACCATCAACAACGGGGCGCTGGTGATCATTTAGGAGGAAGAATGCCAGGATTTTTGATGCACTTCGGCGCGGCTTTGACCTGCCCGCACGCCATTCCCGCGCAAGTAGTTGCCGTTCAGCCGCGCGTACTGGTGAACGTCACCATGCCCGTCGCCCTGTTCACCGACCAGATTGTCGCCACCGGCTGCCCCTTCACCGTGCCGCCCGGCAAGCCGCAGCCATGCGTGCTGGCCAAGTGGTTGATGCCGACGACGCGCGTGATGGTGAACGGCAGCCCGGCGATGGTGTGCCCTAATCCCGGACCGGCGCCGGGCCTGTTCCAGAGCGCGGACCAGATTCCCGCCGGTCCCCCGATCGTCAGCGTCGTGCAGACGCGCGTTTTCGCGATGTGAGATGCCTCAATGATTACCCAGATCGACTACCCATTCCGGTTCGATAATCGCTTCCGCACCGCGTCCACAAGTGAAGCCGATCACGTGCGCGACATGATCGAGCAGTTGTTAATGACCGATCCCGGCGAGCGCGTCAATCGCCCCGAATTCGGCAGCGGTCTGCGTCAGTTGGTATTCGCGCCCAATAGCCCGGAGCTGGCGGCCGCGCTCCAGTTTACCGTTCGCGCCGCGTTGCAACAGTGGCTGGGCGACGTGATCGAAGTGCAGTTCCTCGAAGTGACCGCCGTCGATTCGACGTTGACCGTCGATCTCAAGTACACGATCCGCGCCACGCACGACGAGCGCACCGAACAGTTTGTGAGGCCCGTATGAAGCCGCTCACGTGCCAGACGGATACACGGCGCGAGGCGGTTCGTGCCAACGAGGGCTGGAACGGGCTCGACTTCGTCGAGGTCGATAGCGCGCAGACGACGCTCACGGTGTTCTTTCTCGGCAAAGCGCCGCGAGGCATCGCGAAGGAGAATCTGACGCTCGAGGGCGGACGGTCGGAGAAGGACCGCGTGCAGATCGAGGCCATCGATGTCCGCCGCGAGGAGAGCGGTTACTTCGACGATTACATGCTCGTCGAAGTCGACAAGCCCGGCGACTATTCCACTTACACTTTGACGCTCACGCGTCTTGAGAAAATCGACCCGCGCTACGCCTCGGTCGAGTTCAGTTTCAAAGCCAATTGCCCCACGGATCTCGACTGCGCGCCGTCGTGCGGCTGCGAGCCGGAGACGTTCGACAAACCCGCCATCGACTATCTGGCCAAGGATTACGCCGGGTTTCGGCGGTTGATCCTGGACCGTCTGTCGCTAATCTGTCCCGATTGGCGTGAACGCCATGTGCCGGATTTGGGGATCGCAATTGTCGAGATACTGGCTTACACCGGCGACTACCTCAGTTACTACCAGGACGCTGTGGCGACGGAAGCATATCTCGAAACCGCGCGCCGCCGTCCGTCGGTCCGCCGCCATGCGCGGCTAGTGGATTACCGGTTGAGCGAAGGCTCAAACGCACGCGCGTTCGTGGCGATGGAGACCGGAAGCAACGTTAGCTTCAAGTCCGCCGACGTGCGGTTCATCACCGGAGTGAAGACCCTCATTCCCATCGGTGACCGGGCCGCGCTGCAGGCCCGCGAGCTCGATCCATTGCCTGCAGTGTCGTATGAAGTGTTCGAGCCGCTGGGCAGCGGGGCCGACATCCACGTTTGGAGGGCGAACAACGTCCTGCGGTTCTACACGTGGGGCGGTCGCGAATGCTGCATTCGCAAGGGCGCGACGGCGGCTACGCTGCGCGGTGAGTTGGAGCAAGGCTCGCCGCAACCCAACGATCCGGATTCTGACGGCAAGCCGGATCCATACGCCAAGCCGGACGACTATAACAAACAAGACGCGCCACCCGCGACGGACGGGGAAGCTCCGGCGAAGGTCCATCTCCAAGCCGGTGACGTGCTGATCTTCGAGGAGCTGATGGGTCCGGTAACGGGCCAGCCGGGCGATGCCGATCCGCGGCACCGGCAAGCCGTACGGCTTACGGCCGTCACGGCGTCGCGCGACGAGTTGGCCGGCGAATCGATTATCGAAATCGAATGGGGCGAGGAAGACGCGCTCCGCTTCGACCTCTGCCTGTCCGCGGTGGGCGCGGCGCCCGAGTGCAAGTATCTCGACGACATCTCCGTCGCGCGCGGCAACGTCATCCTGGTCGATCATGGACGCCCTGTGGGACCCGAGGATCTCGGCGAAGTCCCCACGCGCGGCGCGACGCAATGCTGCGAATGCGAGGGCCAGCCATCGGATGCCGGCAAGGTGGCCGGACGGTATCGTCCCCAGCTGAAGCTCGCGCCGCTGACGTTCGCGGCTCCTATGACGACGCCGTCCGGCTCGGCGGCCGATCTGCTCCGTCCCAACGCACTCGAAGCGCTGCCTTCCATCGCGCTTTCCTCGAATGGCGGCGACTGGACGCCTCGCTACGATCTGCTCGCCTGTGCCGGTGACGACCGCCACTTCGTTGTCGAGATGGAGGAAAACGGCGTCGCCAACATTCGCTTCGGCGATGGGGAACTGGGCGCCGGGCCGACCCCGGGAGCGTCGTTCGCCGCCCATTACCGCATCGGCAATGGCCGCGCGGGCAACGTGGGCGCGGACGCGATTTCACTTCTTGTCCATCGCGACAGCGACCTGTCGAACGACATCCAGCGTGTGTGGAATCCGTTACCCGCGCAAGGCGGCACGGCGGCGGAGCCGATGGCCGAGGCGAAGCTCAACGCTCCCTACGCCTTCCGGTTCGGCCTGCTGGCGTTGGCCCGCGCCATTACGCCCTACGACTATGCCCGCATCGCCGAACGCCATCTTAAGATCCAACGCGCGGCCGCGCGCCTGGCCTGGATCGGCAGTTGGTTCGAAGCCGAAGTGGGCATCGATGTGAAAGCCGCCTATGCCGCCCACTCGACCGGCATCGCGGCCGAGATTGAAGCGTATCTTGAAGACTTCCGCCGCATCGGCCACGATCTAGACGTGCGCATCGCCGAGTACGCGCCCATCGATCTGGCGCTGAAGGTTTGCATCGCGCCAGAGTACCTGCGCGGTCATGTCAAGGCCTCGCTGCTGGACGCGTTCAGTAGCCGGAAGCTGGTGGGCGGGGCCTCCGGCTTCTTCCACGCCGACCGGTTGACGTTCGGCGACGACATCCGCTTAAGCGCGCTCGTCGCCGCCGCGCATTCGGTGCCGGGCGTGGTCAGCGTCCAAGTGAAGCGTTTGCAGCGCCAATTCGAATCGTCCAACCACGAGATCGAAAACGGGCTGCTGCCGCTCGGTCCGTTTGAAATCGCGCGCCTGGAAAACGATCCCAACTATCCGGATCGCGGACGCCTCGAAATCGCCGTCGCGGGAGGACGCTGATGAGCTGCGAGAAAACCTGCACTTGCGAATGCTGCCAGGGCACGAGCGCAATCACGCCAAAGCCCCTCTACAACCGCCCCGGGCTCGATGCGCTTTCGTATCGGATCGGCGAGCACGGCGAGTTCCTCGAGACGATGAAGGCTCGCCTCGCGTCCACCGATTTTCCGGCGCTCGCGGGGTTTGGCGCTCGCACGCCCGACGATCCCTCGATCGCCATGCTCGACGGCTGGGCCACCGTGGCCGACGTGCTGACGTTCTACCAGGAGCGTATCGCCAACGAGGGCTACCTCCGCACGGCCACAGAACGGCGCTCCGTCGTCGAACTAGCACGGCTGATCGGCTATGAACCGCGGCCCGGTGTCGCCTCGACGGTCTACTTGGCCTACGAGATCGACCAGAACGCCGAGTCGCCAGTCGAGATTCCGGTCGGTTCCAAGGTGCAAAGCCTGCCCGGCCCCGGCGAACTGCCGCAGACGTTCGAGACGGTCGACAAGTTCGTGGCACGCAAGGAATGGAACGCCATCTCGGCGCGCCTGGAACGTCCGCAGAACATGTTCCGCATGTTTTTCGGCACCGACGCCATGCCGAGCCCGCACATCTATGTCAAAGGCATCACCACCGGACTCAAGGCCAACGACGCGATACTGATTCAAATACTCGATGGGTATCCGGGCATCTACCGGGTGGCCGAAGTGCTCCCGGATTCGGCGGCCGACCGCACGCTGGTCCGCTTTCGCCGGTGGAACGGCGACGAAGTGGAGCTGCCGCCGGAAACGCAAATCCGGCGCGCGGTCTTAGCGTTGCAAAAGACGGCGCCCGCCAATTATCCCGCCGGATCGCTCTCCCGCCAGCTGTTGGTCGAAGTGGGCGAATTCCTGATGTGGCTCCAGGCGGAGGCCTCGCGCAAGCCGATCGCGGCCGATGTCGCCGAGGTGCTCGCGCGACAGAATCTGATGACGATGATTCTGACCACCGTGGAGGGTGTGCGAAAGGCCGCGGCGTCGGCGATCTCCGACAAAGCGCTCGCGCGTGGCCTTGAGCCGATGGCCAAAACGCTCGAGACGATCGCCCCGGAGATTGAGGAGTTCACTGGGCTCGATGGCGGTGGAGCGGTGGGCGTCGAAACCAACGCGCTCGCTGCGCGGATTCTCGCTATCGATACCACGCTGCCGCGGGCGCCCAAAGAAGATGCGCGCATGGCCGCGTTGTCCAGCCGTATTCTCACCAGCCTGGCAGCTGCGCGATCGGTGCCGCCGCGCAATTCCCAATCCCTCGAACGCGATCCGGCGAATCTGTTCGACCGGAACTCCGACGTCGGCCTGCAAGCCGTCGCTGCGCTCGAACCGGCCCTGGCTACCGAGCTTTCAAAAGCGGTCGCCAATGCGCAGGTCTCCACGGAAGTTCCCATTCGCGTTTTTGCGATGCGGCAGAAGTCGCTGCTGTTTGGCAGCACCGCGCCGCCAAAAGTCGTGAGTGTGGACAAGACGACCGGCGTGGCAAGCACGGAGGATTGGGCCGACGCCGACATCGATGCGGCCGAGTTCCGCAGCGCCATTCACCTGGACTTGCCGCAGGAGAAGATACGCGAGGGCAGTTGGCTGGCGCTCGATTATTCGGCAGTCGATACATCCTCCGCCGCCCTCGGAGGCCTGACACTTCCCAAACTGGGCAGCGATCGCGCGATGGTAGTCCGCGCGGGCGACGTGAATTCCAAGCTAGCGCGCGCGGCGTACAGCTTTAACGGTCAGACCAGCCGGATCGCGCTGCTCGATACGGCGGGCAAGAATCCCATGGATTGGTTCGGCTATACGGCGCTGGTCGATAACAACGAGCCGAGCCCCGTGCCGGCGTTCCAGTTCATCCGCGGCATCGCGGTGTACGCCGAGAGCGAGGAACTGCCGCTGGAGCTTGAGCCGATTACGGACGAGATTTGCGGCGGCGACGAGTGGATTGAAACCGACGCTCTCTACTCGGGCCTCGAAACCGGCCGCTGGCTGGTGGTGACCGGCGAGCGCTCCGACGTCCCCGGCACGGAGGGTGTGAAGGGCAGCGAGTTGGTGATGCTCGACGCCGTCCGGCAGTATGTGCAGAAGATCGACTTGAGCGAGTTCGGCGAAAGCGGCAGGAAGACGGCGGATCAGCTCTCCACCTTCGAGCCCGGCGAGAAGCTGCACACGTACCTGAAGTTAGCGACGCCGCTCGCCTACTGCTACAAACGATCGGGAGTGACGATCAACGCCAACGTCGTCAAGGCGACGCACGGCGACACGCGCACGGAAACGCTCGGCGCGGGCGACGCTGCAACACCGCTGCAAACGTTCGTGTTGAAGCAACCGCCGCTCACATTCGTCCCCGCCAACGAACCGGACGGCATTTCGAGCACACTTAGCGTCTACGTCAACGGCGTCGAGTGGCACGAAGCGCCCGCGATGCTCGTGCTGGGGACGAGCGATCGCGGATTTGTCACCCGCACCGCCGACGATGGCAAGACGTCCGTGGTTTTCGGCAACGGCGTGCACGGCGCGCGGCTGCCCACCGGCGTCGAGAACATATCGGCGATTTATCGCAGCGGCATCGGCCGCGCGGGAAACGTGAAAGCCAACCAGATCAGCCAACTGCTCAGCCGTCCACTTGGTGTCCGGGGAGTGATTAATCCGCAGGAGGCGGCGGGCGGCGCGGATAAGGACACGCGGGATCAGGCGCGGAAGAACGCTCCGCTCGCGGTGATGGCGCTTGATCGGCTGGTGGGCACGCGCGATTACGCCGACTTCTCGCGCACCTTCGCCGGAATCTCGAAGGCGGCGGCGGCGCGAATTTTCGTGGGAGGCGGCGACGGCGTCTACGTAACGATCGCCGGAGTCGATATCACGCCGCTCGCGAAATCGACGGACCTTTACGCGAACCTGGTAGCCGCGCTGCGAGCCTACGGCGACCCCAGCCTGCCGGTGCGTGTCGAATCGCGCGAACTGCTGATGATGGTGTTGAACGCGCGCATCGCCATCCGCCCGGACTACCTTTGGGAAGACGTGGTGGGCCGGGTGCGCGCCAAGCTGCTCGACCGCTACAGCTTCGACCGGCAGGAGCTTGGCCAGAGCGTGGTGCTGAGCGAAGTCATCGCGCTGATCCAATTGCAGCGCGGCGTGCAATACGTCGATGTCGAAGCGCTGGGCGCGGTGTCGCAGTTGACCGAGGACGGCGTTCTGCGCGCGCCACAGGAGATCGCCACGGAGCTGAAAGCCGTCATCGACAACGCGGTGCAGAAGGGCCGTCCCGACGCGTATGTCCCGGCCTTGGGCATCCGCCTGTCGAAGGGGAACGTGCTGCCCGCGCAGCTCGCCTTCTTCGTCGCCACGCTGCCCGAAACGCTGATCCTGAACCGGATCGAGGACTAGACATGAACCAATCGCCCGATCGCCTCTACGATCTCCTCCCGGCTATTTACCGGCTTCGCGACGCCGACCGCGACTACCCGTTGCGGGACCTGCTCCGCGTTGTCGCCGAGCAGGTGACCGCCGTCGAAGACGACATCGCGCAACTCTACGACAACTGGTTCATCGAGACCGCCGAGGACTGGGCCGTCCCCTACATCGCCGAGCTTGCCGGCTATACGCCGGTGATCGCGGCGGGCGATCCCACGGCCTCGGACGCCGGCGAAAACCGCATCCTGATCCCTCGCCGCGAAGTCGCCAACACGGTCGCTTACCGGCGCCGCCGCGGAACGCTTTCCGTGCTCGAGGACCTAGCGCAGGCCGTGGCCGGCTGGCCCGCGCGCGCGGTCGAGTATTTTCGATTGCTCGCCTGGAATCAAAATCTGAATCACCAGCACTCGGACGGTTACCGCGCCCGCCTCGCGAGCCTCCGCAGCGCCAACCAGCTCGACAAGATCGACACTCCGTTCGATCCGTTCGCGCATACGGTCGATGTCCGCCGCATCTCCTCGCCACGCTCGCAGGGCAAGTACAACATCCCCAGCGTCGGCGTGTGGATCTGGCGGCTGAAGTCCTACCCGGTGACGCAATCGCCGGCCTATTGCCTGGACGCCGGAAAGAACAGCTACACGTTCGCGGTGCTGGGCAACGACGCTCCGTTGTTTACCCGGCCGACGCCGGAACCGCGTCCGACGCACATTGCCGAAGAGACCAACGTCCCGACCCGGGTGCGCCGCCGCGCCTTCGACGCGAGCAAGGAGAGTTTTTACGGACAAGAGAAGAGCTTCGCCATCTGGGCCGATTGGGCGGGCCACTCAATGACAGATCCTTTGCCGGTGGAAGTCGTCATGCCGGCCGATCTGTCGAATTGGCAATACGCGCCGCCCGACGGCAAGGTCGCCGTCGATCCCACGCTCGGGCGTATCCAATTTCCGATCAACCAACTGCCCAAGCGGCATGTGCGCGTCAGTTATCGCTACGGCTTCAGCGCGAATATCGGCGGCGGCGAGTACGCACGGCCCATCGTGCAGCAGGCGGGCGCGGAGGTCTATCGGGTGGGCGAGCAGGCCACGTTCCGCCGCATCGGCGATGCGCTGGCGCATTGGCGCGAAGAGAAGCCGCCGCACGCGGTCGTCGAGATTACAGACAGCCGCGCCTACGTCGAGCCGATTCAGGTGACGCTCGACAGAAACCAGTCGCTGCAATTGCGCGCGGCCAACAAGACCCGGCCCGTCATTCGGCTTCTCGACTGGCAGACCGACGGCCCGGATTCGCTCACCATCGTCATGGGCGAAGCCAGCCAATTCGCGCTCGACGGACTGCTGGTGGCCGGCCGGGGACTCACCGTCATGGGCGCCGAGAATCGCGAGACGCCGTCGGTGTGCGCGGCCCGGCTCGACATCCGGCACTGCACGTTAGTACCGGGCTGGGCGCTCGATGGCACCTGCAAGCCCATCAGCCCGAATAAGGAGAGTCTCGAACTGCGCAACGTCCGCGCGCAGGTCCGGATCGAACACAGCATTCTGGGTCCCATCGAGGTGCAGGAAGACGAAGTGCATTCCGATCCCATCCCCATCGAGATCTCGGACAGCATCGTCGACGCCATGGGCGGCGACCGCGAGGCGATCGTCGGGCCACAGGCGCGGCACGCACACGCAATACTCACCGTGCGCCGTTCTACCGTGTTCGGCATCGTGCAGGTGCACGCCATCAAACTCGGCGAGAACAGCATCTTTCAGGACTGCGTCCATGTCGCGCGGCGTCAGATCGGCTGCCTGCGCTTCTCATACATTCCCCCCGGATGCCGGACGCCGAAGCGCTACAGTTGCCAGCCGGATCTGGCGATCGCCGCCTCAGACGACGCCGCCGAAAAGGCGCGCGAGGCCGAGCGGGTGCGTCCGCAGTATACGGCGCGCCGCTACGGACAGCCCGCTTACGCGCAGTTGTCGATTCACTGCGCTCGGGAGATTTTCGAAGGCGCCGACGACGGCGCCGAAATGGGAGTGTTCCACGATCTCTTCCAGCCGCAGCGGTTCGCCAATTTGCGCGCCCGGCTGGAAGAGTTTATCCCGGCCGGGATGGATTCCGGCGTGTTGTTAGCGAATTGATCGCGGAGGACATATGAAGGGCGATTTCTCGACCGAACGGTTCAACCCATCCAAGCACTACAACCGGGTGCTGAAGCAGCAGGGACGCGTTGAGCTCGATTCCGATTGGAACGAGCAGGCGGCGATCTCGCAGTACCATCTGCGGACCCTGATCGTGGACCTGCTGGGCAGGCGCGGCGGACCCGTGGACAACTGCGGCTTTGCGCTCGCCGACCCCGCGGCTTCGGGGTTGAAGCCGGCCGTCGGCGACTTCCTCATCGGCGCGGGACGTTATTACGTCGACGGCCTGATGGTGGAGAACGGCCAGGCGACGTTTTTCTCGCAGCAGCCCGATCTACCGCCGCCGGTCAAGCTGGACGCCGGCAAGACCTACATCGCTTATCTCGACGTTTGGGAGCGGCACATCACCTATCTCGACGACCCCGCCATTCGCGAGGTGGCGCTGGGCGGTCCCGACACCTGCACGCGTGTCAAGACGATGTGGCAGGTGAAGGTGGTCGAATCCGGCGGCGGTGCGGCCCCCGCGCCGGTCGACCTAGTGAAAATCGAGAAACAATTAAAGGATGCGCGCGCCAAGCTGGAAGAAGCGAAAGCCGCCCTCGAGGCGGAGCGGGACAGGACCAAGCAGGCGGCGATCAAGAAGAACATCGCCAAGCTTGAAAAGCAGATAGCCGATCTGGAGGCCAAGCTCGCCGGAGCCAACCCTATCGGCCCGGTCGCGCCCGATCCGGCGGCGATGGAGTGCGGTGACCTCCTGCCCCTGCTGGACTGGAACTCCGGAACTATGACGGCGCGCCTCGAGCCCTTCGGTCCCGCCGAAACGCCTTGCGTGCTGCCGCCCGAATCGCGCTACCGCGGACTTGAGAATCATCTCTACCGGGTCGAGATCCACTCCTCCGGCGACACAGCCGACGCCGATCAGATTCCGAGCTTCAAGTGGTCGCGCGAGAACGGCTCCGTCGTGGCTAGCTGGCTGAGCACAACCGGCAACGATGTTCGCGTCGGCAACTCGCGGGATTTCGCCGCCGGTCAGTGGGTGGAGTTTACGACGGAAGTGAACGATTTTTCGGGGCAGCCCGGCCCGCTCACCCGCATCACGCGCATCGACGGCGACATTCTCACCGTCGAATCGGCGCCGGCTTGGCCCAAGGATGGCGTGCGTCCCAAGGTGCGCCGCTGGGACCAGTCGGCCAACGACGAGTTGACGCTGGTGGACGGCGCCATCGCCATCTCACCCGGCGCGGGCGACCAGGGATTCGTGGCCATTGAGGATGGCATTGAAGTCCAATTCGCCGACGGAAAGTATCGTAGCGGCGACTATTGGCTGATCACCGCGCGCGTCGCCACCGGCGCCATCGATTGGCCAACCGACGAAAGCGGCGTGTGGGTGGCCCAGCCGCCGCGCGGCGTCGAGCATCACTACGCTCCACTGTTCATGGTCGAGGCCTCGGGCAAGGACCCTTTCGTGACGCTGGTGAAGGATTGCCGCTGCCACTTCGCGCCGCTGCCGTGCCTGTAGGCCCGGCGGCGCCATCGGCCACATGACGCCGCCGGCGCTCGAATAGATACCGCCTTGGCCGATCCCGGGCCGGTAACGCAGTTTTACCTGGTTGCCGTTTGAATCCTGCATTGGCGTTGGGTACTGCGTTCCGGAATCCTGCTTAGTCCCCGCGCTGGCGCATCCCATTACCCAAAAACTGCCATCGTTGAAGTTGGATCCGGTTCGAGTTGGGATCGTATGACGCTTGAAGCCCGTCACTCCCCGCCAGATCCCGCTGGCATTGATGGCCAGGCGGTGTTCCGCGCCGGAGCTGTCGGTGAAGACATAGTGGCTCAGCGTATACGGATCGGAAGAGACGGGAATGATGGAACCGGCCATCAGCCTCCAGCCGAAACCGTAGCCGTCGTCGGCCCCCAGCCGCATTGCGGGCAGCGATCCCAATTTCTGCCAGTTCTGTGAGGTGTAGCTGAGAAGGAAGCCAGCGGACCACCCTCCCTGGCTTACCGCGTCGCATCATCAAGCCCTACGTTACACTGAAAAACATGACACGGCGAAGTGCAGTTTCACTTCTCACGCTGCCGGTTTTCGCGGCGGAAACCGGGAAAGACGGAGCGGCCCGGCTGCCAAGGCCCTCCCCGGAGTTTTCGGTGCAGATGCCCGACGGCGGAACGCTGCTTTTGAGCAAGTTTAAAGGGAAAGTGATCGCAGTGGAGTTCCTGATCACGACATGTCCCCATTGCCAGCGAGCCTCGCAGGTTCTGGAGCGGCTCTGGAAGGAATTCGCGCCGCAGGGATTCCAGGCGGTCGGCGTCGCGATCAACGACATGGCGAAGATGCTGATCCCCGATTACGTGCGAAATTTCGGAGTGACGTTTCCGGTGGGCTACAGCCAGCGCGATCCGGTCTACAACTACCTGGAGAAGTCGCCAATGTACCAGCTTTACATGCCGACCATCGCGAGCATCGATCGCAAGTTCCAGGTTCGCGCGCAACATTCGGGCGACGACCAGGAGTTCTGGAAGGACGAAGAGAAGACGATGCGCGCGATGGTAGTCGGTCTGCTTGCGGACAATAGCCGTGGGGCTACGCCGAAGAAGCGGCCAGCGTAGCGTAGACTGTAGGTACGCGCCCGTAGCTCAGCTGGATAGAGCGTTTGCCTCCGGAGCAAAAGGTCAGAGGTTCGAATCCTCTCGGGCGTACCACTTAGATTCCTTCCTTTCTGAAGTTCCACAGCTCTCGGCCTGAAACTTCAACAACCAAGGGCTCAATTGGGTCAAAGTATTACTTGACTGACAGAACTCTTGCCATTGACAAACATTTCGGCAGAAGCGACCAACCCGCGTCGAGGGTACCGACTAAATGACCACATACGCCTCTAACTGGCTGGGCAAGCTGACGCAGGGCCGAAGCTTCTGCGCCCGCGCCGCCTTTATGATCTGGTCGATCTGCCGGGAGGTTGGCTCGTCCGACCGGTGTGCCGCGCCTCGACTACGACACAAGCTACAACCGCGGATCGACCGGCTCACTTTCGAGCGCCAGTATTGCCAAAGACGCATTCGTGGACGCGCCGTAGCGGTTCCTGACGCACAAACCGCTCCAGTGATTCCACGCGGAGTGCGAACTCGCGGATAGCGCGTGACCGCTTTCCCCCCAGCGAGCGCTCTCGCAGGCGGGTGAGGATTTCATGGCGCGTGTACTCTGGCCCGTAAATGATCCGCAGGTATTCGCGCCCGCGACACTTGACCGCGGGTTGAGCAAGATCGCGTCGGCCCTTAAGGACGAAGTCGAGCGGCTTGACGACCATCCCTTCGCCGCCCCTCTCTGTCAGCCACTCCCACCATGCGGTCGCCGCAGCTTCGCTCGCAAGGTCTGTGAGATCGACCTTCCGCCATGGCGTCGCCAGAAGAAAACGCGGATCCGCAGGCAGTTGAACAGTTACTTGGAACTTGGACCTAAAACGCGTCAGTTTCCGACGTGACGATCTTGCAGTTGGGCAGACTTTCGCGCAGCGATCGAATCACCTCCGGGCTGACAGTCGCACCCGCCAATCGCAGGACCTTCAGCCCCGTCAGCCGCGCTAGCACCTGCGCGCCCGCTTCGGAGATCGAGACCGCCCACAGCCCGGAGTCCGTACGCTGCTTGCCGCCAAGGTCGAGACGTTCGAGTGCCGCAAGCTCCGACACGGCGGCGAGACCCGTCTCGGTAAGCTTATTGCCCCCTAACACCAGCGTCCTCAGTTGCCTAAGCCCCGCCAAGCGGTAAAGGCCGCTATCGGTGATCTGGGAGTAACCAAGATCCAGCCACTCCAACTTCGAGGCGCCTGAAAGATATTCCAGCGCGTTGTCCGATGCCTTCGTTCCGCGAAGATTCAGTCTCTTCAAGTTCGGCCACCCACGGGCCGCTCCGATGCCTTCGTCGGTGATCAGCTCAGCGTAGTAAAGGTTCACGTCTTCTAGGCCCGAGGCAGTCCGCAACGAGCGAAGACCGGCGTCGGTGATGCGCGTCATCGACAAGTCGAGCCGCCGCAATGCCGGCGACTGCGCTAGCCCGGCCAGCTCTCCATCGGAGACCCAACTTGCACGAAGGTCCGCCGCCACTAAGTGGCCCTGCCGGTCGACCTGCGCTTCGCCACCCGCACGGGCGATCCACTCAGGCGCCGCGGCCAGCAGCACTGCAAACAGGAAAGTCACTCGCTCCTCCGCGAAGGAAGTGCGGACTCGCGGTCAAACTGAATCTCGCATTCCGGCAGCGACTCCCGCAGCCGCTTGACGCCCGCCTCCGTGATCAGCGTGTGATACAGATTCAGCCGTTTCAGCGATTGAAATGAAGAAAGGAGGGCGATACTCGCGTCGGTGATGTTCGCGCGATCCAGGCTAAGGCTGCGCAGCCGTCTCGCGGGCCGCAAAGCCTCCAGCGCCGCATCGTCAACCGGTGTGTAATCCAGGTTCAGCACTTCCAGCGAAGGCATCGCCGCATACGCCGCCAGCGCCAAGGCGGCGGACCGCGTGTTCCGCACATCGAGGTCGATCAGCACTGACATATCGCGCAGGGATTCCGCCGCGGCTTCGGGAAAGCGCGCATGCGCCAACCCTAGCTTCGACAGCTTTGGCAGCGCGGCGATAGCGGTAAGGGCGTTTGCGTCGAGGTCGGCGCCGCGAAGATCCAGCGACTCCAGGGCACTTAGCGCACCGAGACGGGCGGCACCAGACGCAGTAAGGTCGGCATTAGCGAGAGTAAGTTCGCGGAGCGACGCCAAACCGGCAAGAGAAGCGGCGCCTTCGTCGTTGACCGGCGCCGAGGCTAATGAGAGCGACTCAAGCAGCTTCAGGCCACCCAGCGTGACACCGCGAACGGTAGTGCCGTCCAGCGAAAGCTTGCGCAAAAAGGGCAGCGATTCGAGGGCCGCGACGCCTTTGTCGGAGAACTGCGTGTAGTCCAGGCGCAGCTCCCGCAGAGCGTCGAAGCGCTTTAGCGCCGCCACCGCGCCGTCGCCGGCTTCGGTTGCCGAAAGATCCAGCCACGCCAACCCGTCAAGCGCTGGAAGCCCGCTGATTTGTCCGTCACCTATGGCCGCTTGCGCCAAGCTGAGGCCGACGATCACGCCGTCTTTCTGCTCGACGCGGCCCCCGACACCCGCCACCCATGCGGGAAGACCGGCAGCAGCCGACGGCGGTTTGGACACTTCCATTCGCGAAGCGGTTGCCTCAACAAAGCTTACGGCCACCCCGGGCAGCCGCTTCCGGAACTGTGCCACTGCGCTGCCATTCACCTGCGTGTAGCGGACATCCAGGTGTGATAGATCCTTCAGCACCGCCAGCTCTGAAAGTCGGGCATTCGTTACCGGGTTGCGATAGAGATTGAGTTCGCGGAGCCTTGGCAGGCGGGCCAGCGTACGGACGCCTTCGTCGCCAATGCGTGCGCCGAGAAGGTTCAGCTTCTCAAGCTTTGACAGGCCTTCCAGGCTCTTCAACCCCGCATCGGACACGCGAAGCCCACTCAGATCGAGAGCTTCAAGCGAGGTTAGTCCCGCGATGGATTTCAACCCAGCGTCGCTGACGATCGTGTCACTAAGGATCAGCCGTCGCAGCTTTGTCATTCCCGCAAGACTTGGCATGCTGTCGTCGCGGAAAGTCGAGTAACTTAGATCCAGCGATTCCATATTGACGAATGGCCTCAGGCTATCCGCTTGAATGCGGCACTGCGCGCAGCGGAGTTCCTTCAGGTTGGTAAGGCCCGCCAGATGCTCGATTCCCTTGTCCTTCACATTGACGTTCGTCAAAAAGTGAAGGCTGAAGTGGAGCCGCTCCAGCGTTGTCAGCCCGGCCAGCCAACGCAGTTCGTCGTTCGCGTCCAGCTTGCTTCCCGCGCCTGGATTCCAGATCGTGCCCGGCAGGAACAGGTCACGCAGATTCGGCAAGCCTTGCAGCTTCTCCAGCTGCTTCGCGTCGATGATCGTCCCAGTAAGGTCGATGCCAGTCAGCGCGAATGCGCCCGCGGGAAGCTTCACGGCCGAATCCAAAGCGGAGCGCGATCCGTCCACAAACACTCGTCCGCCGGACTGCATTACCCATATCGCGGTGTCCCGTTCCTCAGCGGAACCGGCAACGCAGAGCAACAGGACAAGCCACCGGCTCATGTCAATTGGCCTTTCCCGGACCGTAGACGATTGCGCCCGGCCGCGAGCCGTTGTGCTTTCCCTTGTCGAGCACAACCGTGCCGTTCACCACCACATACTCAATGCCCACCGGATACTGATGAGGCGATTCGAAAGTCGCCTTGTCGATGATGCGCGCGGGATCGAACACCGTGATGTCGGCCCAATTGCCGGGACGGATCAGCCCACGGTCGAACACGCGAACCTTCGCGGCGTTTGCCGATGTGGATTTCCGCACCGCCTCTTCCAGCGTCAATACTTTTTCTTCGCGCACGTACTTGCCGAACAGCCTGGGAAATGTTCCGTACCAGCGCGGATGCGGATGGTCGGCCGCCAGCAGGCCTTCGGTTGCGATGGCCGCGCCGTCTGAACCCACCGAGACGAAGGGCTGCTTCAACGCGTACTGCATGTCCTGTTCGGAGTGGTGAAAAAAGACCGTCCGCACGGAGCCGCCGTTTTCGATCAGCAGCTCAAACAGGGCATCAACCGGTGGCTTCTTCATTGCGCGAATGACATCGCTCATCCGCTTACCCTGATACTGGCGATACGCGGGATTGGAAATCACGGCCAGTTGCATGCCCTCCCAGTCACCGGTTGCAGTGTAGTGGTTGTACCAGCCGGGAATTCCATTCTCGATCTCGTTCTCCAGACGGGCTCGCAGCGCGGGATCGCGCAGCCGCGCAACAAGGGCCGCCGCACCGCCCTCATGCGCCCACGGCGGAATGATGCTGGCGAGATCGTTCTGTCCGGCGCGGTAAGGATAGACATGAGCCTCCACCGCCTGGCCACTGGCGCGCGCGTCGCGCAGGCGGGCTATCACCTCCGGCATGCGTCCCCAAAGCTTGTGGTCGGCGATCTTCAGATGGATCACATCCACTGGAATCCGCGCACGGCGTCCGATCTCGATCGCTTCGCTGATCGAATCGAAAACTCCGTCGCCTTCATTGCGAATATGCGTCGAATAAATTCCGCCGAAAGGAGCCGCTTCCTCGCAAAGCGCCACCATCGTGTCCGTGTCGATCCACGCTCCGGGCGGCCCGCTTAAGGAGCTGGCAACCCCTAGCGCGCCTTGCTGCATCGCTTGCCGCACCAACCGCCGCATCTCGGTTAGCTCAGCGGGCGTGATAGGTCCGGGACGTTCGCCATGAACGTAAGTCCAGATCTGGCTGGAGCCGACATAGGTGGCCACGTTCGGCGAAATGCCGTCGCGCAGCAGCCTGGAGAAGTAGCCTTTAAAATCGGTCCAGTCGCTGCGTGGCTTCAATCCCTGTTTGCCACCCGCCGGCGCAGCCGATCCGCCCTCGCCCAGCACGACCGTGGTTACGCCTTGGCGAATGAAGCTTTGCCCATTGCCGTCGGTAAGCAGCGTGTAGTCGGAGTGGTTGTGGATGTCGAAGAAACCGGGCGACACCACCAGCCCGGCGGCGTCGATCACCCGCGTTGCCGTCGCGCCGCGCAAAGGACCGACCGCGACGATCTTCCCGGCAGAGACCGCTACGTCGCCAGGAAACTCAGGGTTGCCCGTGCCGTCGACGATTCGGCCGTTCCGGATCAGCAGATCATAAGACTGCGCGCTGGCCAGTAGCGGCAACAGCGCCAGGATCGTCCGGATCACGCGAGGACTGAAGTCAACCGCCGCGTAGCCGTCGGGAACTTCTTCAGGCCCGCGCCCATGACATCATCGGCAAGCGTCACGTAAAGATCGCCTACCGTGCCCATCAGCTTGGAATGCCGGCCAGCGGCCAACCGCCGCTCACCGCGGGACGCATGCCCGGCTACGATCACCGCCAGTCCATTATTCTTGTGCGGATTCGCCTCCGCATGCTCGTGCGCATAGACAAGGCAGCAATGATCCAGCAGCGTTCCCTCGCCTTCCGGGATGGATCTCAGCTTCGATAGAAGATAGGCGAACTCCTGAACATGCCAGCGGCAGATCTCGCGCAGGACGCGCTGCCCTTCGACGCCGTCCGCTCCCGGAGCCTTGCCGTCGGCATGCGTGTAGTCGTGATGGCGCGCCGCCGTGAATCCCAGCCAGGGGAAACGCGACAGGCCTTGGCACTTGGTCAACATATAAGAGGCCACACGCGTCTGCCCGCTCGCCAGGGCATGCGCAAGCAGATCGCTTTGAAGCTTCGCGATGCGCGGCCAGTCTTTCATGTCGCCGTCGAAATCGGGCGCGTCCACGCGGTGATATTTCGGATCGAGCCCCGCAATCGACCGCTCAATATCGCGGATCGACTCCAGATGCTCGTCGACGCGAAGCTGATCTTCGCGCGGCAGAGTCTTGCGCAACTCGTCCGCATCCTGACGCACCGCATCAAGGACGCTGCGCTTTCGCGCAACCCAGCTATCCTCCCGCTTGCCGAACAGACGGTCAAACAACTTCGCGGGGACCATTTCCGGCGGCAGCGCGCGATCAAAGCCCGCCCACGTCATGTTGCGCTGAATGCTTTCGCCGAACGATTCCTGCGAGACGCCAATTTGCAGGGAGCGGAACCGGCTCTCGCCGCCGATCTTCGCGGCAACCGCCTGATCGATCGAAGGTCCGCCGGCGCCGCGACCGGTAAAGGGAGTACAGCTAACCAGCCCGCTCATCGATTTGTGGTGGCCATTGCCCGGGCCCGGTATCGAAGCGGCTGCGTTGTCGAGACCGCTGATGACGTGGATGTCGCGCCGGAAAGGCGCCAGCGGCGTCAGACACGGCGGCAACTCAAAATCCGTTCCTGTTGTCGTGGGAATCCAGGATTGCTCCGTAATGCCGTTGCCGTTAAACCAAAGTACGAAGCGGCTCTCGATGGGTTGCTCCGCCAGCTTGCCTGCGGCGGTCTCGGCGGCGTATGCGGTTCCTGCGGCGTTGAACATCGACACCAGCGGTGGAAGTCCAATCGCAGCGGGAGTGCCGGCGACTGTCAATCCCTTCAGGAATGCGCGGCGCGCCAGACGCTTCCGCTGGATCAATAGTTGAGCCATCGATGGAACCTCCTAATCGAAGCGCTCCCGGGTGCGGAGCACTTCCTTCATCATCTCCTGAAAACGATACCCGGAATTCCGGAAGACTGACATGGACTTTTCAATCGCCGCCCGGTCCGCCTCTCCGTCCGGTCTGCCGTGGACAAATCGAAAATACTGCCGCACGACGCATTCGAGGCATTTCGGCGTTTTCGCCAGCAACTCACCCAGCTCGCGGGGCGAGGAAAAGCTGGCCTCGGAGATTCCCACGACATAACCGGACGAATCAATCGGCAGAGAGACGCTCTTCGCCTTGGACTCTCCGTCACCACGGTCCGCCCCGAGAAACCGAACTTCAAAAGTCTCGCGGCGCGCGCCTACGGCGTCGAAGCGCTCCAGCCCATGGCCGATGGGATCGATCAGACGGTGGCAACTGGCGCAAGCGGGGTTGGTGGTGTGTTCGGCAAGGCGCTCCCGGTTCGTCTTCGGCGCTGCTTCAGTCACCTCGGGCAGATTCGTATCGGTGCCGGGCGGTGGGTCCGGAACGTGCTGGCAAAGCAGCAACTCCCGCACGAACAGCCCCCTGGCGGTGGGCGACGTCTCATCCGGCTTCGCCGTCAGCGCGAGAAACAGCGCTTGGCCCACGATGCCGGACCGTTCCGACCCGGCGGGCAGGGCGACGGGCGTGAAGCCGGGTTCCGGTGCCGGAACGCCATAGATCGCCGCGAGATCCGCATTCGGATAGACAATGGGGGCGCTGAAAAACCCGCGGAAGTCGGAACCTTTATTAATCAGGTCGAGGAAGAAATGTCTTGCCTCTTCCGTCATTGCGATGGCCGTTTCCCGCGTGTACTTCGGGAAACGGCGGCGGTCCTTGCTGGAGTTCGTCAAGCGGTCGAACCGCAGCCACTGCGAAACAAATTCGTTCAAGGATTGCCGCGCTTTGGGATCGGCGAGCATCCGCTTCAACTGCGCGTCGAACTGCTCCCGCGTGCGGAGTTCGTTGCGCGATGCTGCGCGAAGCAGTTCGTCGTCGGGCATGGTGTCCCACACCGCATACGACAACCGGCTGGCGGCCGCATACGGCTGCCAACGCGGGTCGGCGGATTCGTCAAGCCGGAACAGGAATGCGGGCGACTGCAGCATCGCCTCAACCGCCAGTTGCGCGCCGCGCGGAAAGTCGGGAGCTTTCGAGAACAGCCGGGTGTAGCGCCGCACTTCTGAAGGTTCCAGCGGGCGGCGGAACGCACGCAGTCCGAATGCACGGACAAACTCGCCTCGGCACGCGGGCGAGGGCGTGCAGGAAACCAACTTGTGATTGTCGCCTCCGAGAAACGCGTTTCGCGCCAGGCGTTCTGCCGCCGCGCCGTAAGCCTCCAGCAGGATCGGCGACAGGCTTTGCGATTCGTATTGATTCTTGTAACCGTTGACGAAGTCCTCCGGCGGAAACTGCAACGTTACGGGGGCGGTATCGCCGAGGAGGTCGCGTACTGTGTTCGCGTACTGGCTGTGCGTCAGACGGCGCAACGCCGCGGTCGGCCGCTCTTCGCGAGCCGATGCCGCGAGGAACTCAGCCTCCGCCTTGCGGATTTCGCTTTCCGGCAGACGGGCGAGTTCGACGACCCACGCCAACAGCTTCTGTCCTGCAGGACTGTCTGGGGCGAATCGCCGCCCACCCGCGTGCGGGGACTGTCCAGTGGGCTTCGTCCACAGCGCTGACTGCTCCGGCGATTGCCGGTTGACGAACCGGCCGAGGGCGCGTCCAAAGGAATCAACCTCGTCGGCGGACGCAGCGGCGCGGGGGAATTGCAGCTTGGTGGCGGAGGCGACTCCCTCGCTTGAATGGCACGCACGGCACCCGCCTTCTTCGAGCGCAGGCAGCACTCGCGTTCCGAAAGAGGCCGAATCCGCCATCAGCAGTAGCAGTGCCCACATCTACCACTGAGTTTGGCATGAGTGATGGCGCTGGCGGGCCGATGCTAAGGGAAGATCACGGCGCACGGACAGCAATCTTCCGGAGGGGTCATGGTTGGGGTTGCGGTCTGGAGTCTCCAACGGGCTGGTTGGCCTCTCCAGACCGCGGACGGTCGCTATTGGGCTTTCACTTGGTGAACATATCCAGGTGTCAGATTGCGCCAGCGAACATACTCGAAGCTCCATGTGTAGTTCTGGCTGAACACTTTACCCGAGTAAGAGATGTTGGCGGCGGCAGCCTGTGCAAACAACTCGTCGCCACGGCTCCGGTAGACCGGATCGCCCGTTTTCCACCAGCACCACGCATACAGCGGCGCAACCAGTTGCACGAGATCGGCGCTTGCGTTCTGGCAGCCCCAGTCGCAGTTCGGGCCGACCGGTTCCGCATTCGTCATCAGCCCGGGAGACCCCGCAACTCGTCCATTCGCCCAGATCCAGTCGGCGGCAAGCTTCACAAAATAGAGTGCCTTCGGATCGTTCGTTAGGGAGTGATACTCGATCAGCGCGCGCGCCGCCAGCCCATCCATCCAAATCTGATGCGAGGCGTTCTTGTTCGAGACGAAAAGCTGGTCGAACATGCCCATCAGGAGTTCGGCGTTTCGTTGAACGGCTTCCAGCCGGATGCCTGTCTTGCGTTCATACTCGACGGCGGTCATCAGATAGTATGCCGTTTCGCGAATTTCAGTGGTAACTACGCTGATCTGGATCTTCCACCGTCCATTCTCGGCAAGCGCGGCCAAGGCAGCCGCGTAGTCGTAGTCCGGATGACTGGCTTCTTTGTCGGCCCGGCGCATGCCGTGGGCGAAGGCGCGCCACGCAGGGATGGCTCCGCCGCTCTTAAGTACGTACCCATGATACTGTTTCGCCAGTCCGGTTGCACAGTCCTTCCAGCGGCTGTCTTTTGTATAGTCCGCTACCTGGAAATAGACGTTTGCGCCGTCGTAGTACCAAACCTGGGTCTCAACGCCAAACAGCATCGCAGGCACTGGAAGGCCCGGTGTGCACCATTTCGCCGCAAGCGTCTTCATCGTCGCCTCCCACTTTTCGATGCCGGGAATCGGCAGGGGTTGGGGCGGCGCCCCTGCGCTGGTCCACTTCGCTTCGGCCACCGGCTGGAAGGCCCGGACCTCAATCGGGAAATCAGAAGTCTTTGGGGTGGCCTCACCGTCCACGCGAAGAGTAAACCGCAGCGTGGCTTTACCAAGGGGCGCAGCCTCGCTGGCGTGGATGCGGAACTTAAAACTTACATTTCCGCCATAGGACAAGTAGTGACCTGGAAGCTTTTTGGACTTAGGGCATTTCACGTTTCCACAATAGAAGGTGATCGAGACGCCGGCGGGAAGACCTTCCACGGTCTCCGACAGGTAGACGCTCTTATGAATGCCCGCGTCGCGAGCAGCCTGCACCGCTCCTGTTCCACTGTCGGTAAAAGAGACGCGCTGGTAGCTTCCTTTGCAACTTGAACTGGAGTCCGGCACAAGGGTGAAAGCCGCCGGCTCAACATCGCAAACCTCGTAAGTGCGGTACGCGTTAACGATGGACGGAGCCGCTCCACCTATCGAATGGATGCCGATCTTCGCGCCCTCTTTAAAAGAATGCTGGGGAGCCAGAATTCGCGACGTGCCCGCAATGGGTGTGACCGGGGTGAAGTCGTACCAATGATGATCGAGCATCGCATAGATCGCCGACCCGCGATAGACATTTCTTGCGCCGACCATTCCAACGACATGATGAGTTGGGCCCGCCAAGGTCATAAGACCAAACGACAGGCCGAGCAGCATCCTTACAGAAGGCTGAATGAGCATAGTTATTCCTTTGTGATCGACGCAGTCGCGCCGATGCAAGAGTCTGGGTGTAAGTACCAGATCGGAGTCGCGGTGGAGAACGTGAAGGTGGGGAACCCTGATTTCGCCGCGGGGAAGTCCCTTACAGCGATTCGGGCGACTGCGCGTGGTGCGTCGAGAGGGGCCTAGCGAAGCGCTGGGTACTTCGAGAACATCTTCTGCGCCGCTTTCCGCACTTTTTCATCGGCGTCCGAATAGTCGTCCTTTAACTCGCTGGTAGCGACGCCAACCCACAGGCCTTCGTTCGTCTTGGCATTTGTCAGACTGACAGCCAGAGTGCCTCCGTTGTTGTAGCGCCCCATGGTAGCGGTGGGCGATCCCAATCCCCAGTTGACTCCACCGGGGTACAGCACGGCCTCGAGCTGAGCGTTGGGTTCACGCAGACCGTACGCCGCGACGAGCATGTCACCGCCGGTCTCGCGCTCCGCAAGGCCCTTCGCCAGCAGTTGCGCCCGTATGGCCCCTTTGATCAACGGGATCCAGTGGTCGTCGCTCTCGATGACGCCTTGACGCGTCAAAACGCGAACTGGATACCACGAAAACGTCTTGTACTCGGCAAGAGTCGCCTTCGGATACGCTTTCGCCTTGACCTTGACTCCACCAGCGGGGGCAGCCAGCGAGAAAACCAGCAGCGTGACAAGCACTCTCATCTCCGAAATGTTACCTCAGTGAGTCGCTCCGGTTGGCGCGTGGCCTAGAATCGAAACCAGGTACGGCAATTGGGCCTCGGCATCAAACGATTCCTTTCAAAACGAACTCCGGAGGTGCGGCGAGTCCTGCTTATCGAGAGCGGTTCGCGATCCACCGCCGACAAGTGGCTGCGATGGTTGAATAGCCGCCATCCCGGCACAAGCGTCGATCTGCTGACGTGCTATGAGGGCCATCCGCCGGCTTTGAACGGTTCGCCAGGCGCAATCTTCCGCACATACGACTACCCCGCCAGCGACGCCCGTCAGAAGCTGATCGAAGAGTTCCGCGCCAACAGGTATGACGTACTTGCCATTCTCTGTTCGGCGGAGCCGGTGATGACGCGATGGAAGTGGTTCGTGGGGGCGAAGGTGCATTCGAAGGTGATGGTGCTCAACGAAAACGCCGATTGGTTCTGGCTGGATTCCGGACACTGGCCAACCGTTCGCGAGTTTGTGTCCGTGCGAATGGGTCTGTCGGGTTCGGGAGCGTTCACGCAACCGGTCCAACTGCTAAGCCTGCCGTTCACCATCGTCTTCCTGGCCATCGAATGCAGTTGGATATTTCTGCGAAGGAGATTGTCATGAGAGCTATCGTTGCCGCTGAGCCCGGAGGAGTCGAGAGTCTCGCGCTGCAGGACCTGCCCGTGCCGGAACCGGCGCCCGGACAGGCGGTTGTACAGTTGGACGCCAGCGGCGTTAACTTTATCGACGTGTACTTCCGCAAGGGTCTGTATCCCGCGCCGGAGCGGCCGATGCCGCTGGGTATGGAGGGTGCGGGTACGGTTACCGCCGTCGCGCCCGACGTTACTACGTGCAAAGTGGGAGATCGCGTAGCGTACTGCATGGAGCGTGGATCGTACGCGGAGTTCGCAGCGGTGATGGCGTGGAAACTTCTGCCCCTTCCGGACGAAGTGAAGACGAAGGACGCAGCCGCCCTGGTGTTGCAGGGGCTGACCGCGCATTACCTGACGCGTTCCACCTATTCGCTGCACGCTGGCGAGACGTGCCTGGTCCACGCGGCCGCCGGAGGCACGGGAAGCCTGATCGTCCAGATGGCGAAGATCGCCGGCGCACGCGTCATCGGCACAGTCTCCACCGCCAAGAAGGCGTCGCAGGCCGAAGCCGCCGGCTGCGACCACGTCATCAACTACAAGCGCGAGGACTTCGCCGTCGAGGCGAAACGCCTAACCGATGGCCGTGGCGTCGATGTCGTGTACGACGGTGTCGGAAAGGCGACGTTCGAAGGCAGCCTGAACTCATTGCGGCCTCGCGGAATGCTGGCGTTGTTTGGGCAGGCTTCCGGAGCGGTGCCCAAATTCGACGCGCAGGTGTTGAACCAGAAGGGCTCCCTATTTCTGACGCGGCCCAGCCTCGGCCACTACGCTTCCGGACGCGAGGAACTCATCTCCCGTTCGAACGATATTTTCGAATGGCGAAGAAGAGGCGAATTACAGGTGCTGGCGAGTCAGGAATACGCGCTGGAAGACTCCGCCAAGGCCCATCAGGACCTGGAGAAGCGGCGATCGGTGGGGAAGCTGATCCTCGCAATCCGGTAAACTCAAAGCTTGTACGCCCATCGCAGGGCGCGCCTGGACTGGAAGTCTCTCAGTCTGGAAGCGCTGCTCGTTTCCGCACTACCCAACATTCGCTACTTGGCTGGCTTTACCGGTTCGAACGGTGTGCTGTTGGTTACGCCGGGCGGCGTGACGCTGTTCACGGATCCCCGCTACACCACTCAAGCCGGCAGCGAATGCGACTGCCCAGTCGTGACGGTGCGCAAGGGGTCGCTGTTTCGTGCGGCTGCGGCGTTGGTTGTCCGAAAGCGTCTGCGCAGAGTTGGCTTCGAGCCGGACCGGCTGTCGTGCACGGCATGGAACGCTCTTCGCGAGGCGCTGGGCCGGGGCGTGGAGTTGATCCCCGCAGGCCGGCCAGTGGAGCTGCTGAGGATGGTGAAGGAGCCGTCCGAGATCGAGGCGATCCGGGTATCGGTGCAACTCAACTCCCGTGCCTTCGACGAGGCAATTCGAAGTTTCAAGCCCGGCATGGAGGAAAGCGAACTGGCCGCCGAAATCGACTACCAGATGCGGCGCAGCGGCGCGTCGGAGCCGGCATTCGAAACCATTGTCGCCAGCGGACCCCGGACGGCCCTTCCGCACGCGCGGCCCGCGAACCTTCCAATTTTGAACAATCAGGTACTATTGGTGGACATGGGCGCAAGCCTGGACGGCTACGCAAGCGACATGACACGGACGCTTGCGGTTGGCAAACTCCCTCGAAAAATCCGCACGATGTATCACGCAACCCTCGAAGCTCAACTGGCGGCCCTTGACGCCGTGCGCCCCGGCGTAACGGCTGCGCGTGTGGATTCGGCTGCACGAAGGGTTCTTCGCGGGCATGGTCTGGACCGCGCGTTCGTCCATTCAACCGGACATGGACTGGGCCTGGAGATTCACGAAAACCCGCGCCTTGGCCGGGGCGACCGCACCCATTTGGAGGCCGGGATGACCGTGACGATCGAGCCTGGAGTTTACTCTCCCGGCGTCTGCGGCATTCGCATTGAAGATACGATTCTCGTGACGGCGTCCGGCTGCGAAGTACTGACGCCTACTACTAAGGACTTGCTTTCAATCTGAGATGACTCTTGAAGAAATCAGACAGCTGATTGAGCTGGCGCAGGAAACGGGTGTGGCCGAACTGGAAGTTCAGCGGTCAGACAACCGCGTTCGTGTGAAACTAGCTGGACTGAACTACGAAACTACTGCAGTGCCACAAGCTGGCGCCGGCCTGCCGCCGCGAACACCGTCCGCCGCCACGCCAATTGCCCAGGGGCCCATCGACTATGCAAACGACCCCACCATCATTCTTGTGAAGTCGCCCATCGTTGGCACCTTCTACGAATCGCCTTCTCCCGGGGCGGCGTTGTTCACCAAGGTGGGTGACGTCGTGTCGCCTGGAAAGGTGATTTGCATCATCGAATCGATGAAGTTGATGAATGAGATCGAATGCGAACACAGCGGGACAATCGTCGCCAAACTGGTTGAGAACGGGCACGCCGTCGAGTATGGCGAGGCCCTGTTTGCGCTCCGCCCCGCCTAACGGATGTTTGAAAAGATTCTGATTGCCAACCGGGGCGAGATCGCCTTGCGCATCATCTGCGCGTGCAAGGATCTCGGAATCAAAACCGTGGCCGTCTATTCCGAGGCCGACCGCAACAGCCTGCACGCACGATTCGCCGATCAGGCGATTTGCATCGGTCCCGCCAAAAGCGCGCGCAGCTATCTCGATATTCCCTCAGTGATCAGCGCTGCCGAGATCACCAACGTCAACGCCATCCATCCGGGTTATGGGTTCCTTAGCGAGAACGCCGACTTCGCCGAAGTGTGCGAAATGTCGGGAATCAAGTTCATCGGCCCGAAGCCGGACGTCACGCGCCTGATGGGCCTGAAGCAGAAGGCCAGGGCCGCGATGCGCGAAGCGGGAGTTCCGACGCTTCCCGGCTCCGAGGACATCCTTCATTCGCCGGAGGAGGCGCTGGAACTCGCGGAGCAGATCGGCTATCCGGTGATACTGAAAGCGGCGGCGGGCGGCGGTGGCCGCGGGATGCGCGTCGTGCACTCCGCCGATGAGCTTCCCGGGCTGCTGGCGCAGGCGCAGACCGAAGCGGGCGCGGCATTCACTGTCCCGGATATCTACATCGAGAAGTACATCTCGAATCCCCGGCATATCGAGTTTCAGATTCTGGCCGACGAGCATGGCGACGTCGAGGTTTTGTTTGAGCGTGAATGCTCCGTCCAGCGCCGTCATCAGAAGCTGATTGAGGAGGCGCCTTCTCCGGTTCTGGACACTGCGGTGCGCGACAGGCTCCGGGAGTCGCTTGCCGACGCGATGCGATGCATCGGATACACCAACGCCGGAACGGTGGAGTTTTTGATGGACGAAACCGGCGCGCTCTACTTCATCGAAGTGAACGCACGGATTCAGGTGGAGCATCCTGTAACGGAGGCCATCACCGGCGTCGATCTTGTTCGAAGTCAAATTCTGGTGGCTGCAGGCGCGCGTCTTGCCGATATCCTGCCGAAACCTCTGACAGTTCGAGGACACGCGATTGAATGCCGGATCAACGCGGAGCACCCCGACACCTTTGCACCGTCGCCCGGCCGCATCACTGGACTGAATCTTCCCGGCGGCATCGGCGTTCGGGTAGACACCGCCGCCTACACCGACGGCGTGATCCCGCCCTACTACGATTCGTTGGTCGCGAAGCTGATCACGCATGGCGCGAATCGCGACGAAGCGATTCAACGAATGCTGCGCGCCCTCGACATGTTTGTCGTTGAGGGCATCTACACCTCCATCCCGCTGCATCAGAAAATTCTTAGGGACGAGGACTTCGCAGCGGGCCGCATCGACACCAATTTCATCGCCCGAAAGTTTCCACCACCGGCAAAGCGATAAGCTTTTGCTGATGCGCATCGATTTCGACTACACGAATCTGCTGTCGTCCATGGTCGGCGACGAGCATGGAATTACACCCGCCGAACTCCAGGCGAGCGAGCCTGCGGCCCGGGCCGCCGTGGAGGCTTTTCACAACTCCGTGAACGAGGGAGTCTACGGATTTCCGCATCTGCCATTCGACAAGCCTTTGCTAAAAGCCATACAGGCCCACGCGCGGGATCAGCGCGGAACCTTCGACACCGTTTGTGTCGTTGGCATCGGGGGCTCCGCGTTGGGGCTGTGGGCGCTGGATTGCGCCGCACGCGGCCCACACCCGGTGCAGGGAGAGCACAACTCGAAGTTTCCCCGCATCGTCATCCTCGACAATGTGGACCCGATGTTTATCGAAACCGCCTTGGCGTCGATGAAACCGAAACGCACGCACGTGGTGGTGATCGCCAAGTCCGGGGCGACTGCGGAATCCATCGCGGTCTTCCTGATCGTGAAGCTGTGGCTGGAAAAGGCGCTGGGTTCCCGGGCACGGCAGCGAATCACCGTCGTCACCAGCGCAGGCCGCGGCGACCTGAAGTTGCTGGCCACGCGCGAGAACTACACCACGTTCCACGTGCCCGAGAATGTCGGAGGCCGCTTCAGCGTCCTGTCGGCCGTGGGCCTGGTTCCCGCAGCGCTTGCAGGATTGAACGTCGCGAGAATCTGCAAGGGCGCGGCCGCCATCACGACGCAATGCTGGAGCCGCGATCTGTCGGAGAACGTCGCGCTACGCGCGGCGCAGGTCCATCACCTGATCCTGACCAACAAAGGAAAAACGATTCAGGTGGCGTTTCCCTATTCGAACTTCCTTTGGGGCACGGCATTCTGGTTCCGGCAGCTTTGGGCGGAGTCGTTGGGGAAAGCCCGCAACCGGCAGGGCGCGGTCGTGAGCACTGGACAAACGCCAATAGCCGCGCTTGGAACCACGGATCAGCATTCGCAGGTCCAGTTGTATATGGAAGGCCCCAACGACAAGGTCTTCACGTTCTGGACCGTCGCGCGGTTCTCACGCCCCGGCCAGATTCCGCGCGGCAAGTCGGGACTGGAAGGGTTCGACTATCTCGCCGGGCAGTCCCTGGCAAAGCTGATGGACGCGGAGCAGCGCGCCACTGCAGCCGCATTGACAGAACAGCGGCGGCCCAACTGTTCGTTCCGGTTGCCAAAGGTGGACGATGAGTCCCTTGGCGCGTTCCTGCAGTTGATGGAGTTCGAGACGGCGTTCATGGGCGAACTACTGGACATCAATGCCTTCGATCAGGAGGGCGTTGAGCTGGGAAAGAAGTTCACGTTCTCCTTGATGGGGCGGTCTGGCTTCGACGAATTTGGCGACCGCTTCGCGGCGTACGAAAGCAAGAGGGAAAAAGCGAAATGATCACACGGAGAACATTTGCCGGCGCGGTGGCAGCGCCATTTCTGGCACTCAGCCAGAAGACGCAAGCGCCAAAGCGCAACGTGCTTTTCATCGGCGCGGACGACTGCCGCAGCGCGCTGGGCTGTTTCGGCCACCCGATCGTGAAGACTCCGCACCTGGATGCGATCGCGGCGCGCGGACTTCGGTTCGATCGCGCTTACTGCAATTTTCCGCTCTGCGGTCCCAGCCGGACTTCGCTGCTGTCGGGCGTCCGGCCGGACACAACGAAGATCTGGAAAAACGAAATTGCGGTGCGCGACACGATGCCCGACGCGGTGACGCTGCCGCAACTGTTCCGGCAGCACGGGGCGCAATCGGCGCGCTTCGGCAAGATGTATCACATGAACGTTCCTGGGTCCGTTGGAACAAACAAGTGGGACGACGCCGAATCGTGGAGCCGCGCCGTAAGCCCTCCTGGCGCAGAGGAGAAAACATCGGGCGAAGGCCGCAATGTGACGCCCAGCTACAGTGCGGGAAACGCGTTTCATTGGATCTCCTTCGCGGGCAACGGAAAGGATCAGGCGGATCAACAGGCGGCCGACCTGGCGGTGGAAATGATTTCCAACGAGAAATCGCCATTCTTCATGGGGCTCGGCTTCCTTCGACCGCATGTGCCGTTGGTCGCGCCAGCAAAGTTTTTTGACCTCTATTCACTGGACAAGATGAATCCGGTCGTCAACCCCACCGGCGATCTAGACGACATCCCCGCCGCCAGCGAAACCACGATTACAGGCCGCGGCAACGACATGAAAGGGATGAACGACAAGGACAAGCGCGAGGTTCTTCGCGCGTATTATGCGTCGATCTCCTACATGGATTCGCTGGTGGGACAAGTGGTCGCGTCGCTGGAAAAGCAAAAGAAGCTGGATCAGACGGTGATCGTGTTCTGGAGCGATCACGGCTACCATCTCGGCGAGCATTTCCGGTGGCAGAAGCGCAGCTTGTTCGAAGAGTCGGCCCGCGTACCGCTGATCGTGGCGTCGCCAGGACAGAAGGCGCGCGGTGTTTCCACGAAGGCCCTGGTCGAACTTGTCGATCTCTATCCGACAGCCGCCGAGCTGTGTTCCATCCCCGCCCCTTCGCACATTGAGGGGCAGAGCTTCGCGCCGCTGTTGGACAATCCAGCAAGGCCGTGGAAGACAGGGGCGTTCACTCAGGTTTCGCACGATTCGGGAATCGTCGGACGGAGTCTTCGAACGAATACGCACCGCTACATCCGTTGGGAAGGACCGCAGCCGGGCGAAGAGCTTTACGACGAGGTTGCCGATCCGAAGGAGTACACCAACCTTGCGCGGAAGCCCGGCAACGAAGCGTTGCTGACGCGGCTTCGCTCCCAACTGGACGCTGGATGGAAGGCCGCAAAAGCGAAGGTTTAGGGGTGCGCGATGTAGTCCATCCGTCCGCCATCGACGGTTAGGACTTGCGCGGTTAGAAAACCGGAATCGTCGGAAGCCATAAACGACACGGCGTGCGCTATGTCATCCGGTGTGCCCACGCGGCGCACCATCGCGCGGTCCGACATCATGCGGTCGATTTTTTGCAGTTCATCTTCGGACTTGCCATGCGTCACCATGTCGGTCCAGATGAATCCAGGGGCAATCGCATTCACGGTGATTCCGTCCGGACCGAACTCGAATGCCAGACGGCGCGTCAGCAGCGACACGGCGGCTTTGGTCATCGAATAGAAGGTCGTTCCGGGAAACGCGGTGCCGTGAGCGGCGATAGATGTCAGGTTGACGATGCGTCCCCATTTCCGCTCGCGCATGCCGGGCAGAACGGCGCGCGAAGCCGCGACAAGGCCATCGACATTTACCTTGCGCATCGCCTCGAACTCCGGCATGTTCATGTCGAGAATGTCGCCGCGTGCCAGAACTCCCGCGTTGTTGATCAGAATCTCCACCGGACCCAACTGCCGGCCGACTTCCTCAACCAATCGCTGTGCCTCTCCGGGCGTTGCCAAGTCCGCCTGCACGGCGACCGCATCACTGTCCGGCGCAGTCTTGTTGAAACTGATGGCCACCCGATAGCCGTCGCGAATCAGCCGTTCGGCGATCGCTTTGCCGATTCCCCGCGAGCCGCCCGTCACCAATGCAACGCGTCCCATAGCTAGTTTGCCGGCTCGACAACGGCGGACATCGATCCTTTGGACTGCGGCATTCGCCAATCCGCTCCATAGGAGTGAATTTGCGTTTGCGCGAACTCGGCGGGACCGATCTCGGCGGTTAGGACCACCGTGCGTTTCGCTTTGTCCACCTCCACCGCATGATTCAGCGCGTCGTCGGCGGACATAAAGAATAGTTTCTGCAGCATCTCCACCACGTAGTCGTACGTATGCTCATCATCGTCAAGAAGAACCACCTTATAAAGCTTGGCGTGTTCCTCATGCTGGCCGGATTCGACGTCCGGCATCGGGAGAACAGGTCGGGTCACTATTCCTGATTGTACGGAATGTGCTTCTGCATCTCACGCATTCCCCGCAGCCACTGCTCATAATCCCCCGCCTTCCCGCGAAAGAACCCCGCCACCTGCGGATGCGGAAGGATGAGGAAACGCTCCGCCGCAATGCCTTCCACCGCCGCCTCTGCCACTTCTGACGCCTCCTTTGCATCGTCTTCCAGAAAGCGCAGACCCGCGCCTACCGCTTGCTCGTACATGGCCGTCTTCACGCCCAGCGGGCAGATCGCCGAAACGCGAATGCCCCGGTCGTGATAGGTAATGCTCATCCATTCGGCCAACGCAAGCGCAGCATGCTTGGTCACCGAGTAGGGCGCTGAGCCGAGCATGGTGATCAAGCCCGCCGCTGAAACGGTCTGCACGAAGTAGCCGTTCCCACGCTTCAGCCATAAAGGAAGAAGTAAGCGGGCCGCGCGAACGTGCGCCATTACATTCACGTCCCAAAGCTGCTGCCATTTCTCGTCGGGCGCGTCGGGGCCGCCGAGATTTCCGACGCCCGCATTGCTGCAGAACAGATCGATCTCGCCGGCGGAGTGAATCAGTTCGCGCAGGTCGTCCTCGAGAGTAACGTCGCACTTCACGTCGGCCCCGTTGAGATCCGCTGTGATGACGTGCGCGCCCTCCAAACGAAATCGCTCCGCCATGGCCGCGCCGATCCCGCGCGCTCCACCTGTCACCACCACGCGCTTGCCGCTAAGCGTCATCGTGTTTCTTCAACTCGATTCTCGCCACAGCCTCGCGGTGAACTTCGTCCGGTCCATCGGCCAGCCGCAATGTGCGCGCGTTGGCCCAGTGCCACGCCATCGGGAAATCGTCACAGACCCCCGCGCCGCCATGCGCCTGAATCGCCCGGTCGAGAACGGTTAAGGCAAGGTTGGGCGCAACCACCTTGATCATTGCGATCTCCGCGCGGGCGGCCTTGTTCCCAACCGTGTCCATCATCCACGCGGCTTTCAGCGTTAGAAGGCGCGCCTGCTCAATCTCGATTCTTGAGTTCGCGATGTCCGTGCGAATCGTTCCCTGTTCGGCCAGCGTCTTCCCAAATGCGACACGAGCCTTCACGCGCTTCGCCATCAGTTCAACCGCGCGCTCAGCCACGCCGATCAAGCGCATGCAATGGTGGATGCGACCCGGCCCCAACCGGCCCTGCGCGATCTCGAACCCACGCCCCTCGCCAAGCAGGAGGTTTTCTTCCGGCACTCGAACATTGCTGAACTCCACCTCCGCATGCCCGTGCGGAGCATGATCATACCCGAACACATTCAGAACGCGTCGCACCGCAACTCCGGGCGCATTCATCGGAACGAGAATCATCGACTGCCGCTTGTACCGTTCCGCCTCCGGGTTCGACTGGCCCATGAAGATACAAATCCGGCATCGCGGATCGCCCGCGCCGGAAGTCCACCACTTGCGTCCATTCAGGACGTACTCGCTGCCGTCGCGACTCATCGACGCTCGGATATTCGTCGCGTCCGACGAGGCAACCTCGGGTTCCGTCATTGCGAAACAGCTTCGAATCTCGCCCGCCATCAGTGGTTCCAGCCATTGCCGCTTCTGCTCCGGCGTGCCGTACTTGATCAGCACTTCCATATTTCCGGTATCCGGCGCGGAGCAGTTGAACACTTCCGGCGCCATAGCGGAGCGTCCCATCACTTCGCACAGCGGTGCGTAGTCCAGATTCGAAAGCGATTCAAACAGATTCCACAGGCCGGCCGCGCGCGCCTTCGGCTTCAGCTCTTCAAGGATGGGCACCGGCTGCCATCGGTCTCCCTCGGCGATCTGCGCCTCGTAAAGCTTCTCGTTGGGATAGATGTGCTGGTCCATGAAGGCCAGCAGGCGCTGCCGCAGCGCCTGCGCTGTTTCCGAGTACGCGAAGTGCACTGGGGAATCTTACCGGAAAGTTCGAAGCGTGGGATCGTCCAGATGCGCGACGGAGTTGAAAGAAAGCAGCGACAGGTCTCCATCGCGAACGCGAAGCGTCGTGACGGATGTGTTGTAGCAGACGCCCGCAAGCCGCATCGCGCGATCGTCTGGCACACCCAGAATCTCCGCCAGAATCAAGCCGATTGGCGTTGCCGACGTGAAGATCGCGACGTTGCGTTGAGAGCCCGTTTCCCGGATCTCCTCGATGGTTCCCAGGACGCGCATCTTGAACTCGTTCCAGCTTTCGCCGGTCACAGGAAGCTCGCCGCTCTGCCATGCTCGAAACACCTTCACATCACAACCGTGCCACTGCCGGTGCACCGGCGCGTCGATGGCCTGCATCGCAATCAACATCTCGTCGTACTCGCGGCCAAAGTCCGCGTCGCGCTCGCGAAGGACGGGGGCGACGGAGCGGTAGACCATGTCGAGGTCGAACTCCGCCAGACGCGAATCGATGGATGGGTCGCCCACGGCATGGCGCGCGGTTTCCGTCTGCCGCATCAGCCCCCCGGACACCACCCGGTCGAGAACGATGTGCTCCTTAGTAAACCAGTCGTGCAGTTTGCGCGCCTGCAAGACGCCAATCTCCGACAGTTGATCGTAGTTCTGACGCAGCCCAGCCTGACCGTGACGGACGAGATAAACGCGGCTCAATGCGTTGACTCCGCCATCTCAACCGCGCGCGCCATAAGGAGCCGCACGCGCGGGCCGAAATCGCGGAATCGTTCATCCGACGTTTGGCCCCGTACCCACCGGGTGTAGATCTGTTGAAGTATCACGGCAAGCTTGAATACTCCCAGTGTCTCGTACCAGCCGATGCGGCTGACGTCGCGCCCCGTCACCGTGGCGTAACGTTCAATCAACTGCTGCCGCCTATACCATCCGGGACCTTGTGGCGGTCCGTACGCGCTGCCGATCGTCCAGTAACACAGCGTCAAGCCGAGGTCAGCCAACGGATCACCCAGCGTCGTCATCTCCCAATCGAGCACAGCTTCGATTCGCGACAACGATTCGTCGAAGACGACATTGTCCAGCTTATAGTCGTTGTGGACCACCGATGGGGCCGGCGACTGCGGCCGCGTCGAAGCGAGAAAGTCCATTACCGCGCTGGCGTCCGGCTGGTCGGCGGTCTCCGCCTTCCGCCAACGATCGCTCCATCCGCTGATCTGCCTTTCCAGAAATCCTTCGGGCCGTCCGATCGCCGCGACGTCCGCCGAGGAAATATCGACGGCGTGCAGCCGGGCGAGGCACTCCGTGAACGCGACACTGGCCGCACCGCCTTCGACCCCGGAAGGATTGCGAAGGATGCGCCCGCAGCGGCGCTCCATCAGATAGAACACGGCGCCGATGACTCCAGGATCTTCGCAGAGCGCGATCGCCTGCGGAGCGGCGGGGAACACCGGACTCAGCGCCCGAAGAATGGCAAACTCACGCGCCATATCGTGCGCCTTCGGCGGCACCGGACCCAGTGGAGCGCGGCGCAGGACTAACTCCCGATCCGGCGTCCGGACTAAGTAAGTGAGGTTGGAGTGGCCGCCAGGAAACTGCTCTACACTAACTGGCGTTCCAAGATACTCGCTCAGACGGTCGAGCGGCAGTTCTTCTCCCGGGCGCACAGGGGCCGTCTCCGACATGAGGATTTATCGTACGCTATCAAGGTGCGATCCCCCGGACGCAATCAAGGCAACAGACCCACAGGGACGTGGTGCTACACTGGCAATGTGAAGTTGGTGCCACCCTACGTCGAGGCTCTCGAACCGTATGAGGCCGGGCTCTCGATCGACGAGGTAAAGCGGCGATTCGGACTGACGCGAGTTATTAAGCTGGCGTCGAACGAGAATCCATTGGGACCGTCGCCCCGCGCTGTCGATGCGATGCGCGAATGCATTTCGTCCTCGCACCGGTATCCAAACGGAGGCTACGATCTGCGGCAGACGCTGGCCGCGCGGTTTGCGGTTCGTATGGAGAACGTGGTCGTCGGCTCGGGGTCCGAAGGCATCATGTCGAATATCATCCGCACCTTTCTTACGGACGACGACGAAGTGCTTACCAGCGAGGGAACATTCGTCGGAATCAAGGTACTAAGCCGGGGCCGCGGCGTGCTGGTTCGTACCGTACCGATGAAGAACTGGGGATTCGACTTGCGGGCCATTGCGCAGGCGATATCGGACAAAACGAAGATCATTTATCTGGCGAATCCCAACAACCCCACCGGCACTATCTTCACCCGCCAGGAATTTGAGGACTTCTTCCGCCATGTTCCGGAGCGCGTGCTAATCATTCTGGATGAAGCCTACTTCGAGTACGCCGCCGGAAACCCGCGTTATCCCGACTCGATGAACTACCGCTACGACAACGTGATCACGTTGCGAACATTTTCGAAGGTTTATGGTTTGGCCGGCGTCCGCGTGGGATACGGATTTGCCCACGAATATCTGATCGGGAATCTGAACAAGATCAAGCTGCCATTCGAACCGTCAGCCGTGGCGCAGGCGGCGGGAGTGGCCGCAATTGACGACCAGGACTTCCTCCGGCGCTCCATCGAATCGAACGCGCAGGGTCTGCAAGCGCTGACCGCCGAACTGGAAGCGCTGGGGCTTCATCCCGTCGCCTCGCAGGCAAACTTTGTATACCTTCCTTTGGAGTCTGCGGATCTCGCCGGGCGCATTTTTGAGGATCTGCTGGCACAAGGCGTGATCGTCCGCCGGCTTTCGGCGTTCGGACTGCCCGCCGGTCTTCGTGTAACCGTTGGCACTCCGGAAGAAAATCAGGAGTTTCTTCGATGTCTCAAACAAGTGCTGTCTCCACTCACAGCCTGAAGCTGCTCGGTGTCGATCATCTGGAGTTCTACGTCGGCAACGCCAAGCAGGCTTCGTTCTTTTACCGGAACGCGTTCGGCTTTGAGTGCACCGGCTATTCGGGACCGGAGACCGGAGTGCGCGACCGCGCCTCGTACCTGTTGGAGCAGGGCCAAATCCGGCTGGTACTGACGTCGTCCCTTCAGCCGGATTCCCCGATCGCAGAACACGTCCGCACGCACGGCGACGGTGTGAAAGCGATTGCACTGGCGGTGGAAGATCCGGAGAGTTCGGAGCTTGGCACGGAGTTCCCAATCTATGGCGATACGGTGCACCGGCTGGTGCGCCCGGGCAGCCTGATGGCAGAGTTCGCGCCGGTCTCCGTGGCTGGCTCCACAAGTGCGGGACTTCGCGCTATTGACCACGTTGTCGGCAATGTCGGCTGGGGCGAGATGAACCGCTGGGTGAAGTTTTACGAAGACGTGCTGGGTTTTAACATGTACCAGCATTTCGACGACAAAGATATTTCAACCGAGTATTCCGCCCTGATGTCGAAGGTGGTGGCGAATGGAAACGGCCGCGTGAAGTTCCCCTTGAACGAGCCTGCCGAGGGCCGCAAACGTTCGCAGATCGAAGAATTTCTCGACTTTTATGGCGGACCTGGCGTCCAGCACATCGCAATGATGACGGGTGACATCGTCGATAGCGTTTCGCGCCTTGAATCCAATGGCGTGGAGTTTCTGCGTGTCCCCTCAACTTACTATCAGGATCTCGAAAGCCGCATTGGACGGATCGACGAACCGCTGGAGCAGCTGGCGAAGCTGGGCATTCTCGTCGACCGCGACGACGAAGGATACATGTTGCAGATCTTCACCAAGCCTGTCGGCGACCGTCCCACGTTGTTCTTCGAGATCATTCAACGCAAGGGCAGCCGCAGCTTTGGAAAAGGGAACTTCAAGGCGCTGTTCGAAGCGATGGAGCGGGAGCAGGCGATTCGTGGGAATCTGTAGAGCTTGAAGCTCTGTACGTTCGAGGTGCGCACGCAGGTGGGGCGATTTCAGCGCCTGGGCGCCGTCACGGAAGCCGGCATCTGCGACGTCAACTTTCTTACCGCTGCGCGAACCGGCCAGAAGATGGCCGATGCGCTTGTCCCGGCCACCATGCGCGAGTTTCTCGCTGAGGGATCATGGGACGCATTGCAGGAGACGATGCTGGCCGCGCCTTCGGCGGAGCGCGGACCAAACGACGAGCAGTTGGTCTACCGGCACGACGAGGTTCGCCTGCTGGCGCCGGTTCCGAATCCCTCATCGCTTCGCGACTTCTTCGCATTCGAGGCGCATGTAAAGAAAGGCTTCGAAAAGCGCGGCGAGCCGATGCCGCAGGAGTGGTATGAGATGCCGGTCTATTACAAGAGCGGCCACCACAACATCCTCGGCCCCGGCGCCGATGTCGCTTGGCCGCCGTTTACGAAGAAGTTCGACTATGAGCTGGAGATCGCTTGTGTCATTGGCCGCGACAACCGGATTGCGGGCTACACGATAATGAACGATTTCTCCGCGCGCGATATTCAGCGCCGCGAAATGAAGGTCCGCCTGGGTCCAGCCAAGGGTAAGGATTGGGCGACGGCGCTGGGCCCGGTGCTGGTAACGCGCGACGAGATCGGCGATGTCTACAACCTGACGATGACCGCGCGCATCAACGGTGAGGAGTGGAGCCGGGGCAGTACCGCGTCGATGCACTGGAAGTTCGAACAGATGATCGCGTTTCTTACGGACGGAGATTTTCTAGTGCCCGGGGACGTGATTGGCTCCGGCACGGTCGGCACCGGTTGCGGCCTGGAGCTGGACCGCTGGGTAGAGCGTGGCGATGTGATTGAGCTCGAAATCGAGAACATCGGAATCCTGCGAAACCGCGTCGTCTAGGGGAGACTGAAGTAATGCGGTACCTGATTGCGTTGCTACTGGCCTTTGCGGCGTCGCCGGCGCAGACTCCCGTGGACCGGTTTCCTTCAAGAAAACCGGGAGAGCCTGAAGAAGTGCGGCTGCCGAACGGCAAACTTCAGAAGGACGAGATCGTAAAGGCGGAGCATCAGAAGTCTCTCGACGACGTGGACGAAATGAAGAAGCTGATTCTCGAGTTCAGCGACGAGTTCGAGAAGGGCGGTCGGCACACCGTTTCGATCCAGATGATCCGCAAACTGGAAGATATCGAGAAGCGTGCAAAGAGAATCCGCACGCGGCTGACCCGCCCATAGCCCGCGCTATCCTGAGGGATTCTTTCATGACTCGCGAGCATCACCGGTGGTGGAGCAACGACCTACAACGCGACATGGACGTTCTCGTCTTTGGCCACGGCGGCACGCCAGTTTTGGTGTTTCCGACTTCAATGGGCCGCTTCTATGAGTTTGAGGATCGCGGCATGGCCGGGACGCTGGCCGGCGCGCTGGACCGCGGCCACATTCAACTTTTTTGCGTCGATTCCGTGGATGGTGAAAGCTGGTACAACCGCGCGGCCACTCCTTATTGGCGCGTCCTGCGACACGTTCACTACGAGAACTATTTGGTGAACGATGTACTGCCACTGATCCGGTCGAAGAACTGGGGCTCTCTCGCGACAACGGGGACCAGCTTCGGCGGGTATCACGCGCTGAACTTTGCCTTCCGCCATCCGGAGATTGTCCGCACGTGCGTGGCACTCAGTGGCGCGTTCGATATTCGAGGGTTTCTGCACGGCTATTGGAACGAGAACGCGTACTTCCACAATCCGCCGGATTTCGTCGGTGGCATGCAGGACGGGTGGACGATCGACCGCATTCGGGAGATGCGAATCGTATTGGCTGCGGGTGAGCACGACATTTGCCTGGGCGACAACCGGAGCTTCTCGGATCTTCTGAACCGCAAAGGCATTGGGCATGCGCTGGACGTTTGGGGCGACGGGTGCTATCACGATTGGCCGTGCTGGCAGCAGATGGTTCGCAAGTATTTCGACTGAGCCAACGGAGGGGCAATGCAACGAATCGGCGTGCTGTATGGAATGGAGAACACGTTTCCGCAGGCGTTGATTGACCGGATCAACGCGCTGCAGCCGGATGGTGTGATCGCGGAGCATCTGAAGGTGGGTGGCGTTAAAATGGCCGAGGCGTCGGGCTACCGCGTGATTGTCGACCGGATCTCGCAGGATATTCCTTTCTACCGGGCGTTCCTGAAAAATGCGGTTCTGGGAGGAGCGATCGTCCTCAACAATCCTTTCTGGTGGACCGCCGACGACAAGTTTTTCAACTTTGCCGTGATGTCAAAACTGGGCGTCGCCATACCGCCTACGGTCCTGTTGCCGCACCACGATCATCCGCGAAACACCTCCTCACAATCAATGCGGAATCTGGAGTTTCCTCTCAACTGGGACGACATCTTCGATTACGTTGGCTTTCCAGCTTTTCTTAAGCCTTTCGACGGCGGCGGCTGGCGCGATGTGTATAAGGTCGACAATCCGGACGAATTGTTCGAGGCATACCGGCAGAGCGGAACCCTCTGCATGACGTTGCAACGTGGAGTGAACTTCGACGACTACTTCCGCTGCTACTGCATTGGGCGGAAGGATGTCCGTATCATGCGCTACGACCCGCGCCTGCCGCACGAGCGGCGGTATGTTCACGACGGTCCACCGGTAGGCGAGTGGATGCGGGACCGGTTAACGCGGGACTGCATCTCCATTTGCGCCGTGCTGGGCTACGACATCAATACGATCGAGTTTGCGGTGGAGGGTGGAGTTCCCTATGCCATCGACTTTTTGAATCCGGCTCCCGATGCCGACGTCCATTCGGTGGGCACGGCCAACTTTGAATGGATCGTCGATGCGGTTGCCGGCCTTGCTATCGAGAAGGCTTTCAGCGTTGACGATCCCGCGAAGACTTACCGCTGGTCCAGCTTCCTGAACGGCTAACGTATGCGCCCCAGCTTCAGCCTTGGAATCGAAGAAGAGTACCAGTCGATCGACCCGGAAACACGTGACCTCCGGTCCCACGTCTCCGCCGAGATCATCGAGAAAGGCCGCCGCGTTTTGAAAGAACGCGTGAAGCCGGAGATGCATCAATCGGTCGTCGAGGTGGGCACCGGCATCTGCCGCAATATTCAGGAAGCCGCGCTGGACCTGAAGGAGCTTCGTCGCGAGATGATCAGCCTTGCCCGCGCGAACGGCCTGCGTCTGGCTGCGGCGGCCACGCATCCCTTTGCGGACTGGCGGCAGCAGGAAATCTACGACGACGAGCGCTATCACGTGATCGTCGAAGACATGCAGAACGTCGCGCGGTCCAACCTGATCTTTGGGCTTCACGTCCATGTGGGCATGGAAGACCGCGAAGCGGCCATCCAGATCATGAATGCCGCCCGCTACTTCATCCCGCACATCCTTGCGCTTTCAACGAACTCTCCGTTTTGGCTGGGCGAAAAGACGGGTCTCAAATCGTACCGGACGAAAGTATTCGACAAGTTTCCCCGCACGAACCTGCCCGGCAACTTCAATAGCTATGGTGAATTCGAACGGTTTGTGAACCTGCTGATCAAAACCCAGTGCATCGACAACGCCAGGAAAATCTGGTGGGACATCCGCCCCCATCCGACTTTTCCGACGCTGGAGTTTCGCGTTTGCGATCTGCCCACACGGGCCGACGAGACGATCGCGTTGGCCGCGCTGATTCAGGCGACGGTAGCGAAGCTCTATCAGCTGCATGCCAACAATCAAAGCTTCCGGCTGCACCGCCGCATGCTGATCATGGAGAACAAGTGGCGCGCCAGCCGCTATGGCCTGGATGGAAAGATGATCGATTTCGGCAAGGAGATCGAGGTGGATGTGCGCGCCCTGATTGTGGAATATCTGGCGCTGATCGACGATGTAGTGGATGAGCTCGGCAGCAGGCAGGAGATTAACTACATCCACCGCATTCTCGAAGAAGGCACTGGCGCGGACCGCCAATTGAGAGTCTTCGAGCAGACCGGAGACTTGAGAAAAGTAGTGGATTACATCGTTGAGGAGACGGAATCAGGACTGTGAAGTTGGAAGCATTGCCCTTTGACCCGGAGCTGACACCGGGATCGCGAAACGCAATTCGTACTTGCCTGCAAGTGCAAACGGGTGAGCGCGTCACCGTCATCACCGACACCGCGTGCCAGGAAATCGCGGCCGCCCTGGTGGCGGAGTTGTCCGCCGCGGGAGCCGTGCCTGATGCCTTCCGGCTGGAAGATCTGGCCGCGCGACCGCTGGTTGCGATGCCGGACCCCGTGCTGGCCTCAATGGAGCAGTCCGACGTCAGCATTTTTGCGGTTCAGGTGCAGACTGGCGAATTGAAAAGCCGGATGCAGATGACCGACATCGTGAACAGGCGCCGCATGCGGCACGCGCACATGGTGAACATCACGCCGCAGATCATGCGGCAAGGGATGCGCGCGGATTTTCTAAAAGTGGACGCCATCAGCAGAAAGGTGCTAAAGATCGCGTCGGCTGCGAGCGCCATTCGTGCGACTACTCCGCATGGTACGGACATCACCGCGACGTTCCGTCCGGACTACCGTTGGCTGAAAACCAGCGGAATCATCTCTCGCGACAAGTGGGGTAACCTGCCGGGCGGCGAAATTTTCACGACGCCAGCGGAGGTAAACGGAACCTTTGTGATCGACGGTGTCGTCGGCGACTACCTTTGCGCCAAGTATGGCGACCTTCGCGAGACGCCCTTGACGATCAGGGTGGAGGCGAACCGGGTCGTAGCGGCGGAGTCCGTGAATCGAGACCTGCGTGACGATTTCTGGCGCTATGTGCACACGGACGGCAACTCGGATCGCGTCGGCGAGTTCGCTATCGGTACGAACATCGCGCTCACCGAACTGATCGGAAATATCCTGCAGGACGAAAAGTTCCCTGGCATCCACATTGCTTTCGGCAACCCGTACGGCGCGCACACGGGAGCGGATTGGTATTCCGAAACACACATCGACGTAGTGGGCCGCGATTTCGACATCATCGCCGACGGGGTCGAGATCATGCACCGGGGAAAGTTCATCGAGGATGTGCTCGACCGCGCGGCATGATTCCGGATCTGCGGCGCGAGTATAACGGCCGGCAGTTCTCTCCGCAGAACTACTCCAGCCTTCTCGAAGCTCTCGAACGCCGTACAGGCGCTCCTGTTGGGTTTCGTCACAACGAAACGCCGGTGTTCCTTCCAGCGCCGCTGGTCGAAACGATGACTGCGGCGACTGTCGAGATGCTCTCGCAGACGCTGGAGGAGCCGTACCACACCGCAAGCTCCGCCATCATTCCGGCGGAGTATTGGGTGCCCGGCGAGCCTGGGAACCCTCTCTTCGTGCAGGCGGACTTCGGACTGGTGGAAACGGCGGACGGGATTCAGCCACGGCTGGTTGAGATTCAGGGCTTCCCGTCCCTCTACGCGTACCAGGCAGTGCTGTCGTCGGAGTACTCGTCCGCCTACGGGATTGATCCAGAGCTCGACCGCTTTCCAGGCAAGCTTGGCGAGGCAGAATATTTCCGCTTACTAGGGGAAGCGATCCTCGCTGGCCATTCGCCCGAGAATGTCGTGCTGCTCGACATCTTCCCCGACCGCCAGAAGACCCGATGCGACTTCGTCGTCACACAGCAGATCACTGGCATCCCAACCGTGTGCGTCACAAAGGTGATCGTAGATGGTACGAAGCTCTTTTACGAAAGCGACGGGCGCAGGGTACCTATCCACCGCATCTACAACCGGTGCATCGTGGACGAACTGGAACGTCTCGGAGTGAAGGCCCCGTTCGATTGGAACGCTCCGCTGGATGTGGAGTGGGCCGGGCACCCCAATTGGTACTTTCGCCTGAGCAAGTTCACGCTGCCGTTCCTTCGTCACCCATTCGTTCCCCGGTCGCTGTTCCTGGATCGTCTTCAAGCAATCCCCGAGGACTTGGAGAACTGGGTGCTGAAGCCGCTTTACTCCTTCGCGGGAACGGGCGTCTCGGTCGGTCCCACGCGGCAGCAGATTGAATCGGTCGCCGAGCCCGCGAAATGGATTCTTCAGGAACGGATACGATGGCAGCCAGTGATCGAAACGCCCCACGGCATGACCCAGATGGAGATCCGGGTCATGATGATCTGGCCAGATGGCGGGCCGCCACGGCCCGTGAATACGATTATTCGTACAGGCCGCGGAAAAATGATGGGTGTCGACTACAACAAGGGCCTGGAGTGGGTGGGCGCCTCCGCCGCTTTCATCCGCTAAAAACTTAGCTTCAAGCCTAACTGCACGCTGCGTGCGGCGGTTCGCGTCGAATTGATAATTCCGAAGTTGGCCGCGCCCAGGGCGATTCCCGGATCGTCGAAGTTCGCCCGGTTTGCAATGTTGAAGCTTTCGGCGCGGAACTGCAAATTGAGACGCTCCGTGATTCTAAAGTTCCGGATCAGCGAAACGTCCACGTTCTGCAGCCCCGGGCCGCGCATGATAGACCGTCCTGCGTTGCCAAACGTGAATTGGGCCGGCGCAGCAAGCGCAGTTGTATCGAACCAGCGGGCCGGTGACCGCTCAGACCCCGGTAGGGTTGGATCGCGCAGGACATTCGCCCGAAGCGATCCGGGGTTGAAACAGTTACACGTATTGTTCTGCACCGTCGCGCCGATGGGGGCTCCGCCTTGAATGATGACGATTGCGCCAATCGACCAACCCTTGATCAGCACGTTCCTTCCCGGCAGTTCATAGACGCTCGAAATGGATACTCGATGCCGGACATCGTTCCCGGACAAAGCTTTTTCCTGGCTGCGGTCGTAGAAATTCTGAATGCCGCCGGAGGTCGCACCAGCTTCGAATCCCGCCGCTACATCGTCGATAAACTTCGAGAACGTGTAGTTGATGAGGAAGTTCAACCCGTCGGAAAAACGTTTCTCGGCCTTCACGTTCACCGCGTGATAGCTGGAGTTTCCCCACATCGGAGCAATCAGGGTGATGTTGCCGAACTGGGGAAACGGTCTCCGGATCTGTGCATTGCCCGGACCCATCAATTCCACCGGAACCTGATTCAGGCTGGTGCTGGGGCCGTTCAGTTTGTGTCCGACGTTAGCCGTGTAGACGGCCTCGATCAAGGTGCTCCATGCCAGTTCGCGCTGGATTCCAAAGTTCCACTGCTGCGAGTATCCCAACGCGCGGTTCTGATCGATAAACTCCGGTGCGAAGGCGACTGGCTGGCCGACGCGGACCGCGCCGAACCCGGGGCCAAGCTCGGTTCGCGAGGGAAGCGCGGGAAAGCCATCTTGAAGGAAGAACGGCGCCGTGATGCCGTTATCCGGCGTGTTGAATGCGCCGGCATTCTCAAAGCCCGCGCTGGCCGTGTTTGATCCCGGAAGAGGCGGGCCAAAGAAGATCCCGTATCCCGCGCGAACCACGGTTCGGGATGATCCGAACGGCTTCCACGCCAGGCCGATGCGCGGCGTGTAGTTGTCGTAATCCGGACGATAGATCGTCCGTCCCAACCCGCCTTGATTCGCGAACGTGATGATGCCCGGCGTGCCGGAAACAGGATTAACCAGATCGCGAGCGAAGCTGTTCTGACGGTCGCTGGCATCGACTCGGGGCATATGCGCCTCCCACCGCAAACCGAAATTCACAGTGAGATTCGGCGTCGCTTTCCAATCGTCCTGGACGAACCACGCCCAATAGGTGCCGCGGCGGTCCAACGGGTCCGTGCTGCGCACGCTACCGCTGTTCGGGAAGCCGGATAGCAGACTCGCCACGGCGTTGCCAGAGCCGGCGACGCCGGGACGCGCCGTTGGTTGCAATCCGAAAGTAAGGGCACCCGAGATCTGCTGATTGAAGACGTCCAGATTTCGTCCCCACCTGTACTCGCCGCCGAACCGTACGGCGTGGCTGCCGCGGTACCAGGACAGGACGTTGACTACGTGATGATCGTGAATCGGCGTTTGAATTCGTTCCTGCGTGCCCGCGCCCATAGCCGTGTAGCCGGTGGTGTTGATGCGCGGAAACGCCCGGTCATCGACTCCTTTCAATCCCAACTGCGTCGGCCAGCCTTCGCCGATTCCAAAGCCGGACGTGATGAAGAACCGCGGCTGAAGGTTCACGCGAAGGTCGTTCAGCATTGTGGACGTGAACTGGTGGACCTCGTTGATCATGACGCTGTAGGCGCGGCGATCGGAAATATTGCCGCTGGGATCGGCGGCTGCCTCCGGAAAGACAGCCGAAGTCCGTGTTGGAAAATCGTGCAGGATAAACCGTCCGGAGATCCTGTCTTTCTCGTTGAAAATGTGGTCGGCCTTCAAGGTCCACGTGGTGATGTTTAACGAAAAGACCGAATTGGCGACGAAGTTATTGGCTCCCGCAAGGTTCGACGGGGGACGGTTGGGCAGTGGAAACAGCGCCGCCATGTTGCGTCCAACCGGATCGATCCGGCTGGAAGGAATGACGTTGCCCGCAAAGGGCGTGCGGGGATTGGTCAAAGGATCGTAAATGACGGCCTGATTTCCATTCGCCTGGAGAGTGCCAGAGAAATTGCCGATACGCTCGTCCGCGGTTGGCACCGTCAGGTTGCGGACCTGTCCCACGCGCTGCAACTGCCACTCTGTCGAGTTGAAGAAGAACGTTTTGTTCTTGATGATCGGTCCGCCTATGGCGAAACCGAACACGTTCCATCGCAATGGCGGACGTTCCGCCGCGAAGAAGTTCCGGGCGTCCAGCTTCTCGTTCCGGAAATACTCATAGGCGTTGCCGGTGAATCGATTCGTTCCGGATTTCGTTGTCGTCAACACGACACCGGCGCTGGAATTTCCGTACTCGGCCGAGTATGCGTTCTGCTGAATACGAATTTCCTGAACGCTTTCGACGGGCGGATTGAACAGCGCTTGCGGCCCTTCCAGCGCGATATTCGAAGCATTCACGCCGTCCAGCATCCATTGCTGTTGATCTGCGCGGCCCCCGGCCAGCGCTACTCGGGGCCGGATCACGTCGCCCTGAACAAACACCGCATTGCCCGCAAGGCCCAGCAACTCCCCCACGCGCCGTCCGTTCAGCGGCATGTCGCTGATCGTCTTGTTCTCGATCAGTTGACCCACCGACGAACTCTCCGATTCCAGCAGCGGAGCCTGGCCCGACACGTTGACGGTCTCCGCAACCTGGCCCAGCGTCATCGTCACATCCACGCGCGAGACGCGGCCGAGTTCGACGGGCATGCCGCTCCGGACGTATCGCTGAAATCCGCCCACCTCGATCTCCAGCCGGTACAGTCCCGATGCCAGCAGCGGAAATGTGTACTCACCCTGCTCGTTCGTCTGGCCGGAGACCACGACGCCAGTGGCCTCGTTGGTCAGGCGCAGCCCCGCGCCCGGCAGGCGGCCTTGCTGGGGATCGGTAACGATTCCGGTAATGGTTCCGGTAGAGGTCTGCGCCAACGCGGCGGCACAGAACAGGACCAACAAAACGAGAAGCCTCATGGCGGGCACGATATCATAGGCCGCGATGCGACGAAGAGAGCTTCTGCTGGCCCTTCCGGCACTGGTTGCCGCGCGCGCGGGAAAGCTGCCCATCACGTCAGTGGAGTTGTGGCGCTTCGAAGGCCGCCGCGAAGCCACAACCGGCGTCGACAAGCAATATCAGGTGAATCCTCTCCATGCGTACGAGGATCTGCGGCCGAAGCCATACCGTGACGGCACGCCCGCGAAGCAGGAGGTTCAGGCATCGGCGGTCTACCTGCACATCAAAGCGGGAGACGTTTCCGGATGGTATGGCCCGGTGGACCGCGAGGCAGCGATAGTGATCGATCAGCAACTTCGCTCCTTCCTTGCGGGCAAGGATGCGCTGGCCGTCGAGACTATTTGGGATCAGATGCACCGGCTAAACCGGCACTCCCGGCGCGGGCATTTCATGATGGCCATCAGCGCCGTGGACAACGCATTGTGGGATCTTCGGGGGCGGGTATTCGAGACCCCGGTATACCGGCTGCTGGGCGGACCTACGCGCGCCCGCGCCACCGCTTATGGAAGTTGTCTGGGTTACTCTGTCGAGCCGGAACACATGTCCGCAAGGGCCCGCGCGCTGAAAGAAGGTGGCTTCCGGCATCAAAAGTGGTTCATGGCGTACGGACCCTCCGACGGCCAAGCGGGATTGCAGAAGAACGTGGAGATGGTTCGAATTCTCCGCGAAGCCATAGGTGAAGATGTCGACCTGATGTTCGACGCCTTCATGGGTTGGGAACTGAACTACGCGATCGCATGGGCCAAGCAAGTGGAGCGGTACCGGCCTCGCTGGATTGAAGAAGCATTTCAGCCCGACAAGATACGAAGCTTTGCCGAGCTTCGCCGCGCCACCTCAGTTCCAGTGGCGAGTGGCGAGCATTTCTACGGGCGGTGGGAAGTGCAGGACTACTTGCGCGAAGGCGCGTTGCACGTGGTGCAGGCCGATCCGGAATGGTGCGGCGGCATTAGCGAGCTGGTGAAGATTTGCACGATTGCTTCGGTCTACGACGTCAACGTGATTCCCCACGGGCACAGCGTGCACGCCGCACTGCACGTCGTCGCCAGCCAGCCGCCCATGACCTGCCCGTTGGTTGAGTATTTGATTCTAAAGATGAGCTCTTACTACCACTTCGAGAAGTTCGCGCCGAAAGTTGAAAATGGTTCAATCGCACTTCCGGAGAGGCCCGGTTTCGGCATCGAGTTCGACGATGCCAAGATCGAGAAGCGCACGCTACTGAAGCTGGAATTCTAGCCGCTGGCCGATCGCCAGCAGCAGGTCCTCCGAGTAGGGCATACCAACAAGCTGCACTCCGATGCCGGCGACGGGAACAGTGAGAGCAGGCAGCCCCAGCAGATTGGCCCACACCAACGGGAACGTACCTTCAAACAAGCCGATCTCTTTTTCGGCCGTTGCGTAGCGGCGCTGCCGATGCGGGAACGCCGTCATTCCAGCGCCGGCGGTAAGGATCACAGGGACGTCTTTCATCTGGCGCAGCAGGCTGATACGCATCGCGTCACGCGCGCTAAGCACTTCCACAACTTTGCGGCCCGTCGGCTCAGGCCGGTCTGCAATCGCGTCAAGGAATTCAGTGCCCGTCCAATGAGCGAGCTCCCTTCGGCCCTCCAAGAGCTGTCGCGTGAACGGTGCGGAGAGTTCCGTGAAGAGGAACGCCCACAAGTTCGGCGCCCTCTCAAGACCCCGCGGCTCAAATGAATCGACGGCGAAGCCCGCTTGTTCTAGAGCCTTGGCGGCAAGCAGTACTGCGTCGTGGCACTGCTGTTGAACCGGCGTGCCATAAAACTGCGGCCATACGCCGATTCGAGGCGGCTCGCCGAAAGCGTCCACCGGCGCAACCGGAGCTGAAAACGGATCTTCCGGATCGTAACCGCGAAGCACGTCGAACAGGATCTTCACGTCCTCAACGCATCGCGCCATCGGTCCCGCGACACCCATCATGCCCGCGGGATGCGAGATCACTGGAAAATGTCCAGCGGCCGAAACCACGCCGGGAGTCGGCTTCAGCGCCGCAATGCCACAGCAGTGCGCGGGCCACCTGACCGAACCTCCGCCATCGGAGCCCACCCCACCCGCAGAGCAGTAAGCCGCAATCGCTGCGGATTCACCGCCGCTTGAACCACCGGGCGTCAAAGCCGGATCGCGCGGATGATTCGTCCGTCCAACCACCCAATTATCGGTTTCGTAATTTGAGAGAAACTCCGGAGTGTTCGTCTTGCCCACGACAATCGCTCCAGCGTCGCGAAGCTTCCGCACACAAGCCGCGTCACGCGCCGCCCGGTGATCTTCCCGCAGGCGGCTTCCGCAAAGCGTCCTGTAACCCGCAATGTCAAAGCTGTCCTTGATCGTCACCGGCACGCCATGCAGTGGGCCAGCCGGAACGGACGCGGCGGCGGCCAGCGCCTCGTCGCGAAAAACCTGAACAAAAGCGTTTATCAATGGGTTTGCTCGATCAATCTCGGCCAGATGGGCGTCCACCAGTTCCCGCGGCGACGCTTCTCCGGACGCGACAAGATCGCGCTGGGCTCGTAGACTCTGCCGGTTGATCACAACCCACAGGATAGAATGCCTATAGTGGTCACAGTCACATGGGAAGAAGGCCGCGCGTGCATCCGGGATCGCATGCAAACTGTGATCCGAAGCCGTCCTGCCGAGACCGTTAGTCTACTGGAGGCCGACGGTCGAGTGCTGGCTGAAGACGTTCCCGCAGACCGGGATTACCCCGCAGCCGCACGTTCTGTCCGCGATGGATTTGCTGTCCGCTCCACTGATCTTCCCGGCACCTTGAAGATCGTCGGAGAAGTGCGGGCGGGCACAAAGTTCGACGCGGCCATCGGTCCGGGCGAGTCCGTCGAAATCATGACCGGCGCCCCTGTCCCCGCAGGAGCCGACCAAATCGTAATGGTGGAACACGCCCAGCGCGTGAACGGCGGCTTCTCAACCGGCAGGCCCGCGAACATGGGCGAGTTCATCAATCCGCAGGCGTCGGAAGCGCGCGCCGGAGAAACAATTCTTGCAACGGGCAAGCGGCTGGGCTTTGCGGACATCGCCTGGCTGGCAACGGTGGGGCGCAGTGAAGCTTCGGTCTACCCGCTGCCGCGCGTAGCGATCCTCGCGACGGGCGACGAGATTGTCGATCTGGCGGAGGTACCGCTCGACACGCAAATCCGGAATTCGAATGCGTACTCGCTGGCGGTGCAAGTGCGGCGGGCCGGCGGCATCCCGGAGATTCTGCCCGTGGCTCCGGACGAGATCGATGAGACGCGACGACTAATCCAACGTGGTTTGCAGTCGGACCTGCTTTTACTTTCCGGCGGAGTATCGGCAGGCAAGTACGACCTAGTGGAACAAGTGCTGGCGGATCTTGGCGCGGAGTTCTTCTTCGACCGTGTGCGCGTCCAGCCCGGACAGCCGCTGGTGTTTGGAAAAGCGCAGGGGACTTTCTTCTTCGGACTCCCCGGCAATCCGGCTTCGACCATGGTGACATTCGAAGTATTCGCGCAGCTTGCGTTGTGCCTGCTGGGCGGTGAGCCGCATCCCGCGCTGCCGCTATCCTTCGCGCGGCTGACCCAAGATTTCGCTCATAAGCCGGGACTGACGCGCTTCCTGCCGGCGGTCCTGAACTGCGGCGACATTACGCCGGTCGCATGGAAGGGCTCAAGCGACGTTCCCTCCATTGTCAAGGCCAATGCGTTTCTGGTTGCCGACGCCGCACGGGAAACATGGGCCGCGGGTGACATGATCGGAGTGCTTCCCAAGTGAAGACCCTCACTCACTTCGACGCCTCTGGACGCGCGCGAATGGTGGATGTCTCCAGCAAGACGCCAACGCTGCGCACGGCCGAGGCGCATGCGCGCGTGAAGATGGCCGCGAAGGTCCTGGAGGCGCTACCGCGCAATCCGAAGGGCAACCCGCTTGAAATCGCCCGCGTAGCCGGAGTGCTGGCGGCGAAGAAAACGGCGGAATTGATCCCCTTGTGCCATCCGCTGGCTCTTTCTCACGTCGATGTCGAAACCACTATCGACCGTCGCGGCGTCAAACTGGTAGCGAAGGCCGTCACCACCGGACCTACCGGTGTGGAGATGGAGGCGCTTACCGCGGTGACCGTTGCCGCGCTGACGGTCTACGACATGACGAAGGCGCTGGACAAGTCGATCGAGATTCAGGATGTTTATCTTCTCCGCAAAACTGGCGGGAAGAGTGGAGATTATCGAAGGAAATCGAAATGAAAAAGCCGCTGATCGCCCTGTTGCCGCTGGCGCTGTTTGCGCAGCAGCCCGCCGCGCCGGAAAAAGATCTCGTCATTCGGGATTTCGTCAATATCGTTATCTCCCCCACTACCGTGATTGATTCCGGCGGCGGCTACGTCTCGGGTCTGGAACCGAAGGACTTTAAACTCTTCGATAACGGCAAGCTCCAAACAATCCAGCAGGACGTCAGCTTCATCCCCATCTCCATGGTGGTGGCGATTCAACGCAGCGCGTCCACCGAACTTGTCCTGCCTACGCTGAAGCGCCTGGGAACGATGCTGGAAGCGATGGTGCTTGGCGAAAGTGGCGAAGCCGCCATCGTTCAGTTTGACCATCGCGTCCAGATTCTCGCCGACTTCACCAACGACGGCGCGAAGCTTACTGAGGCGCTTCAGAATTTGCGCCCCGGCGGCACCGCCTCCGTCATGAACGACGCGGTCATCGATTCTGTCCGGATGCTGCGCAACCGCGGCCCCAACCGGCGGCGCGTGATCCTGCTGATCGCGGAGACGAAAGACAACGGAAGTGGCGGCCGCATTCGCGAGGCGCTGCATGACGTGCAGCTGAACAACGTAATCGTATATCCGGTAAACATGTCGCGATGGCTGAACAAGATTCGCACGCCGGACCAGCCGCCCCGTCCGTCGCCGGTTCCACCGTCCGCCATGCCGCAAGTCAATGGAGCGCCAAACACGCCCAACACCGCGATGCAGATGGGATACGGTGGAACATACGGAAACATCATTCCTGTCATTCAGGAGATCTTCACCTCGACTAAAGCCGTCTTCGTCAGCAATCCGCAGGAGGTTCTCTCGAAGTACACCGGCGGCAACGAACTGGATTTCGTTGGGCTGCCTGGTCTAGAGGACGCCATACAGAAGATCGGCGAAGAGCTGCATAGCCAGTATCTGTTGAGCTACAACCCGAATAACAAGGAAGAAGGCGGCTACCACACGATTCGCGTGGAGGTCGCCCGTTCGGGGTACAAAGTCCGCACCCGCGGGGGCTACTGGATGGCGGCGGTTCCGAACTAAAGCCGCATCACGCCGCGCAGCCCGGTTTCGGAAATCAACCCATCCTCCGGCGCGGCCACTTCCACTTCGGCGGGTTGAAGGAACAGGTTGGCTTCGACTTCGTGCTGCTTCGTGTATAGATCCCAGTAACGGCCCTTCGCGTTGAACAATTCCTGATGGTTGCCGGATTCAACGATGCGGCCATCCTCGATCACCAGAATCTGGTTTGCCCGCCGGATGGTGGACAGGCGGTGAGCGATGACGAAGGTGGTGCGGTTCTTCATCAATCTCGCCAGCGCCTGCTGGATAAGAGCCTCCGACTCGGAATCGAGACTCGACGTCGCTTCGTCCAAAATCAGGATTCGCGGATCGGCCAACAGCGCGCGCGCAATCGATACACGCTGACGCTGGCCGCCCGATAGTTTCACGCCACGCTCACCAACCACCGTGTCGTACTTCTTCTCGAAGCGCTCAGCAAACTCATCCACACGCGACAGCCGGCATGCCTCCAGGATCTCTTCGCTGGTTGCGCCTGGACGTCCGAAAGCGACGTTGTCCCGAATCGTTCCGTCGAAGAGAAACGTCTCCTGCAATACAACTCCAAGCTGCGACCGGTACGACGCCAACTGGACCTTCGACAGGTCCTGCCCGTTAACCAGAATCCGTCCGCTTAGCGGTTTATAGAACGCCGCAATGAGTCCGATGATGGTCGACTTCCCGGAACCCGACGGACCCACCAACGCCGTAACCGTATCCGGCGCCGCCGTGAAAGAGATTCCATGAAGTACCGGTTTGCCCGGCTCATACTCGAATCCAACATCTTCGAACTGAATCGCGCCGTTAATCTCGGGAAGCTCGACGGTCCGCCCGGGATCTTCATCCTCGCGCTTCTCTCGCAGTACCTCGCGGGTCCGCTCCAAACCTGCCAGCGCCTCCGTCAATTGCGTTCCGATGCCCACAATTTGAAAAATCGGAGCCACAAGAAATCCGAGAAACGCGGTGAAGGTGACAAATCCGCCCAAGGTCAGACGCTCCGCCAAAATCTCGCGGGTGCCAAGGTACATCACCAACGCGCCGACGATTCCCATCAGAACGGTGGAGGCCAGACTCATTGTCGAAAGCGCGGTAAGCGATTTCATCACATTGTCCAGAAGCCGCTGGACACCGCCCGCGAAAACATCTTCTTCTCGTGCCTCGGCGTGGTAGCCCTTCACGACGCGAACTCCACCCAAGGACTCCGTCAGCCGTCCTGTCACCTCGGCGTTGATCTTGCCGCGTTCCCGGAAGATGGGCCGTACTTTGCGGAATGCGCGGCTTAGGATCGCGCCGAAGACCAGCACCACGCCAAGCGTGATGCCCGTCAACAGGGGACTGATGCGCACCAGCATGAACAGCGCTAGCACGGCGGTCAACAGTCCGCCCACCAATTCGATGAGTCCTGTTCCGATAAGATTGCGCACGCCCTCGACATCGCTCATGATGCGTGACACCAAAGCGCCGCTCTTGTTCGAATCGAAGTAGGAAACTGGCAGGCGGCCAACGTGGGATTGCACTCTGCGCCGCATCTCCGCGATCACACGCTGCCCGGCTTTCGAGATCAGCTGAGTCAGCGAGAAGGAAGTGACGCCCTGCACAAGCGTTGCGGCGACGACGGCTCCTAACAATGGCAGCAGTAAGTCCACTTTCTGTTTGCCGATAATGTCGTCGATCAAAAACTTGGTCGACGCGGGAAGCACCAAGCCCGAAACGCGGTTGAACACCATCAAGACCAGTCCGATGGCCAATAGCGACCGGCGGGGCCGGATCAGCTGCCAGATGTCGGGCCACAGTTCACGAAGGTTGGCCGACTTCGTCTTGGCTTCCGCCATCGGTTATTTGCCTCCCGCGATCGCTATCAGTTCGGCCGGAGTTCTGCGCACGCCGATGTAGAAAGGTCCGAACTCCGCATACACTGCGCTGACCTCGTCGAAACGCATTTCATAGATCAGCCTCTTGAAGTCCAGCGGTTCCTCGGCAAAAAGATCTACACCCCACTCCCAGTCGTCGAAACCGACGGACCCGGATATGATCTGCCGGACCTTTCCAGCGTAGCGGCGTCCGTTCATGCCATGTTCGTGCATCATGTGCGCACGGTCCGCCATCGGGACGGTGTACCAATTGTTCGCTTCACCGCGGCGGCGGTCCATCGGGTAAAAGCAGATGTACTTTGCGGGTGGAATCTCTGGGAAAAGGCGCGCCGCCATGGCGCCCTTCTGCCGCTCCAGGATCTCCGCCGCCGCCAAATCCCACGCCTCGGAGTAGGCTTCAATTCCCTTCTCCCGCATCTCCGCGTGGAACTTCCCGGTCGATTCGTACAGTCCGAGTTCAACCACGGACACATACGAAGTGGAAGGCTCCGCGAACTTTCGAAGACCCGCGCCGTCCAGCTGAATTTCGACGTCGTTCAGGTCTTCGAAGGTCGGCCGGAAATGGACCAGCATCCAATCCGCCTTGTGGCCCAACATCGAATACAGGGCCGTTTTCGGCCCGAGCGCCTGAATCGCGGAAGCCGTGCGGCGGATAGCGGCGTGATCCGGTTCCTGCCGCGAACGGAACATTTGATGAAGAATGCAGGACCCTTCCACAGTCAGCGGAGCGGGCGGGAACTTGGAATCGGTCACTCTTTCACTTTACGTCGGCGAGTTCGCGAACTCTTTGCTCAATTTCGCTGGTCAGGGCGACGCGATCCTTCGCCGTCAGGCCGGCGGTTTCCACAGGCCGCCCCACATGAAGTTCAACCGGCGCGGTGCGGATTACGACGCCTTTGCTAGGCAGCACCGCATTGGTGCCGTGAACTGCCACCGGCAGAATCGGAAGGCCGCTCTTAATCGCAAGAAGAGCCGCGCCATCCTTGAAAGACTGCATTGTGCCGTCAAGCGACCGGGTTCCTTCCGGGTAGATCAGGACGCTGCGTGTGCCCGTCTCCAATATCTTTGCGGCCTCAGTCATTGAAGCGACCGCCGCGCGGGCGTTGCTGCGGTCTATTAAAATGTGGCCGGTCCGCGCCATGTAGCCGCCCATCACCGGAATTCGGAACAGCTCTTTCTTTGCGAGAAATCGAACGGTCAGAGGAAGGTATGCCACGAGTAGCGGCGAGTCGATCAAGCTTAGGTGGTTCGACACAATCACGTAAGTGCGCGACGGGTCGACGTTCTCGACGCCACGCGCGCTGTGCCTTGCTCCGCAAACCCACATCACTGCGCGCGCCCAAAAACGGAAGATGGGGTCAATCGACCGCCGGTTGAATAGTGAAGCGAGATACGACAACCAGATGAGGATCGCAGTGGTCGAGAACGCAAGGGGTATTGTGAACAGCACAGAGCGCAGGTAGCTCAGCATAAATACGAGACGGCCCGGTCAAGGCCGGTTTCAAACGTGCTGGGCTGAGTCAACAAACTGACAATGATAAACGCCTCGCGCCGGAAGTCGTAGAAGTAGCCGGGTTGCACCAGCACTCCCGCATCTTCCAGCAGCCGGCACACCCACTCCTCTTCGGAACGAGTTTTCAGAATCTCAACCGGGGCGGTCCAACCGCCATCGACGCGGAGGGGAGTCAACGGTGTCCCGCCCAGTTTCGCCCGCAGCACTTGAAGATTTACTGCGCAGCGTTCGCGAATCTGATTCCGAACCGGCGGCGCGAGATCGAGAAGCTTTGGCAGAGCGTGCTGCACAGGGGCGCCGACCGACAGATAAGTATCCGCGATCAGTTCCAGTGCGTCCGGAACTTTCCCCGGGCACACGATCCAACCCAGCTTCATTTGCGGAAGGGCAGCGGCTTTGGACAATCCGTTCAGACGGAACACTTGGCCGGACTCCACTGCTTCGCCATAGTCGCGAAACACTTCATCCAGGATCACCGGCAGGCCGATTGAGATCAGGCGGTCGATGTCCGCATTTGAGATCGAAGCACCGGTGGGATTGTTAGGGCTTACCACGATGATGGCGCGCGCTCGTTCGGTGACGGGAACATCCGCCAGATGCCACTGCCCGTCATAGTCGAACCGGTACGGAATGGGACGAACTCCTTCAAGCGATGCAAGAAAGTCGAACAAGGGGTAGGAGGGAGTGGGCACTAGCACTTCGTCGCCGGGGTCGCAGAACAGCTTCAACAAGTAAGAGTAGGCCTCGGAAGTACTGGCCGTCAGAAGAACGCTGTCTGGCGAGACAGCGCCGTCGTAGTAGCGGCACACGGCCTCGCGCGCGGAAAGCAGACCCAGCGGCGAAGGCTGATAGCGAAGCGCCGCAGCGGACGCCAGCGCTTCGACAATTTCGTCTTCGGGGTAAGCGAGTCCCGCCTGTGTCGGGTTGGAAACCGTCAGATCATGGTAGCCGCGAACTCGCGTCCGCAAAGCGGCAATCCGGTTCTCGGGCGTGCCCCAGTCCAGCCGCGATGAGTACAATCGCTTCATGGTTTTGCGTGTCCTTTCTATCTTGCTGGTTTCCATGGGATCGCTGCTGGCGGCGCCTCCGACACTTGAAGAATTGAAGAAAGAGGCGCTGGCCTCAACCGACAAGCAACAGAAACTGGTGCAGGAAATCGTCGATTCGATCTTCAGTTTCGCCGAGCTGGGCTTTCAGGAATTCGAGACGTCCCGCTACCTTACGGAAATCCTCGAAAAGAACGGCTTCGCAGTGCAGCGAGGAGTCGCCGGCATGCCCACAGCTTGGGTGGCCGCATGGTCGCATGGCACAGCGAAACCCGTCATCACGTTCATCACCGACATCGACTGCATCCCCCGCGCATCGCAGAAACCGGGTGTCGCGTATCATGACCCGCTGGTTGAGAACGCCCCCGGCCATGGCGAAGGACACAATTCCGGAATGGCGGTGAATGTCGTTGCGGCGATCGTCCTGAAAGACCTGATGACGAAGCACAACATCGCCGGAACCCTGAAGATCATTCCCGGTGTGGCCGAAGAACTGGTGGCCACGAAAGCCTTCTTCATTCGCGCCGGAATGTTCAAGGACGCAGACATCGTTCTGGGCGTCCACGTCGGAAACGAGTTCGCGACCAATTACGGTGTTGCGTCGAACAACTCGGGACTGGTGTCGATTCAGTACACCTTCCGAGGCGAAGCTGCGCACGCTGCCGGGGCGCCTTGGCGCGGGCGAAGTGCTCTCGACGGCGTTGAGTTAATGAACGCTGGATGGAACTACCGCCGGGAGCATTTGCGAACTCAGCAACGGTCACACTACGTCATCGTCAGCGGCGGAGAACAGCCGAACGTGGTTCCGGACGAGGCGACCGTCTGGTACTACTTCCGCGAGATCGACTACCTGCACATCAAAGAACTTCAGGAGTTGGGCGACACGATGGCGAAGGCCGCGGCAATGATGTCCAGCACAACACTTTCGAAGCGCACGGTGGGCTCGGCGTGGCCTACGCACTTCAACAAGCCGCTGGCTGAAGTGCAGCAGAAGAATATCGAAATGGTCGGGATGCCGGAGTGGTCGGAAGCCGACCAGAAGCTGGCAAAGGCTCTTCAGCGCGAGATCAACGCGCCGGAGAAAGACGGCTTGAAGACGAAGATCGAAACGCTGAGCGAACCTCCGAAGGACGACCTGAACCGCCGCGGCGGTGGCTCCGACGATGTGGGCGATATTTCATGGATCGCCCCGATGGTCTACATGCGATATCCGGCGAACATTCCGGGGCTGCCGGGCCATCATTGGGCGAACGCGATTGCAATGGCGACTCCGATCGCGCACAAGGGATCGCTGGCAGGGGCCAAGGCGCAGGCGCTAACGGCCTTGGACTATCTGACGCAGCCCGCGCTTCTCGCTGAAACGCGGAAGTACTTTGAGGAGCAGACGAAGGATCAGAAGTATGTTCCGCTGATCGACGAATCGGACAAGCCGGCAATCGAGCTGAACAAAGATAAGATGGATCGCTTTCGGGACAAGATGAAGCCGCTCTACTACGATTCATCGAAGTACGCCACTTACCTGGAACAACTCGGCATACAGTACCCGACCACGAAGCAATGAAGCCGCTTGCCGCCGCACTTTTCGCGTGGACCGCACTGGCTCAAACCCAGACGGCTCTGGATCGGTACGTCTTCGCGCCCGACGCGCACTTTGAATGGAAACTGGTGAACACCATCGAAGGCGACGGGAAGTACTCTGTATACATCCTGGAGATGACCAGCCAGCGATGGCTAACCGAGGCTGAGATCGACAAGCCTTTGTGGAAGCACTGGGTGACGATTGTGCGTCCACGGGAAGTGAAGGGCTCGACCGGATTTTTGTTTATCACGGGCGGTGCGAACGATTCAAAGATCCCGGCCAAGATCGACGCGAGCCTGGTTGAGACTGCCATCAGCACGGGATCGGTAGTTGCGGAGCTCCGCATGGTCCCCAATCAACCTATCCACTTTATTGGCGCGCCCAAACCGACGTACGAAGACGCGTCCATTGCGTTCACCTGGGACAAGTTTCTAAAGACCGGCGACGAGAAATGGCCGATGCGCCTTCCGATGACGAAGGCCGCCGTTCGAGCCATGGATGCCGTGACACAATTCCTGGCCACCGAAGCGGGCGGCCAGACGGTGGTGGACAAGTTCGTCGTCGCGGGTGCGTCGAAGCGCGGCTGGACCACGTGGACGACGGCGGCGGTGGACCCGCGCGTCGTTGCCATCGCACCCCTGGTGATCGATGTGCTGAACGTCGAGAAGTCGATGACGCATCATTGGCGCGCGTATGGATTCTGGGCTCCCGCAGTCGGCGACTATCAGGAGAAAGATCTGATGGGCTGGATGGGCACGCCGCGGAACAAAGCGTTAATGGCCATCGAAGATCCGTTCAGCTACCGCCAGCGATTCACCATGCCGAAGTACATCGTCAATTCCGCCGGCGATCAGTTCTTCCTTCCCGACTCGTCGCAGTTCTACTGGGGCGATCTGCCGGGCGAGAAGCATCTACGCTACGTTCCGAACTCCGATCATTCTCTGCGGGGATCGGACGCGGCGCAATCGATGATCGCGTTCTACGACATGATCCTTCGCGGGCAGGCGCGGCCGCGCTACTCGTGGAAGGTCGAAGGCGATGTGATCGAAGTAACGTGCCAGGACAAGCCAACCGAAGTGAAGCTATGGCAGGCGGCCAATCCGTCGGCGCGGGACTTCCGGTTGATGACCATCAAGAACGCCTATGCAGCCACGCCGCTAGAGCCCGATTCCGCTGGCCGCTACGTCGCGAAACTGGCGGAGCCATCCACCGGATACACGGCTTCCTTCATTGAGCTGACGTTCCCGTCGGGTGGCAAGCATCCACTGAAGGTAACCACCGCAGTCAAAGTGATGCCGGACAAGTATCCGTTTGCACCGCCGGCCATGCGCCCAATGAGCGGGCAATAAGCGCCGTATGCGCGCTTGGCTGGTTGATCGCTACGGAGAGCCCGACGTGTTGCGCGCCGGTGATGCACCCGAGCCCGAGGGCGAAGTCGTTGTGCATGTGAAAGCAGCCGGGATCAATTTTTTCGACCTGCTGCAAGTCCGTGGCGGTTATCAGTACAAGCCGCCGTTTCCTTTTATTCCCGGGGCGGAAGTCGCCGGCATTCGCGCCGACACCGGGCAGCGCGTGATGGCCTTCTGTGGCCAAGGCGGGTACGCCGAAACCGCCGTTGCGCGGGGCGATCGTGTATTTCCAGTTCCCGGCGCGTTGGACGATGCCGAGGCCGCGGCGTTCCTGATCGCGTATCACACGGCGTGGTTCGTCCTGAACGAACGGTGCCGTCTGCAGGCTGGCGAGTGGCTGCTGGTGCATGCGGGCGCCAGCGGTACAGGGATGGCGGCAATTCAAGTGGGGCGCGCGCTTGGCGCGAATGTCATCGCCACGGCCTCCTCGGAGGCGAAGCTGGACTTCTGCTTGCAGCAGGGCGCGCAACACGCCATCTCTTACGCCGATCCAGCCTGGGTGATGAAGGTACGCGAGTTGACCGCAGGCGCTGGCGCGAATGTAATCTTCGATCCCGTTGGCGGCGATGCATTCGACCTGTCTCTAAAATGCACCGCGATGGAGGCTCGTCTGGCGGTCGTCGGTTTCGCCAGCGGGCGAATCCCCACGGTAGCGGCGAACCGTCTTCTACTCCGAAACATTTCTATCGTCGGAGCGGTCTGGGGTGCATACGCGGAGGCGCATCCGGAGTACGTCGCAAAAGCGCATGACCATCTGACGGCCTTGCTGGCGGACGGCAAACTTCGGCCGTCGGTGAAGCACCGGTATCCGTTTGAAGACGCCCCGCAAGCGCTGCGCGACGTGGACTCACGCAAGATATTAGGAAAGGCGGTTCTGGTTCTATGACTGTTTTGCTGGCTTTGGTTCTGGCTGCGCAGCCCGCAGTGACGTCGCCCGAGCGGGGCGCGCTGGTGATTATTGGAGGCGGCAAGATCGGCCCCGAGATTCTTGACCGGATGATCAGCCTCGGCGGCGGAAAAGACGCGCCATGGGTGGTGATTCCCACGGCGGGAGACGGCGATGCGTTTGACGCGAACTACGCGGAGACCAGCCAACTAAAGCGCGCGGGAGTTCAGCACATTACCGTTCTGCACACGCGGGACCGCGTCGTGGCCGACTCGGAATCGTTCGTGGCCCCTTTGAAGACTGCGCGCGGCGTCTTCTTCCCCGGAGGCCGTCAATGGCGTCTGGTCGATTCTTACTTGAACACGCGCACGCAGAAGGAATTGGAAGCAGTGCTGGCGCGAGGCGGCGTAATCGCAGGCACGTCGGCGGGCGCTACCATCCTCGGGTCTTACCTAGTGCGGGGCGCGCGCGAAGGCAACACGCTGATGATGGCCCCCGGATACGAACGCGGCTTCGGCATGGTCTCGCCGGTCGCCATCGACCAGCATCTGTCGGCGCGAGGTCGTCAAAACGACATGCTGCCTGTTGTTGACCGGCATCGCGATCTTCTCGGCATCGGCATCGACGAAGGAACGGCTGCCATCGTCCGCAGCGGTGAATTTGAAGTGGCGGGCGCGGGCCGCATTGCCGTCTACGAGTCGGGCCGATCGTACTATTTCCTGACTGCGGGAGAGCGCTTCGATCTGCGCAAGCGGATTCCGTTCGGAATGCAAACCGCGCCAAGCCGCGCGCTTCCGCCGGTTCCGCGTCTCGAAGTGAAGCGGGCAAAAAGCAGAATCGCCGTCGACGGCAAGTTGGACGACGCGGCCTGGAAAGACGCCAACACCGCCGACTTCCAATTCCCCTGGGATTTCCAGACTGGCGCGAAGCAGCCGACAACCGCGCGGGTTCTGTGGGACGACGAGTATCTGTACGTTGGCTACCAGTGTTCCGACGCCGATATCGTGGCGCACTTCGACCATCGCGACGACCCGACTTACCGCGACGACGCCGTCGAGATCTTCATCAATCCCAACCCGCAGCAGGACTACTATTACGGGCTGGAGATGAATGCCAAGGGCGTCCTGTACGACTACTTCTACGCCTTCCCGCGGCTGCTGCTGAAGCGGATCGACTTCGCGGGCGTGCAGTTGGCCACTCATCTGAGCGGTACGTTGAATCAAACGCAGGACAAGGATGGGGGATGGAGCCTGGAGGTCGCCATCCCCTGGAAGAATTTCGAGGAACTTGCGAAGAAGCTTCCGCCGGAAGCCGGCTCCACCTGGACAGTCAACCTGAACCGTTGGGACGGAGTGGAGCCGAACCGCCGCCTCAGCCTGTGGTCCGACTCAGGACTGGAGCGCGCGCACCCGCACAATCCCGCGCGCTTTGGACAATTGGTCTTTGTGCGCGACTAAGCTCCCCTCAATGATTGTGGCGCGGTAGATCGCCACCGATGTTCTGATACTTCGTTGCGAACTCCAGGACACCGCCATCGGAGAGTTGCCCGACGTGCGCCCGGTACAGTTCCTGCCATGGCGTCTGATGCGGCGGGATCTCGATTTTCGTGACGCTCTGGCGCCGCGCTATCTCTTCATCCGGCACAAGCAGGTCGACACGGCGCGTGTTCAGATCGACGCGAAGCCGGTCCCCCGTTTCAAGAATCGAGAGGTTGCCTCCAGCCGCCGATTCCGGCGATGCATTCAGAATCGAAGGCGAATCCGAAGTGCCGGACTGGCGTCCGTCGCCGATGGTCGGAAGGAAACGAATACCGTCTTTCAACAGCGCGTCGGGCGGCTGCATGTTTACCACTTCGGCCGAACCCGGATACCCGATGGGACCGACGCCGCGAATCACCAGCAGGCATGTTGCGTCAATGTTAAGCGACGGATCGTTGATCCGGGCGTGATAGTCCTCCGGGCCTTCGAAAACGATTGCCCTGCCCTCGAACGCGTTCGGATCCTCCGGGTTTGACAGATAGCGTTCGCGGAAGCCGGGCCCAATTACCGAAGTCTTCATCAACGCCGAGTCGAACAGGTTGCCGCCCATCACCAGGAAACCGGCCTCCGGCATCATTGGCTTTTCGTACGGCAGGATTACTTCCTCGTTCAGCGTTCCCCAGTTCTTGTAAACCTCGCCGACCGTCTTTCCCGTGACCGTGATCGCTCCCGTGCGAACCTTTCCGGCCTTCATCAGTTCCCCAAAGATCGCGGGAACTCCGCCGGCGCGGTAGTAGTCTTCGCCGAGATACTTGCCCGCAGGTTGAATATTCGCCAGCAGAGGAATTTCGTGCCCAATCGTTTCCCAGTCCTTCACCGGCAGCTCAAGTCCAATGTGGCGCGCAATCGCGTTCACGTGCGGAGGACAGTTGGTGGAGCCGCCAATCGCGGAGCAGACCACGATCGCATTCTCGAACGCCTCGCGCGTAAGAATCTTCGAGGGGCGCAGGTCTTCATGCACCATCTCGACGATCCGTTTTCCCGTCTCGAACGCCATCTGCGTGCGCTCACGGTAAGGCGCGGGAATGGCCGCGCAACCGGGTAGCGACATGCCCAGCGCCTCAGCCATTGAGTTCATCGACGTTGCCGTGCCCATGGTGTTGCAGTGTCCGGGGCTTGGCGCGGAGTTGCAGGCCATGCTGAGGAATTCCTCCTCGCTGATCTGGCCCGCGCCCAGCAGCCTGCGCGCTTCCCACACCACCATCCCGGAACCCGCCAGCTGCCCCTTGTGATAGCCGTTCAGCATCGGTCCGCCGGACAATACGATGGCGGGAATGTTCACCGTGGCCGCCGCCATGATGCAGGCGGGCGTCGTCTTGTCGCAACCCGTCGTCAGCACAACACCGTCAAACGGATTGCCATGCAGGATATCGACCAGCGCCAGATACGCAAGGTTGCGGTCGATGGCCGCCGTCGGGCGCTTGCAGGTTTCCTGAATCGGGTGCACCGGAAACTCGAACGCGATCCCGCCGGCATCGCGAATGCCTTCGCGGACCCGCTTCGCGAGCTCGATATGGTGCCGGTTGCAGGGCGATAGATCGCTGCCGGTCTGCGCGATTCCGATGATCGCCTTGCCTCCTTTGAGTTCGTCCAGAGTCAATCCGTAGTTGAGGAAGCGCTCAATATAAAGCGCGGTCATCCCCAGGTTGTGCGGATTGTCGAACCAGGCCCGCGAACGCAGGCGTCCCTTCACTTCGTCGGATGCGGAGAGGTGTCCCATGAAAGGGTAATTCTAGCGCCACGGCTTTTGCGTGTGCCGGAAGTCTGGCGTGGTAGACTCAGGAACTTCATAAAACCGGTTATGCCCAGCCCTTTTCAGGCGCGCCCGGATGTGCGGCGGCCTTCGCCTGAAGGTCCGTCCGACCCCGCCAGTGAGCAGGTTCGCCGTTGGATTGAAACTCCCGTCGAGTATTGGGAAGAATGCCAGCGGCTGTACGGGCCGGTGACGGCTCTTGATCTAGGCTCGCTGGGCTCCGTCGTTTTGTTCTCGAATCCGGACGACATCCGGGCGATCTTCCGGCTTAGCCGCGACAGCTACGAAGTGCGGCAGTTTAATGAGCATTACCGCTACGTCATGGGCGACAACGCAATCCTGGTGCAGGACGGCGACACGCACCAGCGGCAGCGGCGGCTGCTGGCTCCGCCTTTTCGCCAGGACCTGATGCTGCCCCGCGCGCCGGAAATTCGCCAGATTGCGGAGGGCGTCCTGGCGGAGTGGCCGGAAGGCTCGCCCTTCAATCCCCGGCCTGGATTCCACCTGCTGATCTTCCAGGTGCTGGTGAAGTTGATTCTGGGCGATCTGGATTCCGTCACCAGCCGCTCGCTGTGCGCTACTTACCGCGACGCAGTCCTGCGTCAAGTGGGCTCCTGGGGACCATGGCGAAGCTTTGCACGCATGCACGCCCCGCTGCGGGAACTTCTGTCGCGGGAGATTCGGGCGCGCCGCGACGATGCCGCTCGGCCTGGACTGCTGACGTCGTTCGCACAGTCGCGCTACGCCGACGGCGAGCCGCTGTCTGAAACGGAATGCCAGGATCACGTTTTTTCTTTGATGATCGCGGGTGTCGATACGACGGCGATATCGATCGCCTGGGCGATGCATTGGCTGTGCCTGCAGCCCGCCACGCAGGAGCGGCTGCGAGCCGATTTGGAGACGCTTCCTGCGGGCGCCGGCGATGCCGCGCTGTTGGAGCTTCCGTTCCTCGACGCTGTATATCGCGAGACGCTGCGCATGTATCCGATCGTCCCCACGCCGTCCGGACGCAAACTGACGCGCGAAGCGGAGATCGGCGATTATCTTTTTCCCGCCGGGGCTACGCTGGTCCCCTGCTCCTATCTGGTTCACCATCGCGAGGAAATCTATCCCGACAGCCGCACGTTCCACGCGGAGAGATTTCTTGACCGGACGTATGGATCGTACGAATACTTTCCTTTTGGCGGCGGCGCGCGCGTCTGCATCGGTGAAACTCTCACGCAAATCGAGTTCAAGACGATTCTCGAAATGATCGTCCGGCGATGGTCGTTGAAGACAACGGTGGATCAACCGTTGGGGCCGGTGCGTCACGGAACATTGCTTGCGCCTCCCGAAAGCTTCGAGATGATCGTTCACCGGCGTGTCGAGCACTAGGCAAGGGCGCATGGAAATTCGAGATCTTGCCGAGGTGGCAGCGTGGCGCGCGGTGCAGACGCCGGATCGTCTGGCGTATACGTTTCTTGCCGACGGTTCAGTTCCCGCCGGCGAGATCACCTTCGCTCAGTTGGATGCAGCTGCGCGGCAGATCGCAGCCCGCCTTAGGGAGATTGCCGTTCCGGGCGACCGCGCCCTGCTGGTCTACGAAGCGGGTCTCGATTTCGTACGCGCGATCTTTGGATGCTTCTACGCCGGCGTCATCGCGGTACCGATTCCCGCGCCGGAAGCCAGCCGTTTGCAAGCCAGTCTGCCGCGCCTGAAGTCCGTCGCTGCCGATAGCGGTGCGCGGGTTTTGATGGGCAACGCGCATACGCTGGACTTGTTGAAGGACGACCGGCACCGCGTTCCTTCAATCCCCGCCGAACGATGGATCGATTCACGAACGTGGCTGGACGGAGGTGGCGTCCCTCCCCTTTCGAATGTCGAAGCCGGGCAGATCGCGTATCTGCAGTACACGTCCGGTTCCACATCCACGCCGAAAGGTGTCGTCGTCAGTCACGCAAACCTCATCGCACATCTCAAAGGAATCCAGGAAGCGTTGCAGTACGACGCGGACAGCGTTTCAGTCTGCTGGATGCCGCACTTCCACGACTACGGCTTGGTGGAAGGCGTCTTGCTGCCGGTGCTGAATGGCACTCCCGCGTACATCCTTTCGCCCTTCGCGTTTCTGAAGCGTCCCGTTTGCTGGCTGGAAGCGATTTCGAAGTTCCGCGGCACTCACACGCAGGGCCCGAACTTCGCCTACCGGCATTGCGTGCGGCGAATCGACCCTGCGGCAATTTCGCATCTCGGCCTCAGTTCCTGGCGGTCGACGGGCAACGGAGCGGAACCCATCCATCCCGATACGTCAGACGAGTTCTACGCTCTGCTTGCGCCGGCGGGGCTTCGGCGCGAGGCGCTGCGGCCCGTCTTCGGCCTCGCCGAGGCGACTCTGCTGGTGACCACCACTCCGATGGAGGCTGCCCCGGTGGTCGAGAGCTTCGACGCGGACGCGCTGGCGAGTGGCGACGTGATTCCCGGGCGGCGCGGGCGGGACGTTCGGCGCGTGGCTGGCTGCGGGTTGCCGCTGCCTGACACTGAAATCGCGATTGTCGATCCCGAGACAAAGCTCCGAACTGCGCCCGGCCGTGTCGGCGAAGTGTGGGTTACGGGTCCGGGCGTTTGTGACGGCTACTGGCAGCGGACTGCGGAGACTGAAGAAACGTTTCACGCGCGGATCGCTGGTGAAAGCGGCGGCCTGTGCATGCGCACGGGCGACCTCGGCTTCCTGCACAACGATGAGCTTTTCATTACGTCGCGCTGCAAGGACCTGATCATCATTCGCGGATCGAACTACTACCCGGAAGATGTGGAGTGGACCGTGCAGCGCGCGCATCCCGCGCTTCGCGCCGACAACGGAGCGGTTTTTGGAATTGCCGAGGGCGGCGAGGAGCGGCTCTGCGTCGTTCAGGAAGTGGAGCGTGCGCAGTACTCCGCAGACGAACTCGATGGAATCTGTACCGCGATCTCGGAGGCTGTCGCCGGCCAATACGGCGTATCGCTGTTCGCGGCCGCGTTGATTCGCCGCGCTTCGATCCCGAAGACTTCCAGTGGCAAGATCAAGCGGAGCGCTTGCCGGCAAGCGTTTCAGGAAGGGACGCTGAAGGTGGTCCACGTCTGGAAGTCGCCGCAGGCGCAGCAAACTGAATTGGAGAACGATCCGTCGCGCGAGAGCCGGCGCGTCGCCGATTCGCGCATCGCCTGGCTGCGCCAATACGCGGAGCGCCGCATCAACTCACGCCTGATCGACGAGCGGCGATGCGTACCGCCCAGCATCGTTCTGGACTTCGGCAATCAAGGACTCTTTGGCCTTCAGACACCCAAAGAGTACGGCGGACTCGACCTACGGTATTCCGACACGGTCCGCATCTATCAACAGCTGGCGGCGGCGGATCTGACGCTGGCGACGATGGTGCTGCTGCACAACACCAATGGCATCCGTCCCATCCTTGGCTATGCGGCGCCAGCGCTGCGGGAACAGGCTTTGCCCATGCTGGCAGCCGGTCGCGAACTGTCGGCCTTTGCCCTGTCGGAGCCCGGCGCGGGATCGAACCTCGGCGGAATCGAAATGAAGGCCGTTCCAGACGGGGACGGCGCGTGGAAGCTGTATGGCGAGAAGCGCTGGAACGCCTCCGCGTGGGCTGGCTGGATTAGCGTCTTCGTCCGCATAACGGACGCGGAGGGACGTCTGCGCGGCGTCACGGGATTTGCAGTGCGCAGCTCAGACCCGGGCCTCGAAATTGGACCAGAGTCCTTGACGTTCGGCGTGCGCGGCATCATGCAGAACTCCGTTCGATTCGACGGAGTGCGCGTGACAAGAGGTCGCATGCTGGGCGAGCCGGGGCGTGGAATGCAGGCCGTCGAGGACGTCCTTGCGCACGGGCGGTTCTTCATGGCGGCGGTTTCCGTCGGAGCGATGCGGCGCTGCGCGCAACTGATCCTCCGGTACGCGTCGCGACGGCGGATCGACACCGGCTTGCTGCTCGACAATGCGCAGACCCTTGCGAAAGTTACGGAACTGGTCCACCGCATTTCTCTTGACTCAGCGCTTGTCGACGCGTGCGCGGAACGGCTGGACAGGGGCGGGGAGATCGTCCCAGAAGGATCGATGGCGCTAAAAGTGTCTGCGACGGACTCGCTGAACTTCGCGGCGGATCTTTTGATGCAGATCCTTGGCGGACGGGGCTACATGGAGAACAACCTTGCCCCACAGATCCTCCGCGACGCCCGCTTGTTGAGCATCGGTGAAGGCCCGAACGAAAGCCTGCTGGCAGCGATTGGCCGTAGCGTTCGTCTCACCGATGCGGTGACGGCATCGCTCGGGATCGGCGCCGCTTTCTCAGCTTCGCTGAAGTCCTTCGCCTCGGCATCCGCCGCAATGGACGAGACGGCGCGGCAGTGGCTGGATTCGCAACTGGGCCGTTTAGCGATCGTCGCGATGCAGATCACGACTGCAACCGCGCAAGACTCGCCCGCATTAGCATGGGCGAAGCGGCGATGGGACGCGCTGAGCGCAGAGACGGCCGGCGGCGTCCCTGCCCTCCTGGCCCCCACCGGCTTGCGGTTGGCCATTGAGGACTACCAGAATATGATTGGAGATCTGGAGCCCATGGCTCCAGACGTGGACTTCGCAATGGACCCGCTGTTGCGGCGCGAATGCAAGGAAGAAGTCCGGGAAACACCGGGCGCGGTTTCGAAACGAGAGATCCTTCGGGCGCTGCTTGCCGCCACGCAGGATAAGTAGGCTGACGGAGGGACAGCATGAACAACGGAGCGCATCCTACCGGACTCCGGCAGGATGAACTTGCCGGGTGGATCTCCACCTGGGTGAAGAAAGAATTGCGGCTGACAGATTCCCAGGTGGCGGGCGAGAAAACTTTCGTCAGCTATGGAATGGACTCCGTGCTGGCAACGATGCTGGTGGGAGATCTCGAAGAGAAGCTGGGCATCCGGCTGCCGCCGACATTGGCTTGGGACACCCCAACCATCGACGCGATGTCATTGCATTTGGCGCAACTGCCTGCATCGGCGAATGGTGTGCCCTCAACGACAGACGCGGACCTGCTCGCGCGGCTGGATGAGCTTTCCGAAGAAGAGATCGGCCGCCTGCTGGAAGAACGGCTCGGTCGGGTATAGAATCCTAGGCCAAGCCGTGGGCTTGCGATGTCCGAGAACACTCCACGCCCGTCCGCAACCGCCGGCCTTACGCCGGAAGAGAAGCGGCGCGTGCTCCGCGGTCTCCTTCAAGCGCCACCGCCGCCGGGCGAGTCGCGGCTATCCGCGGCGCAGTTCCGGCTGTGGGAGATGGATGCGGCGGAGCCTTCGTCCGGGGTCCACTGCTTTGCGATCGCTTCCCGGCTGAAGGGCGTGATCGACCCCGCGCGGTTTGCGCGGGCCCTGGCCGTCGTCCAAAGCCGCCATGCCGGACTGCACTCTCGGATCACGACGGCGGAAGGCTTCCCCCGGTTCGAACCCGACACAGACCTTCCTCTTCCTTTTGAGTTCCGCGAAAATACTCCGCGTGATGCGGACCAGCTTGTTCGCGACGACGCGCGGCGTCCGTTCGACCTGACGGCGCAGCCGGGCTGGCGCGCGATTCTCTACCGCCAGGAAGCGAACCGCGATCTACTGCTGTTGCAGTTTCATCACATTCTGGCGGACCGTTGGTCCGTCGCCGTCATTATGGGCGATCTGTCCGACGCATACACGGCGCTGTCCGACGGCAGCCCCGTGCCCGCTTGCGATCTGGCCCCACCCTGGACCGCCGCACGCAAGCACGAGTCCTGGCTTGAAAGCGCCGAAGCGGGCGCGCAGTTCAACTTCTGGAGAGAATGCTTCGCCTCCCCACCCGCCACGGTTCTGCTGCCTTTTGCGCGATCGAGCGGCGGACTCTCCGGCTATGCGGGGGAGCGTTTCGAAACCGTCCTTGATCCGCAAACCGCGGCGCAGGTGAAACAAGTGGCGGCGGACAGGTCTACGACGGCGTTTCCGGTTCTGCTGACCGCATGGGCGCTGACGCTGCGAGCCCACACGTCCCAGGAAGACTTCGTCATCTGCACGCCAGTAACTGGACGGCATCGCGCCGGCACGCGGAACGCTATCGGTTACTTCAACAACATTCTTCCACTGCGGCTGCGCCTGGAAGGCTGCGCCGGATTCAGTGAAGCCCTTGCGTCCGTCGCGGCTGCCGCGAGGCAGTCGTACGCCAATCAGGATCTGCCGTTCCACCAGATCGCCGGACTTCCCGAGCTGGCGCCCGTCCGTTCCACCGCGTGCATGTTTGCCGTCCAGAATATTCCGGGGCTGGAGCTTCGCCTGCCGGATGTCGAGAGCGAGTATTTCGACGTTCCCAACGGCACGTCGAACTTCGACCTCTCACTCTTTCTTGAGGAGAAGCGCGGCTTGTGGCACGTCATCTGCGATTACAAAACTTCGGCGTTTGACGCCAGCGGCATTCGCACACTCGTCGAGCGGTTTCTCGAAGTGCTGCGCTTCGCCCTGCGGCAACCGGACGCCGCGTTGGAGTCGTTTCCGCGCTTTTCTCCTGAGACCGCACCCGCTGCGGCGAACGCCGAAGTGCCCGCCATCGCCGCCGCGCACAACGTTCTGGAACCAGTGGTGACCGGTTTCTTTCAAAGCCTGTTCCCCGGCGCAGACATTCATCCGGATACCAATTTCTTCGAAGCGGGAGGCGACTCTCTGCAAGCTTCGCGGCTGTTCGCGCGAATTCACAGCGAGTTAAGCGTCGAGCTTCCACTCGCGACGTTGCTGGAAGCGCCCACTCCTCGAACGCTCGCAGCCCGCGCCGGAGACCGGAACTGGAAGGCTCCATGGATGTCGCTTGTTCCGGTGAAGGCGGAGGGCACGCGGCCGCCACTATTTTTCGTACATGGCGGCGGAGGCAACGTGCTGTCCTTCCGATTACTCTCCTCCGGACTGGCAGCGGACCAGCCCATGTACTGCCTGCAGGCGAAGGGATTGAAGCGCGGAGAGAAGCCGCTCGAATCGGTCGAAGAAATGGCCAGCCACTACATTGACGCGATCCGCACCGCGCGCCCAAAGGGTCCGTACGCACTGGCCGGACATTCGCTAGGCGCGGCGGTCGCCTACGAAATGGCGCAGCGTCTGCGGCGCGAGGGTGAAGCGGTAGCTTTTCTCGGGTTGCTGGACCACCCCGGTCCGAACCTGGAACTCGACCGGCTGGACTGGATTCGATACCACTATCTGAACTTCGCGCGTTTGAAGGGCCAAGAGCGGATCGAGTATGTCTACCACGGCGTGCGTTCGCGCGTCGGCCGGCTGCGCGCCAAAGCGGCGAGCGGGCAGGTTAAGCATCGATCCACCGCCGAGATGCTGGAGCACGGCATGCGGGCGCTGCAGAATTATAAGATCCAGCCGTATCCCGGACGGATCGATCTATTTCGCGCGCGAATGGGATCGCCGAATATTCTCTCCGATCCATCGGGCGGCTGGGGCGGCCTCGCAAAGGAAGGGGTGGCCGTGCACGAAGTTCCGGGCACGCACCTTAGCATGCTGGACCATCCGAACGTGGAGGTTCTGGGAGCCGAGATTTCGCGCTGCCTTGCTCGCGCGTAGACAGGTCGAATAGGGTTTCATCCGCCACTCGTCGACCGGCGCGTAGTTTGCCGTTGTCGAAGCAGCGCACCTCAATCGCGGACGCCCGCTCCAAGGCCAGCGATCCTAAGAACTCTTCGTCCACGCGGAACCTCACCAGCTTCCACTCGCGCCCTTCGGAGAACGCGGCGATAGCCAGTTCGCCGCTGTCGCTCCACCGCAGATCAATGCTCGCCGGCGGAATCGCCAGGCCACGGCCGCAGCCTTTCAGCAGAGCTTCTTTCGCGGTCCACAGCCAGACCATTCGTTCGGCGCGCTTGTTCACGGCACACTCGTCCAGCATCCGGCGCTCGGCATTCGTGAAGACGCTCTCACGGAGCGTCTCGATCTCAACGGATCGCGCCGCGGCCTCCACATCAACCCCGATTCGTCCGTGCTGAGATACCGCGCATGCGGCAAAGCCCCGGGTGTGAGAGAGGCTGACGTCGATCCCCGCGGCGTCCGCGACAACCGGCTTCGATCCAAGGTCCTGTAGAAACCGGATCTGTCCCGGGGGAACTTCAAGCGCTTCGCCCAAGACCGCGCGCTGTATGGCGTGGGCGAGGAGAAATACAAGACGGTCGCCTTCGAAAATGAATGCCGCTTCGCGGTCGCGCTCCTGGGGCGACAGGGCCGGCAGCCAGCGCTCGCGGAGCGCCGCGTATGGATTTCTGTCCGTTCGCCCGTAGCAGAAACGAATCAGCGCTTCTCCAAATGCACGGCGTGCTGAAACGCGCGGGAAGTCAACGGGGCGAAGCGTTCGTCAAGACGGCCAAGCCGTTCGATTGCCACTGCCGCCTCCGCATCGCCTGCAAATGCGATCCACTCAGCGGCCTTCGCCACCAGCAGAGTGCTTCGGTCCGTCTCGGCAGCGATGAACGCTTCCAACATCGGCACCGCAACGGCGGAACGGTTGCGGATCAGCACCGCCAGAGGCTCCGCCATGGAATCTGGAAATCCCGCCATGATCGCGGTTCGCACGAAATCGCGTTGGGCTTCGATGTCCAGCGAAAGGATCTGCCACGAATCCGGAACCGAGGACGGCAGCGCCGGTGGAGCCGTCCCCTGAATCGCGGCCAACACTTCGTTCAGCAGCGGGCCGGGCGGCGGGTCGGACAGAATCAGGTTCGTCCCCACCGTCGCATTGCATCCGAAAATCAGGAAGCCGAATTGGCTGGAGGTATGCGCGTAGACGTTCGACGGGTCCTGCCAGCGGCGGGAGGGCGCGGTGCCTGCGGGCGTCGTAATGTTGTACGCCGCGCTGTCGTCGCACACCACACCGTCGCTGCGCGGGTTGGCGTCGCGGCAGCCGGTTGAACCCCGCGTCGCATTGCCGCAGAATCTTCCCGTCGCGGCCAGCCACGTTCCCATCCCTGGAAACGCCGTGTTCCGCCACCGGTTGGTGATGTCGGTAAGATAGCTGGACAACTGCGGCATGCCCGCTGTCAGATTGCGCCAGTTCCCATCCATCTCCCGCAGCAGAGTGCCACACGACGCCAGTGGGTCCAGCGACGTGAACGGGTAGCCCAGCATCGGTGAGCCAATCGTCACCAGCCGGATCTTGTACCGTCCGAGAACATTCGACCAGTTGTTCGCCAGCAGATCCCTTGCCACCAAACCGCCGAGACTGTACCCCACCAGCACGACATCTCCCGGTGGATTTCTAGCGATGATGTGCTGCGCCAGACGCTGCGCGCCGCTGGACATTGTGCAGGTGGCGGGACACGACGTCCTCTGCGTGCAATCGGAAAAGTCGAAGGCCGCATCCACCGTGAACTGCATCGGGTTCAGGCCGTTTGGACCCGTCAGCGTTCCCCGCAGCGCATTCATGTCCGATGCCTGCTGGTTAATGCCGTGAATCAGGAACACGGAAGTCATCGTCACCGGAGCGGGCGTGGTAACCGCAACGGTCAGCCCCGCCTGCGAGGAGACGCCGCCTGATCGCAGTACCAGCGGCATGTTTCCTCCGGCGGACAACGTCGCTGGAATCGTGATGTTGGCCTGCGCAAAACCGAATGCATTGCCGGGCGCGGCCCCGGTGTACGACAAGGCAGCCGCCACGCCGCCAATCTCAGCCGTGTAGACCGCCTCGCTGAACAGCGCCGCCGTGGCGATAGCTCCGTCCGCTACGGGCTGCCTCAGCAAGCCTTCGCCGGTTAGATAGACCAGAACCACATCGCCCGGGCGCGCCGGATTCGTTGCCGAATTGATCGTGCCATTCGGATTGATGATCGCGCCGCCGCCCGTGCCGGAGCTGTCGAGGGAGAAGATGCCGGGATTGATCGCCGCAATCGGTCGCGCTAGGGGATCGGACAACTGGCCCTGGTACTCCACCTGAACCATGGTGGAGCCGCGCCCAGCCGTCGCATAAGGAACAATCGCCGCCGTCTGGCCTGCCGACGCGTAGATCAGCGGAGCCGCAACGCCGTCGAAAAGCACTCGCGTGGTTTGCAGTTCCGTCACCAGCCGGCCGTTGGGTCCAACAGCGAGGTTTACCAGTGGCGACGGACCAATGTTCGTGCCAAACACGGCGACCAGCATCCCCGGCGTCAGCGGACCGGTGGAGTAGCTGCCCGCGTTTACCACCGCCGTAACCACGGGCTTCTGCGCCATTACCGCAAGGGGAGCCAGCCACAACAGGATTTGAATCGCGTACCGCATCTGGCGATTGTAGCGCCGCGTAAACTAATTGGGATGCCGCAACCCGTGCCCGTATCGACGCCCCTGCTTCCCGCCTCCAACCCGACATTCAGCCAGGCCGCGCGGCTGGGCGATCTGGTTTTCGTATCGGGCCAGTTGGGGATCGACCCCACAAGCGGATCAGTGGTTCCTGGAGGCCAAGTGGCGGAGTACCGCCAAGCGTTGGAGAACGTGAAGTACGTTCTTGAAGCCGCCGGAACTTCGCTTGACTCAGTCGTGAAGACGACGATCTACATGACGAACGTGGACGAACTGGCGGAGTTGAATGCGATCTACGCGGGCTACTTTCCACATGCTCCCGCTAAGACGGGCGTCGAGGTCCGCCGCCTAGCGCTGGGTGGGCAGATCGAGATCGAAGTGATCGCCTCCGCTGGATCGTAGTCGAACTACTTCCACAGCTGGACCACTTCCAGCTTCGTCACCATTCGTGCCGAGCGCGCGGCCCGCTTCTCCTTCGGCGCGACAATTCGGAATGGACCTTCCTTCGCATCCAGCGGCTTTCCGTCAGCCCGGTCCGCCAGCAATACCGGCGCGTCCGTGAAGACCGGATCGATCTCCGCCAGGGAGAAAACCACCTGATACTTGTCCGCGGATTCCACCAGTAGGTAGCTGGCCAGGCTCTGGCCGCGCAACGCCGTTCCTCCCGCCGCGCCGGCCTTCTTCAACACCTCGTGCAGCCAGACGCCTTCATAGCGGACCTTCCGTCTATCGCGCGTCATCTCTACAGACGCTCTCGGCAGCTCCATCAGGTCGGCCGCAGAGAGCTTCACTGGATACTTCACCGCACCGGTGACGTCGATGGCGTCCGCCCCGGTCTGGGCGGCGGCGGCGCCTGCCAGACAAACGAAGATCATGCTTCCGAGCAGGCTCATAGCCGTCGATTCTAGCTCAGCCGCCTTGGAATTCTGGCGTTCCACTCGCAATTCAGCACCTAAAGCTCTGATATTAATAGAGATCAGCCCAGAATCGGCGCTCCCATTCAACTGCATTTTTCGCCTTCGAGCGCCTTTTTTGCGCCCCTCGATGCACTCTGGTCGTAATGCCGCTTGTCTGACAGTAATATCTCAGAGAGAACGAATTCGTTCACCCAGGGAGAACATGCACAAACCGATCAAGTATGTCGAGAAGGCCATCACCTACGCCGCCAAGGCTGGCTGGGCCGTATTCGACACATTTAACAGCATCAGCCCGAACCCTTCCTTCACCCCCAAGTGGTCGGAAAAGCCACTGCTGAAATCGTGGGAGAAGTCAAAGCCGCCACTGGGTTGGCCCCGCGAAACGGACTCCCTTTGCCCCAAGTGCGTGCCAGAGATCCGCAGCAAGATCCTGAACGGTGAAGTTCCGGTTGAAGTGCTGAAGACCGAGAAAGTGGGCGAGATCAAGGCGCAGGTGATCCAGCGCGATGGCCGAATCCTGATGGTGAAGGACTGCCCGATTCACGGCCACTTCGAAGACGTGATGGCGATCGATCCTGAGTTCTACGCCCACATCGAGAAAGTATTCCCCGGGCGCGACATTCCGGCCCACAACGACAAGGATCTGCACGACCACGGATCGTCCACGATCACGCATGGCCGCGGCTCCGTCCTTACCGTCGATCTGACAAACCGCTGCAACATGATGTGCGACCCGTGCTTCATGGACGCCAACCAGGTTGGGTTCGTGCACGAGTTGACGTGGGAAGACATCACCACCCTGCTGGACAACGCGGTGAAGATTAAGCCCCGCCGCCAGATGTCCGTTCAGTTCTCCGGTGGTGAACCGACACTGTCGCCGTACTTCCTGGATGCGATCCGCTACTCCCGCAAGGTAGGCTACAACTCCGTTCAAGCGGCCACCAATGGCATTGAGTTCGCGCAGAGCCCCGAGTTTGCGGAGCGTGCGGCGGAGGCTGGCCTTCGCTACCTGTACCTGCAGTTCGACGGCATCGGCAACGAACCGAATTCGCACCGCGCGGTGGGCAATCTATTCGACGTGAAACTGAAGGCGATCGAGAACGCCCACAAAGCCGGCATCGACATCGTTCCCGTCATCACGATCATCAACGGCGTGAATAACGAGCAGGTGGGGTCGGTTGTTCGCTTCGCCCTCGACAATCCGAAGAAGATTCCGTTTCTCAGCTTCCAGCCGGTTAGCTTCACTGGCCGCGACGAAGCGGTAACGGATGAGCGCAGGATGGCGCAGCGCTACACGCTTTCGCACTTGGCGCACGACGTCAAGAACCAGACCGGTCTTGGTGAGCCGGGCCGCGACTGGTACCCGATCTCCTTCATGTCGACGTTCTCCGACTTCGCCGACCTGATTCACGGTCCGGCGGCCGATTGGGGCCAGCTGTCCTGCGGCTGCCACCCGAATTGCGGAACCGGCTTTGCCGTCATGGTGGACAAGGAAACCAAGGAAGCCGTCCCGGTTACGGCCTTCCTCAATGCGGATCAACTGGCCGACGACATCAAGAAACTGAACGACGGCGCGCGGTCGAAGAAGACGTCGGCACTCGGTGTCGCTCTTTCGCTAATGCGGAACTATGATCCGTTCCAGGCGCCCACCCACTTCAAGCTCACCGACATGCTGACGAAGTTCGACAAGTGCTTCCGCGTTTCTAACCGAGACTACGGCAAGGTGACGGGCGACCGCACGAAGTCCGATATCGACAAACGCCGCGCGGACCGCTGGAACTTCCTCTTTGTCGCGGGAATGTGGTTCCAGGATCTTTTCAACTACGACTTCCGGCGCACGGAACAGTGCATCATCCCCTACGCCACGCAGGAAGGCGAGATCAGCTTCTGCGCCTACAACACTGGCATCGGCTGGCGCAACATCATTGAGCACATGCATCAGAACGCGACCGTGGCCAAGTGGTACGACGAGCACGGCCGCCACGAAATCTTTGCGGGCGGCAAAGAAGTTCCGATGGCTGACCCCACACACAATCTCAGACTGAACGACGTTGACCTGGCGCGGCCGAACAAGCCGCAGATGGAAGGGCCGAAGACGGCACACGAAGAGAAAGTGATGATGCGTAAGCTCTATCAGGATATGGTTCTAAAGCAACAGCAAATTACCAAAGCTGACAACGGTGACAAGCCCGTCCAGATTCAAGGGCTCAACGGCAAGAAGAGCGCAGCCGTTGTGACGGTCTAAACGTTGCTCACTGGCTTCGAAGCCCCGCGAGTGAACGAAAACTCGCGGGGTTTCTCATGTCCGCTTGACCCGACTCAATCCCAGCGTGTTAAATAGCAGGTCTGAAATTGAACAGTCGAAGGAAGTGATGACTAGATGGCAGTAGTGAACGTCAATCCCGGCGAGTCAATCGAAAGCGCGCTCCGCCGCTTCAAGCGCAAAGTGATGACCGAAGAGATCATCAAAGACGCGAAGAAGCATGCTTTCTTTATGCCGCCCGGACAAAAGGCGAAGCTCAAATCGGCCTTGGCTCGCAAACGTAACAAGAAGAAAGCACGTCCGCGGCCCCGTCCGACTAATTGAGATCAATCGGCCAATTAACCGCAACTCACCAGATCGATCCAAGCAAAACTGAGACTGGCCGTGCACGTTGATAAAACGTTGCGCGGCAGTCTGCTTGAACGAGCCTGGTATAAAATTGAGCGGCAACCTGCATGACGCGCATTTTGATAACAAACGATGACGGCATCCACTCCGACGGTCTCGG
>JBGTFZ010000060.1:0-12555 GCA_041746955.1 Bryobacteraceae bacterium
GCTACGCCGCGCACTCGCCGCGGCCCAACTCCAGCGAGTAGTCCACGTCGTCGCCCCAATCGCGATACATCTCCGGAGCCAGATCCACCGGCTTCGCCAAGTCGGCCGTCAGCTTGCGGAAGGTGTCAACCTTGTGGCGAACCACGTAGTCGCGGAAGCGCTCCTCCGGCAAACGGTTCTCCCGGAAATGATCCAACACCCGAGTCACCGCGACGGTGGCAAAGCGGGCCGGGATGCTCTGAATGGCGAGGCCGAATTTCGTCGCGCCCTCCGCATCGTCGCCGCCGCCAAGCATCATCAGGTAGTAGGGCACTTCGCGGCCATTGATCTTCCGCGCGTTTCCATAGAAACCGAAATCCCCGGTCCAGTGCTGGCCGCACGCGTTCGGGCACCCGGAGGCGTGGATACGAAGCTTTGAAACTTGCGGATCGGGATTCGCGGCCATGTACGCCTTCATCGCGGCGGACAACGCGTTGCCCAGATTCATCGTCTTGGTCAGCGCCAGATTGCACGAGTAAGCGCCCGGGCAGGTGATCGGATCGTCAAGTTCGCGGATGCCCGCCTCGGCCAGCTCGTGCCTCTTCAGGAACGAGTAGACAGCCTTCAGCCGAACCTCGGGAATAAATGCCACCGACGCGTTTTGGTCGATCCCAACGCGGACGATGCCGTCGCCGGACGACCGCGCCACTTCCGCAATTGCACGCATCTGCGACGAGACCAAATTGCCCTGATCCGTCTTGATGTCGACGATCCGGTAGCCGGCCTGCTTCTGCTCCCGGATATTGGTCGCCAGCCATCGCTCATACTCGGCGTCGACGTTCGCATCCAGCACCGGCAACGACGATCCGTCGGCCAGCGCCTGCGGTGTCGACGTAAACCCGCCCAGCCCCTCCGGAACCGCGTCGGGAATGGCAACTCCGCCGTTGGCCCGAATGTCGGCGTATTCTTCTTCGACCTTCTCGACGAACCAGTCCCAACCACGTTCCCGGATGACAAACTTCAACCGAGCCTTATTTCGGTTACCGCGATTGCCCCACTTGTTGAAGACGCGAATCACGGCTTCCGTGCGTGGCACCAGATCTTCGACGGCGAGAAATTCGTCCAACAGGCGAGACTCCACCGGCAGCGGTCCCAGTCCCCCGGCGGCCACCACGCGAAAACCTCGGCGTCCTTCGCGAATCTGCGCGGCGAAGCCCAGGTCGTGTATGCCCAGCGCCATGTCCTCCGACGGCGCTCCGGAAAAAGCGATCTTGAATTTGCGTGGCAGATTGTCGGTCAGTTCCTGGTGCAGGAACGCATAGGTCACGCGGCGCATGTAGGGCCGGATGTCGAACACTTCGTCAGCCAGCAATCCCGCCAGCGGCGAGGCTGTGACGTTGCGCACCGTGTTGTAGCAGGCTTCCCGTGTGGTCAGCCGTACATCGGCCAAGCGGTGCAGCAGGTCCGCCACCTGGCGCGTGGGGATGAAATGATATTGCAGGTTCTGGCGAGTGGTAAGGTGCCCCTTGCCGCCCGCGAACTCGTCGGAGATGGCAGCCAACTGATCCATCTGTGCGGCCAGCAGTTGCCCGCCCGGAATCTTGGTCCGGATCATGTGCACCGCAGGCTGACGCTGGCCGTAAACTCCTCTGCGCAAACGAAATCCACGGAATTCGTCGTCCGTGATCCGGCCTTCCAGGTAGTCGACCGCTTGCTTCCGGAAGAGTTCAATGTCTTCCCGGACGGTCTGCTCATACGACTGTTCTAGATCGACAGCAAGCATATCCTAATTCCCTATAGACAATATCATAATACATCTTGCCCCAAGAAAAAATCCATCTTCCGGCTGCGGGGCGTATCCATTTGTATGGATTTTGTGTAAATTCATCATATGAGATTAGTCCTACACTGGAAGGGCTAGCACAAGATCTCGGTTCACAAGGAGAAAAGAATGAAAAAGGTTGTGTTGGGAATATTCGGTGTCGCGACAGTCTTTTCGATGAGCGCACTGGCGGAAACCTGGTCGGGCACGATTTCTGATGCCAAATGCGGCGCGGCCCATGCCGACGCGTCGGAGAAATCCATGAAGTGCGCCCAGGGCTGTGTAAAGGGTGGTCAGGCGCCGGTGTTCGTGGTCGATGGCAAAGTCCTGAAGATCAAGAACGCGGACGCCGTGATGGACCACATCGGTCACAAAGTGACCATTATGGGCAAACTGGATGGTGACACGGTCACTGTCGATTCGGTGAAGATGTAAGCTTCGTTTTTCCGGGCAGGGGCGGCTATTGCAGCTTGCCCCTGCCTTCCACCTCCCAAGTTTCCTCAACCCCTTCCCCCGCTATCCCGTAGATCCGTTCATGCAAATTCACCGCCACGCATACGTGGTTAGGAATGATCCGCAGCCGGTCGCCCACCTTCAGATTGGCATCCGACTTCGACACATCGACGAAGCCATGCTCCTCATTCATTTTCGTGAACACCGCGGCCGGCACGCCCACTACGCTGCCGAAGCCTTCGCCACCGTCAACCAGCCGGTCTGACGAGAACGTCTTCGATCCACCGTCGACGATCACCTGTCCAGACTTCGCGGTGGACACTACCGTCACCAAGATCGATGCGGCGCAATCGTCCCATGCGCAGGAGCCGATTGCGACGGAATTCCGGTCGTTGAAGATGTACGTTCCTGGGCGGATCTCGTTCATCCCTTCGATCTGATGCGAATGCGCCCACGCCGGTGTAGACCCGCCGCTGACGACGCGGCACTCAAACCCGCGCGCATGCAAATCCGCTACCGTCTCGCGCACCAGGATGGAGAGCCGTTCCACTGCCGCAAGACCGGTGGAATCGAGGCTCTTGATGTGGCCCGGGTAGAACGCCAGCCCGGCGAACGCGAGGCCGGCGGCGTTCGAAACGAATTCAATCAGCCGGATCAGATCCGGCCCCGGCACAAGCCCGACGCGTCCGAGACCGGCGTCCATCTCCGCCAGCACGCCCACGGTTAGCCCCGCCGCCGAAGCGGCGTCCGACAATCCGCGAGCCACTTCGATCGAATCCAACGAAACCGCGAGGCGCGTGTGCCGCGCAACTTCCATCAGCCGCGCCAGCTTTGCCGCGCCGACGGTGGGGTAAGCCACAAGAAGCTCCGGCGGCTGCGCGCGCAGCATCACCTCCGCTTCGCCCGGCTTCGCCACCGTGAGTCCGCAGGCGCCCAGCGCCAGTTGCATCCCGCCCAATGCCGGAATCTTGTGAGTCTTCGTATGGGGCCGCAAACGCAGCCCATGCGTCGCCGCGTAATCCGCCATGCGGCGCAGGTTGCGCTGCATCACGCCGGTGTCGATCACCAGCGCGGGCGTATCGAGATCGTGAAGGTTCATCGAACGAACGGAACCGTAAGGCGGCCGCCCGGCGCTTTAACGAACAACTGGAGATCCTTCAATTTCAACTTGCCTTCGAACAGAAAATACAACTGGCCGGTGATGGGTTCTGTAATTTCCTTCTCGGGAAGAATCTTACTCTCCAGGATCGCCAGCAGCGGATCGGGCTTCGCCGCCGGGTCCACATCTTTTGTGATGGCGACGGCTTCCGTCGTGCTGGCCGTCGAACTGCCGATGCCTCCGCCGCTTCCCGGCAGGCCCATCGGCATTCCGCCAACTCCGCCCCAGGGCACCCGCCGCTCCTGCGCCATTACGCCGCCCGACGACGGCCGCGAAGATAGCACCAGTCCAGCCGAGCCCGCGATCTGCGTGGGCGCGAAGGGAGCGGAGCGCTGGCCGTCCTTCGACGAAAACAGAACGAAGTCGTCGCGGTTGATGCGAATCTTCTGTCCGTTCTTCGGCGTCAGCGTGACGTCAAGGACGATAAACCCCTGGTCGAGCTCCGCGCCAACGGCTTCCTTCACTTCTTCTTTGGTGATGTGCGCCACCACCTCAATGGCGATGTTGTCGTTCGCCGTGCGGCCCGGCAGCGGCTTCTTGTCGCCCGCCACGCACACCAACGTCAGCAGCAGTCCTGTCATCCAGCGCATTGCATCACCTCTTTAACCACATCAGCATGGTTCGCGTTACCTTTTCGGACGCGTCCTGCTGCGCAAAGTGTCCAGCTTCGGGAATGGTAACCAGCGTCCAATCGTCCACCCACTCCCAGGTCCCCGAAAGCGCGCCCGGCAGCAGCGCCTTGTCCTTCAAGCCATGGATCTGAAGCACGGGGCACTGCGGCTTGATCACCGGGCCCGTCTGCTCCTGATAGGGCTCCTTCGGATAGTTTCGCCGGTAGTAATTCATCATGGCGTCGAGGTCAGACTTTTCGAACGCCTCCACATACTTCTTCCGCGCTTCAGGATCGGTCACCCACTCCGACAGCTTCGCTGCGTTTAGCTTGGTGTGGGAATCCGGCTGCTGAAAGTTCCGCGCATACTCGCTGGCCTTCTGCTGCGCCGGGTTGTGGGCCAGCTCGCGGCTTAGTCCGCGCGGGTGTGGAAGGTTCACGATGATCAGCTTTTCAACCACCTGCGGCGCGCGAAAAGCGAGCTGCCACGCAATCGCTCCGCCCCAGTCGTGCGCGATGACGATGGCCTTCTCGCGTTTGTTGGCCTGAATCACGGCAACGGCGTCGGACACCAGCAGACGCATGTCGTAGTTCTCGACACCTTTCGGCTTGCCGGATTCGTTGTAGCCGCGGAGATCGGGTGCAACGCAGCGGAACCCCTCACCGGCAAGGGCGTCCATCTGATCGCGCCACGTGTACCAGAAGTCGGGAAAGCCGTGAAGGAAAATCACCAGCGGCCCGGTGGCCGGCCCGATAGCTGCGTAGTGAATGCGGACGCCGCCCGAATCGGCGAAATGGTGAGTGACTCGCGTGTCGATGTCCACGGCGGCTATCAGCGGCAACGTCAGCAGGCAGCCCAGCAAACGCATCACCACTTCATTCTGTCATGCCGCCGCGCACCGCACGGCGCAAACCAGTCGAAACTTTCCACGCCGAGGCGTCCTCTGCAATAATCGTAAGTTAAAGATTCATGCGTCGACCCTGCCAGCGGATGACGCGGGCAGCCATTCTCGTTGGCTTGCTCCCGATTCTCAACGCTCAAAACACCGACGGCCGGATCGTTCCGGAAGGCTCTGCGGCGACGGACTCAGCGTCCGCCACACTGCCGCTGTCCGCGGGCTCTCCCAAGCGCGCCGACTACGCGCGCGAAGGCATCGATTGGAACGGCCTTTTCGCCGACAGCGCTATGTATCTTGGCGTGCAGCATGGTTTCCGCCTGGCGACGGAGCCGGGCACCCGCGACATGAAAGGCAGCTTCTGGAAAGGCTACGGCGGATCCATCGGCAGCCTCCGCGGATGGTCCGACGGCGATCCATTCCTGGTCAACTATATCGGCCACACCCTACAAGGTTCCGCTGCCGGCTATGTCTGGGCGAACAACGATCGAAAGTATTTCGACGTTGAGTTCGGAAAAGATACCAACTACTGGAAGAGCCGTCTGCGCTCCACCGCCTGGAGTTTTATCTACAGCGCGCAATTCGAGATCGGTCCCGCAAGCGAGGCGTCGATCGGCTACATCCAGAAATACTATCCGCAGTTTGGATTTACGGACCTTGTCGTGACGCCCGCCATCGGTATGGGTTGGATGGTGGCGGAAGACGCCATCGACCGCTATGTGATCCGGGCATTCGAGGACCGTGTCCGCAACAAGTACGCGCGAATCATGGTGCGCGGATGGCTGAACCCAAGCCGCAGCTTCGCCAACATGATGGCGTTCCGCGCGCCGTGGGACCGCAACTCCAGGCCCGGCACGCAGCGCTACGACGGCCGGACTTACCGGGAAATCTTCGGACCCACGCCACCCAAGGCTCCGGAAGGGCCGAAGCCGTTGGTGGCGCCCTTTGAGACCGCCTTCACGGTCAAGGCGCGAAAGTTCAACAACCAGTCCTGGAATAATTCCTGCGTAGGCGGCGGCAGCAACATGGCATTGCGATTCGCGGAATCTTGGCAGGTGGTATTCGACGTGGATGGCTGCCAGATGCTGGGTCTGGATGAGCGGCGGAGCTTCCTCACGGGCGATTCGATCTCCTACCTGATGGGCCCCCGCTGGACCCCGGCCGCGGGCAGCCGGTTCAGCCCCTATGCGGAAGTGCTGATCGGCGGAATCAAGATGACGCAGGAACGTTTCACTCCAACGGAGCGAAAACGCTTCGAAGAAGACCGGCAGGCGGCAACCGGAAAGCCGCCCGACTACACGCTGTACGCCGACGTTCAATCAACCCACGGATTTCAGCTTCAGGCCGGCACTGGAGTGGACCTGCGGCTGGGCCGCGCGTTCGCGTGGCGCGTAGCCAGCGTGTCGTATGCGAAATCCTGGACACAGCCATTAAATGGCGTCGAATATCGCGACGGCGTCTTGTTTTCCTCCGGCTTGATTCTGCGCTTGGGCACTTGGTAGCCGCCCGTTACAATAGAAGCCTTACCCGATGATCCCTGAGTTCATTCCGGACGGTTTGACGTTCGACGACGTTCTGCTGCTTCCCGCGCGCAGCGCCGTGCTGCCGTCTGAAACCGATACGCGGACTATGTTCAGCCGCCATATTCCACTCAACATTCCCGTCGTCAGTTCGGCCATGGATACCGTCACGGAGTCTCATCTTGCGATCGCACTTGCGCAGCAGGGCGGCATCGGCGTGATCCATCGCAACATGACCATTGAGCGTCAGGCGGAAGAAGTAGACCGCGTGAAGCGTTCCGAATCCGGCATGATCGTCGATCCCGTGACGATGGAGCCCGGCCAGCCGATTCAGGACGCGCTGAACGTGATGGCGCGCTTCCGTATTTCCGGCGTTCCCATCGTCAAAGATGGAAAGCTGGTGGGCATCCTCACAAATCGCGATCTGCGTTTCGAGACGGACTTCAAGCAGCCGATCGCCAACCGCATGACGAAGGAGAATCTGATCACCGTTCCCGTGGGCACGACCCTCGAAGATGCGGAGCAGATCCTTCACCGCCACCGCGTCGAAAAGCTGCTGGTGGTGGACGACCAGTTCAAGCTGAAGGGCCTGATCACGGTGAAGGATATTCAGAAAAAGCTAAAGTATCCGAACGCCGCGAAGGACGGCCAAGGCCGCCTGCGATGCGCCGCCGCGGTGGGCACCAGCGGCGACTTTCTGGAGCGCGCGCACGAACTGGTGGCGAAGAAAGTCGATGCGATCTGTGTGGACTCCGCGCACGGGCATTCTGAGCGCGTGATGGATGCCGTGAAGGCATTGCGGCAAGCGCTGCCGGGCATCGATCTGGTGGCGGGAAATGTTGCCACGTTTGAAGGCGCTCGCGACTTGGTGGAGTTGGGAGTGGACGGGGTGAAAGTGGGCATCGGGCCTGGATCGATCTGCACGACGCGCGTCGTGTCGGGCGCGGGCGTTCCGCAGATCACCGCCGTTTCGGAAGCATGCCGGGCCACGCGCGCCGCTGGTGTTCCGTTGATCTCCGACGGAGGCGTGAAGTTCTCCGGCGATGTGACGAAGGCCATCGCGTCCGGAGCCGACTCCGTCATGATCGGCTCCCTTCTGGCGGGCACCGACGAGTCGCCCGGCGAAACGATTCTCTATCAGGGCCGGACGTTCAAGAGCTATCGCGGCATGGGATCGATGGGTGCGATGAGCGGCGGCAGCAACTCGGCGGACCGCTATGCGCAGGAGGCCAGCGGCAAGCTGGTTCCAGAAGGCATCGAAGGCCGTGTCCCTTCGAAAGGTCCGCTATCGGAGTGGGTGTACCAACTGGTCGGCGGGCTTCGCGCCGGCATGGGCTATTGCGGCGCCGGTACGATCGGGGCTCTTCAGGAAAATGCGCGCTTCACGCGCGTCACCAGCGCGGGGCTCCGGGAAAGCCACGTGCACGACGTCATCATCACGAAGGAAGCTCCGAACTACCGTCTGGAGTAGTGGTAGCGCGCGTCTCGCCTTTGGCCATCCGGATGCGAAGTTCGGTGCCGGAAGGCGGCGCTTCTTTCAACACCCTGCCATCGCGTGTTTGGACGATCGCGTATCCGCGTTCCAGCACCTGCAAAGGACTCATCTGCGTCAGGCCCGCAGTAAGCGCTCCAAGCAACGGCTTTCGAGCGGCCAGCGACCTCGCCATGCCAGAGATCAAAGCCGCGCCAGCCTTCTGCATCCTCGCCTTCGCCTCCGCCAGCCGCACGCGTGGATCGTGGCGGCGCAAGCGCGCCTCAATCAGATCCACCCGCCGCCGCCGCTGCGCCACAAAGCCGCGCGTCAGTTCGCGCAGCCGGAAATCGCACTCGTCCACGCGCTGCCCGTAGCGGTTCAACTTCAGTTCCAACATCATTCGCGCGCGGTCGATCCCGCGCCGCCCCAGACGGTCGCCGGCACGCAAGACGACAAGCGACATCGCGCGCTCCAGATGCCGGGTCTCGGCCGTCAGCAAAGCGGGAAGCGCAACCCAGGCGGCAGTAACGATCTCGGCCGCGGCGGACGGTGTCGAGGCTCGCAGGTCCGCGGCGAAGTCCGCAATAGTGAAGTCGGTCTCATGGCCAACCGCGGAGACCACCGGCACGGAGCAGCGCACAATCGCGCGTGCAACCACCTCTTCATTAAACGCCCACAGGTCTTCGAGCGATCCGCCACCGCGCCCCACGATCACGACGTCCGCCCAGTTCGACGACGAGAAATGATCGATGCCTCGCGCGATCTGCTCCGCCGCCCCTTGTCCCTGCACAATCGCCGGATAAAGACGAATCCACAGGCCCGGTGCGCGGCGCTTTAGGATATTCAGCAGGTCCTGCACGGCCGCCCCGGAAGCCGAGGTGACGATCCCAATGCGCGCCGGATACTTCGGAAGCGGCCGCTTTCGCGCGGGATCGAACAGACCCTCTTCGGCCAGCTTTTTCTTCAATTGCTCAAAAGCAAGCTGAAGCGCGCCCACTCCCTGAAGTTCGATTGCGTCCACGATCAGCTGGCACTGCCCCCGCTGGGCGTAGATCTCCATGCGCCCGCGCGCCAGTACCGACAGCCCGTCGCTGGGCTTCACACGCAGGCGCATCGCCGACATCTTGAAGCAGGCGCACTGCAATTGCGCCGCTTCGTCTTTTAGCGTGAAGTACCAATGCCCGGCGGGCGAAGACTTCGCGCCGGAGATCTCGCCAGCCACCCAGATATCGGAAAACTCACCGGCGAAGACATCGTTGACCCGCTGGGTTAATTCGGAGACCGTGTACTGGTTGCGGCGCGGCTCCCACGCCATTGCGAGTTGCTCCACTGCCCTCTATCCTAGGCGCTGGGCTAGCTGGGCCGGACCCGCAACGCGATTCCAAGTTCGCGTAACTGCCGCTCGTCCACAGCGGACGGCGCTTCGCACATCAGGTCGGTACCGCGGGCCGTCTTCGGAAACGGAATGACGTCGCGAATCGTTTCCTCCTGCGCCAGCAGCATCACCAGACGGTCGAATCCAAGGGCGATGCCGCCATGCGGAGGCGCGCCGTATTCCAACGCGTCCAGCAGGAATCCGAAGCGGCGCTGCGCATCCTCGCGCGAGAATCCCAGCGCGTCGAACACCTTCGACTGCACGTCCTGGCGGTGGATTCTTATCGAACCGGAGGCGAGTTCAATCCCATTCAGCACAAGGTCGTAGCTCTTCGCCCGGCACGCAGCGGGATCGGTCGTCAGCTTGTCCATGTCGGCGTCCTTCACCGACGTGAACGGATGATGCGCCGCTACCCAGCGCTTCTCGTCGTCGTCCCATTCGAACATCGGGAAATCGACCACCCACACCCACTGAAGATTCTTGGGATCCAGCAGTCCGTGGCGATCACTGTACTTGCGGGCCGCGTGCAGCCGCAGATCACCCATCGCTTTCAGGGCGTCTTCGCGCGAACGGCCTCCAGTGGAGGCGATAGGCCAGCCGACGATCAACAGCAGGTCGTCGTCCGGCGCGCCCGACCGCTCCCGCACTTGCGGCATCGCTTCAGGGAAGTCGCGCTCCAGGCGCTTCATGTCGTCGAACACGCGCAGACCTTTTTCCTGGCCCCACGCCTTCACATCGTCGCGCTCTTTGCGCGAGAGCGCGCCCACCTTGGGGATGCGGATCACTGCCAGCGGCATGCCTTCCGCCGTCATCGGGACGGGTGCATTCGCGAACAGATCCGCAACCTGCGTCAGAACCGGGAGGCGAAGATCGGGTTTATCGGACCCGTACAGCTCCATCGCTTCGTCGTAAGTCATACGGGGAAACCGCTGCGTCAATTCGAAGCCGGCCGCCTTGCAGACGTGCTTCACCATCGGCTCCACCGTGTCGTAGATGGTCTCCTGCTGCGGGAAGCTCATCTCCATGTCGATCTGCGTGAACTCATACTGCCGGTCGGCGCGCAAATCTTCGTCGCGGAAACAGCGCACCAGCTGAAAGTACTTCTCGTAGCCGGAGATCATGTACAGTTGCTTGAAGATCTGCGGCGACTGCGGCAGCGCGTAGAACATTCCCTGGTTCAATCGCGAGGGCACGAGAAAATCCCGTGAGCCTTCGGGTGTGGAGCGCGTAAGGAAAGGCGTCTCCAGTTCCAGAAAGTCCTGCGAGTAAAGGTACTCGCGCACGGCGAACGCCAGCTTCGAACGCAGAATGATGTTGCGCTGCATTCGCGGGCGCCGCAAGTCGACATAGCGGTACTTCAGCCGCATCTCTTCGTTCACGTCCACGTTGTCTTCCAAAGGGAACGGCGGCGTCTTTGACGTGTTGAGAATCCAAAGCCTGTCGACGACGATCTCAACTTCTCCCGTGGCGATCGCGGGGTTGATCGTCTCGGCGGAACGCATCTCCACTTCGCCTTCCACCGCGATAACAAACTCGGACCGGATCTGCGCGGCGCGCGCCAGAAGATCCGCATCCGCGCCCGACCGGAACAGGATCTGCGTGATCCCCTCGCGATCGCGCAAGTGCATGAACAGCAGCCCGCCCAAATCGCGGACGCGATGCACCCAGCCCATCACTAGCGCGCGCTTTCCGTTATCGGCGGGGCGCAGCGCTCCGCAATGATGCGTGCGGCGAAGTTCGCCCAAAAAATCGAGTTGAAGTTCGTCAGCCATTCAGCAATTCTTTTCGAGTAATGTCCCGTTGATTTCCGGATTCCAGATCTTTCAACACGTACGATCCGCGGGCGATCTCATCGCCGCCAACGATCAGCGCGGCCTTGGCGTGGGTCTTGTCCGCAAGCTCCAACGCCCGCTTCAGCTTTGCATCGGCGCCCAGTTCAACTCGGCGGCCAAGTTTGCGAAGTTCGTAAGCAAGCTGCGCGCAATGACGCACAGCGTCCTCGCCCAACGGCGCAAGAAACAGATCCGGCCCCGCGTCGGCGGCGATCGAACCCGCATCTTCGACGGCCATGATAAGCCTGTCCTCGCCGATCGAGAAGCCGATTCCCGGCGCAGGAACGCGCGAGCCCAGCGATTCCGCCAAACCGTTATAGCGTCCGCCGCCCATGATCGAGTTCTGCGCACCCAGGGCGCCGTGCAGAATCTCGAACGTCGTATGCGTGTAGTAGTCCAGCCCGCGAACCAGACGCGGCAGAACCTCATAGGCAATGCCGCGGTCGTCCAGCAGCGTGCGCACGGCGGCGAAGTGCTGGCGGCACTCGTCGTTCAGAAAATCGAGGATGTTTGGAAGCTTCGCGACGATCTCTTCATCCTGCGGATCCTTCGAATCCAGGACGCGAAGCGGGTTCGACTCCGCGCGGCGGCGGTTGTCTTCGCTCAACCGGTCTCGCACCGGCGCGAGCTCTTCCTTCAACTTCGCGATGTAGCGGGCGCGGGTCTCCGGATCGCCGACCGAATTGATGACGAGATGAAAGTCTTTCAGGCCGCATTCCTGCAAGAGCACCGTCACCAGCTCAATCACTTCTGCATCCACAACCGGTGAAGCGCTGCCGATGGCCTCCGCGCCAATCTGCGAAAACTGCCTGTAGCGGCCCTTCTGCGGACGTTCGCGGCGGAACATCGGGCCGATGTAATAGAGCTTGGTGATGCCCGGCAGCTGATCCAGCCGGTGTTCGATGTAGGCGCGAATTACGGATGCCGTGTTCTCCGGCCGCAGCGTTAGTGAAGTGCCGTCGCGATCGTCGAACGAGTACATCTCCTTACTGACGATGTCGGTCTCTTCGCCAACGCCGCGCGCGAAAAGAGTTGTCTCCTCGAAGATAGGAGTGCGGATCTCCCCGTAGTTGTACGCCGTGAATACGCCTCGCACGATCGCCTCGACACGGTTCCAGATGGAGCTCTGGGGCGGCAGGATGTCCCGCGTGCCCTTGATGGCGCGGATCATCGGAGATTATTTTCGTCCCGGTAACGACGAGTCTTTTCGAGGTAGTGCGCCAGGTTCAGATCGAAGCGGCGTTTTTCATCTTCGGAGACTTCGCGCCGTACTTTTCCAGGCACGCCCATAACGACGCTTCCCGCGGGAACTTCCATTCCCTCCGGCACCAGCGCCGCGGCAGCGACGACGCTTCCCCGCCCGATCTTCGCGCCGTTCAGCACGATCGCGCCAATTCCGATCAGGCAATCGTCTTCAATCGTGCAGCCGTGAAGC
>JBGTFZ010000061.1:0-38511 GCA_041746955.1 Bryobacteraceae bacterium
GAGAAGACCACGCCGGGAACCATGATCCTTTTTGTGCGTTTTGAAGTGCTCCGTAAGCAGCTTGATCCGCTTGCTTAGGAGCGCCACCTGCACCTCTGGCGAGCCGGTATCCGACTGATGGACCCGGAACTTCGAAACAACCTCTTGCTTATCAACACTCGCCAGCGCCATTCGGGAATGGAAACCTCTCGTCTTTCCTTAATCTAACTTTTTCTTCTCACTGATGGTAACACAACTGTGCCGTGGCGTGAGAGGGCGCCAGACGCCGGTGGAGTTCGCTTCTGGCGCGCGGCCTGGTTCGCAGACCGCGAACTGAGGTCCGCATCCAGGATCGCCTCCCGGTAGGGTTTCGGCAGCCGCCCGACATTGGCGTGCAGCAACCTGCGCTGCTCTTTGGCAAGCAAGGTTCTTCAAGACCGGGAGGATTTTGTCTACGACGGCGGCGGAGAGGGCAAGGGTGCGATGGCGACGTTGAGCGCGGGCGGCCAGAAGATCGCCGAAGGCAGGATCGATAAGCACCATCGCGGGACGTTTCGGCATCGATACCTTTGGCATCGGCGAGGACACCAGCCAGCCGGTAACTTTCGACTACAAGCCTCCTTTTAAGTTCACAGGAGAAATCAAGAAGGTGGTGATCGAACTGAAATAGGGTTAGTTTTGGATGAGCCGGATCAGTGTCCCGTCCGGATCGATTAGCGCCCCAATGCGCATCCCTGAACTTTCAAGCTTCGGTGCGTGCACACGTGGCTGGCCGGTGGAACCCTCAGGGACCCCGGCCGCTTTGCACACCGCGAAAAAGCCGTCGAGATCGTCGAGCCGTAAGCAGCACCCGAACCAACTCGTCTTGGGGTTCAGTTCTGGATGCGGGAAGAATTCAAGCGTGACGCTTCCGCGCTTAAGGATCATCCACCCGTCATCGCGCCAGCCTTCGACGAATCCCAGCGCGGAGTAGAAACGGGAAGTAGCGTCGAAGCTCCGGGAGGGAAGATTGGGTGTAGCGTGATCGGCCATTTGCGCTTCGCTCTCCAGGTCTTGAGGTGAGTATTATCAGGGAGGCCCGTCAAAACAAGCGGGCGACTACGTAGCCACCCATCGGCCCGGGCTTCAGTAGCCCGCGTTTCACGAGTCGCTGCGCCTGTCCGTCGTCCGGAGATCCGACTTCCGGTGCATGGGTATCGGCCTGCTTCCCCTTAAGTCTCGCCGTAATTTCCCTGAAAGCCGCCATATCAGCGTCTGCATGTTCATCGGCGGTTGGCGCATCTGGGCCTTCGTTGGCTCCATCGAAGTCACCGGATGTATGCCAATCGTGTCGATGGTCAGTCTTGACATCACAACCGGCTGTTTTCAGCCGATCAGCAAGTCCTTGCCGCTTCCGCAAATCGTTGGAAGCATACAGGACGTTGCGCCCGACTACGTTACTGAACGCGCGGGCCGTCCCAATCTGTACCAGAACTGTTCGGTCTGGGTATTTACCGAAGGCCATGCCCGCTTCGAAGAGCACGTTGGGGCGGGCTTGCGGTGTGGGTTCTGTTTCCTCCGGCGGATCATCAGCCTCTGCATAGCGGGTTCCCAGACGGGCCATGTCGTCACCGGTTAGTAGGACGACGACTGCTTGTGCCTCCGCGAACGCCTGGTCGAGGACATCGCCGTTGTAGGGAGTGCCCTTGCCAGTAAGGGCGAGGGCTTCGCCCCATTCCATCGGCTCCAATCCAATCGCCCGAAGGAATTCGAACATCGCATTGCGGGCCTTCAGGTTGCGCCCGTGGACAACCCAAACCTTCCTTTTGTCCTTGGCGACTCCCACGGTCACCCTTTCCTCCTTAGGAAATATCTGGAGTGCGTGTTCCCGTTTCAGCATTTCAATCTCGCGGCGAGCATCTTCCTTCAGTCCTAGCGCCTCGACCACATCCTTCGGCTTGACGGTATCAACTGCGATTTGAAACCCTCGCCTTCTGAGATGTTCGGGAATCGACGCCAGGACCCCATCCACCGTCGCTTTGGTCAACTCCAGCAGCTTGTCGAATTCGGTGTCGGTAGCAAGTTCCGGCGCTATTTTCAGTGTTGCCCGACGCAGTTCGATCTCTTTGTCCACCATCCGCTTTGCCCGGCCTCTGTGGATTCCTGCTATCGTTCCACCGAACGTCCCTGACTGAAGGGCACCCCGCGCCGCGAACTCGCGAACCGCTTGTTCTTCGGCGCGGTGGCATTCTTCGTTGATTTCACCCATCGCCTTCGCCCGCGTCAGTGCTTCCAGTTCCAACGCGTGAACTTCCCGCGACGTGTTGCTGCTCTGGTCTCCCATGTGTCCGTTTCCCGATTGTCCCAAAAGGCACCGGCAGTTGGACACCTATCAGGGCTGATCACCGGATGACGGCTGACTGAAGCAAACTCAGGCCCGGCGGCAGGTGGCGGAGGAAGAGGGATTCGAACCCCCGGACACCTTTCGGCGTCAACGGTTTTCAAGACCGCCGGTTTAAACCGCTCACCCATTCCTCCGCTCACTATCTTACCCGTTGCATGTTCCCCTGCACTGCCCGGCCCGAACGGCTTGGGAGAGAACCTTCCTCGAATGGTCCAGATCCGCTACCTTTAGAAAAGAGGAGAGGCCACCATGACAATCACGCTCAGCCCCGAACAAGAACGTCTCCTGGCTGAGGTGATCGCAGCGGGTCTGGCCGACACTCCGGGCGAGGCTATCGACAAGGCGGTCCGGGCGCTGCATGACTCCGCACCAACCCTTCGGCCGTGCCAGCCAAAGGCCAAGAATTTGTCGGAACTGCTGCTCGACTCCCCATTCGCTGGAGTAAATCTCAATCTGGAACGATCCCGGGACTATCCGCGCCCGGTTGAGATTGAATGAGCGGCTTCCTGCTCGACACTAATGTCCTGTCGGAATACAACCGCTCCAGCGGTCCCGATGCTGGGGTCAAACGATGGCTTAAGACGACAGACCGTCCTTCGCAGTATGTGAGCGTCATCACGCTGGCGGAAATCCGCAAAGGTATTGAGCTGCTTGCCGACGGCAAACTCCGCGCTCAACTCGAACAGTGGCTCCAGCAAAGTTTTGAATTGTGGTTTGCGGGTCGTGTTCTCCCAGTGGATCGCCGGGTAGCCGACCATTGGGCTTTGCTCGTGGCGCGTAGTGTGAAGACGATTTCGAGGGAATCGGGGTGACCACACTCAACCCCTGGGCTTAGTCGAGCTACGACAGCAAATGACTCACCCATTCCTCCAGTCCCATCGTATAGCATGACGCCATGCGCACCCTACGCCGCCGAGAGATCCTCGCAGGCGCTGCCAGCATCTTCTTCCGCCCCGCTCTAGGGCAAGTTGGCGACGGCGATTCCGGTCGCGCACTCGTCCTTCGTGGGGGCCCTCTCGCAGCCCCGGCGATTGAGCTTCGCGCGGGCCCGGTGACCCTTGAGTTCGAGCCCGGGCTCGCATTCGTCCGCTACATCCGCCTCGGTGAGGTCGAGATCCTGCGCGGCATCTACGCCGCCGTCCGGGACCGCACTTGGTTGACTGTTCTGCCGAAGGTGACGAACATCGTCCGGGAGGTGCGCGAGCGCAGCTTCCGGCTCGGCTTCGACGCCGATTGCCAGGAAGGCGACATCCACTTTTTCTGGCGAGGCGAAATTACAGGTGAAGAGAACGGCACGGTGCGATTCACGATGGACGGCGCAGCGAAGACCGCCTTCCAGAAAAACCGCATCGGATTCTGCGTGCTGCACCCGCTTGAAGAATGCGCGGGGAAACCGTATCGCGCCGAGACCTCTACAGACGGAAAGGTGGAAGGAAATTTTCCGCTGTTGATTTCGCCGCACCAGCCGGTGAAGAATCTGAAGTCGATCACGCACAACGTATCGCCGGGAGTTGAAGCGGAAGTCCAGTTCGAAGGCGACCTGTTCGAGATGGAGGATCACCGCAACTGGACCGACGGAAACTACAAGACGTACTGCACGCCTCTTGGGCTTCCCTTCCCTGTGGACGTCAAGCGGGGCGCGCAGATCCGGCAGTCGATCACGATGCGGCTAAGCGGCACTCCGGCGGCGGTGCGTGCAAGCCGGGCGCCCGAAGTGTTGATCGAAACCGTTCAAGGCGGGGTGCGAAAGCTGCCGCCCATTGGAGTGGGATGGGCTCCGTCGGCAACGGCCGGTGAGATCGCGCGATTGAAGGCCGCAAAACCCGCGCACCTGCGGGTGGACCTGCGCCTAAGCCGCGACTACGGTTCGACGCTGATGCAAGCCACCAAGGATGCGGCCACATTGGGAGTGCCGCTGGAGGCCGCGCTATTTGTGACAGACGACGCGGAGCGCCAGTTGCGCGAGCTTGCGAGTCGGACGAAGGGTACGTCCGTGGCGCGCTGGCTGGTGTTTCATGAGGACGAGCCGTCAACTCCACAGAAGTGGCTGACGCTGGCGCGCGGAATCCTGAAGGGTGCGCCGGTGGGCGGCGGAACCAACGCGTATTTCACCGAACTAAACCGGACGCGGCCCGAATCGTCGTGGCTGGATGTCGCCAGCTATTCAATCAATCCTCAAGTGCATGCGTTCGACGACCGGTCGCTGGTCGAGAACCTGGAACCGCAATCGGCCACAGTAGCAACCGCGCGAAGCTTTCTCGGCAAGACACCAGTCGCGATAACGCCGGTGACCCTGCGGCCTCGCTTCAATCCGAACGATCCTGCGACCATCGACAACAACCCGCGGAAGTACGACCCACGCCAGCCTTCGTTGTTTGGCGGCGCGTGGACAGCGGGCAGTGTCAAGTATCTTTCCGAGTCTGGCGCGGATAGCCTTACTTACTTCGAAATGCGCGGCCCGGGAGGGTGGCTGGACGCGGCGCGAGCCTTTCCGCTCTACCATGTGCTGGCTGACGTCAACGAGTTTGCGGGAGCCGATGTGCATGCCCTCTCCAGCACCGATCCCCTTTCGGTGGTGGCGCTGATGCTGCGGAAGGGCGGGCGCACCCGCGTGATTGCGGCCAACCTCACTCTTGCTCCCGTTGCGATGCGATTCCGCATTCCCGAGCTGGCGGGGAAGATGTCCATCTGGCGGCTGGATGAACACAGCTACGCAATGGCCACAACTGATCCCGGCAGATTTCGCGCGGCGCCGGGTGCGACGCTCGAAACTTCGGAACCCAGTTTCGTGTTACTTCCCTATGGAGTGATGCGTCTGGACTCCTAGATGCCCGGCCTATGACACTACTTGCAGTTCTCGCCGTTCTGACATCACAGGCACCTGCCGCAGTGCCGGAGACTGAGACGCCGGCAGTGATCCGCGGCATCATTGCCAGTGCGGCCACCAAGACGCCGTTGCGCCGGGCCGACGTGACGCTGCAACCGATGGGTGTCGGCTCCATTTCCGGTAGCGCCGGTGGTGGTGGCGGATTCGCAGGGGGTGGCCGGCTGGCCGGGATGAAAGCCGTTAGCGATAGCGAAGGAAACTTTGTATTCACCGGCGTGAAGCCTGGCACGTATATGCTGACGGCGCAGCGCTCCGGTTTCCTGATGGCGCGATATGGCGCGCGAACCTTCACGTCGCCCGGAACCCGCTTGACGGTCGTTCCGGGGCAGGAGTTGAACGGCCTTCGAATGGAGATGATCCCCCAAGGAGTGGTGGCGGGCCGTGTCGTCGATGAAGAGGGTGAGCCGATGCAGGGTGTGGTGGTGATGGCGCTGGGCTCCAGCTCACAGGGTATGGGCGGGAATCGGCGCTCTCGCGGCGGACCGGGCGGCGGCCGCGGCATGTTCCCGGTGTCGCAGGCGCAAACCGACGATCGCGGCGAATTTCGCATCCCCAACCTAAGCCCGGGCAAGGTGATCCTACAGATACAGCCCGGTCGTTGGGGCGGCGCTCCGGTGATGGGCTCTGGCGGCGATCCGGCGCGCCAGGAGATGGGATACGTAACGACGTACTACCCCGGCACCACCGATTTGCCGCAGGCCGCAAAGATCGACGTCACTGCCGGAGCCGAGCTTGCGGGTTTCGAAGTGAAGCTGAAGCGCACGCCGGTGGCCCGCGTACGCGGGAAGGTGTTGGACGCCTCCGGAGCACCCGCCAAGAATTATTTCGTCAATGCCATGCCGCAAGGCAGCGGCTTCATGGGCTTCGTGGGTCAGCAGTTCAGCCGACAGGCGGACGGCTGGTTTGAGCTGGCAAACGTGGCGCCAGGATCGTACATGCTGTCGGTGCGCAGCGACGGGGGGATGCGCGGGTCCAGCCACACGGAGGCCTTGCAGGTCGGCTCGCAAAATATCGACAATCTTGTCATTCGCCTCAACCCACCTGTGGCCGTCAAAGGCCATGTGGTTCAGGAGGGCGAGGAAAAGCTGGACCTTGCGCGGGTGCGCATCATGCTGACCAGCGAAATGCCCGTCTTCATCCAGCCCGGGGTGGTGAAGGACGACGGGACATTTGAGGTCCAAAATGTTTCGGCAGGACGTTACCGCGTCAACGTAGCGAACCTTCAAGGCGGCTATATCGATTTCATCAAATACGGCGGCACGGACCTATCGGGAGACGAAGCTGAGATCTCCTCCAGCCCTGATCTGCTCCAGGTGAAAGTAATGGCGGGCGGCGGGTCTGTCAGCGGCGTAGTGACGGAAGATGGGAAGCCCGGCGCGGGTATGGTCTATCTATTACCCGCCGACCCCGCGCGCCGCACGACGAATTCCGCAAAGTTCGCTACACCCGACCAAAATGGCGCCTTCACAATCAAGAACCTTCGTCCCGGCGACTATCTCGCCTTTGCGTCGGAAGAGCCGGACACGGGCTTCTGGGACGACCCCGACGAGTTCCGCCGCATCGAAAGCAAGATGAAGAAGGTGCGAGTGACCAAGACCGGCATTGAAACCGTCGAGTTGACGATCGCGCGATAGTGTCCTTGCATTCACCCTTCACGCGGCGGTCCCTGCTATGGGGAGCTCCGGCGCTGCTTCGGGCGCAGCCCGCGAAACCGAACATCCTGTTTGTGCTGATGGACGACATGGGCTGCTCCGCCCTTAGCTGCTACGGCGGAAAGCTGGTGGAGACTCCGAATCTCGACCGTCTCGCCGCTGGCGGTGTACGCTTCACCGACGCGTACGTCACTCCGCAATGCACGCCAACGCGAGCCACCATCCTTACCGGACAGTACACGGCCCGCAATCGGATGTGGCACGTAATCCCCTGGTACGGCTTGCCGTGGGCGCGGGTCCGTGAGGAGCCGTTCAAAGAGAATCTCGACCGGGGCCAGTTCACCCTGGCGTCCGGACTGCGCGACGCCGGATACGCTACCGGATGCTTCGGCAAATGGCATCTTACGGCGAACGCGGACGGGTCTTACGCGGGCCTGTCGGCGGACGCCTCCCGCTACTACGGATTCGATGCCGTGGTCGACCCTCCTCTCGCAGGCAAGGATTTCCAGACCGGCGACAAGGCGGTCGACCGCCTGACCGATGAAACGATCTCGTTCATGCGCACGCATCGCGAGCGACCCTTCTTCGCTTACCTGGCGCACCACACCACGCATGGCCCGCTCTCGGCTCCTCCGGATCTGGTGAAGAAGCATCTCGACCGGGGCTTCCCTCCCAGCGGCCTAAACAACGCGACCGCGCTGGCGTGCATCGAGCATATGGACCGTTCTATCGGACGCATGACGAAGGCTCTCGATGAAATGAAGCTGAGGGAGCGCACCGCTGTCGTGTTTCTTACCGACAACGGCGGCGTCTATCGAAGCTGGAATCATCAACCTGTCGATGGCAGTATGACGGAGCGGGAACGCGTGCTTTCCAGCGCGCCTTTCCGGGAAGGTAAGGGCTCGGCGTACGAGGGCGGCATCCGCGTCCCGATGATCGTCAACTGGCCGGGCACGGTGCGCGGCGGGCAAGAGTGTTCGACGCCCGTCCACGGTGTCGACCTGATGCCGACATTCTTCGCGCTCGGCGGAGCGGCCGCGCCCGCAGGGTACACCTCCGATGGCGTGGACATCAGGAATCTCTGGGAACGCCGCGACATCGCTCCAAGGCGCCTCTACGGGTACATGCCGTTCTACGATCTGCGCTGGGCAGCCGTCCCGTCCGCGTTGGTTCGCGATGGCGACTGGAAACTCATCGAGTCCTTCGGCGATCATTTCGAACTCGGCGCAAACGCGCGCTACGTGGCGGCGCCACGTTTGGAACTCTACAACCTGCGCACCGACGCGGGCGAGCAGCGCAATCTCGCCGGTACGGAAGGCATTCGCGCGGAATCGATGCGGGCTGGTCTTCATCGCTGGATCGAATCGTGCGGCGCGGAAATCCCGGCGCTGAATACTGACCACGATCCGGAGCGGCAGTTTGGAGAGACACGCACGCGGCCAGCCTAATACAATGCTGGGGTGACTCGAAGGACTTTTGCGTTGAATGCGGCGGCAGCGCCCACGCTTCTTTCTCAGGCTTCAAAAAAGCCGCTGAACTTTCTCTGGATCTCCGCCGAGGATGTCTCGCCCCTGTACGGCTGCTATGGCGACTCCTACGCCCGCACTCCGAACATCGACAAGTTCGCGACCGAAGGGCAGCGATACGACAACGCACATTCGGTGTATCCGGTTTGCGCGCCGTGCCGGTCGTCAATCATCACCGGCATGTATCCGGCGAGTATCGGCAGCCACCACATGCGGTCGCTGGCCGTTCCGCCGCCCGTCGTGAAGGGCTTCACGGAATACCTCCGCGCAGCCGGCTACTACTGCACGAACAATTCGAAAACCGACTATAACTTCAACGGCCCTGGCAGCACGGTCCTATCGCTGTGGGACGAAAGCTCGAATAAGGCGCATTGGCGCGCGCGGGAGAACAAGGACCAGCCGTTCTTCGCCGTGTTCAACTTCATCTCGTCGCACGAGTCGCAGATCCGCGACCCTCGCGAAGAGACGAAGAAGCTGATCGCGCAGCTTCCTGAGCGGCACGATCCGACGAAGGCCGTCGTCCCGCCTTACTACCCCGACAATGAAATCGTCCGGCGCGACATCGCCAACTATTACGACGCGGAGTCCGCGATGGACATTCAGGTGGGCAGAGTTCTAAAGCAATTGGACGAGGACGGACTCCGCGACAACACGGTCGTCTTTCACTGGGGAGATCACGGCTGGGGAATGCCGCGCGGCAAGCGCTGGCTCTACGACACCGGAACGCACGTTCCGCTGATCATCCGTTGGCCGGGCGTCATCGAACCCGGATCGAAGTCCGGCCAGTTGGTAGCGCTGATGGATCTTGGCCCGTCGCTGCTATCGCTCGCCGGCCTGCCGGTGCCGAAGCACATGCACGGCGTTCCGTTTATGGGAGAGGGCAAGGCGAAGCCGCGCGACTACATCTTCATGGCGCGAGACCGCATGGACGAAACCTACGACATGATTCGTTCCGTGCGCGACAAGCGATTCCGCTACAACCGCAACTACCAGCATCACAAGCCGTACGTGCAATACGTCGCCTATATGGACGAGATGCCGACAATGAAGGAATTGCGCAACGCGCTGAAAGCGTCGTCGCTAAATGGGCCTCAAGGGCTAGGCACACCGCTGACCGAGGGGATGAAGCCCTTCCTCGCGCCGGAGAAACCGCTGGAAGAACTTTACGATTCGGTGAGCGACCCTCACGAGCTTCGCAACCTCGCCGCCGAGCCGGCGCACAAAGCGACGCTCGAGCGCATGCGAGCCGTGCACTTGAAATTCATGAAGGAGACGAAGGATCTGGGCGAAGTTCCGGAACTTGAACTCGTCGAACGTATGCGCCCCGGAGGAAAGTGGCGAACGACGGCGACGCCGCAGGTAAAGGCCGGCGGCAACATGGTCACTGCATCGTGTCCCACCGAAGGATCGTCGATCAGCTACACCTACGAAACCGGACCCGAGGCGCGGTGGAAGCTGTATTCGAAACCGGTCGCGGCAAAGCCCGGCCTGCGTTTCCGCGCCACTCGCCTGGGTTATCTGGACAGCGCCGACGCGACGGTATCCTAGGTAAGGCGTACGCCGCGAGGTCCGGGCGGACGCTCCAGGTGTACGGTGTCGAGGAATCGGACCGTGTTCGGAGTTCGCGTCATCACCAGTGTGTGCGTACGGTGACCGGTGCCGAAAAATCGAACGCCTTCGAGGAAAGTACCTTTGGTGATGCCGCTGGCGGCAAAGATGATGTTCTGCCCTGGCGCGAGGTCGCGGGCGCGGTAGATCCGGTGCGGGTCTTTGATGCCCATGCCGATGATGCGTTCTTCAAGCTCCGGCGAATCGACCACCAGCCGTCCTTGCATCGCGCCGTGCAAGCAGCGGATGGCAGCCGCAGTCAGGACGCCTTCCGGCGCGCCGCCCGAACCCATCAGCGCATGTACGCCCGATCCGTTGATAGAAGCCGAGATGCCCGCTGCTACATCGCCGTCGCCGATCAGCTGGATGCGCGCGCCGGCTTTCCGGATATCGGCGATCAGTTTCTCGTGACGCGGCCGGTCCAGGACGACGATGACCAGATCATCGACATCGCGATTCAGGCAGGACGCGATGGCTTTCAGATTCTCGGCAACCGGAGCCTCAAGATCCAGGGCTCCACGGCATGCGGGTCCGGCGACGATTTTCTCCATGTAGCAATCCGGAGCGTGAAGGAGTCCGCCTTTCTCGGCGGCGGCCAGCACCGCGATCGCGTTGGCCGTTCCCGTGGCGCACAGATTTGTGCCCTCTACCGGATCGACAGCAATGTCGATCTCGGGATACGTGACACCCTCGGGTGGAGTGCGGCCTACCTTCTCGCCAATGAACAACATCGGCGCGTCGTCGCGTTCGCCCTCGCCGATTACGATTCTGCCGTCGATGGAGATCTCGCGAAACGCGTCCCGCATCGCCGTGACGGCCACCTGATCGGACTTCTCGCCTTCGCCTTGGCCCATCGTGCGCGCCGCGGCCACGGCGGCGGATTCGACGACACCCGCGAGTTCGAAGGCAAGATCGGGCACGGCGCTCACGTTGTGGAAGGCCTCTTCTTGTGCCAGTCCGTCACACGCTGAAACGCGACGCCCAGCGACAGGATGCGGTTCTCGGTCATCTGCGGCGACATCAGTTGAATGCCGAGAGGAAGGTCGCCACCGCCGCCTTCCGGCGCGACGAATCCGCACGGCAAAGAAAGCGCTGGAAGACCCGCCAGATTTCCCGTCCCGATCGTCGATGTGCGGCCTCCTCCGCGACTGCGGTCGAACGGTTGATCCGCAGGGTTGGCGGGCGCGAGGCGCGACGGCGCGAGATAGATGTCGCAGTCCTGGTAGAAGAATTTCGCGAAGGCGTCGTGCAGCGCGTACTGCGCCTCCTTCGCCTTAAGATAGCCGGCGGCCGTCACCTTCAATCCGTTTTTCAGACCCTCGATTTGCTGCTTGTCGGCGAGCAGGTCGACGCGTCCGGACTCGATAAGCTCGCGGAACTCGTAAGCCCCTTCGGCGGAGATGATCGTAGAAACCGCCGAGGGAACCGAAGGTTCGGGCAGCTTCACTTCGGCCATGCGAACGCCGGTCGAACGAATCGCCTCCATCGCCGCGCGCAGCACCGGTCGCGCGGGCTCTACAGCGGCATCGAACTCTTCCGGCGACCATCCGACGCGAATCTCGTTCAACGGACGCGCGAATTGCGGAGCGTAGTAGAACCCCTTCCCCGCCGATCCTGGATCGCGGCTGTCGCCGCCGGCGATCTCGGCGAGAACAAGTCCACAGTCTTCCGCCGTCCAGCACATGGGCCCAATCTTGTCGAGCGATGGAGACAGCGCCATCGCGCCATAACGGCTGACTAGGCCGAGGGTGGTGCGAAGTCCAGTGATTCCGCAGAACGCAGCGGGAGTCAGGATCGACCCAGACGTCTCCGTGCCCAGTGCAAAGGGAACGAGTCCCGCAGCCACCGCAGCGCCAGAGCCGCTGGAAGATCCGCCGGCCCAAAACTTTCGATTCCAGGGGTTCAGCGCCGGACCGGTGACGGAAGCCGCGGGTCCCGAGTAGTTGCCCCCGCCCGCCAACTCAACCATGGCCAGCTTGCCGATCAGAATGGCCTTCGCGTTGTCCAGCTTTCGAATCGCCGCCGCGTCGTGATCGAAAACCTGTTTCGCAAACGGTGGCGCTCCCCATGTCGTCACTTCGCCTTTTACCGCGAAGAGGTCCTTGGCTGCATACGGAATCCCGTGCAGCGGCGAACGCACACGCTCGCGCTTCAATTCCGAGTCGGCGTCTTTCGCGGCGCGGATCGCGGAGTCGCGCAGCATCAGCGAGAGGGCGTTATAGGTAGGCCCGAGCTTCTCCAGCCGGTCGCAATAGGCTTTCGTCAGCTCAACGGACGAAACCTCGCGCGCACGAAGACGCTTGGCCAACTCCGCCAACGTATCGCCGTAGAAATCTGGCGGCGCCGCCACCGCCGCCACGCCGAGACCCGCAAGCAGTTCGCGGCGTGTCACCCCAGCGCCTCCATCGCGGTTTTTTCCATAATCACGCGCGGCGCCGTCTCGCCCGTGAAGATTTCGAACTGGCGCACCGCCTGCTCAACAAACATCTGGACGCCGGGCACCACTTCACAACCCTGTTGCCTGGCGCGCTTCAGAAGTTCGGTTTCGATAGGATTGTAGACAAGATCGAAAACCAAGTCTCCGGGGATCCGGTCTTCGAAGAAACACTCCGTACTGTGCGGCCACATTCCCAAGGGCGTCGCGTGCACGACGGCGTCCCATCGCAAGCCGTTTGCGCGAACCTGCTCTCGCGATACCGGCTCACCACCGCACATCTTTGCGAGGGCTCGAACACGGTCTGGATTGCGCCCCGTCACGGTGACCGTGCAACCCGCATCGGCCAGCGCAAACGCCGCGCCCCGCGCCGCCCCTCCGTTGCCCACCACCAGCACCTTCGCGCGTCCCAGATGCAGATGCCGCGCCAGCGGAACCGTGATTCCGGCCACGTCGGTATTCGTCCCGCGCCACTTCCCGGCCTTACGCCATACTGTGTTGACGGCGCCGATTCGCCGGGCCAGAGGCTCGACAGCGTCAAGATATCGAATGATCTTCTGCTTGTGCGGAATCGTCACTGAGAATCCGGCCACCGGAAGCTTCTCCGCAAACGAAAGAAAGTCGCGAAGCTGCGGCGGCTTCACCAGAAGCGGCAAATAGACGGCATCCAGACGCCGGGCCTGCAGGGCGCGGTTGTGAACCTGCGGAGAAATCGAGTGCCGGATCGGATCGGCAATCACGCCGTAGATCTTCGCCGCTTTCGTGAAGCGGTCAATACGGTAGAGGTGGCGAAGCTGCCGCGCGCAAACCTGTCCAGCGGCCGTTCCTTCCGCCGTCGAAGGGGCCGCATAGGTATAGAGCCCGCCGAGCGCCGGAGACAGCACACGCGACGGAAAACCCGTCTCTCCCATGGCCAGCATGACGAACTTGATCTTTGGGTGCGTCTTGGCTAGCGACAGCACGCGCTGGGTGTCGGATGGCTTCCGCGCCGTCGTGACCACTTTGTAGGCGTCCGCCGGTGCCCGCGTCATGCGCTTGACCACCGGCTCCAACGGCGGCGTCCCCTCGTAGTTGTGGTAGCTGACGATCAGGAAGCATTTCGAACGGAGTTGTTCGAGATGCGCCTTCGTCGATTCGGCGCTTTCGATTTCGACGTCCACCGCGCGCGCCCCGGCATCCACTGCCTGGCTGAGAATCTGAATCTGCTCCTCAATGGACCCGTTGTACTTGCCGTGGTTTTGATGCCGCCGGCACGTGGCCAGCAGCACGCACTCCGGATTTTCTTCAAGAAACGTGCGGATCGCCTTGACACCGGCCATGGGGTCCGGCAGGTAGTCCAGCCGGAATTCGAGGAACGTCTCGCCCGATTCAACTTCCTTTCGGGCGTGATCCAAAAGCTTCGCTACCGTCGGCAGTCCCAGTGCGATACAGACAGGAGGCAGAGGCGGACGGGCAGGCATTTTCCGTTACGAGCGCCTAGCGTAACATACCGACTACGATGCGCTTTTCACGGGCTCCAGACGGGCTTGAAACTGCGCCAGCATCTGCGCCGGATCGGGCACAACCACCGTGTTGAACCCTCGTTCCAAAGCCTTCAGTGCCCCATCTAAATCGCGCGCAAACGTGCAAACGCCGACGTACGGCGGGCATTTTCGGAGCAGCACATCTTCGTCGGCAACCGGCGATGGCTGCAAGGCCGCAATGGCCTCGTCGGTCTCGCTTCGCTTCGCGATCTTCGAGGCGACAAGCTTCTGCTCGTCGCCCAGCCAGTGCGTCTGAAAGATCGCCCGCAGCTTCGCGCCTTTTTCATGGCACGCTTGCGCAAGCTGGATCAATTCCGTCTCGACGAACTGAAATTCGCGCGACGCCAGCTTCGCCACGTTCAGAACGACGTCGATCCGGTTCGCTCCACGGCGCATCAGGTCGCGCGCCTCAAACGCTTTCACGGAAGTGGATTGCCATCCGTACGGAAACCCGCAAAGGGCGGCGATTCGCGTAGTGGGGCTGGTGGCCACCCTTACGCAGGCCTCAATGTCCGAAGGCCGCAAAATCACTGCGCTTAATCCGTCGGCTGACGCTTTCCGGAATCGTTGGACAACGGACTGCCCGTCGAGGAAGGGATCGAGGAACGCCGTCTCCAGCTTGGCGGCGAACTCCTGCGGAGTTAGTGTTTCGGTCCGGCCATCATCCATAAGGTTCCCCAGTGGCGAAGCTGCGTTCGCACATTCTTCGCGCCCGCCCACCAGTCCTCGTGGTTGAAATGGTAAGGATTGTCGGTAACGCGGTCCTGCTCGTCCAGGTCGCCCAACGCAATGTTTAGGCCCATCGGACGATCGCCCAGGGCCGTCGAGTAGAACTTGCCCGGCTCCACTTCAAGGCACGGATTAAACTTCACCGACCATTCGATGATGTAGCCCTTGCCCGCCGGTTTCTTCTTGGCCGCGCAGTCCATCGCGCCGCTGCCGATCCATTGGTGATACGTGTTCCAGGCACTCTCGCGGCTGCGCGGCTCACCTTCAAGGATGCCTCCAACGCCGATGCCGCCTTTTCTGGATTTCGTCAGATTGCAGACCATCTGCCAGCTTGACCCGTCACCAGCCGCCTGTTCGGCGCCCTCCCATTTGTTCGAGGCGTTGATCAGCAACTCCATCTCGTCGCCGAACCATGGGAATCCGTCGCGAGTCAACTCATGGGCCTTCGCGTTGTTGTCCGGAAGCCAGCGTGGCGTGTCGATTCCATAAAGCACATCGTCGGTGACATCGAACGCGAAGTAGAGCTTTTCACCGTCGTGCTTCACCCAGCCTTTCAACGACAGGTCGTCCGGATTCGTAGTCTTGACGAACTGCGGAATCCAATCGAGGACTCCAGTGAAAGCGGTGGCGTCGGACCACTCGCCGGGCGACAGTTGACCATCAAGCGCCGGAGTTTTCCCAGGGTACGCCCGAAGCTCTCGCGGATAATCGCCGCAGTGGACTGCGGCCAGGATCAGAATCGCGGCGGTCATTTCTTGCGGGAGGAAGTTGTGCCTGCCAGACGCCGCAGTTGATCCTGGGCCTTAGAAGCCTGCTCACTATTCGGGGACTTCTTGATGAGTGCGCGGAACTCCGCCGTGGCTTCCGTGCGGCGTCCGATTCGCGCCAGCACGACACCCTTCATGTACATTGCGTCCAGGGTCTTGGCTGAGTCCGGATACCGCTCCACCGTTTGGTCGAACGATTGAATCGCTTCGTCATTGCGGCCCTGCTGCGCCGAGATTTCGCCCAGGTAGTACTGCGCGTTCACCGCGAGATCCGTCTGCCCGAAGTAGCGAAGGTAGTCGTTGAACTGCTGGGTAGCCAGGTCAAACTGGCCCGCAGACTTTGCGCGAAGAGCATTCTGGTATAGCGCGTCGGCGGTCATGCCGGACGGAGGCGCGTCTCCGCCCTCGCCCGGAGGAGGCGGCGGCGCGTTCAGAGTCTTGATCGCGTTGTCCATGTCCGTCATCTGCGCCTGCATTTTCCGCAACGACGAATTGATCTCGGCAAGCGAAGCCTGGACGCTGGATAGCTCAGTCACCATCCCGTCTACTTTCGAGCCCATCGTGATCACGGGAGCGTTCAGTGTCTTCTGCTGCGCGGCCATCCCCGTTTGCAGGCTGCCCATCGCCGCCGTTATTTTCGACTGGTTGTCAATCGCCATCTGAACCAGTTTCTGAAGGTCGTCCAGCCGTTGGGTCTGCGCTTTTTCGTAGTCGGCGAACTTGTCGGAGAGTATGCCGACGTCGCGTTGCAGCATGAGAAAGTCTTCACGCTTTTGACCGAAGGCCGCAACCGCCAGAAGAGCGAAGCAAAGAGTTGTTTTCAAATCGCCTCCATGCAAGAAAGGCGGAAGCGCAACGCGCCTCCGCCCCCTTGTGTACTCCTACGTTATCAGTCTACTGGCCCGCCGAGAAATGCGCGCGCCGGTTCCGCTGGTAGCAGCCTTCATTCTCTTCGCTGCACACCGGACGTTCCTTGCCGTAGCTGACGGTTTTCAACTGGCCGCCGGAAACTCCCAACTGGGTCAGGAACTCCTTGGCCGCAGTCGCGCGACGGTCGCCCAGGCCCAGGTTGTACTCGGCCGATCCGCGTTCGTCGCAATGCCCTTCGACATTCACCAGCGCGTCCCCGTAGCCTTGGAAGATTGTCTTCAACGCTTCGGAGTTGCGCGTCAGCACGGCCCGCGCATCTTCGCGAATCTCGCTCTTGTCGTAGTCGAAAAGCGCGTCCTGAAGTTGTTCGGACAGCAGTTCGCTAAGCGACCTCTTCGGGGCGACGACTGGCGGAGGTGGCGGCGGAGGAGCCGCGCTGACGTTCACCGTGGCCGTGGCGGAATCGCTGCCGCCCGCACCCGACGCACTTAGCGTGTAGGTTGTCGTGGTTGTCGGGCAGACACGCTGGGTTCCACTGGCGGCGACATTGCCGACTCCCGGATTGATCGCAACCTGCGTGGCGTTCTCGACATTCCAACGGAGAGTCGCGCACTGGCCCCGTTCGACCGTGGCGGGTTCTGCGGAAAACGAGACCACGGGGCGGGGTGGAGGAGGAGGCGCTTCGGCCACCTTCACCGGTGCGGGTGGAGGCGGCGGCGCGGGCGCCTTCTTCTTGCAACCCGCCGCGATCATCATAAGCGACAGCGCCATCAACACGGCACCGGCTTTTCGTTCGTTCATTCTCAAAATCATGGCTCCTTAAGCTCTTGTGAGGGACTACTTACTCCAGACCGGCATCGTGTTGCGGCCCTGACCTGTCAGCTTCTTCACATTCGATCCGTCGGCGAGCATCGAGTATATCTGGGGCGAACCGCCGCGTGTTGAACAGAAAACGATGTGCCGGCCATCCGGCGCCCACGTGGGGTTCTCGTTCCTTCCGGCTCCGTGGGTAAGTTGGAGCAACTGCCGCTTGTTCACGTCCATCACGAATATGTTGAAATTTCCGGGCTCGAACCCTCGCGTCCAGGCAAACGCGATCAGCTCTCCGTCGGGATGCCAGCTTGGATTCACTGCATCGCCCTCTCCAGAGGTTAGCCGTTCGACGCCGGTTCCGTCGATACTCATTCTATATATTTGCGGCGTGCCGGAGCGGCCGGAGGTCATCACCACCTCCTGACCGGTCTTCGGATTTACTTTAGGCTCCGTCTCGACCGCGCGGACGCTGGTCAATCTTCTTATGCCGCTGCCGTCGGCACTGGCCGCGAAGATGTTCGCGAAACCACCCCCCAGCGAGGACGAAAACAGAATCGTCTGGCCATCGGGAGTGAAGTCCGGCGACGCGTTGACGCTGGCCTGAGGGTTGACAAACGGAAGCTTTCGATTGGCCGAGGTGGACCAGACGACAACCGATGGATTCTTCTGCGACAGAAGCGTGAACGCCAGCTTGGTGTTGTCTTTCGACACTGCGGGCATAAAGGCCAGTTCACCGAAGCGCGTAACGGGCTTCTGATTGGCGCCGTCGTAGTCCATCATCCAGATGTCTTTGTAGCCTACCCGCTCTTCCCGGACAAAGTAGATGCTGGAACCCGCCAGCGATTTCGCGCCGAAGCGCGCGAGAATATCGGCGGCGAATTCCTGCGCGACCTTGCGCGAGCCTTCCGCCGTCAGCGGACCGAAGTAGAGCTTTCCGATCACCTGCGCCGATTGCGGATTGGCCTGGGTGACGTCGAAAAGAAATCCGAACAGCACCAGACGCCCGTCCTGAACCGCCGTATAGCCGAACGCAAGATAGTTTGCGCTGGCGGGCGGCCGCGACCAATCGGCCATCTGGGGACCGCCCGCGCGGAAATCCTGCGGGCGCTGCGGCACTTGAAGCGGGTATCCGCTCTTGGCGGCAATCTTTAGAACGCCGGACGCTTCGATCTCGTCGTATAGCGAACGGTTGAACACGCCCATATGCGTCTGCGCCTCGCCGGAACCGCGCATGTCTGTAATCGCGATCACGGGCTGCTGGCCGCCGGTCAGCTTAATGACGATGTCGTTCTGCTGGGCCCCCAGCGGCACAAGAATCAGCGCGGTCAATAAAACGCTAGCGAACAAAAATGTTTTCTTCATCTCTTTAATTCAAACCAAAATTCGATCGAAGCGGAATCCCGCTCAAATTGCGGGGGCAGCGGCGGAAACGGCGCGGCGTCGTAAACCGCCCGCTGCGACGACGTGTCGAGCGGATAATTCCCGCTGGATTGAACCACACGAACACCGGTAACGCTTCCGTCCCGGCGGATGACGAACGTGACGATCGCCACCGGAAGCTGGCGAATGCGCGCATCGACATCGGTTGTTCGCCACTTCTCCGCCACCTTCTGCCGAAGCAGCGCTTCATACCATCCGAACCGCGTTCCAAAGACGCTACGCGTGCCGGTGCCCACTCCGCCGGAGCCTTGCACGCCAAACATCGGCGACACCGCGCGCTGGCCGGCGTTTGAATAAACCTGATTGTCGCGAACCACATCCTCTGGCCGGTACCGTTGATTGCGCGCCGCGTTGTCGGCTTGCGTTTTTCGCTGCCGCTTCAGGTTTAGCGCGACGGCGTACGGATCTTCCTTGATTTTCTCCTGGGGCTTCGGCTGTTCCTTTGGCGGGGCAGGCAGTTCCGACGGCGTGTCGTTCGCAACCGGATTCACAGGCCCGGTGCGCGACGGGATGGGAATCCGCGCTACGGGCGTGATGGCGACGGAGCCGCCGGAGATGGCGTTGGGATCGCCCCATCGTTCGCGCACACGGTTCGTCAGGTATTGAAACCCCAACAGGGACGCCACCAAAAGACAGTGCAGCACCAGCGCTTGCGTGAAGGAAGGACCCAGGCGTTCTGCGTAAGCTGCCATCAGCGTCGTTGCGGCCGCAATCCTTCTTCTGCGCGAGTGACGGTTCTCACCTCGATCTTGGCCTCACCCAGCGTCGAGATCACCTGCGCCACCGCGTCCCATGTGGTGGCTTTGTCCGCGCGAACATAGGCTGCGCCGCCGCGGCTGCCGTATCGTTCGCGAATCGTGTCGCCCAGCTGATTCAGGTTGACGGGCTTGTCGGCGAGGAACACTTCGCCGGCGCGCGTGACGCTAACCACGGGAAGATCCTCCGCGCTGCGTTCGGACTGGCGAACCTTGGGAACTTCAATCTCCAAGCCAAACTCCATCGCCTGTGCCGTAATCATGAAGATGATCAACAGCACGAGAACGACGTCAACCAATGGCACGACGTTCATTTCCGACAACTGTCCGGAGTGGCGGAAGCGCGAACGGCGGATGCCGTTGTCACCCAGCGAGAAAGCCATCAGTCCTCGTACGCCCGTTCCGTCAGGTTCATGAACTCCATCGAAAAGTCTTCCAGACGCGTTCCGATTTCCCGCACCTGCGCCCCGAACCAGTTGTAGAAAACCGCAGCCGGTACGGCGGCGGCCAATCCAAGAGCGGTGGCGACCAAGGCGTCGGCAATGCCCGGTCCCACAACGCGCAAGCTAGCCGAGCCCGCCGTGGACAGCGCCTGAAACGCGTCAATGATTCCCCACACCGTGCCGAACAGTCCGATGAACGGTGTGACCGTGGCGACGGTGGCCAGCCAGCTAAGGTTGTGCTCCAGCTTGCCCACCTCTTCGCTGATGCCCAATTGCAGGCTGCGCTCCAGCGACAGCTTGTTGAACACGCTCCCCTTCGATTTCACCTGCCGGTCCAGTTCGGCGTATCCATAGTCGAAAACCGTGACCAGCGGCGCACCCCGGTACTGTTCGCTGGCTAGGGAGAGTTGCTCAAAACCCGTCGCCTTCCGGAACGCACGCAGGAAGTTCAGGTTCGAGGCGCGAAGCCGCCGAAACCGCCCCAGCTTTGAAAAAGCCACCGTCCACGAAAAAATCGAGGCGAGAAGCAGAAGAAGAAATACACTAAACGTAAGCGGACGATCCGGCTGGATCAGTTCCCAGATTTGAATGAACATTCAGATTCCTTAGGCCCGGTCGTACTCGCGGAGCGGCGACGCGGACGAACTTTCATCCTACAATCTCGAACACGTGCTTCAAGAGCTTCTCGTCGAAAACTACGCGGTGGTTGAAAAGGCGCGAGTCCGTTTTCACGCCGGGTTCAATCTCTTGACTGGTGAAACGGGAAGCGGAAAATCTCTCGTGATCGACACCCTGGCTCTCCTTTTCGGCGGCCGGGCGTCGTCCGACGTCATCCGCAGCGGCGCGGACCGCGCGCGAGTCAGCGGCATTTTCGACGCACCGGAATCGTTGGGCGCATTCGGAATTGAGGCCGACGACGGCGAACTGATCCTGGAACGGGAGATTCTCTCCTCCGGCAAGTCCCGGGCGTTCGCCAACGGCAGGCCCGTCACCGCCGCTATTTTGCGCGAGATCGCGCCGTTGCTGGGAGACATACATGGCCAGCACGACCAGCAGCGATTGTTCGAAGAGGCAACGCAGCGCGAAATTCTCGACTCCTTCGGTGGATATGACGTTGCCGCGCTGCGAAAAGTCTACACAGATTGGAAAGCGGCGGAGGCGGAACTGGCCGGGCTGGAGGCCAGACAGCAGGAAAGGCTTCGCTTGGCGGACCTTTGGAATTTCCAGAAGAAAGAGTTGGAGGCGGCTGAGCTGGAGAACGGCGAGGACGCAAGGCTGGAGGGGGAGAAGCGGACTCTAGGCAACGTGACGAAGCTGTCTCAGCTTGCCGCCGAGTCGTACGAACTTTTGTACGAGAGCCCCGAATCTACATTGTCGACCTTGAAGGGCGCGCTGAAGCGGACGGAAGAACTTGTGCGGATCGACCCGACTCTGGAAGGCAGTCTCGATGCGATGAGGCAAACCGAAATTTCCTTGAACGAAGTTGCCCATGGCCTGCGCGGTTACCTCGACAATCTGGAATCCGATCCGAACCGTCTGGAAGAGGTAGAGAACCGGCTCGCGCTGCTCGATAAGCTGAAGCGCAAATACGGTGGGTCGATTGAGGAGATGATAGCTTTTCTCGACGACGTAAGAACGTCTCTTACGCAATCGCTATCGGCGGACGACCGTGCGCAGCAACTTACCCAACAGGTAGACGCGCTGAAGGCCGAATATCTGGAGTCGGCAAAGGCCGTGTCAGCTTCACGTAACGTCGCGGCCCGCAAACTGGAAAAGAAGATCGCGGCGGAGTTGCGCCCGCTGGCGATGGAGCGGGCCAACTTTGTGGTGGCGATCCATGAGTCGCAACCCTCCGCGCACGGGTCGGACCGCGTGGAGTTCCTCATCTCGCCGAATCTGGGTGAAGAACCGAGGCCGATGGATCGAGTGCTGTCCGGAGGTGAACTCTCACGGCTGGCGCTTGCGCTGAAGTGCGTCACCAACACCGGACCGGCGCATCGAACGCTGGTATTCGATGAGGTGGATGCGGGCATCGGCGGCGCGGTGGCGGATGCGGTGGGACGCCGGCTGAAACAGATCGCGGCGGAAAATCAGGTGCTGTGCGTAACGCACCTCGCGCAGATCGCCGGGTTCGGCGATCATCACTATGTCGTTGACAAGCAAGAAGCCGGTGGCCGCACCGTGGCGACAGTAGAAGAACTGGACCGCGGCCGGCGCATTCAGGAACTGGGCCGCATGCTTGCCGGGCAGCGCGTAACGCCGGAAGCGTTGAAGCACGCCGAACAATTGCTGGACGCCTGAGGGCTTCGCGGTTCACTCGGTCTTCGCGTGACAATGGAAGTAGCGAGGAACCTGAAAGACATTCTATGGGGCGAATGCTCGTCCTGTTCATTTGCTGCCTGACCGCCAACGCGCAGATCGACCTTCGCGGGTTCGACCGTGCGTTGACTGCGTTGTCGGAAAAGATCGCGCCTGCGGTAGTTCAGGTGCTGAGCGACGCTTATAGCCCGCTGTCGGATTTACCGGGCGCGCCGACCGCCTATGAGCAGTCCACCGGCTCCGGCATCATCGTCAGCGGTGATGGGTACGTCCTCACGAATACCCATGTCGTTAAGGGCGCGACGCTGATCCAGGTGATCTTGCCGCACCTTGAGTCGATTCAACAACGCGGCAGCATCGTCAAACCCCGGGGCCGCCGTTTGGTGGCGCAACTCGTCGGCCTGGACCGGGAGACGGATCTGGCGGTTCTGAAAGTCGACCTGAAGAGCGCGCCGTATCTTGAGCTGGGCGATTCGGATCTCGTGAAGCAAGGCCAGCTTGTGCTGGCGTTCGGAAGCCCGTTCGGCATGCAGAATTCGATGGCGATGGGAATCGTCAGCGCGGTGGCACGCCAACTGGAAGCCGACGATCCGATGATCTACATTCAGTCCGACGTTTCGATCAATCCCGGAAATTCGGGCGGGCCGCTGGTGGACGTGAATGGCGAAGTGATCGGCATCAACACGATGATTGTGTCGGAATCCGGCACGTCGGAAGGCGTCGGTCTGGCGGTACCGTCGAATATCGCCCGCACGGTTACCGAGCAGATCATGCGCAACGGCGTCGTCCGGCGTGGCGAAATCGGCATCGAGGCTCAGACGATCACCGAAACGATGGCCGAAGCTTTGGACCTGCCTCAGCAAAGCGGTGTCATTATCGGCGACGTCACACCCGGCGGCCCGGCCAGCAAAGCGGGCCTCGAAGTGGGGGACATCATCCTGGGCTTGAATGGAAAGCCGATGGAAAACGCGCGTCAGCTTCAGGTGAATCTGTATCCCAAACCGGTGGACTCCGTCGTCGAAGTTGAGGTGGTCCGCGGCGGAAAGACGATCCGGAAGTACGTCACCGTAAGTGAGCGTCCCAACGACCCCGACCGTTTCGCCGCCCTGGCGAATCAGTCCGTGGGGACCATCCCGCAGCTGGGAATTATGGCGCTGGAGATGGACGCGAAAGTAAAGGAGTTGGTGGGCACAACCCGCCGTCCGCGTGGAATCCTGGTGGCGAATCTCCTGGCGAACGCGGGACGCCCCGCGGGCCTTCTGGAGATTGGGGATATCATCTACTCAGTCAATAGAAAAGACGTCCGGACCCTGCAGGAGATCAAGGCGGTTCTAGCGCAACTGCAGCCTGGTGACGTCGTGGTGCTGCAAGTAGAGCGTGACTCGAAACTCCGCTATGTTGAAATCGCTGTCGATTAGCCTCCTGGCGGGCCTGGCATCGTTCCCGCTTCACGCGCAGCCTGTCGAGTTCAACCGCGATGTCCGGCCGATTCTTTCGGACAAGTGCTTCCTCTGCCACGGGCCCGACGCAAAGGCGAAGAAGATCCCACTCAGGCTGGATATCGAAGCGGAGGCGAAGGCCGACCTGGGCGGGCGGCGCGCGATTGTCGAGGGCGACGTGGAAGCCAGTGAGCTGATCAAGCGAATCACGTCCGCCAGCAAAGCGAAGCGAATGCCGCCCGTCTACACCGGCCACGAGCTAAGCGGCAAAGAGATTGAGACACTGCGTTCCTGGATCGCGGACGGCGCGAAGTGGCAGAAGCATTGGGCGTTTCTCGCGCCCGTCAAACACACCGTGCCGGAGGGCGCCAATCCCATCGATTACTTTGTCGCCCAGCGGCTGGAAACCGCGGGTCTGACTTCGCAGAAGCCGGCGGATCGCGCGGTACTGCTAAGGCGTGTGACGCTGGACCTGACTGGGCTTCCCCCAACACCCGCCGATGTGGACGCCTTCCTCGCCGACAAGTCCTCCAGCGCGTATGAGAACGTGGTGGACCGCCTTCTGGCGTCGCCGCCCTATGCCGAACGCATGGCGATGCGTTGGTTGGATGCCGCGCGCTACGCCGACTCGAACGGCTACCAATACGACGGCGACCGGGTGATGTGGCGGTGGCGCGACTACGTCATCGAAAGCTTCGGCGACAACAAGCCGTTTGATCGTTTCATAGTCGAGCAGATCGCCGGCGACCTTTTGCCGGGCGCGACGATGGAGCAGAAAATCGCTACCGGTTTCAACCGCAACCACCGCATTAACACGGAAGACGGCATCATTCCGGAGGAGTACGCGATTGAGTATGTCATTGATCGCGTCGAGACTTTCGGCGCCGTGTTCCTGGGGCTGACGACGGGATGCGCGCGCTGCCACAACCATAAGTACGACCCGATCTCGCAGAAAGAGTTTTACGAGTTGTTCGCCTACTTCAACAACGTGCCGGAGAATGGCCGCGGGATGAAGTACGGAAACTCGCACCCGGTGGTGCCCGCGCCGACGCATTCCCAGCAGGCGCAGTTGGCAGGATGGAATCGCAAGATCGAAGACTTGGAGACGGCATTCGCGCAAGAGCGCGGGACGCCGGTTCCCGGCGATTACCGACCATCTCTTGGACTGGACTACGAACAGCAAATTCCGGCGTTGGAGCCTCGCGTCGCCGGATCGGCGGGCCAATGGGACATCGACAATTCCTTCACGTTGTCGGCGCGCATCCGGTCGCAGGAGATTCCGGACGGACCGGTTGTCGCGCGGATGATCGACACGCCCGACGGCAAAGGCTACGGACTGATGGCCGACAAGGGCAAGGTGCACTTCCACGTCACCAACGTTTATGTCAGCGACGCGCTTCGCGTGGAGACGGAACCGGTGTTGGAAGCCGGCCGCTGGCATCAGGTGACAGCATCCTACGACGGATCGAAGATGGCCAGCGGAGTTCGAGTCTATGTCGATGGCCAGCCGGTGAAGTTCAAGGTGCTGATGGAAACGCTGTACCGCCCATTCAACAACGCGCGATCGGTGTTCCCGCAACCGCTGCGCCTGGGCATGGGTTGGGGCAAGGATCGCCGCTTCAACGGAGAGATTGCCGGTGCGCGGGCATGGGCGCGAATCCTCAGCGAGAGTCAGGTGGCGGCTATGGCCGGCCGCGCAAAGCCGGAGACGATGAAGCGGCTGGCGGGCATGGAAACGACGGATTCTGGAAAGCGTCTGGCGAAGGCGCTGTGGCAACGCGAACTGCTGGAGACAAGTTTCCCCACCGTGATGGTGATGGCCGAAAGGGAGAAACGCCGCCAGACTTTCATGCTGGTCCGGGGAGAGTACAACAAGCCGGGCGACCTGGTGGAGCCTGGGATTCCGTCGGTGCTCCCCGAGCTTCCGCAAGGCGCGCCCAACAACCGGCTGGCGCTGGCGAAGTGGCTGGTGGCGCCAGAGCATCCGCTTACCGGGCGCGTGGCGGTGAACCGGTTCTGGCAGATGCTGTTCGGCACTGGCCTCGTGAAGACCACCGAGGATTTCGGCCTTCAAGGCGAGTGGCCATCGCATCCGGAACTGCTGGATTGGCTGGCTGTTGATTTCATGGAGTCTGGCTGGGATACGAAGCTGCTGCTGAAACGCATCGTTCTTTCGCAGACCTACAGGCAGAGTGGCAAGGCGTCTGCGGAGCTTGTCGAACGCGATCCGGAAAATCGTCTACTGGCGCACGGGCCGCGCACACGCCTTCCCGCCGAGATGATTCGGGACCAGGCGCTTGCCGCGTCCGGTCTGCTGACGAGCAAGCTGGGTGGGCCGTCGGTGAAGCCGTACCAACCGGACGGACTGTGGGCCGAAGTGACCATGCAGAGCGGTGAGTACGAACGCGACACCGGCGCGGATCTCTACCGCCGCAGCCTCTACACCTACTGGCGGCGAACGGTCGCTCCGCCAATGATGATGAACTTCGACGCATCGCAGCGCGAGACGTGCACCGTTCGCGAGAACCGCACCAATACTCCCCTTCAAGCGCTAAACCTGATGAACGATGTCACGTTTCTTGAAGCGGCGCGGGTGCTGGCGCAACGGATGATCCGCGAAGGCGTGGCAGCGGGATTCAAGCGGGTGCTGGCGCGGGAGCCTCGTCCAGCGGAACTGGCGGTGCTTGAAGAGAGCTTGGCGTACCATCGCGACTACTTCGCCGGAAACCAGAAGGCGGAGGCATATCTTTTCCAGGGAGACTCGCGCATCCCCGATGGAATTTCGCCGCGCGATCTGGCCGCCAATATGGCTGTTGCAAGCCTGATTCTCAACCTGGATGAAGCGGTGACCAAGCCATGATCAGCCGCCGCCACCTGCTGCAGATGTCGTCGATGATGCTGGGACGCGCGGCGTTCGCGGACATGGAAGGCCTGCCGCATTTCCCGCCGAAAGCCAAGCGCGTGATCTACCTGTTCATGCATGGCGGACCGTCGCAACTGGATTTGTTCGACTACAAACCGGGCCTCGCGAAACTGCGCGGCCAGGACCTGCCCGCAAGCATCCGGCAGGGCCAGCGGCTTACCGGCATGACGTCGCATCAGACGGAATTTCCCACCGCGCCATCCATTTTGTCATTCGCGCAGCACGGCCAGAGCGGGCAGTGGTTGTCGGAGGTGCTGCCGCATACGGCGAAGATCGCCGACCAGATCAGCGTCATCCGGAGCCTTCACACCGAGGCGATCAATCACGATCCGGCGGTGACGTTCTTCCAGACCGGCTTCCAACTGGCGGGCCGTCCCAGCATCGGCTCCTGGCTGTCGTACGGGCTGGGCGCGGAGAACAAGGATCTGCCGGCGTTCGTCGTGATGGTCTCGCAAGGGTTGGGAAATTCGCAGGCTCTTGCCGACCGCATGTGGGGTTCCGGATTTCTTCCCACTCGCCATGCCGGCGTGAAGTTCCGTTCCGGCGCCGATCCAGTTCTTTACCTATCCGACCCAAACGGTTATGAGCGGACAGCGCGCCGCCGGTTCCTGGACGATTTGGGCAAGCTCAACCAGTTGGAGTTTGAAGAGTACGGCGACCCGGAGACGCAGACCCGCATTGCGCAGTACGAAATGGCGTATCGCATGCAGGCGTCGGTTCCGGAGCTCACCGATTTGTCCAGCGAACCCGAATCCACCTTCGAACTCTACGGGCCCGAGTCGCGAAAGCCGGGATCGTTCGCGGCCAGTTGCATCCTGGCGCGGCGTCTGGTGGAGCGCGGCGTGCGATTCGTGCAGTTGTATCACCGCGGCTGGGACGCGCACACCAACACCCCCAAGCAAATACGGCAGCAGTGTGGCCAGGCCGATCAGCCGTCGGCGGCGCTGATCACGGACCTGAAGCAGCGGGGAATGCTGGACGACACGCTGGTTGTGTGGGGCGGGGAGTTTGGACGCACGGTTTACTCACAAGGCACGCTGACGGAAACGGACTATGGGCGCGACCATCATCCACGATGCTTCTCCGTTTGGATGGCGGGCGGGGGCGTAAAGCCCGGGGTCAGCTATGGGGCGACGGACGACTTCAGCTACAACATCGTGGAGAATCCGATGGACGTGCATGACCTGCACGCGACGATGCTGCGGCTGATGGGGATCGACCACACGAAGTTGACTTACAAGTTTCAGGGACGGCACTACCGGCTTACCGATGTCCACGGACGCGTGATCAAGGATCTTTTGGCTTAGCCGCGCCGAAGGTCTTTTGTATCTCGCCCCGCTCTTCACTCGTCAAACGCCGCGTCTTCTCCCCGCGCAGCAGGAAGAACAACTTTGCCGTCTCCTCCAGTTCCTCCGCGCGGTCCACAGCCTCGTCCAGCGACCGGCCAAGCGCAATCATGCCGTGATTGCGAAGCAGCAGGACATCGTGTCCGGCAGCGGCCATCTCCACTGCCGCCCCCAGTTCGGCCGATCCGGGCCGGAAGTAAGGCACGATCCCCAGCGGCGCCACCCGCATCAGGTAGTACGGAGTGATCACCGGCATCGGCTCATCCGGATCGATCCAGTCGAGGCACGACAACGCCACCGAGTAAGTGCAGTGCAGGTGCACGATGGCCGCCGCCCGGCCACCCGCCGCGCGATAGCAGCCTAGGTGGAACGGGTACTCCTTTGACGGGCGGTTGTCTCCCGTCACGCGGCCTTCGGTGTCGACCTCGGCAAGGTCCCGCGCTTTCAAATCCCGAAACGCCCGGCCCGTAGGCGTGATCCAAATCCTGCTTCCGTCGCGAACCGACAGGTTGCCGGTGGACCCGAAAGCGTAGCCGCGGGCGAAGAAGCTTTGCGCGACGTCACAAAGATAATCGAGATCGATCACAATCCGCGATTGTATAATTCCCGCTGTGCCTTTCCTAGTCGGCGTGACGCCGGACTTCTACGTGGATGCCCGCGGCAGGTTCGAGAGGGAGATCCAGGAGACCCTCGGGCCCGCCGGAATTGCCTGGGAACCGATGCCGCCGCAGCCGGGCAATATGGCAACGCGCGAGGCGATCGACCGGTACGACGCCATCTTCGCCCTTGGATTGAATTTCACCCGCGCCAGCGTAGAGGGCGTTTCGCGGCTGGCTGTGATCGCGCGATGGGGCGTCGGTTACGACATGATCGACACAGCGGCCATCACGGACAACGACATCGCGCTGGCGATTACGCCCACCGCCGTTCGCCGGCCGGTTGCGGAGGCGATCCTTACCTACGTGTTCGCGCTGACGACGAACCTCACGCTGCAGGACCGCACGGTTCGCGAAGGAAAGTGGCGGGGCGACTTGCCGAAGCTGGGCCGGAATATTCGAGGGCGCGTGCTGGGCTCGCTTGGTTGCGGAAACATCGCGCGCGAACTGTTCAGCATGGTTCAGTCGCTGGGGTTCAGCCGCCTGCTGGCCTGCGATCCACACGTCGATCCGCTGGAGGCCAGGACGTTGGGCGTTGAACTTGTGGACCAGGAAAAGCTTTTCCGGGAAAGCGACTATCTGTGCGTCAATACCTTCCTGAATGACACCACGCGCGGCCTGGTGAGCGAGGCATTCCTGCGGATGATGAAGCCGACGGCGTTTTTGATCAACACCGCACGCGGAGGCATCGTCGATCAGCGGGCGCTGACTCGCGCATTGAATGAAGGCTGGATCGCCGGCGCTGGGCTCGACGTTTTCGAAAAGGAACCTCTGCCGGACGACGACCCCGTCCGGCAGGCGCCGAACACAATCCTGTCTCCGCACGGGCTTCCCTGGACGGAAGAGATTACGCGCGACAACGGCCTGGAGGCGTGCGGTAACATTCTCGCCGTCGCGCGTGGTGAGGCGCCGGTGCCGGTGGTGAACAAAGACGTGCTGGCGCGCCCCGGCTTTCAGGCCAAGCTTGCCTCATACAGAAAGAGAAACCCATGAAACAGAACCGGTATCGTGAAGCGATCGCCGCGGGACGCATCCCCATTGGCCATATGGTGTGGGAGTTCGGGACGCGCGGCATCGCGAAACTGCTCGACTCGTTGGATCTGGACTTCGTCCTGTTCGACATGGAGCATTCGAACTTCGGCATCGAGCGGGTTGCCGATCTCATCGCGTGGTCGAAGGCCGCGTCGTTCGCGCCCATCGTGCGCGTGCCGCAATTGCAGTATCACTTTCTGGCGCGCGTGATGGATGCCGGCGCGCTAGGGGTGATGGTGGGGAACGTTCAGTCGGCGGAGGAGGCCACCGAAATTGTCAACGCGGTGAAGTTCTCGCCAATCGGCAAACGAGGAGTTGGCTTGGGCACCTCTCACACAGACTTCGTCGTGCCGGATGCACGCCAATACTTCGATGAGATAAACGCAAGTTCCGTCGTTATCTGCCAGATCGAATCGCCAAAGGGTGTCGAGAACGTCGATCCGATTGCGGCCACACCCGGAGTCGACAACGTCTGGGTGGGGCACTTCGACCTGTCGCAGTCGATGGGTATACCGGCGCAGTTTCAGCACGCAGATTTTCTGGCAGCGTTGAGGGCCGTTACGGCAGCCGCGAAGAAGCATGGAAAGCGCGCGGGTATTCAGCCGGGAAACATGGAGCAGGCGCAGCAGTGGATGGCGCTGGGATTCAACGTGCTTTCATGGGGCGCCGACAGCGCGGTGTACCGGCAGGCACTTTCTACGGCACTTACTAACCTGCGGCAGCATCTGCCGGGCAGCGCCTAGCCTTCGTTAGAACGCCTGCCCGATAGAGAAGAAGAACGCTCCGGCGGATTCGCCGGGTCTGCGGCCGACCTTGAATCCGTAGTCCAGCCGGACGATGATGAACGGATTCCGAATGCGAACGCCGAAGCCCGTTCCCATACGAAGATCGGTGAAGCTAATGTTGCTAGGCCGCTCCCAGACGTTTCCCGCATCGAAGAAAGCCGCCCCGTCGAAGAACTTAAAGAGCGGAAAGCGCAGTTCGTTATTGAACACCATCGTCGCCAGTCCGCCCACCGGCTCACCCGCCACCGTTGGCCCGAGAGTGTTCTGTTTGTAGCCGCGAACCGTCGTGCCACCTCCGCCGAAGAATCGGTCAACCGGAAGGATGATCGTGTCGGCGATAGTGTTGGCGGCGCCAAAGCGCGCTCCGGTGGCAAACACGAAACGCGATCGACGGACCTCGCCTTCGAACGGCATCTGCACCGGCTTAGTAAGTCCAAAATACTTGAACCCCTGCGCGTAATAGCGAAAGAACTTCACGTCACCCCCGAGCGCGCCCGGCGCGTACTCCACCGAGTGGGACGTAAAGGTGCCTTTCGTAGCGTCGAGTACGTTGTCGCGGGAATCGCGGATCAAGGATGAAATGAGTGGCGCTGACGATCCGCTCAACCTAAAACCGTCGGTCCGGGAAATAACTACGGCGGTCGTATACTTGTATCCGTAGATAAAGTCGAATCGCGGGCCCAGGCGGATATACTGCTGCACGGTCAGTCCGCGGCTCCGCGCGTCGAATGCGCCGAGGTCCCTCTCGTTGCGAAGAAACAGCGTCGATGTCGTGTTGATGCGCTTGCTTCCCAGGAAGGGTTGCGAAAAATAGACGCGATACTCCTGCCGCTTTTGATCGACCAATGTTCGCAAACCAAGGGTTCTTGCCTCGCCAAGTACGTTAATGGTCGAGAAGTCAGTTAGTACACCGGGTCCTCGTTCCGTATCGTAAGTTCCACCGAGATCCAGCCTGTATGGCTTCGGCTCCCGCACCTGAATGTTCATCGTGATGGGCTGGGGAGCGGGTGGTGCAACGATGTCGCCGAATGGCGGATACGTAAAATCGATCAGATTATAGGCGCCCGAATCGAGAAGATTCCTGCGCGACGAGTTTACTTTGGCGGCGCTGAGGACGTCTCCTTCTTCAAGATCCAGCCTTCTACGCAGGTAGGACTCCTTGGTCACGCTCAAGCCGTCGACATCGACATTCTCAACCAGCAACTGCTGCTTCTCATCCACGACAACGGCCAGATCGACGGTGCCGTTCCCTAAGTCCGGGTTCTCCCGCAGATCCACCTCCGCCTTGCGGTAACCGGCATTCCAGTAGTAGCGCTGCACCCGGTTGGCGAGCGTATAGCGATCCTCGGGCACGTACGACTCTCCGCCTTCGACGATCATGGCGCGCCGGAGGATATCCGCTTCAAACGCGGCGATGCCTTCAAAGCGCACGTCGCCCACGACGAACGGCGGACCCAACTCGACGGGCACGGACGCCATCAGGTCATGGTCGCCTGTTGCAGTGACAATGGGCGCCTCGACGGCTGCGGCCAAGTAGCCAAGCTGCTCGAGGTATCGCCGTAGGAATATCGCGACTTGGTCTGGATGCGACTTTACCTCGCGGTCAAGCTTTTCGCGGCGAAGGGCGTGCCGCAGATCGGCGGCAAGATCCTTGGGTACAGCGCCGAAATCGAAATCCGGATGCCCGTACTTTTGCCCGCGGTCGATCTCATACACAACGGTCTTCTGCGTATCGCCGGGCTTGATCTCTGCGGTTACCTTTGCGTCCGCATAGCCGTCCTGAACCAGTTCGTCGCGCAGCAGCAGCGATGTTGTGCGAATCCGCTGCTGGTCGATCAGCCCTTGCTGCCACCGTTGCGCAACGTGAGTCTCCTTTGACCCTGAGACCGGCGCACCTTCGAAGATGAACCTAACCTTCTGGCCTGGCTCGATCATGTATTCCAGATCCACGACGCGCTCGTCGCCCTCCTCGCGATCCGGGTCCCGGACGGGCCGCCGGTCCTGGCGAATGCGCACCTCCGCGTAGCCCAGCTTTGCGTAGTAGGTCCGCAGGCGGCGCAATCCGTCCTGCGCCTTGATCGCGTCGAACTTGCCGCCCGGTTTCAGTCGCAGCTTGCTGAGAATCGTCTTCTCGTCCAGGATGGGTTCGCCCAGAATCTTCAGCTCGCCGATACGGGTCTCGCGGCGGCTCCGGCGGCTCGAAAAGTCGCCGGTTTTGGGCCCTCCTCCAAAGCGGAAACGGAACCGCAGCTCCACTCGGTTGGATTGATCTGTCTGGCGGAAATATCGCGCTAGAAAGCGGCGGCGCCAGCTATACTCGGCCGCCCAGATCTGATCCTGGCTGTCGGCCAGATTGGTGGAGTACGTGATGCGGAAGTCGGGCGTCAGATTCTGGCCGATCGTCAGACGCGCGGTGGGATCGCTGTCCGGCGAGATCAGACCTGGATCGACGCGGAACTCGCTAAGCCCGAATGTGTTGCGGAGCCGGTTTGAAATACCGCCGGTCAGCGAACTGCCAAACAGCGTCAGCATTTGCGTTTGGGCGTAGGCGGAACCGCGGCCCGCGTTGTCGATTGACCCCGTGAACAGCAGCGCCATGATCTGATCCTGATTGGCCGAAGGCTCCGAAGAGAAGCTGGTTTCGATATCGTCGATGTCGCCTGTCAGCTTCAGAGTGATGTCATACGTGGATACGCGCGTCTCCGCGGCAAGGTTAAACCGTGGCGCAATGCGATTCTCTTCCGTGAAGTCGATGACGCCGTTCGTGATCTGAAATGCACGGCCACCGAAGTAGATTCGACCGTCTTCCTCCAACTCTATGCGTCCGGTAAGGCCGGGACGCTGCGGCGACCCAACCAACCGTACGTTCGCGTCGGCCACCACCCGCCCGATGTTGTTGTCCATTACCACGGGCTGCCGCGTGCGCACTTGAATATCGAACCGGAGGCTTTCAAGAAGCTCATTGCGCTCCTCCAGCAATGATCCCTGCCTCCGCGCCGAACGAATCAGTTGGGTAATGTCGTACGGTTCCCGATAGGAACCATCCTGCACGATGACGCTGCCGCCCAAGAGAAGGTTTCGGCCTGCACTTTTCAGCGTCAGATTGGACGTGGAGAGAGTTTGGAAGCCGCTGGGATAGTCGAGAAATACGTTGCGGGCGGTTAGCTCCAGGTTGACGTTTGCCGGCTTGCTGCCTTCAATTTCAAACGATCCCGAGGCGCGTACACGCCCGCCATTCAGGTCCGCCGCCAACCGTTCGATCTCAACTTTCCGGCCATCGAAACGCGCGAGGAAATTGATGTCGTCCAACCCTAGGGCGGGCTCTGTTACGGCAAGCTGGCCATCGCGCCATGCGACCGTGCCGCGCACCAAAGGCTCCGCCACCGGCCCGCTTAGGCTGACGTGCGCGACGGCTATTCCGGCCATCGCGAGCTCGGCAGAATTACGGGTGAGAAGTCCCGTATCCAGCTCTCCGTCCAGCTTTGCGTCCAGCGTTTGAGTGCGGAGGTCGTATGTCCCAGTGGCGTCAATCTCCGTCAGTTTCCCCTTGGCCTGAAACCGCTCCAGCGTCAGCCGTTGATTGGCAAGCGCAATGCGCGTGGGTTGAGTCTGGCGAATTTCGCCCTGTTGCGCGATCAGCGCCAATTCCTGAATGACGGCGGATGCCGATAGATCGTCGAGTTCCAGCGATTCGCCGCGCGCTTCCAGCGTCGCGCTAATCGGGATAGAGATGGTCTCTGGCACCTGCGAACCCGCGACGGGCGCAAGGTCCACCTGATCAATGGAGAGCTTTGCCTGATACGCTGCCGGTTCGAAGGTAAATCGCCCGGTAGCGGCGAGAGTTCCACCGGAGAACGCGGCTTCCATCTTCTCCACTTCAACGGCGTCGCGCCGGACGCGCGCCTGCAGGCGAATGCCGCTGACGGGCTCGTTGATCGACGGAAGCGTAAGCGTGGCCGTTTCGACGGAGACGCTGACATCGGGCAGCGGATTCTGAATACCGCCGCCGACCGTCCCCGCCAGCGTGGCAACGCCGTCGAGGCAGGCCGGGTAGTCTGCCGGAAAGAACTGTTGCGCCAGCGAGAGAGGAATCTCACCGGCGATCTTCAGTCCAGGCGAAGTCTCGTCGAACAGCGCCATCGCCCCGGAAGCGGACACCGTCCCTCCGCCCGATTTCAGCGATACCGCGCGGGCTTGTAGGAGGCCGTCGAGAACTTCCAGTTCGACCGCGCCGTCGTTGGTAACGTGCTGTCCCGCGATGGTGACATCTATCGAAGGCGCCGTCACCCTGGCTTCGACACGCCGCCATTCGCCGAAGGGAACACTGCCGGAGGTTTTGAACTCCACTGTTCCCGGCACTCCGAACGAGTCGAGGATTACCGGATCGGCGGCCGCGGCAAACCGCACCAAGCGCTTTTCGACCGTCGCACTGGCAGTGACGTTGCCCAGGCTCTCGCTCTTCAGCCCCGCGGAAAGCTCACCGGCGGGATCGTCAAACGACCCTCCAGCGTCGGCCTTCAACTGAAGTTCGCCCTGGATCGACTGGCCGCTCACCCGAAGCGATTCCAGTTGAAGGTTGTTGGAGTCAGCCTCCAGATGAAATAGCCGGTCCTGCAGATCGGCCCAGCCCCGGGCTGTAAGCGTGCCCACGCCCGACGCCTGAGGTTTTGACAGAACCAGCGATTCCAATTCGAGGTAGGAGTTCGCGTAGGTGACACCCGCATCGAAAGAGCCGAACTTCTCGCCATACGCGATGAGGCCGTTGCCCGTCAGACGCGCGGCTACTCGGGGGTCGGCCGCCGCGCCGGTAAGCGTGGCGTGAAGCGACACCGTGCCGTCCGCCGCCACGTCGGGTGCTGCGGCTTCGAGGATCGTGGCGAGCTTGAGATCCTCTCCATCAACGGTGACGTCGATTGCCACCGGACTCTGGTCCAGCATCACTTGGCCCGAAGCGCGGACCACCTGATCCTGCCAGCGCAGCGTGGCTTCCTTCAGATTGACGGAGCGAAGCGATGCGTCCGCCGTCGCGGTGAGCGTAGCGCCGGAAAGCGGTCCCGCCGATAGGCCGTCCGCGTTCGCGCTGATTGCGGCAAGTGGGCCCGTTGCGGTGCCGCTTACGTCCGCGCGGAATGCAAGCTGATTGCCGTTGAACGGATACACTCCGCCAACGGAGCCGGACAACCGCAGATCGGACCGCACCATGCGGAGATCCGCGCTAAGTTTCGCGCCGAAGGTTTCGATGGAGCCTGCGGAGACGCGAATGACGTTCCGGTCCAGACCAACGGCGGCGGTGCCGCGAACGTCCTCCCGCGATGCGGTGACTGTGGCGGCGCCAGTGGCCTCCACGATGTCGAACCCACGCCATTTCAAGTCGGCGGCCGCGGTGATGCCTTCACCCCGGGCGGTGATCGTGGCTTCCGAGGGTCCTTCGTCCAGCGAGAAACCGATCTGTCCGCGCGCAAGGAAGCGTTCCGAATCCAACTCAAGGCCGCGCAGCACAAGACGCTGATCGCTACCCGTCAGCGCGAAGCTTGTTCGCGCCGTTGCCGAGCCCACCTCTGGAAGCGAACTCGCCGCGATGGCAATCTCACCGTTTGCCTGGATACCCGCGAGGCTGAGTTCGGTAAGGGTTCCCGCAGCCGACAGGGTGGTGATCGATGCGGCATACGGTCCGATGTCTACCGTGCCGGCGCGTTCCTGGTTCAGCGCGAGTGCGCCATCAATCAATTCTAAACGAAGCGGCCCCAGGCACGCGGACACCGAAGCGTCCGAGTACAGCAGGTGAACGTCGTCAAACCCCAGGAAGTCCGGCGCGGGAAGCGCGTCGCCACCACCTTCACTTGCGGGCAGATTCAGGCGCCCGTCAGGCAGCCGGGCCAAGTCCAGCGTGATGCCGGAGCCGCGAATCGCCAGACCCGCCAGCCCGCGCGAAAGATCGCTATACTTCCAGGAAACGTCCAGTTCGCGAGCGGCGAAAAACGCCGGATCTCCCGCCGCGTTCCGGACAATTAGATCGCGAATGCTGGCCGTTCGACGAAACAGGTTGAAGGAAAATTGGCCCACTTCGGCGCGAACGGGAGAGTCGATGCGAAGTGCCCTGTCAAGAATGGCCCTCTGGATGCGGGGGACATGGAGGAGGCTTAACAACACCACGATGAACAAGCTGGCGGGGAGAACCACCCAACGTAGAAGTTTTTGCAGCGCGGCGGCCCACATCAGCCTACACCGAGTGTACAATCCAAACAACCATGAGAACTAAACTTTTCACATCACTAATTCTCGCGGCCACAGTGGTCTGCGCGCAGGAAAAACCGGAAAAAACTGCGGAAAAGCAGCCGTCTGAGCAGGAAGTGACGCGCATGGCGAAGGCGATCCAGAAGGGGATCCTGACGCTACCGAACTATGGCGTCTTCGACTGGATCACGTTTAGCTTCAACGGCTACAACGTCGTCCTGAAAGGCTCCGCTTCGCGTCCGACATTGAAGAGCTCTGTCGAACGGATAGTGAAGGGTGTTGAAGGTGTGGCGGCGGTCGAGAACCGCATTGAGGTACTGCCGCTATCCCCCAACGACGACCGCGTCCGCACGCAGGCTTACGCCCGCATCTACGGAAATTCCCAGTTGTCACGCTACAATCCCAACCGCGGCGTCGGCATCTACATGTCACCCGCAAGGATGGCCGTCGGCCTGACCAACGATCCGCCCATTGGGTACCATCCGATCCACATCATCGTAAAAAACGGCAACTTGACCCTGGAGGGGGTGGTGCTGAACGAGGGCGATCGCGCGATCGCGAACATCACCGCCAATCAGGTTCCTGGAGCGTTTCAAGTTGAGAACGACTTGCACGTTGAGATGGAAGATCACAAAAAGGCAAGCGAAAAGTAGCGGCCCTCAATCGCTGGCGGCGAGTTCTTCCTTCGCCGCCTTCAGTTCCTTCCGTTTCGCATCGCTGACCTTTGGATAAGCCAGATGGAGCGAATCCAGCGCGTTGGCGATGACGGCGGCCACCATCAACCGCGTGAACCACTTGTTGTCGGCGGGAATCACGAACCAGGGCGCATCCGGCGTGGCCGTTGCACGGATAGCGTCCTCGTAGGCCGCCATGTACTTGTCCCAAAAGCCGCGCTCACGCACGTCGGCGGAGGAGAACTTCCAATTCTTCTCCGGCTGCGAGAGCCGCTCCATAAACCGCTTTTTCTGCTCGTCCCGCGAAACGTGCAGAAAGAACTTTCGAATCACGGTTCCATTTCGCGCCAGATGCCGCTCAAAATCGGAGATGCTTTCGTACCGCTGCTTCCAAATCTGCTTGGTGCGAAGTTTGTTCGGTAACTTCTGGGAGTCGAGAATCTCCGGGTGCACCCGCGCCACCAGAACTTCCTCATAATAAGACCGGTTATGGATTCCGATGCGGCCTCGCTCCGGAAGACACTTCATCGAACGCCAGAGGAAATCGTGGTCAAGCTCTTCATTCGATGGCGCCTTGAACGAGAAAACCTGGCAGCCCTGGGGATTCAGCCCCGACATGACGTGCCGGATCGCGCCGTCCTTGCCTGCCGCGTCCATCGCCTGGAAGACAAGAAGAAGGCTCCAACGATCCTGCGCGTACAACATGTTCTGACGCTCAGTCATCCATTCGATGCCCCGTTCCAGCCAGACTCGCGCGGTCTTCTTTGACCGGACTTCGCCGGTGTCCGCCGGATCCACCGATTTCAAATGAAACTTCTTGCCATCGGTGACGCGATAAGGCGCTATGAAATCCTCAGCCAGCGAAGCCATATGGATCTGGATGCTATCACACGCCTTCTGGCGCTAACCTCAAATGGTGGTGAAGCTCCGAAACCGCAGTGCGCTGATTTCCCTGATGCTGTTCACCGGTTGCGCCGGCAACCGTACCGAAGCTCCAGAGGCGAAGAGCATTCCCGCGCCCACGCAGAAACAGTTGGAGAACGCGACATACGATGGCCTTCAACTCGCGGGCGGTGCGGTGACACTTCAGGACGGGAAGTGGGAGCAGGCGCGGACGCAGGCATCGCTGGTGCGCCACTTCCGGGTAACGGGGGATTTAGACGGCGATGGGGCGATGGAGGCGGCGGCAATCCTGACGGAAAGCGGAGGAGGATCGGGGGTGTTGGGGTATATCGCGCTGGTGGGATTCCGGGAGGGAAAACTGACAAACCTGGCGACGGTTCCGCTGGGCGAC
>JBGTFZ010000062.1:0-4059 GCA_041746955.1 Bryobacteraceae bacterium
ATGGTCCGCCGGCACCCGCTCTTCCAGCGATCCGTAGCTGAACATGGCCTGCTGTTGAATGTCTTCTCCGCGCATACCGAAGAGACGTTCAAAACATTACTGAGGTCACTTGTTTGAGGAGAATTTCAGCAGCCTGCTAGACTCGTGTCTCAGGCCAGGGTACAAGTTCATTTTGTCCCTTCTCACGCTGACAAGTCCTTCATTCTTGAGTTTGTCCAGATGATGAGACAGGGTGGAAGGGCTGATCTCCAGCTCACTTCCGATCTCGCCCACAACCATGCCTTCAGGGTGTGCTGAGAGGAGGAGCCGCATAATCTTTAGCCGGGGCTCGGTACCCATCGCGCCAAGCATGTCGGCAAACCGAATGACGTCTTCTTGTTTTGTCTTGGCCATGGCGTACTCGTTTGATACTTCGATAATTACAGAACTATGGTAGAGAGTCAAGGACTATTTGTGCAAGCGACCCTTGCACAATCGCTAAAGGCAGTCCCGGTCTCCAGTTTGTATGGGGGGAAAGCCTTCCCCTCGCTTCAGCCACTTTAATTCGCGGCTCCTTACTTCCATAAGGAGAGCAATTCTAACCAACGTGGTGAACGAAAGAGAACGCGCTTCGACGCCCACGCGGTAGCGTCCGTCGATTAGGAAGCGCTGCGTGAAGTTGCCCGCCTCGTTCGTCTTGGTGGAAGCGACGCCGTCGCGTCGAAAATCGGTGATGACGAAGGCTGGTGTGCGGTGACGCCGTCGGCTAAACTTCGTAAAACGGCCTACGCGTAAGCCGACGTCGAGAACGACAAAATGGCCAAGGTGCCGGGGCAATCCTCGACATGGCGAGTCCTTCGAGGTCCCGCAGCGCGATCGTAATGGCGATTGCGCTCGCTTCGCAAGCGTCCCCGGACGGAGAAATAAACTGTTGAATTCCCGTGAGCCGGCATTCTTTTCGAGAAACGCCGGAGACTTTTGCGGCACTATCGGCTTCGGATGCATGCGCGCGCACCCTGGAATCGCTTGTTTCAAATACATTGACATTTGTCTTGCCAGCGACCACAAAATAACGGATAGTTGATTTCGCACGTGGAGTAGGGGTTCGCGAAAAGGAGGATTTCGTGCCCGTTAAAGTTTCGTATCCCGGCGTTTATATCGAGGAGATCCCGAGCGGTGTTCGCACCATCAGCGGCGTTTCCACATCGGTTGCGGCTTTTGCCGGATGGGCCACCAAGGGTCCAAACAATCGCGCCGTCTTGTGCCTGAGCTGGTCCGACTACGAGCGGATTTTCGGCGGACTGGACGCGCGCGGTTATCTCGGATACGCCGTGTCGCAGTTCTTCGCCAATGGCGGATCGCAGTGCTATGTGATCCGGCTTACCGGCGCGGGCGACGTGGCGTCCACGGCGGTGGTGGACGGCTTGGAGGTAGCGGCCTCGGGACCGGGGACGTGGGCGAACGCCTACCAACTGGTCGCCAAGCCCCGCACCGACGATGCCACGCGGTTCCGGCTGGACGTGGTGGTGAAAGCCACCGGTGCCATCGCCGAATCGTACGTGAATCTGTCGCTCGACGCGGCCGACAGCCGCTATGTGAAGGCGGTGCTGGACGACGAATCCCTGATCCTGAACGTCACCAAGGCCGACATCACGAAGGCGGTGACAGCCAAGACCCAGGATCTGGCGGCAGGAGCCGACGGGCCGGTGCTGCTGCCCGCCGACGCCGGCTTCGGCACGGCGCTGATGGGCGATGGCGTTTCGACGGGAGTGTTTTCGCTGGCTCGCGTCGATCTGTTCAATATGCTCAACGTGCCGGGCTACGCGAATTTCACGAATCTCGGCCTTCTCGCAAAATTCTGCCGGGACGAACGCGCGCTGCTGCTAGTCGATTCCGACCAGGGGACCACGGCGGAGGGCTCGTCGATGACGGGCGCGCCGGATTCCAGCCTCACCGGCGACGATGGAATCAACGCGGCGTTCTACTATCCCTGGGTGCTCGCGCCCGATCCGCAGCAGGAAGGGCGCATCCGTCCGTTCCCGCCTTGCGGCTCGGTGGCGGGAGTGTACGCCCGCACGGATTCGACGCGCGGTGTCTGGAAGGCTCCGGCGGGCACCGACGCGAGCATGAGCGGCGTGGCGGGCGTCACGAAGGTCATGACGGATTCCGAAAACGGCATCCTCAATCCGCTGGCGGTGAATTGCATCCGCAAATTCCCCGTCTACGGAACCATCGTTTGGGGCGCGCGCACGTTGCGCGGGAACGACGAAATCGGCTCGGAGTGGAAGTACGTTCCGGTCCGCCGCATGGCGCTCTACATTGAGGAGAGCCTGTTCCGCGGACTGAAGTGGGTGGTGTTCGAACCGAACGACGAACCGCTGTGGTCGCAGATCCGGTTAAACGTCGGCTCCTTCATGCACGACCTGTTCCGGCAGGGTGCCTTCCAGGGCTCGACCCCCAAAGAAGCCTATTTCGTGAAATGCGACAAGGACACGACGACGCAAAGCGACATCAACCGGGGCATCGTCAACATTCACGTTGGCTTCGCGCCGTTGAAACCCGCCGAGTTCGTGGTGATCAAGCTCCAGCAGATGGCCGGACAGCTAGCGGTCTAGAAAACGGAGGGGAACGACCATGGCACAATTCAGCGTCAACGCACAGCGTTTCGATCCTTATAAGAATTTCAAATTCCGGGTTAAGTGGGACGGCAAGTACGTGGCGGGGATCAGCAAGGTTTCCTCCCTCAAGCGCACCACCGAAGTAGTGAAGCATCGCGACGGCGGCGATCCCTCGACCACCCGCAAATCGCCGGGACGGACCGAATACGAAGCGGTCACTCTCGAACGCGGCGTCACCCACGACGTCGATTTCGAGCAGTGGGCGAACAAGGTGTGGAACTACGGTTCCGGCCTGGGCTCGGAGGTTTCGTTGAAGGACTTCCGTAAGGACGTCATCATCGAGGTATACAACGAAGCTGGGCAACTGGCCATTTCCTACAAGGTGTATCGCTGCTGGGTGTCGGAATATCAGGCCATGCCCGATCTCGACGCCAACGCCGTCGCCATCCAGCATCTCAAGCTGGAGAACGAAGGCTGGGAGCGGGACTACGAAGTAGGCGAACCCGGCGAGCCGTCGTTCACCGAGCCTTAATTCGCAAGGCCGGACGGGGAAGGTATTCCGTGCACGCAATCGAGGCGAATCGTCTGGTGGATGCGTGGGAGCAGGGTCAGGGACAACACCCGCTGTATCGCGCCCTGACATTGTTGCGCATCGGCCAACCGGAGCAAGACATCGGCGCTTTGTCATCGCTCGCGATCGGTGAGCGGGACTGGCGTTTGCTGGAACTTCGGCGGCGAATTTTCGGGGACCGTTTCGACGCTGTGGCCACATGCGGCCAATGCCGGGAGAGGCTCGAGTTGTCCTTCACCGCCCACCAGCTTCCGTCGTGGGCGCCGGTTCCCGCTTCGAACGAAATGGAGTTCGAAGGGCGCACAATCGTGGTTCGCGCGCCCACGACGGCGGATCTGCTGGACGCCGCCGCGGCGCCGCCAGAGCACCGCGTGGCCGTGATGCTCGAGAGATGCGGTGGAGCCGACGTGCCGGAGAGTGCCGCCGGGGCGATCGACGCGCGGGTGGCGGAATTGGACCCGATGGCTCGCATCGAATTGCAGCTCACCTGCCCGGCTTGCCGGCACCGTTGGATCAGCCTGTTCGATATCGCTTCGTACTTATGGAATGAGATCGGCGACCGCGCCATGCGGTTACTGCGCGAGACGCATACGCTGGCCCGCGCCTACGGCTGGAGCGAATCGGAGATTCTGTCGCTGAGCGCGCGGCGGCGGCAGATCTACCTCGACATGGCGATGGGCGCCTGATGAGCACGTTCTTGAGCGATCTGATTGAGCGAACTTTGGGGGATATGGGGGCTGTCGCTCCCCGGAACGCTTCGCGGTTCGAGGCGATGCCGGTCGAGCCGGAGCTCGCTCTGGATGCCGCGCCCGTCGAGCGGTTGGCGGCTCCCCGCACGCTTGCTCCGGTGGCGGCGCCGCTCGAAGCACGGTCGGCCATCGAGCCCGCAGC
>JBGTFZ010000063.1:0-50970 GCA_041746955.1 Bryobacteraceae bacterium
CCGCAAAAGCATGGAGACGATCAAGGGTCTTGGCCTGCAAGATACGGCGCGAATTATCCACGGCGACATCATGGAGCAGGATTATGCTGCCGCGAATGTCGTTACAGTTTATCGGCGCCCTGCTTCCATCGACACATTGAAGCTGATGCTGCACAGGCAGGTCAAGAAAGGCACGCGAATCGTTTCGCACGACTTCGAATTCCCGGGCTGGAAGAACCGTAGGATCGACAGAATCTTGGATGGCGGTGATGGCTTCAGCCACACTCTATTTCTCTATCGTCGTTAGCCACGGCAGACAACTCAGGCATCGGTGTGCTTGAGGTGAGGCCCCGTCCTCCTTCAGTAGCACCCCGTCATTGAAAGTTCCCCACTTCGGTGACATACTGGCCGGAAATATGAAACACACCGCTCTTGGATTCATGGGCGTCAGTTTCCTTGCGGCGTTTGGCATCGAACGTCCCTGCTCGGCTCAGGTTCGCGAAATTCGGGTCAGGCCAATTGACGAGTCCGAGCGCTTCGGGTTCGCGCAGAGCCGAAAGGTAGCCGTGCTGGTCGGAGTAGGCAAATACCCGACCCGCAGCAGAATCGGAGAGCTGAAGTACCCGCCTCGCGACGTGGATCTGCTCGCACAAGTGCTCGAGAAGCAAGGCTACACGGTGGTCGCGCTAAAGGATGGCGAGGCGACTCGAGAGGCTGTGCGCAACACGTTGAAGGACGTCGGCGAGGTGCTGGAACGACGGGAAGGTACGCTCGTCTTCTATTTCAGCGGCCACGGCTGGGAAGTCGAAGACAAGACGGCGTCGGGGCTTACGATCAAACGGAACCTGCTCGCCACGGTCGATGCTGGCTCTGACAATCTGGCGGGGTCCGGCCTCCCGGTCGATGAAGTAATCGAGCGGCTTCAGGCCACACGTGCGAAGAGGCGAGTGATCTGGATTGACGCATGCCGCAATGAGCCCGGCAGGTCGGTGGCTAGTCGCACTTTTGGAACGCTGGACAAGGCCGAGGGTACGCGCGTTCTGTTTGCCACGCGCCCTGGACGTGTCAGTTACGAAAACGATCAATTGCAGCAGGGGGTGTTCAGCCACTTCCTCGTCCGAGCGCTTCGTGGCGAAGCCGGCGGGCCGGATGGCTTGGTGACCTATGACGATGTCGCTGCGTTCGTCAGCGAGAATGTTTGCGTTTGGCAAGTCCACTTGGCCCATTTCGGCGGTTTAATTTGGCCCACCCTAAGTTGTTGATTCTTCGGTGAGGCGGTTTCGGCCTCACTTTTATATAGGAAGAGTCGTCGGAGCGGTGGGAATGTGGGAATCGCGCAGCGATTTCCAAGGGCGGTGGGAAGAGTGGGAAACCTGTCTTTGGTTTTCCAGGCTTTCCAGGGACCGTCATTTCCACGGCTCTGCCGTTGTCAGTGCGTTTTCGCTCCCTTCTTCTGTTTCTCCGCCGTACGCCGGAAGCGATAGGATTCCGTGCCGGTCTCCAGGATGTGAGCGCGATCGGTGATGCGATCCAGCAACGCTTTGCACAGTCGCGCGTTGGGAATGACCTGCGTCCACTCGGAAAACGGCAGGTTCGTGGTCAACACCACGGCGGCCTTCTCGGCCCGTTCGGCCACGACCTGAAACAGGAACTCGGCGCCGACCTCAGCCAACGGCACGTATCCGACCTCATCGATAGCGATCAGATCGTAACGGCTCCAGCGCGCCATCACGCGCCGGAGTTGCAACTGGTGCTTGGCTTCCACCAGTTCGTTGACTAGCCCGGCCGCTGTCGTGAAACGGACCCGGCGCTTCTGCCGGCACGCAGCCACACACAGCCCGGTAAGCAGATGTGTCTTGCCGGTGCCGCACTCGCCGATGAATAAGACCGGTTCGGCGCGATCGATATAGCCGCCCTCGGCCAAGTCGCGCATCTTCGCCGCGGTCACGTTCGGCGACTGCGTGTAATCGAACTCTTCGAGCGTTTTCACTCGCGGGAGATGGGCTTCCCGGATGCGGCGTTCAATCGTGTTGCGTTCCCGCTCTTCGATCTCAGCCAGCAGCAATGCTTCGAGATACCCAATGTGGCTCTTCTTCTCGCGAATCGCCTGCTCGGCGAGCGTGCCGAACTGCGAGGCGATCATGGGCATTCGCAAAGCTTTGCACTGCGCTTTGATGGTGGCCTCCTGCAACTGCGCCATCTGGTTGCTCATCGTAGGGCTCCCGCACTGAGTAACTGGTCGTACTCATGCATCACCGGCAGGGGCCGGGCGTACCGCTCCAGCGCACCGACATCGATGGCCTCGCACTCGGTGTGTCGCAGTTCCTCCGCGTTCAACAAGTGATGGACCGCGGCGGCATCATAGCAACTGCTGGACAGCGCCGTTTCCACAGCTGCTTGTAGCTTCTGATGCCCATGCTTGTGTGACAGCTTGAGCAGATCGATCATCTGCCTAGTCCCGCTCTGTTTTCCGTGGCGCTCCATGAGGGCTGCCCAGATCCGGTCGAAACTCGCCGGCCACAGACCGGCCTGGCGCTTCTGCTCCAGGGGTTTGGATCCCGCCAAAGCGCCGGGCTTGCGATACAGAACATCCAGGTAATGTTCGAGATCGAGGATCTGTTGTTGCCGCCGGTAACAACGCTCGTGCCGGGCCACGCATCGGCCCGCGTGCCATAGCTCGATGATGCTTGCGTAGGCTTTCGCTTGTACCTGCGCGCCCGCCGGCAACGGCACCGAGTAGGTGTTGGTCAGCACCTTCACACAACCCAGGCCGTTCACCGTCGGGAAGCTGGTTTGTGCCAGGTCCGCGCCTTCCGTTCCCAAAGGCAAAAGATGCTCCCGTTCGATCACCATCCCAGCCCCCACCATCTGCTCGCGCCCAGCGATCACGCGCCGTTCGTCGTGCTGACATGCGATCAAGAGCTGCCGGTTGAGCTCCGCGACATCCTCCGCTTCCGGTACCGGCACCCAGTGGTTGCGTCGAAAGTATCCGGCTTCCCCTTCAATGCCGCCCTTTTCGTGAGGCTCGGCCGGTGTACAAAACTCCGCTTCGAAGCGCCAGTGCGAACGGAAAGCCACGAAGCGAGCGGTCTCTTCCCTCCGATGTCCGCGCAGGATCTTCTTTACCGCCGAGGTGAGGTTGTCGTAACGCAGTTTGCGGAACACACCGCCAAAGTAGCTGAATGCCAACTCGTGCGCTTCCAAGAACGCCTGCTGCGTCGCGTGCAGATACGCGCAGTGAAACGCCGCTCCGCTCGCCATGCTGCGCATCGCAAAGACTTGCAGCTTGACCCGCTCGCTGGCCAGATCGGCATAGGCTTCGTACCAGTCAATCTGCGCTTCCACGCCCCAGGTGTAGCTCTGTGGCACGCAAGTATCGCGCACCATCAGTCCCAGTGCTATCTTCCGGTCGTGCACGTACTCGCGAACCGTCCGCTCCGCGATCTTGCACTCGGGCAACTCGTGCTGCATCCGCGTCCAGATGCGGTGCGCCGTGTGCCGTTGTTTACGCGGCGCTTTCCGGTCGGCTTCCAGGATCGCATCGACGAACTGGACTGCCGCCTTCAGCTTCCATCGCGGACGTTCCGGCTTTTTCCGCGGCCTCGGCAGCGCGCTCCCGATCGCTTCGCGAACCATCCGCCGGTGCACACTCAGTTTCTTGGCCACCCCCACGATCGTCCCGATCCCGAACTCGTACTCTCGACGGATCTGTTCGAATAACTCCACCTTGGCTCTCCAGTCCAACGAGTCCCCTCCGTTCGGGCTACGCCCGAATCAGAGTACCCGTTCGTCTAGAGGGTGGGCCAAAACAAACCGCCGAACTGGGCCAGATCAGAATACCGAAATCAGAACGACGTAAAAGTGGACATTACCCGTCACGAGCACCTTGCCTACCCACTTGAGCAACGGCACGTTCTGCGTGGTTACGACGAATTTGCCGATCTCCCGCCCGACCGGTCGCTCGCTGTTTATGCTCTCGAAGAAATCACCGCCGAAAAAACGCTCGCATTAGCCGACAGAGCCCGTAATGAACCGCGAGACCTCTACGACTTGTGGCATCTCACATCGAACGCAGGAATTGAGCTGGCGCCCCTTGCGGACGCGATGCGCAAAAAGCTGGCGTTGCGTGGGAAACCGTGCAAGGGAATTGCGGATGCGATTCAGAAAAAGGAGGCACGACTGAAAGCCCTGTGGTCGGGTCGCTTGGCCAATCAAATGAGCGTGCTGCCAGAATTCGACGAAGTCTTTCGCCTTGTCCGCCGGGCACTACGTCAGGCCGATCTTCCCTAGTTTTTGTACAGCAACTGTACAGCAGGATGTCTAAATATCTTCCCGCGTATCTAAAAACACATCTAGAAATAAACCATCCGTCTAGTCTGTCGAGCTACCCACACCAATTGGATTCATTTTTTGTTTTACGTCGACAAATGCTATAAACACGTCGCGGGGTGGAGCAGCCTGGTAGCTCGTCGGGCAAAACAGAAATAGCGAAAAATAAACCTGTTTTGATGTTCCGTACAGCAGATGTACAGCAATTTTGCTGAATTCGGCGTCCATGGACGCAAATAGGGCAAGTCGAGTTGAGCTGGTTGCGGCGATGTAGCAATCGCACCCATTTCATGTCCGGCACCCGCCGTTGTCCATTACTAATGGACAACGAACGATAGTGGAAATAGCGACCCACGGCAACGCTTTTGAAGGTTCGTGCTTCGCGATGTTCCGTTCGTTTGCGGTTCAGTTCGAAGAGCTGCCGGGCCTTTCCAGCCGAGTTCTTCCTCTCGATGTGGAGGACAAGGATGAGGGCCATGATGTCGATGCCGTTGACGTTCACGAAGTTCACGATGACGACGATCGCTATGACGAGGAGCATTTCGACGGTGATTATGCTGGTGGTGATACTGACCGCGTGCCTTCGTCGCGCCGATGTTGAACGAGGCCTATCTTTGTTAAGAGCGGCTCGATGATGACGCGACCGATGACGGTGATTGCTGGAAAGGCTAGGGGAGAGGTCGAGTGTCAAGTTTTACAGCAAAAAAACTTGACACTGGTGTCCGGGCCCCGTCATAATTCTGACCATGCGAGCCTCCCGAAGCGTTCAGCCTCCAGGAACCGTGTCGGTTGCGGTTCGACAGCGAATTGAACGAGGAGGCGAACGGGTCTGGCGGCCAGAGGATTTTCGGGACTTTCCCTTTACTGCGGTGGCGCAAGCCCTGTCCAGACTGCAACGATCAGGCGCCTTGCAACGTTTAAGTAAGGGCGTCTATTACCGTCCGCGAAAGACCGCGCTGGGCGTAAGTCGCCCGAACCCAGCCACGATTCAGAATCTGGCGTCGCAACACCGTTCGGTTTTCCCATCCGGCGTGGCCGCTGCCAATCTGCTTGGATTCACCACCCAAACACCCCGGCGCGGTGAAGTCGCAACCAGCGGTCTCAGCCTCCCGCGAAAACTCATCGGAAGTGACACCGTCGTTCATACGCGACGCCCCGCAGCGTGGCGAGACTTATCGTATTTTGACGCCGCACTGCTCGATTTCCTGCGCCGCGGCGGAACCCTGAGCGAACTATCGCCTGAGCAAACACGACAGCGCGTACTAAAGCTGATGGAGGAGAAAGGCCGATTTGAGCGTTTGCTGAAGGTCGCTCAGACCGAGCCGCCGCGGGTGCGAGCGATTTTGGGTGCGATCGGGCAGGAACTAAGAAAAGACTCCTCACGGCTCGTTGCGCTGCGCCATTCGCTCAATCCCTATTCGCGTTTCAATTTCGGACTGCTAGCGGGATTAACCCATGCCCGCGAGTGGCAGGCAAAGGCGGGTAGCTCCGAATGAAGCTTTTCGAGCATCCCGATTTCGAGCAGGCAGTCTTGCAGGCTGCTGAGCACTTTCGTGATCGAGGACTCCGACCAGCCATCATCGAAAAGGATTACTACGTCACCGAAGCGTTGCGGCAAATCGGCACCATTGGGACGGAGAAGGTCATTTTCAAAGGCGGAACAAGCCTTTCCAAAGGTTGGAACCTCATCGCTCGGTTCTCGGAAGATATCGATATCTTCTTGGACCCGATGGCGTTTCAACCGCCGCTGGGGCGTAGGGCCATCGACCGCGAACTCAAGCGACTTCGCGATGTCGTGGTGGAGCACCCCGCGCTAACGTTTCTTGAAAGCGAGAGCAAAACTATCGGGGGTTTCGGGCGCAACGACCATTTCTCCTATCGGCAACTGTTCTCCGCGCCGGGTGAAGTCGCCAATCGAGTGCTCGTCGAGGCGGGCACCGCGAGCGGTCGGGAACCAACGGCGACCGTTTCTTTGAGTTCGTATGTGAGTGAATTTCTGAAACAGAAAGGGCTTTCGCTCGGAGCGGAAGACGAGAAGCCCTTCTCCCTCCGTCTGCTCCATTTTCGGCGCACGTTTGTCGAGAAAATGTTCGCCATTCACGGGAAGATCGAGCTGTTGAAGCGCAATGGACAGCCTCTTGGCCCGTACGCGCGACATTACTACGATCTCTACCAGCTTTCGTTCAAGCCGGAGGTTTTGGCGATGCTTCAGTCCGATGAGTACTCCAAGATCAAGGAGGACTACGACCGAATCAGCCGAGCCCATTTTGAGCGGAGCTACTTTCATCCGGAGGGGATGAGCTTCGCTAGAAGCGAGGCGCTGTTCCCATCGGACCAACTATCGTCTTCGATCGCGCCTGCCTTCGAATCCCAGTGCCGACTCTTGTGCTACGGCGAATACCCAACCTGGGATCGTGTAAGGCAGCAGTTTGATTCCCTGCGGCCCCTTTTGTGAAGTTTAGACACGCATCGCGTCGTTTTGACAAATTCGATGAGATCCTGATTGAAAGAGCACTCGGAGAACTTAGTCGATCCATGTCCATCCCGCCGTTTCCGGAGGAAGACGAACTCGACGCGTTTCATCGCGTCGGCAAAGGCATCGCCGGGTGCTTGCCCGGCGTCGGAGGATTGCTTTCCGAGGCTGTTGATAAATGGAGTCCACCACCCGTCGAGGGACGGCGCAGAGACTGGCAAAATCGACTGGCGGCGGAAGTAGAAGAGCGACCAACGCGAGCTGACCTAGAGACCACCTATGGCCTGAAGCCGTTAGCAGACCCGACTGCTGCTGACGAGCCCACTCAGCCGTTCGACGCAAGCCGACGTGCACAAGTAGTTGAACTTTTCGGAGCCGCCTCAGCATCATTGCTGGGTTGGCCCCATAATCTCGATGGTCATTGGATCGAACGGCCAGAGCTGGGGCAACTAAGAGAGCTTCTTGATGGCCCAGCTCAGTTCGTGGCTCTCCTTGGAGAGCCGGGAACAGGAAAGTCCGCCCTGCTGGCGCGCTTCAGCCACCAGCTTCGGGACGACAATGCCGTTTTTCTCGCGATTAAGGCGGACCTAATTCCGGCCAGCGTCAAATCAATCGAAGACCTGAGCGAAATCTGGAGCCTGCCGGATTCACTGCCCACATTACTCCGGAAGTTGGCCGTTGACGGGAAAGTGTTCGTTTTGGTCGACCAGTTGGATGCTTTGGGCGAGCTCATGGATCGGAGCACGCAACGATTCTCGGTGATCCAGTCGCTAATTGATCGACTCTCCTCGGTGGACAATGTCCGGCTGATCATCTCGACACGCAGTTTTGACGCCAAGTACGACCTTCGGCTACGCGCTCTCGTCGAGAGACCAGTCTGCAGACAATTAACCCTCGACAATCCTCCTTGGGAGGATATCCGGTCGCTTCTCGAAGAGAAAGGCTTCGACACCGGACCCTGGCCAGTATGCGTCAAGGACGTGCTTCGATCTCCGCAGCACCTAAAGCTCTTCCTCCAGCTTTGGTCCACGGCGCACGCACCGACATTTTCTACGTACACGGGGCTGTTGGAGGAGCTTCTGCAGGATCGAATCGTTCGGTCGTCGCCTTCATCGATGAACGTTCTGTATGACGTGGCTGAGAAAATCGGACGACGCGAGGAGCTCTGGATTCCCAAAGCCCTCATCGATCCTGCGAGTGAAAAGGGCAGCCTGGCCCAGTTGCTCCGGGCAGGCTTTTTGATCCTTGATGATTCCGGGCAGCGCATCGGGTTTCAGCACCAAACGGTCTACAGCTTCATTCAAGCTCGACGCTTTCTGGCCACGGACCACAGCCTATTCGAGTTTGTTCGGAATCGGCAGGACTCTCTTTCGGTGAGGCCGGTCTTATGGTCCGCTTTGCACTATCTGCGCGAAGTTGATCGGCAAAAATATGCGCTTGAAATGGATCGCCTATTGCGTGCTCAAGGGATCCGGGCGCACGTCAAGTTGCTCGTGGTCTCGACGTGGAGTTCCATAGACGATCCCAAGCAGGAAGAAGGGACCGCGGCTTCCAGACTACTCGTATGCGATCCGCACCTGCGAAAGCACGCTCTGATCGCCATTGCAGGAAAGCGACGGTGGCTTGAATTTGTCCGGCCGGCACTTGGCGCTCCTGAGTTGAGTAGCGTTGCTGCCGCCGCTGAAATGAGCATGTTTCTCAGACAGACGCTTTCCCTTGACCGGGAACTGGTTCTTTCCTTCATGGAACGTGCCTGGGTGGGTCGCAGCGACTGTGATGACGTGCTGTTCGCGACGTTGCGCGCCGTGAAGCACTGGGATGACCGAGCGTTCAAAGTGCTGGAATCGGTCGCCAGTCGCGAAGAATTGCGTCCATCCTATCTCCTCCTCTTTGCGCTTGACATGGTCAGCGTCCGGCCGGATCTTGCGGTGCGTCTAATCCGAATGCAGTTGGAACTTGCCTTGCAAAATCGACTTCAGACCCACGGCGAACCCCAAAGGGTCAGGGAAGATGAGGAGAACTTTGAAACCTATATCGCCAAAGACAAGGGAAAGGATCCCTTTCGAAGACTCGTGGACACGCGAGAAGAGGAATGGTTTGGAATCGACCGGATTGCAGATGCCGATCCCAAAGAATTTGTCGAGGGCCTATGGCCCTGGGTGGTCAAGTTCAGCGAGGTAATCGCTGATGATTCTCGCTCCGATTTTTGCCAATACCGAAGCGACAGCGGATGGCGGTTCGGTGCACCCTATTCAGGAGCGCTCTCCCAGGCCTTGTGGAGAGCCGTTGAGCGGTTTGCGTCTAAATATCCAGACCAATTCTTGCAGCTTGCCAGAGGCGAAAGGATGCGCGAGACGTTGGCCGTTCACCGATTGATTGTGAGGGGTTTGACCTCGATTGCGGCGCATCACGAGGACTATGTTCTGGAGTATCTTCTTGGCGATCCAAGACGATTTGCTATTTCCGAAACCGGCTTCGATTCATCCGATACGATGGGCTTGCTTCGAGTTGTTGGCCCACACCTGACGGCTGAGCAAGGCTACGCCCTCGTCCAAGCCATTTCCAACTGGTCGCATCGAACGAGCGCCAAGGATCCGGAGGGCGAAGCCAAGCGAGATCGCCTGAATCACCAAGCTCGTCTGCAATTGTTCTCAGCGATGCCAATCTCATTTGTGCCATTGGACGCTCAGAGTGAACTGGCAGATTTTGTGCCACCGGATTATGGCCATTCGTTCGGCGGATTCGTGGTTAGCCCAATCAGCGCTGAGCGGTTCTCTCAGCTTGATCACGAATCCGCGGTGAAGGTTCTGCAGAGTTATCCTGATCAGCGCACTCGCGGAGACGCGCCCCTCGAAGGCGGCGCTTCTGAACTGTCTCAAGAATTTGCGCGGTTTGCGAAGGATAGCCCGGCAAAGGCAATTGGCATCGTCGAGAAATTGAATCCGTCAAACAGCTTTGCGGCGGGGCGGACCCTCGACGAGATTGCTGGGCTAGAGAACTATTCTCCCGATGATGCGCTCAAAGTCGTCAGAACTTTAGTCGACAAGGGCTTCTTGGCCAACGAGTTGTTCCATGGCCCCTATTGCTCGGCCCTGGAGAAGATCGCAAGGCGAAAGAAGGGTCTACCGGCTCAGGACTGCGAGACCCTCGAAGGACTTCTCCGCGATGTTCCTGCGGGGGACGGGAGATCAGAGGGCGACGCCCAGATCGACGACCCGAGTAGTCGCGCTGGAGAAGAGAAGAGCGTTCTTTGGGATAGCGAGGTTGGGATATGGCCAGGTGGTAACTATCCGATTCTTCGTGCCCTTTTCTTCGGACTACTCTTCCGTGATCCTCCTTCGTACGATTCGTGGATGGATATCCTGGAGCGACATCTTCTAAGGTCTGAGCAGGTATCCACGTGGCAGGCCTTGGCCGATATGTTGCCCCACCTGTTCCACGCTGAGCGGACTCGTGCGCAGAAGTTTGTCGAGGATCTAATCGGAAAACATCCAGAGATGTGCGAGTCGGTGAACGGCGTTCGATTTTTCGCGACTGCGCATCGCTGGTTTCTCCAGTCATCGGTCAGTCAGTTTATGGTGAGGTTGAAGTCATCCGCTTGGAGACGTGCGGCCCAAGCACTTGGTGAGTTCGTCTTCCTGCGGGCTTCAATGGTACCCGACGACGAAGTCGCGGCTCGTGAACTGGCCCGTGCGTTCACGCCAAGCGAGGGGAAGGCTGACGAAGAATTTCGACAAGGTGTCTTGTTCAGCGCAGCGGCCACTTGGCTCACGACTCTGCGTCCTCACGCTCACAAGGCGCTCATGCAGTTCGTTAGCGCCGACGTCGGCCTTGCGAGTTTCGTGCCACGCGCGCTCGACGGAGACGCCAGTCAGCATGTGCCTAACGACGCGCAAACTGCAGAGCTCTTTGCCGCCCTTACGGGGCGCAACGACATACTGTCCGATGTGTTCACGAGCCGACGAATTCTCGATAAAGTCGAGACGCTTTTGAAGACGGGCATCGTACCGCCCCAAGCAGTAGGGTTAACCGTGGCGATCACGGAGGCCGTGGCATCGACCGTTGGTGATATTCGGACAGCAGGACCGCTACTCGTGCCGTCACTCGCAAACATCGCTCTGACCTTGCATCGGCATCACGAAACCAGAGCCGCCGCAACGAGTATTTTCGAACGGCTGCTGTGTGAGTCGGCTTACGAGATTGGCCCCCTTGTTGCGGAAGTGGATCGGCGGATGTGAGGACCTGGGTTGCCATGCAACGTGATTTTTTGAGGGGTTCCGCGTGTGGATTACGTGTGCCCGATGTGGTTTTGGTGGCGTTTTAGGCGTTTCTGGCTCTTATGAAATCAATAAGTTAAAACGCGTCAACCGCCGGTATAGTTCGAGTCCCGCCCGGGTCACCAGTTCTCAAGCGCAATCAGCGCTTGTATTTAGCTCCGTTTTTGTGGCCACGGAAATACCCGCGTGTGGAATACGTGTGGTTCCCGTATTCGGACGCGGGAGTCTACAGTGCTCAGGACGGCGCGCTACGGGCAGGGCAGAACAACCGCGGAACGCGGAAATTCTCATGCTCGAGAAATAAAGGCTACTGTGCCAGCTCGCGCTGCTTGAAGATCGCGTGGTCTTCATGAGCGTGTGCCAGCATGACCGCACGCTCCAGCTGCTCCTGGCGCGACTTTACCCACGGAGCGTAGTGCTTCTCGGTGACGCGGATGGAGCGATGCCCAAGCAGAATGGACAATTGCTCCAGGGTCACGTCGGCTTGGAGCATACCGACGGCAAACGTGTCCCGAAAACGATGAGGGTGTCCGTCGGGGACGTCGGCGAGACGAAACAGCTTTCGAAACCTTCGTCGCCAATTGCTGCAATCGGTTTCTGCAGTGGCGTTTCCCGTCGCGAAAAAGTACCCGTTTGATCGCTTCACTAAGTCGAGCCGGTGTGCCACAAATTCAGGCAGAGGGATGAAGACCGGAACACGAGTCTTCGCCGTGTAGAGAAGCAAGTGGTTGCCGGACAGCCGCGATTCGTGCAACTGAACGGCGTCGCCAAAACGGAGCCCGGAATAGCGAAGCAACAAGACGAGGGCGGCGAGTTCATTTTGTGTGCCTATGCCGGCGCAGGGAACGAGCGGCACGGCCGCCATAATCCTCGCCGTTTCGTCTTTGGTAAAGGGAAGCGTTGGTGGATCTTCCGTGACGGGCGGGCGCAAGCTTTGCGCGAGATTCTGTGTCCATCCGTGGTTGGCGAAGAAACGATACATTGCCTTGAGCCGCTCCAGCTTTTTTCGCGCGGCAATGTTCTGGTCGCGCCAGGATTCCCGGAACTTCTCAACATCGGCAAGGGTGAGTTGGCTCAAGTAGCGCGGACCCGCGTGTTCGCAGAAGATCGTGAACTGGTCGGTCAACACGCGATACTTCTTCAGCGTGGAGGGCTTCAGCTTTCGGGCCGCCGCGTCCGCTTTGAACCGTTCGCACGCTTCACTGATCGTCGGTGGCGAGGTCGGCGTGTCCGCAACCGGCATACCGTTGGCTTCCCACTCCCGGATGATCTCCGTCGCACGCTGCCAGTTCGTGGTGTCAAGGGCCTTGCGGATGGAAATCCCCTCAAGCGTTCCTTCGACGTGAATCGGGCATTTGCATCGGCGGTAATCGCGTCCTTCGCGTACGTGCGGGCAGGACTTGAGATGTCGCCGGTAAATGGTCAGCATGTGGATCATGCTACAACCCCGGCTTTCTCACTGACGATGGAATTTCGTGCTGACGGAGCCAGCGCTCGAAGACGGCGACTGGGATGCGAATCGTGCGATGCGTGCGTCCGTATCGACCGGGGGCTTTGCCCATCGTGATCACGCCAGGTTCCCGTCCGAACTGCCGCCGTACGGTCGCGGCAGACACGTTCAGGCGGCGAGCGATATCTTGCGGCGATAGAAACTCGCTAATGACGTTCGCTCTGTCCTGCATTTAGCTCTATGCGAATCCGCAAAACGACTTCTGTCGATCTATTAGGAGCGTTCGGAAGGTTCTACGACCCCCCAGAGCGTCGGGCAATCCTGACTCCCGATTCCGGGCGATCCTTCGGGTTTAGAAGCGCCTATAATGCTGACCGGGGTTGCTCTGAGATGACGAGTCGCTCGGTCGCGTTGGTGGCCGTCGTGGGATCAGCGCTCCAACTGAAACCCCAGACTCAAGATGATGGCTTGCAAGTCGTCAATTCGAAGCGTCGTTTAGCCCTCGTTATCGGCAACCAGGCGTATGCCAAGGGTCCACTCAAGAATCCGAAGAATGACGCGGACGCAGTACGGCGTGTGCTCGTCGATTTCGGTTTTGAGGTCGGGATGGCGATTGACGCTGATCGCGGGGCTTTTGATAGAGACAAAGCAATACTCCTTGAACCCGATGTTCCTGACAATTACACTCTCCGCGCGGAGATTCGGGGGATGACTGGGGATACCGTCGGTTCATCGAACGACACACAGATTGCCGACAAATTACGTCATAGATAAACGAAGTGCTCGCTGTTCGGTGATCTTCATCGAAGGACGACAAGCCAGCCTACGATCCAACGAGTTTTCGTTTGGCCTCATTAAGTGACTTGAGGGCGCCTTCATAGTTGAACCTCCAAGGAATTCCATCTGGTCGCGCATAAAACTCCACCTCCAAAATATCCCTCTCTTGATTTATCTCAGCCCATTGCATGTCTTCGAAGAAGATCTCGGCCACGAGGTGCTCTCTATCGGGAGGGCTAGATATGCAAATCCGAAATTCTTGTTTCACGCATCATTCCTTGAAGAATAGAAACTTTCCGTTTGCATCGTAAACTATGCCTCGTCCATCAGGACAAGTCACTTCGATTGTCCTTCCGAAGCGTCCCCTATATCCTTCCTGAATTGTGGTTCGTGGGTTTGAAAGGACATCCTGCACAACAGTCCCCGCAGTCTTGTTGATTGCATCTCTGCTTCCGTGCGCAGGAGGAAAGCGGGAACTTCCGGCTCTTGCGCCGGCACCATGTTTGGTCAATGAACTTGTACCCTGGCCTGAGACACGAGTCTAGACACAGTGGGCTGGCCAAGCAAAAAAGCACTGGACAGCCAGCTATAGGTTTAGCAGAATCGCAGTAGTCGGAGAGACGGAAGCGAGCTCTGCTGGAGAGCAACTCGCCGAGGGATCTCCACTCGAAGACTCGTCAAGACGAGATCATCGCGATGCGACCTCCCGGCTGACCGATATGGGCTGGGCGACTGGGCGGCACTAACGGGAGGCGTCCAGAACCCCGGCTTTTCGAGGCCTCGGATTGTCAGATCTTCGTGGTTCCTCAAAAACTCAAGCGGAAATTTTCATTTCCACCGGCAAAGCGTCGAACTCCGCGGGCGGGCGATAACCCAGAGCCGAGTGCAAGCGCTCGCGGTTGTAAGTGCGCTCGAGAAACTGCCCAATGCCTCGCCGCGCCGCCGCCAGGTTTTGATACTCCACGCGGTGCACCTCTTCGTACTTGAGGGTTTTCATGAAGCTTTCCGCGCGGGCGTTGTCGTAGGGATTGCCCTTGCGGCTCATGCTGATGGCAATCCCATGCGCTGCGAGTAATCGGGTATAGTCGCCGCAGGCGTATTGCACTCCCCGGTCGGAGTGGTGGATGAGCCCGGTGGGAGCGCCGCGCTGATCCAGCGCCATGCGCAAAGCTCCACTGGCCAGCTTGGCTTCGAGCGTGCGTTCCAGCGCCCAGCCGATCACCAGCCGCGAATAGGAATCGAGCACCACGGCCAGATACACAAACTCGTCGGCCAGCCGGATGTAGGTGATGTCCGCCACCCACACGTGATTCGGATGGGCCGGCACGAGGTTCCGCAATAAGTTCGCATAGACCGGATAGCCATGCTGGGAATCGGTGGTCGACTTGAACTTACGTTTGCGGATGCACAGCAGGTTGTCTTCGCGCAGGATGCGGCCGACGCGCTTATGATTCACTTCCCAACCTTGCCGCTTGAGCTCGGCCGTGATGCGCGGACGCCCGTAGGCGGGATACTTCAGCGCGATCCGCTGGACGGCGTCGCGCAACTCCACATCGCGCACAGCCGGCGCCGTCTCGGGATCGAAGCGATAGTAGGTAGCCCGGCTGACCCCGGCCAAGGCGGTCATCCGTGCCGCAGTCAACGCGCTACCCCCTTGCTGTTCTTGCCGGATTTTCCGGCAGAGAGCGGATTGGCTATCTCGGCCTGCGACCTCCGCAGTTCTTCGATCTGTCGCAAGCAGCCTTTTAAAAAATCGATCTCCATGGCCTGCTGGCCGATCTTGCGCTCCAGTTCGGCCACCTGCGTTTCCTCGCCCCGTCTGCGGCCTTCGCCGGAGAAAGCCGAGTTCGGCCGCTCCTCAAACTGCCGCTTCCAGATGTGCAGCTGGTTCGCGTTCACTTCCAGTTCGCGCGCCAAACGCGCTACCGAATGGCCGGCTTGCAGCCGCTTGACGGCCGCCACCTTAAACTCCCGCGTGAACTTCCTTCGCGTTTCCGACATGACTCAAATTCTCCTATCAGGAATTTCTTGAGCCTAGTCTCGTGTCTCAAATTTGGGGACAACTCCACTTGCTATCCAATAATGTCGCTCTTCGGGTGGTAAGTCTAAGAAGAACACGCGGGCTTGAGGGTGCGAATAGCGCCCTCGGATGATAGAATTGCAAACCTGCAGAGGAGACTTACAGAGACCGCTTCGTTTCAATGAGGCAACTAGCGAACGAAGGTCGCGGATTCGGCGTATCATCGGTAGTTCTTGGGCATCTACCAACGGAGCCACCTGTCGATTTGAGCGCAACGTCTCGGAACGTCGTGCGCCGCCGTCAAGCTGACGGTCGCTCCGGTAGCGGTGGCTTTCAAAGTCGGCTGACACTGTTTCGCCTTAAATTTGTTGGAACTACAACCTTATCTCTATCGGTGGATAAACGCCAATTGACCAGTCAAGGCTGTGCGTTAGCGCACCGCGTAGCGGCTTGGCCTTTACTGCCTTCTTCTTGAGACTTGGGGCCTGGGGAACAGGCGTTTGAGCGAGCACAGGGAGCGTCCCCGGAGGGGCACAACACCTGATCCCCTGCCCGACGGCGAGTCGGAGGAGGTGCAGGAGGGGGAACACCCTCCTGCGTTTGGATTTCTACTCGATTCCTTCCCGGCGAAGGAGGCGACGAACGTTTTGGGAACCGTGTATGACCCGAAGGATTTCGACGCCGTTTTCCAGAGGCCGATATAGGATCAGAATCCTCTCGAAACCGTTCACGCGAAAGAGTCGAAGTCCGTGCAGCTCTGGGAAACGGAGTTTTGGATTCCAGCCCATGTCGGGTTGGGTCGAAAGGAGTGAAAAAGTTTCGTGAGCTGAAACGAGAAAACGGTGGCCGACTTCCGGGCTGGCTTCGGTCGCGTAGTAAAACGCATGATCGTCGAGGTCTTGATCGGCTTTCGGTCGAACGACGTAACGTGCTTCGCTCAACGTGTTCCGGTACGCTTCAGCCGTTCGTCAAGTCGGCGATGCTTCTCTTCCCAGTAGCCGGGGCCAACTTCGATGGGTGCGCCGGAATTCAGACCTTCAAGAGCAAGCGCTTCGAGTTCTTCTTCGGCGAGTTGGTCGGCGCTGACCAAACGCTCAACGTAGGCTTCGACGGTAAGGCCTTCAGCTTCGGCCTTCTCGCGAATCCTCGCCTCAAGTTTTGGGTCGATCATAATGGTCATACTTCCCTCTTCATCGTATCAACGAAACATACCAGAGATCCTCTCTGAAGTCAGCCGAATATCCAGTCCTTGGGCGGGCCCGGCACGTTCCGCGCGTGGGTAGTGGGTCAGTTTGAATCCAGCAGGCTGAGCAGTTCTTCGACGGACCATGTGTGATCGGCCACGCCAGCAGCCATTGCCGGAGTCATCTTCAAGGTTTGGTGGACGCGCCCGAAGTTGTACCACGTGAAGTAAAGCGCAACCGCTGCCGCGTGGTTCTCCACCTTCTTCGAAAAGGCATTCGTCAGCCGAGTGAAACGCCGCATAGACATACGCATCGTCAGATTCTGCCGCTCGGCAAAGCTGGTGCTTACGTGCTTCGGATCTGGCGTGCCGGAAATGGCCTTGCGTTCGCATCCAATGCAGTCAGCCGGGCTGTAGCGCTTCTGACCTTCCGCCGGTTCACCGTAAATCTTCACCAGCATCGCGTAGTCCACATCGCCACCGAAGGCCCGATCCACCGCCACCAGATAGGGGCGATGGCCGTCCGTGGTCAACTGAACGCGATTCGAGAGACGTGCCGCGAGATCGTCCATGAAAGCCCGCGCCGCGATTGCATCACGCTGGCCGATCATCCAGCAAGGGACGAGCTTTGTGTCGGCGTCGATGGCCGTCCATGTCCACACGTCGCCAGCGTAGCCACCATTCTCGAAATGGGTTGGCTTCACGTTCTTCTGCTTCGCGCCAACGAACGACCAAATCTCATCGCACTGCAACCGCTTGCAGGTGAGATTACGCATCGAATCGTCCATGAACCGCGTGCAAGCCGCGCCTAGCTCGACAAGCAGCCTCACCACCGTATTCTTCGCCACTCCCGTCATGCGAACCGTCGCACGGATCGAATTGCCTTCTACTAGGCAGCGGACCACTTGAGCGCGGCGGGCCGTATTGAGGCGGTTCATACTAACCATTATGCTTGGGCTCGGGTTTACAGTCAAGCATATTAGTCAGCTTAACGCATTGCGTTCAGTGAGTGTTGACAAATGCAGAAGACACTGATAGTCTCAGTTACATCAGCAGCTTGCATGGATATCGAGTTTCGGGATTCCAAACTCTCGCTTATTGAGACAAATAGGGCCGTAGAAACAAAATTGCCAATTTCCGTGATAACTTCGTGCAGGCAAAAGCTTACCGTTATCCGAGCGGCACCGGATGAACGAACGTTGAGGAATTGGAAGAGCTTGCACTTCGAAAAACTTGAAGGTGATCGTGTCGGACAGCACTCGATCCGGCTTAACAAGCAGTTCCGGCTGGTGTTGATGCTAAATAGCGACACGACGCCGCCAAAGATCACCGTTTTGTCGATTGAGGATTACCACTGAGGCGCATATGGAACACACAACAGACTGGGTAATGCATCCGGGCGTGTACATCAAAGAAGAAATGGACGTGAGGGGCTGGCTCCAGCGCGATCTCGCGTTCATTCTGGGCGTTCCCGAGCAGGCAGTCAACGTGATTCTGTCTGGCAAGCGTGGGATCAGTCCAGATATGGCACTGGCCTTCGGGGACGCTTTTGATGTTCCAGCGGATTTCTTTGCAAATCTTCAAAAGATGTACGATCTTTCGCGGGCCAATGCGCCGAATCCGAGCGTTTCCGTGCGCGCAAAAATTCAGGGTCAATACCCGATTCGCGAGATGATAAAGCGCGGTTGGCTAGAAGACGGAGATGCCACGTTGCTGCAAGAGCAGCTAACCCGCTTCTTTGAAGTTCCATCGTCGGACGACATCCCATTCCTTGCCCACGCTGCGAGGAAGTCTAGTTATGAAGAGGACCACGTAAGGCCCGCACAACTCGCGTGGCTGTTTCGAGTAAGGCAGATTGCTCGGTCTATTAGTCTGCCGAAATACTCGGAAAGGGGGCTGCGTGAATCGTTAGCGCGACTGGTGGCGCTGTTGTATGCGCCTGAGGAAGCTAGGCATGTTCCGCGAATTCTGATGGAGGCCGGAGTCAGGCTGATCTTTGTTGAGAAATTGCCGCAAGGGAGTATCGACGGTGTCTGCTTTTGGCTGGATGCGTCTTCGCCGGTCATTGGCATGTCTCTTCGATACGACCGAATTGATAACTTTTGGTTTGTTCTTCGACATGAGATCGAGCATGTTCTTCGTGGAGACGGCCAAGAAAAGGAGATTATTGACGAACTGGAAGGAGTTGGTGCTTCTGTAGACGCCTCCTTGCGCGAAGAAGAGCGCGCCGCAAATGCAGCGGCGCAAGAATTTTGTGCGTCGTCTGAGCGAGTCGATTCCTTTATTGCCAGGAAGCGTCCATATTTTTATGAGAAGGACGTACTGGCCTTGTCGCGGATTCTGAATAGGCATCCCGGCCTTGTGGTTGGTCAGATGCAAAATAGGTTGGGTGACTATTCATATCTTAAGAAATACCAAGTGAAAATCCGGCAAGATGTGCTTCCAGGGGCAATTGTAGACGGTTGGGGGCAGAGTATTCCAGTTAGCTTGTAAGTGAGGCTTTAGATGACAAAGCAAGAACAACTACAACGAGCTTGGCGTCATTTTGACACCCAAAATGGGCATCAGCCATCGAGCGCTCGTCAAGCTTCTGAATGGGCAGTTTCTTCCGGCTTGCTGACGCTACCGGAGATAGATCCTTACGACGTTCTCGCTGGGGATATGGCTGAAGCTCTCCGTAATGAGTACGGCACCGACAGTCAGGGCCGAAGGTACCGCGTAAATCACGCCGTTCGGGTTAGCAAATCCGGCGTGCAGTACACTTTCTGGGCGGCCATGGGCTTTGCCCCCCATGAGCATATGGAGAAGGCTTTCGCTCAGCGACGTGAACAGATCGTCGGCGACTGTTTTCAGTTGAAGACAGATGTTGACGTGTACAACAGCCTCAATGCTTCACGCGAAATGCCAAAAATTCAGATGGTCCTAGATTTCACCGAGGACGTGGCAGAGCGGGAAGAGCGGCGCCACTTGGGACAAGCGGCTTAACGTGTCTTCTTCCAACGGGCCGCAGCTGCGATGCGTGCGATGTCGGCCCGCTGTTCCGCTGTCAACCTCGCCGCTCTCGCCTTGCCCCCCTTGGCCCCGCCCAGCTTCCCCAGCGCAACCGCTGCCGGGTTCTTTCCGGCATTCGGATCGGGCAGCGGATCGCCGTTCATCTGTTCGCCGATGGCTTGCTCAACAACGCGCCGTGCGACCGTCGCGAAGTCGTGATCTTTGCTTGAGCGGCTAGGCATGTCTTCAGCGTGGCACGAATCACCGCTGGCGTCAACCGTTAGCGCCGTTGGGCCAAACTGACCCACTACCCGCGCGTGCGGTCCTTGCGCAGCTTGGTACAGTGCGAAGTCTCGCACTGCCTGCTCCCCTAACCTGCTGCGTTGCTGCCGGTTTGCGACTGTCAGAGCCAAGGTTGCACCCAAGGCCGGTCACCTCATCCGATCTTGGGTTTTCGGCGACGAAAAAAAGTTTGTTTAAGCTGCTTGAAGCTACTTGTACACACTCGACCCTCTGTGCAAGGTCCACAAACAGTCGAATTGATTGTTCAGCGCTCGGGCCGGCGTGCCGATTGGCGAGTATCGAAAGGACGGCCAATGCTCACAAGGTTTTCCTGGCGATACTCTCGCGCACTCTTGCTTCGAATTGCCGGATCACCGCATCACGGTCGATTCGACTTGCCTCGGCCACCTCGGCCGCTCCTATAGCGGGGGTGTTGGCGTTTCCCCAGACGACCAAATCGATCAGGACTGGGATGAGCCCGATGCCACGCTCTGTCGGTAGATAGATGCGCCTTCGCCGGTCAGCCGAATCGACGATGCGTTCGAGAATCCCGGCTGCCACGAGGCGTTCGAGCCGGTCCATCAAAATATTTGTCGCGATTCCTTCGGATGCCGCGATCTCCGAGAACGTATAGCGGTGCGCGAGCATGATGTCACGCAGAATCAAGAGCGTCCATCTGTCGCCGATCAGGTCGAGGGTGGCAGCAATGGGGCACTCGGATCGCATGCTGCTCTCAAATATCCAACAGTCGCTTGCACATAGCAAGCTACTGTGATAGCTTGCAAAGTACAAGTTAGAAATCGACGAATGGGAAATCTGGCAAAAATGGAGTTCCGTGGGAAAAGCGTAGTGATTACGGGCGGTGCTTCGGGGATCGGACTCGCCATAACTCAAGCCATGATCAAGGCCGGCGCCTTCGTGACCATCACCGGCCGAGACCTCCGCAAGCTTGAAGCGGTCGCCAGCAACCAACCCTCCATCAAGGGCCGGGCCTGCGACGTCATTGACGATGCTGCCGTCGTCGCCTTTCGTGACGAACTCGTGGCCGAAGGGGGCATTGACGTCCTCATCAACAACGCCGGCGTGATGGAGTTCTTCAATGTGCTCGACGGCTACCCGCTCGAAAATCGATCCGGATGATCCACCACTTCCTGCCGTCGATGCTCAAGCGAGACGCGATGATCATCAATGTCAGTTCTGGCCTCGCTTACGTCCCGTTCGCCCAAACTCCGGTCTACAGTGCCGCCAAGGCCTTTGTGCACGCCTACACCCAATGTCTCCGTGAGCAACTCCGAGGCACGTCGGTCCGCGTGGTTGAGTTGCTTCCGCCGGTCGTCGATACCCCCTTGGCTCAAGGCATAGACAGTCCCTTTGCCCGCATGGCGCCCGAAAAGCTCGCCGCAGCGCTGATGCGTGGTCTGAGCCGCGGCGAAGTCGAAATTGCCCCTGGCATCTCAACGACCCTGAAGTGGATGAGCCGCCTGCTGCCAGGATTCGCCTTCCGCCAAATGAACAAGACAAGATGAGTAACACCGAGTCCTATCGTCGCCGCGTCAACGCCCTGGCCATCGTCGCCTCAGCCGCCTTTGCCGGTGGCAACCTGTTCATCGGACTCTCCATGGGTGCGTACTGGATGAGCCTCGACCCGCTCGTGTTCATGCATGGCTTCTGGCCGCAGTTCACCAGATTCCTCAACACGATCATGCCGCTGTTCGTGTTGACCCTTGTCGGCCTTATCCTTTCGGCCCGCCTAGACTGGCACCAGCCAGAACTCAAACGCCTCTGGCGGATCGCTATTGCGCTTTACGTCGTCACGTCGCTTATTACACTGGGTTTCCACATGCCAGAAAACCTGCGCCTCCGCGACGCACTCTACACACCCGAACAGGCCTCGGCCGCTCGACTGTATTGGCTGATCGGTCATGTGCCGCGAGTTCTTCTGTCGATCGGCATCCCGCTGATCGCGCTTCGCGCCGTCTTCGAACGCAAGCCCACACCGGAATAAACCCATGTCCAACGTCGTGGTCCTCAATCTTCAGTGCCTGATGGCGACCGGTGCTTACGTCGTGATCTACCGCATCTACCTACAGAAGTGGTTCAAGGCCCAGACCTTCGGCACGGCGGTTCTGCCGCTACTGATTTTGCATGCCTTCCGCTACATCGGCCTTTCGCTGATCGTGCCCGGCCAGATCGACCCGTCCATCTCTCGCGACGCGCTGCAGATCATGGCATGGGGCGACTTTGCCTCTGGCGTTTTCGCCTTGCTGGCCGCCATCGCCGTACACCACCGCTGGTCAGCCTCAACCGCTCTGGTTGCTCTATTCTCGCTGGTCGGCATCGGAGACCTCATCGCCGTCGGCTTTACCGCGACGAGAGGCGGCGTCTTTTTTGCCGATATCGGCACGATGTGGTTCGTTCTGATCATCTACGCCCCCGTGATGCTTCTCAGCCAGCTTTACATAGCCTACCGGCTCTTCGTCCACATCGGTCATGGGGCTTCGGAGGTTTCACGATAATGCAAACAGTCATCTGTGGTGCTACCGGAATGGTCGGTAGCCATTTGGCAAAGCAGCTCCACGCCAAGGGTCAATCACTGATTCTCGTTGGCCGCGATGCAAACAAGATGGCAACTTCTTTCTCATTCGACATCACTGCCCTAACCTGGGACGAACTTGCGCGCGCCGACGCTACGGAGATCGCAACCATCGTCAACCTGACAGGGGCCGGCGTGAGTGACCAAACCTGGACCGCAGAGTACAAAAAACTCATGCGCGACAGCCGGCTCACCACTACCCAGCAATGCGTGCAGTTGTGTGAGAGAAACCCGGACATCCGTTTGCTCAATGCCTCGGCAGTAAGTGCCTACGGCTTCTACGAAGGGGATCATAACCCGTTCACCGAGCAGGACCGCGACCGCAGAACCGGCTCCAACTTTCTTCAACAACTCATCGACGACTGGGAAGAGGCCGCCTTGAAGGCACAGACATTTGGCAACGCGGTCGTTCTGCTTCGCATCGGTGTCGTGCTCGACCGGAAAAGCGGCGGACTGCCGGCGATGGCCAAGCCCTTTGAGCTTTGTTTCGGCGGCCCGGCTGGCAGCGGCAAGCAGATGATGTCCTGGATAAGCCTTCGAGACCTGGTCAATGGAATCGAGTTCCTCATAGAACATGCCGAAATCACCGGACCTGTCAATCTGGTATCAACTGGCGCATGCAATCAACGCGCCTTCGCCAAGGCACTCGGAAGTGCACTCCACAAGCCCAGCTTCATCCCAACCCCTGCCTTTATGATCGAGGCACTGATGGGCGAAATGGGGAAGGAACTTGTGCTCGCTGGTCAAAGAGTGAAACCTGCGCTGCTACTGAAAGAGGGGTTTGTATTTCAAGACACTGAAATCAATACGTTCCTCCAATCGCACTACCAGTTGACGTGATCCCCGCATTTCGTCCAGAACGAACTACGATTTGAGACGAACGGAAGGCGAAGTACGGCGGGATGGACGCGACCGACGTCCAGGAGATGAAGCAGCTGCGGGAGGAAAACGGGCGGCTGAAGATGCTGGTGGCGGACCTGAGCCTGGACAAGGACATGCTGCAGCGGGTGATCCGAAAAAACCACCTGAGCTCGTAGCTCGAAAGGCGGAGGTGCGGCGTCAAGTGCTGGCGGACGTTTTCGGACGTCGCGTGACGACGCTGGAGACGCAAGAAGGATCGGCTTACGGAGCGGCTTTGCTGGCGATGGTCGGGACCGGAGCTTTCGCCAGCGTTCCGGAGGCTTGTGCGGCGACGGTACGCGAGGTTTCGGTCGCGGAGCCGGGCGGATGCCGAAGTGTACGCGAAGGCGCACGGGGTATATCGGGCTTTGTACCCGGCCATTCGCGAAGTGATTGACTAACGCTTTCCGCACGTGGTTTACTATTTGCCGGAGGCATTTTTTGAAAGCTAATATTCGTTTGTGTCTTTTATTTCTCACCGCGATTACCGGGGTCGGCGCGGGCTCGTTACCAGCTCGGGTCTATGAGGAGCGCGTCATCCGGAGAACCGTGTCGTTCGAGATCGGGCAGGTTTACGCCGAACAATTTACGGAGACTGCCCCGTTAAGCTCACTTGTAATCAACGACGGATACTTCACGACCTACAACGGAAAGCTCGCGGACCAATTCGCCGTTCCTTTCGAGATCCTTCTTCCCGCAATTGTGTTTCCTCCCGGAGCGGAGGTCGAAGGCCCATCGGAAATGTTTCTCTTCTTGGAAGACTACTCCCGCATCTCTACGCGATACGAATGGCGGCCCATTCAACAGTCGTGCGGCGGATTCCCCTGCAGCGCCAGAGCCGCCGTCTTCACGTACCTTGTCGACAATTACGGCTTTTCGCTTTTCGAACGGTCATATGGTTTTCCGCTACCTTACGACCCGTACTATACGCTCGGAGTACCCGGCGATCTGCCCCGCAACTACGTACTTAGCGGCAAAGAACTCCTACTCTCAGGTTCGCTCCGCCATGTTGTTGATGGCGATAGTGATGTGAGCTTCTCGAGGGACGGTTATAACAGCTTTACTAAGGCGGTCTACGAAGGTGAAATCAGGGGAACGATTGTCGCAGCGGTACTCTATTCATATTCCTACCAGCCAACGGCAGTTCCAGAACCATCCACGATCGGGCTCGCCGCTGCCTTCCTCGGCGCTCTGGTATGTTTCCGTTTCAGGCGATTCGCCACTGCAGCGACGTACTAACATCTAGTACATGCGGCGACGTGAATTTCTGGCGGCTTCGGCCGCCGCAGTGCCGGTCCGGGCCGGCTCGGCTAATGACCGCGTAGTTGCGGATGCGGTGGCGAAGATCGGCCCGTGGCTGGTGGAGCAGCGGCGCGACCTGCACATGCATCCGGAACTGCAATTCCAGGAAGTCCGCACCAGCCGCGTGGTGGCCGACCGGCTGGCGAAGCTGGGAATTGGGGATATTCGCACCGGACTGGCGAAGACCGGCGTCACGGCGCTGATAGGCGGTGGAAAGCCGGGGCCAGTGGTGGCGCTTCGGGCGGATATGGATGCGCTGCCCATCGACGAGTCCAAGTACGACGTTCCCTACCAATCTAAGAATCCGGGCGTCAAGCATGCGTGCGGCCACGACGCGCACACAACGATGTTGCTGGGCGTTGCTGAAGTCCTGCAGTCGTTGCGCGCGGATCTGCCCGGCACGGTGAAGCTGATCTTCCAACCCGCCGAAGAGGGCGGCGGCGGTGCGCAGAAGATGATCGACGAGGGCGTATTGAAGGATCCCGTGCCGGCGGCGATCTTTGGGCAGCACGTGTGGCCGGAGACGCCAGTGGGGAAATTGAACTACGCGCCGGGCCCATTCATGGCGGCGGCGGACACGATCACCATCCGGGTGCGCGGCAAGAATGCGCACGGCGCAAGACCGGAGGAAGGCATCGACGCAATCGTCGTCGCGGCGGAGTGCATCTCGGCACTGCAATCGATTCGCAGCCGCAGGATCGCCACGTCGGACCCGATGGTGCTATCCATCGGCAAGATCGAAGGCGGTACGGCGCACAACATCATCGCGCAGGAAGTGCTGCTGAAAGGCACTCTGCGCACGTTGAACTCGAACGTGCGCGATCGCGTATTCACACTGATGCATCAGACGCTGAAGGGCGTCACTGAGGGTTTTGGCGCAAGCTACGAAATGGAGTCCAGTGGCACGGCGCTGACGTACAACCAACCGGAGCTGGTGGAATCGACAATTCCGACCTTTACGCGCCTGCTGGGTGCCGACAATGTGGTGCGTGTGATTCCGCAGATGGTGGCTGAGGATTTCTCCTCGTATCAGAAAGTGATTCCGGGGTTCTTCTATTTCCTTGGAATCCGAAATGAGGCCAAGAAGCTGGGCATTCATCCCGTGCATACGCCGGATTTCGATATCGACGAGGATGCCCTGCCCGTTGGCGTTCGCGTCATGGCCAGCGCGGCGTGGGACTATCTAGCGCGGGGATAGCTTGGGCCATGCGATCTCGACGCCCTGACGCATTAGCAGAGTCTGAAACACCTTTAGCTTCGCCGCATCGCCGCGTATCGCGCGAGGCGTGGACTTCGTGCTGACGGAGTGCGCCGCCAGCGCGCCAGCCGACTCGCCGATGTTCCACTCCACTGGATGCAGGCGGTAGCAGCCGTTCGTGATGTGCGTCACGCCCAGATTCTTCGCGCCCGCCAGAAGATTCTCCACGCGGCGCGGAATCAACGCGCCCATCGGAATCTGAAACGGCAACGAGCTGACGTCGAGATAGTTGTCGCCACCGGTTGACGGATGCAGGTCGATCCGGTAGCTGCCGACGCCGACGGAATCGGCAAACTCCTCCGCTGTGGTAAGAGGAGCGCGCGCTTGCGTCGAGACGTGCTGCTCTACGACGGTGAACTCGGCTTGAATGCGGCGGGACTCGCGGATGTATGGATACTTTGCAAGTCCGTCCGCCGTGCCGGTTTGGTCGGGCCGGATGCGAAGTCCCTTCCAGCCTTCCACCGTCTGCATCCAGTACAGAAGCGACAGCGATAGAGTGCGCGCGCGGCGCAAATGCAAGGCTGCCTCCTGTTCCGGCACTTCGTGCAGATTTCCCAGCCAGTAGTCGTTCTGCGGCCAATTCACCAGCGTGATGTCGGCGCCGGAATTGTCTTCATAGTGTTGCTTGGCGCGGATGCGCCGGTAGAGCCATAGATTCAAGGGTCCGGGCTTGCCGGTGGACTCGCGCGGATCGAACTTCACTGCGCGGCTTTCCAGCGTGATGGGATTCGACATCTGCCAGCTCAGCAACTTTCCGGGCCAGTTCTTCGGACGGAGCTGTGGTGTGTAGTCGCGCCAGAACTCGTAGTCCTCGGGTTTGTCGATCGTATGATCCTCGCCATCGTGATAGCTGACGGCGAAGCACACGGTGCACGCCTGGATGTTTGCGGGCTGCGCGGTGTCGGGCGCCGACGGCTCACCGGTTTGTCCGCGCGATTCGAAACCCGTCATGTACTCCGTTTTCGTCAGCGGCAGCAAGTCGCCTTGTTCCGTCGCATCGATGAAGTACTCCGCGTTGACGGTGCGCACGCCGCCGCCATCAAGATCCCGAAGACGCACGGCGCGCACACGGTCCCCTGCAGTGTCCGCATCCATTGGGCGATGTTTCAGCAGCAGAATCAACTGTCCGCCGGAGAGCCACGGCGCAAGCATCGCCTCAAGAACCGCAAGCGATACCGGAGGCTCATGCGTAAGCGCGGAGACGCTTCCGCCGCCTGGATTGAAGACGCTCTGCGAGCGGATGGAAGCTTTCAACGGATAGTTGCGGCGGTAGTAATCGCGGACGGCGTTCCGGTACTCGCGATAGAGCCGTGTGCCCCCGAAGTTTTCGATCCACGGATGTTCGTCCGGTGGAACCGCCTGCGCGGTCAACTGGCCGCCCACCCAATCTGTCTCTTCGGTCAGTACCACCCGGCTTCCGTTGCGGAGGGCAGCCAGCGCCGCGGCGCACCCACCAGTTCCCGCACCGATCACCGCGACGTCCGCCGAAAGCTCACGGGCCGCCCATACGGATCGCGGAAACAACAGGCCCGCCAGTGCGAACTGCCGTCGCGATATCGTCACCTCGCTACGCTATCATCACTGCAAAGTGGGCCTAATCATGGTATCGGGCGAGCCGGGGAGCCGCCACGAAGAGGTTGCCCGCCTATCCGCCCAGGCCGCCGGATTCGAACTAATCACCGGCGCCAGAATCCGCAGCCGCATCGCCGAAGAGTTTCCTTACGCAGAACTGTCGAACGACGCGTGGCATCACATCGCGGCTTCGATGCTTGCGCGCCTGGCTACGGAGCAGCATTTGGCAATCAGTTCCGATGGCGCGGAGCACCTGTTCCTGGAACTTCCGAATTCCCTGCGAGTCCGCGTGGTGGCGCCTGAAACCATTCGAATCGGCGCATTGATGATCGACCGGCATCTGGACCGCAACGCCGCCAAGGCATTGCTGCGTCAGATGGATCGCGCGGACAAAAGCGTGCGCACGGCGAAAGCGTTCGACCTTGTGCTGAATGCGCAGCGGTTCACCACCGACGAGATGGCCGCGATCATTGCCGAGACGGTGCAGACGTTGGGGATTCGCGAAGCCGGTTTTCTTTCCTTTGCCGACGAGGCGCAGCTTCAGTTCCATGCGCGGCTGAATCTTGCGGGACACGGAATCGCCCCTCCCGGAGAACTTACGCTTCAACGCCGCGACTTCTCGCACCCCAGCGAAGAGGTGTTCGCAAACCTGCTCGACTTCTACCGCATCGCTTGGGAGTACGAGCCGCGCAGCTTTCCGATCGACTGGGACGCGGCGGGGCGCGTGGTGGAGGCGTTCACGCCGGATTTCTATCTGCCGGAATTCGATACCTTCGTCGAGCTGACCACCATGCGGCAGTCGCTGGTGACGAAGAAGAACCGCAAGATGAAAAAGCTGAAGAGCCTCTATCCGGACGTGCGGATTCAGCTCTTCTATCAGAAAGACTTCGACAATCTCATCTTCAAACACGGCTTGGCACAGCCGGTTGGAATTCTTTAGTTCGATGGCGGCCCCTCCGATCGAGCGCGTGCTCTTTACGGAGCAGCAGATCCAGGAACGCGTTGCGCAAATCGGCGCTCTGATTTCGAACCGATACGAATCGCGGCCTCTGAAGCTGGTGTCGGTTCTGAAGGGCAGCGTATTTTTTCTGACGGCGCTGGCGCGCGAGATCACGATCCCGGTGAAGATCGACTTCCTGTCGATTTCCAGTTTCGGCGGAAACAAGCAGGGACTGGTCCGTATTGCGAAGGACCTGGACGACCCCATCGAAGGCGAAGACATTCTGTTGATTGAGGACATCGTCGACACGGGCCTGACGTCGCGGTATCTGCTGCGAATGCTGGCCGCCCGTGGCCCCGCGTCGCTAAGCATCTGCACGCTGCTGGATCGCGCGTCCAGACGGCTGGTCCAGGTGCCGGTGGAGTTCCGCTGTTTTGAGATCGACGACGCTTTCGTCGTTGGATTCGGGTTGGACTACCGCCAGCTTTACCGGAACCTTGCTTATTTGGCCGTCGTGAAGCGCGACGAAGTTTAAGGCTGCGGTGATGGCTCCACCGGAAGCCGCGCTCCGCATCGCTTGCAGTGGATGGCGTCGGCATCGTGTGTGGACATGCCGCAACCCGGGCAGGCAATCTCGGCCTCCATCGCGCGTCCAACGCGTGACAACTCCACCGTAACGATTCCGGTCGGCACGGCAAGGACGCCGTATCCGACGATCATCAGGACCGAAGCCAGCATCTGGCCCGGCACCGTCCGCGGCGCGATGTCGCCATAGCCGACTGTCGTCAAGGTGACGATCGCCCAGTAAATACTGATCGGTATGCTGGTGAATCCGTTTCCTTCCCCCTCGATAAGATACATCGCGGTCCCAACGATGACCACGATAGTCAACACTACGGCAAGGAAAACCGTGATCTTCTCCCGGCTGCGCTTTAGCGCGACAACCAAAGATCGCGCCTGCCCCACGTGCTGGCCCAGCTTCAGAACGCGGAACACCCGCAGCAACCGGAACGCGCGCAGCACCAGCAGGGACTGTGCGCCGGGAATGAGAAGGCTGAGATACGTCGGCAGAATCGACAGGACGTCAACCAAGCCGTAGAAGCTTGTGGCGTAGCGCACCGGCGAAGGAACACAAGAAAGCCTCAGCACGTACTCGAGCGTGAAGAGCAGAGTGAAAGCCCACTCCACGGTGTAGAGCGCTGGTCCCCATCTCGCGCGGATCGCGGGGACGCTTTCAAGCACCACCGCCGACACGGAGAGCAGAATCAACCACAGCAGGACAATATCGAATGCCCTGCCCGCTTCCGTGTCGTGATGGAAGATGATCCTATAGAGACGTTTCCGCCAGGGGCTGGACACGATCTTCCAGAGTATATTGCCTGATCGCGTTTATAATCGAGATCAGTTCCCGCCATGCTTGCGTCCTACGTTGAAGAACACAAGGCTCGTCTTTTCGAGGAGCTGGTTCAGTTCCTCCGCATCCCCTCAATCAGCACCGCTCCAGAGCACGCCGCCGATGTTCGCCGGGCGGCCGAGTTTGTTGCGGACAGTCTGAAAGCCGCGGGGCTGGAGAACGTCGAGATCATCGAGACGGAAGGCCACCCGCTCATCTATGCCGACTGGCTTCACGCGGAGGGAAAGCCCACCGTGCTTTGCTACGGGCACTATGACGTTCAGCCGCCCGACCCCCTGGAACTGTGGACTACTCCGCCTTTTGAGCCCACGCTGCGCGACGGCGACCTGTACGCGCGAGGGTCCGCCGACGACAAGGGCCAGATGTACACGCACATCAAGGCGGTCGAGGCTCTGCTGCGCCTCAACGGCGGCAAGCTGCCCGTGAACGTGAAGTTCCTAATCGAAGGCGAGGAGGAGATTGGAGGCACGTCAATCTCGGCGTACGTGCCGAAGAACCTGGCAAAGTTGAAGTCGGATGTCGCGCTGGTATCCGACACCAGCCTCTACGCCGACGGCATTCCCACACTCTGCATCGGCCTTCGCGGATTGATCTACGCGGAGATCACCGCCAAGGGTCCGGCGCGCGATCTACACTCCGGTGTCTATGGCGGCGCAGCACCCAACGCCATCTACGGACTGGTGGAGCTGCTTTCGAAAATGAAGGACGCCGAAGGACGAATCCAGATTCCCGGCATCTACGACAACGTCGCCGATCCGTCACCTGCCGAATTGGAAAGCTGGGCACAGCTTCCGTTTGACGAGAATGAGTTTCTGCGCGACGAAGTGGGCTCGTCGCAACTGACGGGAGAGCCTGGGCGCAGCGTTCTTGAGCGGGTTTGGTCCCGCCCAACTCTGGACGTTCACGGAATCGCGGGAGGCTTTGCCGGCACCGGTGCGAAGACGGTGATTCCGGCTTGCGCGACTGCGAAGGTAAGTCTGCGACTTGTGCCGAACCAAGACCCCGAAAGTGTCGTTGCCGCGCTGCGAAAGTTCGTCGACGCGAACACGCCGAAGGGCATTCACGCAGACGTGCGAATCCTGGGCGCAGGCCCGGGATTGATGGTGAATCCGGACCATCCCGCGATTGAAAAAGCGGCGGAAGCATTCAGCCAGATGATGGGAAGGCCCACGGTCTTTATTCGCTCCGGCGGTTCCATCCCCATCGTCGGCGAGTTCGACCAGCACTTGGGCATCCCGACCATCCTGATGGGTTTCGGTCTGCCCGACGACGGCCTGCACTCGCCGAACGAGAAGTTCCGCCTATCGAATTACTATCTGGGCATCCAGACGGTCGCGCACTTCCTTGAGCGATACGGAAGCTAGCGCCGGCCCAGGCGCAGCGGCCCCTTCAAGCGTCTTTCGTTCCGCTGGCATCGTCTCTTTCGCCGTCCTGCTCAGCCGTCTCAGCGGACTCGTGCGGGAGATGGTGATGGCCCGCCTGTTTGGCGCGGGCATGGCCTACGACGCATTTCTCCTGGCGTTCCGGATTCCAAACTTGTCGCGGGACCTGTTCGCGGAAGGCGCACTGTCGAGCGCTTTCATTCCGAAGTTCACGGAATACCTGACCACACGGAGCCGTGAAGAAGCGGCTCGGCTGGCGAGCCTCGTCGCCTCGGCATTGATCGTCATCGTTGGCGGAATCTGCGCGGCGGGAATGACGTTTAGTCCGCAGTTGGTGGAGTTGCTGGCCCCGGGTTTTCATGCCGTACCCGGTAAGTTTGAACTTGCAGTAACGCTGACGCGGATCATGTTCCCATTTCTTATGCTGGTCGCGTTGGCGGCGCAGGCGATGGGGATCTTAAATGCGTGCAACCAGTTTGCAGTGCCTGCCCTTTCGTCGACATTTTTCAACATCGGCTCAGTGATTTTCGGCCTTGCGCTGGGCTACTGGGCGGGCCCCGCGATTGGGATGGAACCGATCGTGGGGATGGCGTGGGGCATTGTAATGGGCGGCGCCCTTCAACTATTGGTACAGGTGCCCGCGCTTAGGACGCAAGGCTTTCGCATGAGGCTGTGGTTCGATTGGGCCGACGCGGGACTGCGGTCGATTCTTCGGATGATGGGTCCGGCGATTCTCGGCAACGCGGCGGTCCAGATCAATGTGATGGTGAACACGTCATTCGCCGCCGGAATCAGCGATCCGGTCCGTGGAATGGACGGCCCCGTCAGTTGGCTGGCCTACGCGTTCCGTTTCATGCAGCTTCCCCTGGGACTGTTCGGAGTGGCCATCGCGTCCGCAACGCTGCCGGCCATTTCCCGCGCGGCCAGCGCAGGCGACCTGAACGAATTCCGGCGCACGCTGGCTCGCTCCGTGGGCATGGTATTTCTGCTGACGGTGCCTTCCAGCGTAGGGCTGGTGATTCTTGGTCCGTCGATGATCGGCGCAATCTATCAGGGCGGCTCCTTCACTTCCTACGACACGTCGCAGACCTCACTCGCGCTGTCGGCATTTGCAGTGGGTCTGGCCGGCTACGCGGCGGTAAAGGTTCTGACGCCGGCGTTCTACGCACTGGGCGATTCGCGGACTCCGATGATTGTCAGCGCGATCAACGTCGCTGTGAACTACGCCACGGCCAGTCTGCTGATTCAAACCGCCGGCCTGGGACACGAAGCCCTGGCGTTCTCCACCTCGGCCGTCGCGACATTCGGAGCTCTGTCGCTGTTCTGGCTGCTTCGCCGCAAGCTGGGCGGAATCGAAGGGCGCGCGCTGGCAAAAAGCGTACTGCAGATCGTCCTGGCATCGGCTGCGATGGCCGTCGTTGTGTGGCTGGCCCACCGGGGGATGCACCAAGCCCTGGGCGAAAGCCGCCTCGCGCGGCTGGCGGATCTTGCGGTGTCGATTCCGGCGGGCGCCGTCACATTCATCGGTGTCTGCCGCCTGCTGCGCGTTGAAGAGTTGACGTTGGCCAGCAAGGCTCTGGCAGGGCCGTTGCGGCGCCTTCTTCCGCTTCGCCGTGCTAGCATCGGCTACGATGATCGAAGAAGTTGATCAGGCGTTAAGGCTTCAGGAAACCGACACTCGCATCGCTGCGCTGCTGGCCGAGATCGCTCAGCTTCCCAAGCACGTTGCGATGATCGAGAAGCAGTTGGAATCGCATCTCCGCAAGCTGGAAGCCGACCGCGCGGCGTTGGCCGCGAACCAGCGGGAACGCAAACAGCGCGACCTGGACATCCAAAGTCATCAGCAGAAAATCTCGAAGCTTCGCGATCAGATGATGCAGGCCAAGACGAATGAGCAGTACCGCGCATTCCAGCACGAGATCGATTTCTGCGAGGCCGGGATTCGGACCTCCGAGGATCACATTCTGGAATTGATGGGACAGTCTGAGCCGTTGGAAATCGCGGTGAAAGCTGCGGACACCGCGCTTTCATTGGAGAAGGTCCAAGTGGAAGCCGAAAAGTCGAGCGCGGGCAAAAGAACTGACGAAGACCGCAAGGCGCTCGCCGCGGCGCAATCGGAACGCGCTTCAATTATGGAAACGCTGACGCCACAAGTTCGGGCGGCGTACGAACGGTTGAGGAAGCGATATCCGAACGGACACGTGGTGACGGATGCAACATCCGGCACTTGCACGGGTTGCCGCTTGGGGCTTCGCCCGCAGTTTCTACAGAATCTAAAGACGTCCGCCAAGCTGATGTTCTGTGAGAACTGCGGCCGGATTCTACGTTACGCACCGGCAGTGGACCAGCAAGCGCTTTACGACGGCGGCACGCGCGTATCGATGAGTTAGATTGGCCGTCGCGCTCGAACGCGCCATCTGGCAAGCAGTACGGCGGCGGCGGCAATCAAACCCAGCGTCAGCCCAGCCCACAACCCCAACACTCCGTATCCGCCGCGAAAACACAGCCACGCGCCAACGGGCAGGCCGAGTATCCAGTACCCGATGACGTTCGCCCAGAACGGTGTCTTCGTATCGCCTAAACCGCGCAGCGCCCCTGTCGAAACCACTTGCGCGCCATCGAACAGCTGGAACGCGGCGGCTGCGTACAGTAGCGGCACCCCGAACGAGATGACGGCTGCGTCCGGCGTGTAGATGCGAAGGATTCTCGCGGGAATCAGGATCAGCACCGCGCTGGCGAAAGCCATGAAGGACACGCCGGTAAGAATGGCGGTCCAGCCTGCGATGCTGGCCCCGGCCGCGTCGCCACGTCCCACGGCCTGCCCAACGCGCACTGCCGCCGCCGAGGAAATTCCCAGCGGAACCATGTAGGTTAACGACGCGTTGTTCAAGGCCACCTCATGCGCCGCCAATGCCACCGGCGGGAACCGTGCGGCCAACGCGGTGGCGGCGGCAAAGACGGCAATCTCCAGAAAGATGTGCCCCGCCGCCGGGATTCCCAGCCTCAACAGCGCTGCGATTCGCACTGGATCCGGTGGTTCCCAATGGAACAACTGCGTCGGTTTGTGCCGCTCTCGCAACACCAGGACCACGAAAAGAAACAGTGCCAGGTAAGCCCGCGCGAGAATCGTCGCCCAGGCTGCGCCGGTGACGCCCAGCGCGGGAAACCCAAGTTCGCCATGGATAAGAACCCAATTCGCGGCGGCATTGATAACGTTGGCGGTGAGGAACGCAACCATCACGGGCCGGACGATATTCGTCGCCTGAAGGTAGCGCCGGAACGCCGCGTAGAAGGCCAACGGAAGGACGCTCCACGCAAGAACAGCAGCGTAGGGAACGGCCAACACTTCCACATCCGGATGCATTCCCAGCATGCCGGACGCGGGAACGATCAGCACCATCGCCATCAGCAACAGGGGTCCAATTCCGGTGGCCATCCACACGCCCTGGCGCAACGAATGATTGCAATCGTCGATGTCGCCCGCGCCGAACGATTGCGCGATCAACGTGTCCAGGCCCAGCAGCAGCGCGATGCTCATCACGCCGATACAGTTGAACAGCATGTTGCCCAGCGCGACCGCGCCGATAGCGGCGGCGCTGATTTTGCCCACCATGATGGTGTCGACAACGCCCATCGCCATCCATCCCAGTTCGGCCATCACGACGGGAATGGCAAGCTTCATCAACTGCGGCAGTTCCCGGCGGAGTATTGACGAACGGGTGTCGCGCGCCTGAAGCATGGGTTCTTTTCAGTTTAGTTGTGATAGCATGCCGCTTTCATAAACTCGACGGTGAGGATCGGCATTCATGAAGATCTATGAAGGCAAAGATGTTCGAAACGTCGCGCTGGCCGGCCACGGCCACTCCGGAAAAACCCAACTGACGGCGGCCATGCTATATGCGTCCGGCGCCACCGGGCGATTGACAAAGGCCGACGAAGGCAATACGCCGACGGATTTTGACGACGAGGAAGTGGAGCGGCAGATCTCAATCGCCACCGCAATCGCCACCGCCGAGTGGCGTGGCGCGAAAGTGAACCTGCTGGACACCCCCGGCTTCAACATCTTCATGAACGACACCCGCAGCGCGCTGCATGCAGCCGACGCGGCGCTGATCGTGGTGGATGGCGTGGCTGGAGTTGAGGTGCAGACGGAGAAGGTCTGGGCGTTTACCGAAGAATTCAAGATGCCCCGGGCATTCGTGATCAACAAGCTTGACCGGGAGCGGGCGAGTTTCGAGAGGGCTCTCGAAAGCATCCACGATACCTTCGGCCGTACCTGCGTGCCAATTCAACTGCCGATCGGCGAGGAGAAAGACTTTCGGGGCGTGATCGACCTGGTGATGATGCGCGCCTACCTGTACGAGCCCGACGGCAGCGGACAGGGCGTTGAATCCGACATCCCCGCCGAGTATCTGGATGCGGCGCGCAAGGCCCATGAAGTGCTCGTCGAGGCTGTAGCCGAAGGCGAAGATCACCTGATGGCGGAGTTCTTCGAAAAGGGAACGCTACCCGCCGAGCATGTCACTCAGGGCATTCACGACGAGATGAAGTACAACGCAATCGTTCCGGTGCTGTGTGCCAGCGGTCTGCGTAATATCGGAACCTGCCAGCTATTGCAGTTCTCGCGCATCTTCTTTCCCGCCGCGATTGAGCATCCAGTGCTGCATCTGAAACAGGGAGACCACGAGATCGATCAAGCGGTTACCGACGCCAGCGCCCCGGCCGTATTCGTATTCAAGACGGCCGCCGATCCTTTCGCGGGACGCGTCAGCTACTTCAAAGTGCTTAGCGGCGTGGTGAAGAACGATGCGCATCTGATCAATTCGCGGTCCGGCGTGGACGAGCGTCTGGCGCACGTTGGTGCGCCGTTCGGGAAGCAGGCGAATGCGGTGACGGAGCTTCACGCCGGAGATATCGGAACGGTGGCAAAGCTGAAAGACACGCTGACGGGCGACACACTTGCGGATCGATCGAATCCGGTCGCGCTGGCGCCGTTGCGCTTCCCTGAGCCGTCGATCGCCTACGCCATTTCCGCAAAGTCGCGTAACGACGAAGACCGCATGGCGACGGCGATTCACAAGATTCTTGAAGAGGACGCATCGCTCCGCTTCTATCGCGACGAACAGACGAAGGAATTCCTGGTGGCGGGTACCGGCCAGCAGCATGTGGAGATTGTCGTCAGCCGCCTGCGCAAGAAATACAACGTCGATGTCTCCCTTCACGCTCCCAAAGTGCCCTACCGCGAGACGATCCGGGGCTTCGCCGACGTGCAGGGCCGCCATAAGAAACAGACCGGCGGACATGGGCAGTTCGGCGACGTATGGGTGAAGATGGAGCCTTTGGCTCGCGGGGAGAAGTTTGAGTTTGTCAACGCGGTGTTCGGCGGATCGGTTCCGCGAAACTTTATTCCCGCCGTGGAGAAGGGTTTCGTCGAAGCCGCCGAGGGAGGCTACTTGGCGGGCTTTCCCGTCGTCGATATCAAGGTCACGCTCTACGATGGCAGCTATCACGACGTCGACAGTTCGGAAATGTCGTTTAAGCTGGCCGCTCGAAAAGCGTTCAAGGCTGCGATGGCGGCGGCCAAGCCCGCATTGCTGGAACCAGTGATGAACGTCACGGTGCAGGCGCCGGTTGAGTTCGCCGGCGACCTGATGGGCGACATGAATGGCCGGCGGGGTCGAATTGCCGGCATGGAGACGAAGGGGACGAACCAGATCATCCGCGCGCAGGTGCCGATGGCGGAGATGCTTAGCTATCAGAGCGATCTGACGTCGATGACGCAAGGACGCGCCGCGTTTTCCATGGAGTTCGACCACTACGACTACGTGCCCGGCATGCAAGCTGAGAAAATCATCGCCGCCGCGAGAGCGGGGCGCACGGGCGAGGACGAAGCGGAAGACTAGGCTTTCGCACCTGTGCTCTTCTTAGTAACTGGGCACATGCTCCGGTACCTTCTCGTTGCCAGTCTTGTCTGCGGCCTGTCGTTTGCACAGGAGCCGGGTATTCGTACCGCTACGGTTGAGGTGGGCGGAAGAACGGTTCTCGAAGTTCGCGCCGGCATCGGGTCCATTCCGCCGCAGACGCGGGCGGCGGCCATTCGCAACCGGATTATCGCGATCGCGCGCGACACGTCGATTCCGCTAACCGAGATTCGCATCGACACGTTCGAGGGTGTAGTGGTCATCACGGGCGGTGGATTCACGATTACCGCGATCAGCCAGGAAGATGCGCAAGCCGCGCAGTTGCCGCGCGAGCGGCTGGCAGCGCAACACCTCGACGCCATTCGAACGGCGATTGCGGAATACCGCGAGAACCACGTGCGTGCGAAACTGCCCGTCCGCATCGGGCAGATCGCATTGTTCTGGGTGATTGCCGCCGCGCTGCTGTGGCTTCTGGGATGGCTTCACCGTCGTTTGCAAGTGCGGCTGACGGCCTGGCGCGAGTCCCTGAAGCAATCTGCGGACGAGCAGAAGGTGCTGAAGCTGATGACCGCCACGAAGTTGCGCGGCGTCACGCAGAGCGCCTATCGCGTGGCGTTGGCGGCGGCCTTTCTGATCTTCCTTCCCGCCGCGGTTACGTTCACACTGCGTCAATTCGCCGCCACCGAAGAACTGGCCGACACGTGGATCGATTCCGTCCGAATACCCCTCGTAGCGATGCTGGATGGCTTTGTCGACTATTTCCCGAATTTGCTTTTCCTCGTGATTTGGATCGCCGTCATCGTGATGCTGGTCCGTTTGAATCGCGTCTTCTGGCGATGGGTCGCCCTGGGAGCGGTGATCCTTCCCGGCTTTCACAAGGAGTGGGCCGATCCAACGGGAAAGATTCTCGCGTTCCTGCTTGTGGCTTTCGGACTGGTGGTGGCGTTTCCCTATCTGCCCGGCGGACAGTCGCCCGCCTTCCAAGGCGTCTCCATTTTCATCGGCGTGCTGGTGTCCCTGGGCTCCGGCTCCGCGATGGGCAATATCGTTTCCGGCATCATCCTCACCTATACGCGGGCCTTTCAGATCGGCGACCGTATCAAGGTGGCGGACCACATTGGCGACGTGATCGAACGAAGCCTGCTAGTGACGCGCCTGCGGACGATCAAGAACGAAGACGTGGTGATACCGAACTCGACGGTGGTGAATAGTGCAATCGTCAACTACACCGAAGCGGTGAAGGCAGGCGGGCTGATTCTGAATACGCGCATCACGATCGGCTACGACGCGCCATGGCAGACCGTGCACAAGCTGATGATCGACGCGGCGCTAAGAACGGCAGGCATCCTGCCCACTCCGGAGCCGTTTGTCTTTCAAATCGCGCTGAACGACTACAACGTGGCGTACGAGATCAACGCGTACACCGACCGCCCTGCGGAAATGGCCGATATCTATTCGGAACTCCACCAGCACATCCAGGACACTTTCAATGAAGGCGGGGTGGAGATCCTGTCGCCGGTGTTCAACGCCGTTCGCGACGGAAGCCACACAACGATACCCGGCAGCTATCTACCCGCCGACTACAAGAAACCGGGATTCCGCGTAGAGCCTTCGTAGTCGCGAAAAGTAGGCGCGAAAAGCGGCGTATGCTGGTCGAGTGAAACGCCGCGACTTTCTTTTGACTGCCGGAGCCGCGACGGCTCTTCGAGGCGCGGCGCGCAAGCCGAACATCGTCTGGATCATGGCCGACGACCTGGGATACACGGACCTTGGATGCTACGGCCAGAAGAAGATTCAGACACCGCATATCGACAAGCTGGCGTCGGAAGGAACGCGTTTCACCCACGCGTACGCCGGCTGCACCGTCTGCGCGCCATCGCGCAGCGTGTTGATGACGGGCCGGCATATGGGACACACGTCGGTGCGTTCCAACTCCGGCGGAGTTCCACTGCTGCCCGGCGACCGCACGGTTGCGGAGGTTTTGAAGTCGGCAGGTTACGCGACCGGCGGCTTCGGGAAGTGGGGGTTGGGCGACGTAGGCACCCCTGGCGTACCGGAAAAGCAGGGCTTTGACGAATTCTACGGCTACTATCATCAGGTCCACGCCCACTATCACTACCCCAGTGTTCTGATCCACAACAGCAAGGAAGTGCCCCTGGAAGGCAACACGAATGGACAGCGCACAACGTACGCCAGCGACGCGATTGCGGGCCGCGCAATGGAATTTATCCGGCGTAGTGCTGGCGGGCCGTTCTTCGCCTACCTTCCTTTTGTCGTTCCCCATTGGGAGATACTCGCGCCGTCGGATTCCGTCGACCAATATCGCGGCAAGTTTGCGGAGAAGCCTTACGTCGATCAGCGACGCCACTATGCCGATCAACCGGAGCCCTACGCGACGCTGGCCGGCATGATCTCCAGAATGGACGGCCATGTCGGGCAGGTGATGAGCCTTCTGAAGGAACTAAATGTCGATCGTGACACGCTGGTCTTCTTCACCAGCGACAACGGTGGCGCGATGCGCCTGCTGAACGGCGACAACTTCTTCGACAGCTACGGCCCTTTGCGCGGACACAAGCAGAATCTATATGAGGGCGGCATTCGCGTGCCGATGATTGCCCGGTGGCCTGGCAAGATTCGTGCGAACCATACCAGCGATTTCGTCTGGATGTTCGAAGACTTCATGGCTACCGCGTCGGAGATCGCCGGCGCAAAAGCTCCGCCGTCCGACGGGATGTCCGTCCTGCCGACACTGCTGGGAAAGAAGCAATCGCCGCACGATTACCTTTATTGGGAACTGCCGCGTTACGACGGAGCGAAGGGCCAGTTCCGGGACGAGGCCCCAATGCAAGCGGCCCGTATGGGCGATTGGAAGGCGATCCGGCCGGAGCCGGACGGTGGGATCGAACTCTACAATCTGAAGACGGATATCGGCGAGACGCAAAACCTCGCTTCGAAGGAACCCGCAGTGCTGGCGAAACTGAAAAGCACCCTGACGAGCGCCCGCACGCCGCCCCGGCCGCAGACGGAGCCATCGCCCCGAGCCTGGTATGAACGTCACTGAGTTGGTAGGCACTGCCGCCGGTATCGGTTTTCTGGCCGGCATCCGCCTCTATGCGACGGTGTTTGTTCTCGGTCTTGCGATCCGCTCCGGCCTGATCGAACTTACAGACACGTATCAACAGGCGCTGGTTTTGGGTTCGACGCCCGTGCTGGTTACCTCGGGAATCCTGACTGCGGCAGAGTTCGTTTCCGACAAGCTGCCGTGGTTCGATTCAATGTGGGACACCTTCCACACCTTCATACGGCCGCTGGGCGCCGCGGCTTTGGCCTTCATGGCGCTGTCCGAGATGGACACGGGACTAAAGACCGCCCTTATCCTGATCACCGGCGGAGTTGCGCTTACCAGCCATGCGGCAAAAGCGGCGACGCGCGTCGCGGTGAATCACTCACCGGAACCCGTGTCAAACTGGGTGGTTTCATTTGCGGAGGATATGTTCGTTCCGATGGGCATCTGGTTCACGACGCACTATCCGGTTGTCGTGCTGGTGCTGGTGGTTGTGTTCCTCGCCGTCTTCCTGTGGTCCCTCCGCGTGATCGTTCGCTTCTTCCGTCAACGATTCCGAATGGCTTAATGACAAGACGAACTTTTGCATCAACCGCATTTGCGCCCGCGCTGCTTCAGCGTCCGGCGGCGCGGCCCAACGTCATCCTGATCATGAGCGACGATCAGGGCTACGGAGATTTATCGCTCCACGGAAATCCCGTGCTATCGACGCCGCACATGGATTCCATCGGGCGCGACGGGATGCGGTTCACGCAATTTCACGCAAGCCCGGTATGCTCGCCCACGCGCGCCTGCCTGATGACGGGCCGGTACAACTACCGCACCGGCGTTGTCGACACGTTCATTGGACGCTCCATGATGGCCCCGGATGAAGTGACGGTCGCCGACCATCTGCGGAAGGCCGGATACAGCACGGGCATCTTCGGCAAGTGGCACCTGGGCGACCACTATCCGATGCGGGCCATGGACAATGGATTCGACGATTGCCTGGTGCACTACGGCGGCGGCATCGGCCAACCGTCCGACCCTCCCGGCGGGGAGAGCTATTTCGATCCGCTACTGCAACGCAATGGCGTGGCGGAACGCTTTCGCGGCTATTGCACCGACATATTCTTCAACGAGGCAAGCCAGTTCATCCAAAAGAACCGGCGGCGGCCGTTTTTCGCGTACGTTCCCACGAACGCCCCGCACGCGCCGCTGGAAGTAGCTGAATCGTTTGTTGAACCTTACCGCAAAAAGGGCCTCGCCGAACGCGATGCGCGCGCATACGGAATGATCGCCAACCTGGATTGGAACATCGGGAAGCTTCTCGCGATGCTGAAGTCCTCCAATCTGGAACGCGACACGATTCTGATATTCATGACCGACAACGGTCCGCAATGGCCGCGGTACAACGCGGGCCTCCGCGGAACGAAGGGCACCGTTTATCAGGGAGGAATTCAGGTTCCATTCTTTGTTCGCTGGCCTGCGCGCATCAAGGCCGGGTCCACGACAGACCGTTTGAGTGCCCACGTGGATGTGATGCCGACGCTGCTGGAACTCTGCGGCGCGGCTGCGCCAACCGGTCGCAAGATCGACGGCAAGAGCTTGGTTCCGATCTTGAATGGCCAACCCAACTGGCCGGACCGTACGATGTTCCTGCAATGGCATCGTGGCGATGCGCCGGAACGCTGGCGAGGCGCGTGCGCTCGAAATCAGAAATGGAAACTGGTGGAGGACAAGGAGCTCTTCGATCTCGAGTCCGATCCTGGTGAGACTACGAATCTGTACGCGAAGGAGCCGGCAATCGCGAAGGCGTTATCCAACGACTACAACGCGTGGTTCGACGATGTCTGCGCAACGCGCGGTTTCGACCCGATCCGAATTCCAGTCGGAACGCCGCAGGAGAATCCGGTCACGCTAAGCCAGCAGGATTGGCGCGGCCCTCGCGCCGTATGGGGCCCGGACGCATTGGGACATTGGGAACTGGATGTCGCGGCGGAAGGCGACTACAGCCTGGAGTTCGTCTTGCGTCCACCCGCGCAGCGCGGCTCGACATTAAAGGTAACGATCGGAAAAGAAGAGCGCGTCATCCCGCTGGATGCAGGCCTGGTTGAAGTCCGGTCCGGGCCGGTTCACCTACAGCGCGGACCACTGCGCTTAACTGGCGAGATCCAGTTGGCAGAGAAGAGCCGGGGTGTCCAGTTTGCCACCGTCCGGAAGATCTGATCCGGCGGCCGGCAAACCTGTTTGGCTGGCATTCGTGGCGGCAGCAGCGGCGTTGACTTACTGGCGCAGCCTGCAAATCCCACTCATCTCCGACGACTACACGGTGATCTCAATCGCCCGCTCCTACGGGCTGCCGGGCGGCTGGGAGACGCTTGCACACGACGCGCTCTACCGGTGCCGCGCGACGTTCATGATCCTCACTTATTGGCTGGATCGATGGTTCGAACTTAGCCCTCAGCCGTATCACTGGGTCTCAATTGGCACGCACGTATTGAACTCGCTCGTCGTGTTGAGTTTCGGCGTGTGGGACAAGATCGGCTGGCGGATCGCCCTGCCCGCCGCGATCTTCTTCGCTGTCTCGCAGGCGCACCAGGAAGCCGTCGTCTGGTACTCCGCACTGCCGGACCAGTTGGCATTCCTCTTTGTGGCGGCGGCAGTCGGTGCATTGCTGGTGTGGCTTCGCACGGCGCGGGGCGTCTGGTATGCGACGTCGGCTGCACTGTTCACGCTGGGCCTGTTCTCGAAGGAATCGGCAATCGTTGCGGTGCCGCTGATGGCGCTGGCGGCGGCGGCCGAGAAGTCCGCGGTTCAACGATCGCTTCTTGCTCTGGCTCCCTTTGGGCTTGGCGCGTTTGTATATTTCCTGGCCGGGTATGCGGCGCGTTCGGGCCATCTTCATTACAACGATGGAACGTTTCAGTTGGGCCTTCACTTCCTGCCCGTTGTTGGGCGCAGTATGATTCGCCTCTTCTGGCCGTGGGGATTCGTGGCGCTTGCCGCGATTCTGGCACAAGGCTGGAAGAATCTGCCGCGTGTTGCCTTCGCGATTGGATGGTGCGCGATCGCATTTCTTCCCTACGCTTTTCTGACTTACATGCCATTCGTGCCGAGCAGGCACACTTACATCGCCAGCGCGGGCGTGGCGATAGTCATCGGTTGCGGCTATCGCGCGATAGAGTCCGCGCTTCGACCGAAGTCACCAGCGCTAGCGTTGCTGGCCATCCTCGTAATCGGGATCGACTGGGGCTATCTTTGGACACGCAAACAGAGGCAGTATCTTGAGCGCGCCGAACCGACTGAAGTGTTCATTCAGAAGATCCAGGATTTCCGTGGTGTGGTCGAAGTCGCATGCTTTCCCTACGGCCTGGATCCAATCGTCCGGGCCGCTGAAATGCTGCATGGAAATGGCGTTTCCGTCCGCGCCGCCGAGCCTTTCCGCACTGCCGGAACATGCGATTATGACGTTGATCTGAAACTACTTTCCGAGTAGAAAGCCTGTGCTACGCTAGGTCGTTCAAGACGATGAGTGGCACTCGCGAGAAGTCGCAGATTATGTCCGCTTCCGAGATCGACCGCACGCTGGTGCGGTTGGCCCACGAGGTTTTGGAGAAGACGGACGACCTGGCTAAACTCGCTTTCATCGGCATCCGCCGGCGCGGTGTTCCCATCGCGCACCGGCTGGCGGCGAAGATCGAGTCCATCGACGGGCAGAACATTCCAGTAGGCATTCTCGACATCAATCTATATCGCGACGACCTTACGACAGTCGGTGCAACTCCTGTGGTGAATGCGACGGACATTCCATTCGACGTAACGGGAAAGTACGTGATCCTCACCGACGACGTTCTGTACACGGGGCGCACCATCCGCGCGGCTCTGGACGCACTCTTCGACCAAGGCCGCCCTGCGCGTGTGCAACTGCTGTGCCTGATCGACCGTGGCCATCGCGAACTTCCGATTGCGGCACAGTTCGTTGGCCGAACCGTGCAGACGACGGCGCGCGAGATCATCGAAGTGAAGTTCAGCGAGATCGACGACATGGAGAAGGTTGTTCTGGCTGAAAAGGTAGGCTGACGTGCCCGCAAATCTGTTGGGCATCGAAGAAACCTCCCGGCCGGAGATAGAAGCGATTCTCGACCGGGCGAAGGAGTTTCAGCAGATCCTGCGCCAGCCCGCCAAACGCTTGAACCTCCTGCCCGGCGGGATGATCGTCACGCTTTTCTACGAAGCGTCCACCCGCACCCGCATCAGCTTTGAAATTGCGGCAAAGCGGCTGGGCGCGGACGCGGTGTCGATCAGCGCCAGCGGATCCAGCGTATCGAAGGGCGAGAGTCTGGTGGACACACTGGCCACCCTGGCGGCGATGCGTCCTGACGCTATCGTGATGCGCCACGCCGCTTCCGGCGCACCGCATTTTCTTGCGCGGCACCTGGAGACGCCGATCATCAACGCCGGTGACGGAACGCACGAACATCCGACGCAGGCGCTTCTTGATGCGCGCACCATACTCGATCACCGCCCTACCCTCGAAGGCTTGCGCGTCGCCATCATTGGCGACATCGCGCATTCCCGCGTCGCCCGGTCCAACATTCACTTGCTGTCGAAGTTTGGCGCGTCGGTGGTTCTCTGCGGGCCCGCTCCATTGGTCCCTTCGGACCTGTCACACCTTGCGCACGGCATCACCATCACCTACGACATTCGCGAGGCGCTACGGGATGCCGACGTGATCATGATGCTGCGCGTGCAACTGGAACGGCTTCACGAGCCTGCGTTTCCGGCAGGCGACTACTTCGCCTTTTATGGCTTGCGCCTTGACCATCTGGAACTGGCGAAACCCGACGCCATCGTCATGCACCCCGGCCCAATGAACCGTGGCCGCGAGATTACTTCGGAAGTAGCCGACTCCCAGCGTTCCGTCATCCTGAATCAGGTGGAAAACGGCATCGCCGTAAGGATGGCCGTGCTCGAGAAGGTGCTGTCCTAAGATGGCGAAGCTTCTCATCAAGAATGGACGCGTCATCGATCCAGCGTCCGGAATCGATCGCGTCACGGACATCCTGATCGCGGGCGAGATCATTCGCCGTATCGAAGACAACATCGTCGCGCCGGAGGCGGAGGTGCTGGACGCTACCGGACTGGTCGTCGCACCTGGTTTTATCGACATGCACGTGCACCTGCGCGAACCCGGATTTGTGCACGCCGAGACGATCGAGACCGGAGCGAAGGCCGCAGCGGCGGGCGGCTTCACAACCATCTGCTGCATGCCCAACACAGCGCCTGTAAACGACTCGGCCCACGTCACGTCCTATATCGTCGAGCGGGCCCGCCAAGCCGCCATCGTGAATGTCTTCCCGATCGGCGCGATCACGAAGGGAAGCCGCGGCGAAGAACTGGCATCCATCGGCGGCATGAAGCGGGCGGGAATCGTTGCCGTTTCCGACGATGGCCGACCAGTGATGAACGCGCGCGTAATGCGCCGCGCGATGGAGACCGCGAAGAGTTTCGACCTTCCAGTGATCGATCACTGCGAAGATCTGAATCTCAGTTCGGGTGGCGACATGCATGAGGGAGTGGTTTCCACGCGCCTCGGTCTGCGAGGCATTCCATCCTGCTCTGAAGATGTAATTGTCGCGCGCGACATCTTACTCGCTGAGGTGACGGGCGCCCGGTTTCACGTGGCGCACCTGTCGTCAAAGAACTCGGTGGCAATGGTTGCCGAAGCGAAACGCCGCGGGCTGCCGGTTACGTGCGAAGTGTCGCCGCACCATTTCTCGCTTTGCGATTTGGAAGTTGTTCCCTACGACAGCAACTTCAAGATGAAACCGCCCATCCGCGGCCATCACGACGTCGAGGCCTGCGTCGCTGGAATCGCTTCCGGCGTCGTGGACGTGCTTGCGACGGACCACGCGCCGCATCCGGGCAGCGAGAAGATGCAGGAGTTTGAGCAATGCCCGTTCGGAATTCTCGGCCTGGAAACCGCAATCGGCCTCACGTTCGACCGGTTGGTTAACACGGGCCTGATCTCCATCAACCGAATGATTGAGCTCTACACCACGGGCCCAGCGAAAGTGCTCAGCTTGAATCGCGGAACGTTGCAGGCGGGGTCTGCGGCCGACGTTACGGTCCTGAATCCGTCGAGAGAATGGGTCTACGACCTCAGCCGTTCCGCGTCGAAGAGCCGCAACTCCCCCTTCCACGGATTTCAATTTGCCGGCGGACCGGTGGCGACTATCGTCTCCGGTGAAATCGTCTGGCGGCCCGGCGACTCTCATCGGGCGTAGTCTTAAGCTATGCGTCCAGTCATCATCCGCGACGACGATGATCTTCCTCCTACTCCACCCAGAGCTACGCGGCCCGGTGGCCGCGGCCTGGGGTTCGTCCTCGCTCTTCTCTTTCTGTTGGCAATCGGAGCCCGCAGTATCGCCAACTATGTGATCGAGTGGCAATGGTGGAAAGAGATCAAGCAGACAGAGACGTGGCTGTCGATGCTGGCCTACAACCTCATTCCCATTGCCGCCGCTACAGTTTTCATCCTTGCGATGTTGTGGCTGGCCCACGCTGCGGGAGTGCGGCGAAGTGGTGTTCGCATGGGCGACTATCCCAACTACACCCGCATCGCGCTGCTTGTACTGATCGTTCTCTCGGTCCTGATGGCGCTGGCAACCGTGGACGCCTGGACGATCGTGCGGTATGCCGGAGGCGCCGGCACGGACGCAGGCGGATGGCGCGATCCTGCCTTCGGACATCCGCTCTCCTTCTATCTGTTCGACCTGCCGCTCTACCGGATGGCGCTGCGGCTGTTGCTGGGGCTGACCGTCGTCTCAATCCTGGTCTACTGGTTTGCCGCGCGCGGCTGGAGCCTGCGAGAACGGTTTAGCGACCTGCGCGCCGGAGCCGACATCGACATCCGCGAACTGGGACTGGGTGAGCTTCTGGAATCGCGCCTGATGCGAGTAGCTGGGGCGATCGGACTGTGCGCGCTCGCCGCGCGGCTCTACCTGGGCCGGTACTCGCTTCTAACGGGGGACCACGGCTTCATGGTCGGCGTGGATTACGTGGGCGAACACGTCACGGTGCCCCTGATCTGGTTTGCCGTGCTGGCGTGTGTCGCGGCCGCCGCAATGCTTTGGATTGGACGGTTTCGCTGGACGCTGTTGCTGGTGGCCGCAGCCCTGGTTCTCCCCGGGCTGATCTCCACCGCCGTCAATCTGGCCTACGTCAGGCCCAGCGAGATCTCACTACAGCGTCCATTCATCGAACGGCATATCGCCGGAACGCGAAGCGCATTCGCGCTGGACCAGCGAACGAAGGAAGTGGAGTTCGCCGCAAAAATCGATTCCGGCTTTGACCCGGCCGAGCACCGCGCGGTGCTGGACAACGTGCGCCTTTGGGATTGGCAGGCGTTCCACGACACTGTGATCCAGATCCAGGCGTTGCGCCCGTACTACGTTTTTCCCGACAGCGATGTTGACCGGTATATGCTGCCGGACAGCAAAGGCAAGATGCAGTTGCAGCAGGTGCTGCTGGCGCCGCGCGAGTTAGACGTCCGCCAGATGCCGGAGGCTCGCACGGGATGGATTAATCCACATTTCATCTATACGCATGGCTATGGCATCGTTGTCGCCGAAGCCAACCGCATCACTAGCGACGGCCTTCCGCTGCTGTTTATTCAGGATGCCCCGCCGGAGATCAAGAATCCCGGATTCAAGCTGACTAAGCCGCAGATCTACTACGGCGAGGCGGTGCATGAACCGGTTTTCGTTCGAACCGCGCAGGCGGAGTTCGACTATCCCTCAGGGTCGGAGAACGTGCAGACGCGGTATTCCGGACTGGGCGGATTTCCCATCGCGTCGTTCCCGATGCGCATCGCGGCGGCCGTCCGCGAGGGGGACTGGAACATCCTGCTGACCTCCTACCTGACGGGCGAGAGCCGGATGATGATCCGCCGAAAGGTGCTCGAACGGCTGGACGCGGCGGCGGGGTTTATCGAATGGGATCGCGATCCCTACTTGGTGATCACGGAAGCGGGCCGTCTAGTTTGGATCGTCGACGGATACACGGCATCGGACAGCCACCCCTATTCGCGCTCCCTACGGACGTCGAACTTCGGTTCGGTGAACTATATCCGGAATTCCGTTAAGGCGACGGTGGACGCTTACGACGGCAATCTCGACCTGTACGTCTTCGACAATGCCGACCCTATCATTCGGGCTTATCGCAAGCTTTTTCCCAAGCTGTTCCAGGACCAGAGCGCCATGCCCGCGGACCTGCGCGCCCACGCACGATACCCGGAGATGATCTTCCGCATTCAGGCCGAAGTCTACCGTGCGTTCCACATGCGCGATCCCGAGGCCTTCTACAACAAGGAGGATCTTTGGGACGTCGCCAACAACACAAGCCAGGATGGGGCGCCCGCCCCCGGAACTCCAACATATGTGCTCGCTTCCCTGCCCGGATCCAAGCAGTTGGAATTTCTACTGATCATTCCATTTACTCCGCGCAGCAAGGACAACCTGATTGGACTAATGGTGGCGCGCTGCGATGGAGACCGTCTTGGCGAGATCGTGTTTCTTCAACTGTCCAAGCAGGAACTCGTCTTTGGTCCAATGCAGATTAAGGCGAGGATCAATCAGGATCAGAATATTTCGAAAGACCTGACGCTGTGGAACCAGCAAGGGTCGAAGGTGATCCGGGGACAGATGCTGGTGCTTCCGATCGAGAAGACGTTCCTATATGTCGAGCCAATCTATCTTCAGGCGGCGCAGGCGCCGATGCCGCAACTGCGCAAAGTCGCACTAGCCATGGGCTCGCAGATCGCCTATGGAGACACGTATCCCCAGGCGCTAGCCCAATTGGGACTCGGTCCGAAAGCCGAATCTCCACCGCCGGTTGAATCGGAAACGGCGGGCCCCCGGCCTGTGATGGTGCCGTCGTCCGAGCCGCGTCTCGACCGCGCGAGGGAGAGCATGCGGCGCTATCGCGATCTTCTATCTCAGGGGAAATTTGCTGAGGCGGGAAGAGAGCTGGAAGCGCTCCAGGAAGTATTGAAGTAGCGGCGCGCTTAGTTTGATCCGGGAATGGGCCGCCAACCCGGCCGCTCAGACGCGCGCGGCGCGGCCTGCTCCGGCACCGTGGTTCGCCGTATCGTACCCGGGACGTTCGAAAAGTCGAGGTCGCCTTTTTCGAAATCGATTGGCCGGTCCAGCAGCATCTCGACCGTCGTGCCTTTGGTGAGGACCGCATCGGGTCCGCGCGTGGCGAGGATTCCAATCATGGCGGCGGTGGCGCCGGCTGCGGCTCCGATGCCCAAGCCCATTCCCGCGTTTCCGGCAGTTGCACCGGCGATGCCGCCGATCATCGTACCCGTGATTGCCGCGTCTCCAATTACCTTGGCGTCACTGGCCTTGCCGCCGTCGCCTTGGATCTTGCCCTCGCCACGGTCGAGATTTCCTCCCGCGGTGCCGTCCATATTCGACATGCGCGAACGGAAGTCCCGCATGACGCCATTGGGAAGGATCAGCGAATCAAACCGCACGAAGAGTTCGGAGCGGCCCTTCACGCGGCCCGCGCGCCGCACACTGGTGACGGTTCCGGCTACGCTGGACCCGATGGGGATTGCAATCTTTCCATCGACGACGATCGGGAAGATGGTTTCCAGGTACACGCGATCGCCCTCCGCGGCGTTCTTCGTGCTGATGGAGTTTAGAAGGCTTAGTGGAATCTTCGTACCAGATTCGATTCGGAACGCCGGCCCTGCGGGAGGCAGTTCCGTCTGTGCGAATAGCAGGACAACGGGAATAATGGCCAGCTGCATTGAGCCTCTTCTTTAAGGGTACATAAGATCAAACGCGGCGGAGGGCGAAGAAGTTGCGCCGGTACAATGGAGAGCGTGGGCCCGTAGCTCAGGTGGATAGAGCATTTGCCTTCTAAGCAAAGGGTCGCTGGTTCGAGTCCAGCCGGGCCTACCAGATGGCGTATTGGTTTTTTACGGAGGTTCAGGATCTGTTTTTTCCTTCGTCCAACCGTTGGCGGAGCGGCCGGTTCAAGGCTTCGATGCCGTGCCGGATTTCTTTCGGTTTTCTCCGATTCAGTGCAGCAGCGTCCTGTCTGGGCACTGGGTATCACGGACCGGCTGTGATCGCTGCTGATCAGCCTATGATTCAGACAGGGATTTCTATCTCAATGACTGCTTCACGGGACAACGCTAGTTTGGTGGCTGTTCTCTCTGTGCTGGCGGCGCTTTCATCGCTCTGCTGTCATCCCGCGTCCTGCGATCCCTCTGTAACTGTCCAGAAATCTCCCGATGGGCAATACACGGCTAGGATCGAGGAGTTTGCTGGATGTCCCCTAGCTGTGAATACTTCAATAACTCGGGTCGTTGTTTTTGATCGGTCTGCACACTGGTTCAAGTCTAGTCCAGTATTTGAGGGACTTTATCTTGCCGGGATCTCAGCCGAGTGGTCAAGTGCGACGACGCTGGTTCTAAGTTACGAGATGTTTGTCGATGCGACGACAGGTCGCGATCTGTCTTTCGTCTCTAACCAAACCGGCGCTGCCCACGGGAGGGTCGCTGTCCACTACATTCGAAAGAATAGAGCCGTCGACGGTATATCTTCACTCTCGCGTCGGTAGCTGACAAGCCCGCATCACCGGAGCGCGGAGCTACAACGTGCTCGGCCGACTCACCGGCATCAGCTACAACGGGACGCTGCGGCACGAGTACCGCTACTCGGCGACGGCCAACGACGGACGGATCACGTCGTACAAGAACTGGCAGTCGGGCGAGGACGTCGAGTATCAGTACGATTCGCTGGGGCGGCTGGCGCAGGCGCAGACGGTGGGTCCGCAGTGGGGGCAGGCGTTTTCGTACGATGG
>JBGTFZ010000064.1:0-2495 GCA_041746955.1 Bryobacteraceae bacterium
CGCCGCCGACCGTCCGCCGGCCTTAGAGATCGTTTGCTTCAAGCAGACGGTCGTGCTTGCGTGGAATCAGTTTTTGTTCGCGGAGGGAAGCGACGACTGGCTGCGCATCGCCTTCGCGACCCACGAGATCGTCATCGAAGGCTGCGGTCTGCTTCCCCTGGTGGATGCCGTCACGGCTCAGCGGGTGGCTTCGATCCGACAATCGAGCCGCCGCGATGCGTTCGGCAATCCGTCGGCGAGCCTCGTCCGCCAGATCGAAGTGCGGAGGTTCGATGCGGCCTAGCGCTTCTTTTTCGAAAGACACCATCCCTAAGCCTGGCGGCTTAGGTTCGGCGAATCGAAGGCGTCAAGCGAGCATCAAGCGCTCGTCAAGTCCGCGTCAAGCAATCATCCAGTAGCGTGATGGACCAGCGTTTCCGCGACATCTTGAACGAACATCCTCCCCGGCGATCGCGATCCCGGCTGGAACCGTACGCCGAACTGATCCTCGAACTGCGGAACCGCGGCCGCTCGTTCCGCGAAATCGCGGAACTCCTCGGGGAAAAGTTTGATGTCGCTGTCACCGCCGCAGGAGTGCATCACTTCGTTCGGCGCAGGCGAGATTCGCTCCAGCCTTCACAAGGAAAGCCGCGAGTAGTTACTAACGGAAAGGAGTTCATCTTTGAAGAATGGCGGCCATTAAACCTGCTGAAGTAAGTGAGAACGATGGATAGATAGAGGCTAATCCAGCACCTCCAGATGGATCTCACCCTTTCCCCAAACGGTCTGCCGCCCCACACCAGTCCACTGGCCAAGCCGCAGGTAGGGTACAAATTCGGAGAGTTCCCCTCGGTACTCGGCCTCGCCGACCCATCCGCCCAGCGAGTGCCTCTGCCCCGTCCGCCCGCTTCTCCGGAAGGCGGCTACGGGCTCCATTTGTGCCGATTCAAAACGGACCGCCCGCGCCCGCTCCGCCATACCCCGGAAGTCGATATCGAGCGGTCCTTCGCCATAGAACGCCCGCAGCGCGCTAATTCGGTCGCGAAGCCTCGCAAACAACACCCCGAACTCCGGCTTCCGGGGATTCGCCAGGCCCTTGATCTCCGTTGCTGTGCGGAAGCGAACCCGGACTCGGCCGACCGGCTTGGCGGCGACAAGGTTGACGCGCTCGGGCGGAGGCCATTGCGAGCGAAACGCGCTTTGGGCGTAGATCACGCCATCGCCGGTCACAACGGACTCGAGCTCAACGTCTCGGGCAAGTTGCACACTCGCCAACGTCAGGGCCTGCACGGTAGCCGGCGCCAGATCGAACACATGAAGCCCCGCCCAGAATCGCTCTCCCGCGCGTAAGCGGGCCCCATCCAGATGAGCGGTGCGCAGCACTAGGGGACGCGGCGGGTCGGCGAGACCACTGGGTCCAAGCCCATCGGCACTGGGCGCGAAGATCCTCCGATAGAGGCACACTTCCGCGAACGGGCATCGCTTCGGTTCTGGACACAGCGATACGCACGACAGGCGGTGGAGTGAGTTGCCCAGCGCGCCACGAATCAGGTTTCCCGCCTGCCCCGGCGCAAAGCTGATCGGACCCTGCAGAACCCGAAACTGCAACTGAAGCCGGTAGAGATAGAAATCAATCATGGCTGCCTGGAGTTCTATCGTAGAGGGATTCGCACCCGAGCTCCGCTCTCCTTCGACGATCTCCTGGCGGCCTGGGACCGCGTCCGCGAAAATAGCGGCTGTGCTGGCGTGGACGGCATCGGCATCCAGCGCTTCGCGCAAACCGGCGACGCCCGTTGCCGCGCATTGCTTCGGGATCTTCACGATCGCCGTTACCGTCCGCTCCCGCTGCTGCAAATCCTTGTGGAGAAGAAGGCGGGCAGCTCGCGCAGCCGCCGCCTCCTAGTGCCCACCGTACGCGACCGCGTCTTGCAGACCGCCGTCGCCCAAGCGCTCTCCAAGTCATATGAGGAGGAGTTTCTCGAGGTCAGCTACGCCTATCGCCCCGGACGCGGCGTCGACCGCGCCGTCGCGCGGCTGCGCCAGCTCCGCGAGATCGGCTACGAGCACGTTGTCGACGCCGACATCCGCCTATTCTTCGATTCGGTCTCGTTCGAGTTGCTGGAGCGCGAAATCGTCCGCTCGGGCGAGCCCGCCTGGGTTCTGTCGATGATCTCCGAATGGCTCCGTGTCCCAGCCTGGGATGGCAAGCGCCTGCGCCACCGGAAAAAGGGTTTGCCGCAAGGCTCGCCGATCTCGCCGCTGCTGGCGAACATTTTCTTGCTGCCGCTCGACCGGGCGCTGGCGGCGGGCGACGCGAAGCTGGTGCGTTACGCCGACGACTTCGTCATCCTCGCCGAAACTCGCTCCGGAGCGGAACGTGCGCTGGAGCGGGCGGCAGCGGTTCTCCAGGAACTTCAACTGCAACTGCATCCCGATAAAACCCGCCTGACCTCTTTCAGCGAAGGGCTGCGTTTCCTCGGCGTCTACTTTCAGAAGGACGAAATCTGGCAGCCCTG
>JBGTFZ010000065.1:0-8569 GCA_041746955.1 Bryobacteraceae bacterium
TTTTGTTGGTTGCGGGGGAAGGATTTGAACCTTCGACCTTTGGGTTATGAGCCCAACGAGCTACCAGGCTGCTCCACCCCGCCATTGAAGTGTAACGAACAGCCGCTGCTGCGGTCAAATCGCGGCGATCAATTTCGCCAGCAGCGCGGTGCGATCCGCGATCCGGCTGACAAGAATACTCTCGTGCAGCGCGTGCGCTCCTTCGCCGACCGCGCCCAGCCCATCCAGTGTGGGAATGCCCAGGGCCGCCGTGAAATTTCCATCCGACCCGCCTCCGGTCGCTGACTCTTCCACCTCGACGTTCAGGTCGAGAGCCAATTGCCGGGCCACCTGGAAGAGCCTCGCGATGCCCGTTGAGCGCTCCATCGGCGGACGGTTCAATCCGCCCGTAACCTCGATCGTGCAACGCGGGTCGACCGGGCGCAACGCGCGAAAGCGGCGATCCAGTACGCCGGCGTCGATGCCTCGCCGGACTCGCAGATCCACCTCCGCCCACGACTCCGCCGCTGTCACGTTCGACCGCGTACCGCCACCGATCACGCCCGGGTTCACAGTAATTCCGCGTCGAAGATTGGTGAACTTTTCGATGCGGCCCAACTGACGCGCCAGTTCCAGAATCGCGCTGACGCCCTGCTCGAAATCCACTCCCGCATGCGCCGCACGCCCGCGCACATGCACTCGATAGGCACCCACGCCCTTCCGCGTCGTCTTCAGTTTTCCGGTCAATCCGGTACCGGGTTCCAACACCAGAACGGCCGCGCTTGCCCGCGCCTCCCGCTCCGTAAGTTGGCGTGAATCGAGGCTGCCCGTCTCTTCGTCGGCGTTCACCAGCAGCGCCACGCGCCGTTTCACCGGGAGATCCAGATCGCGCAGAGCGCGCGCTGCAAAAATGAAGAACGCCAGACCCGCCTTCATGTCGAGAACGCCGGGACCCCACAGACGCCCCTTGCTCTCGCGCCAAGGCATTTTGCGCAGCGTGCCCGCCGGCCAGACGGTATCGGAGTGGCCAAGCCCGAGAATTCTTCCCCCGGACGCTTTCTTCCCAGGCAACTGGAACTCCAGGATGAAGTGATCGCGGATCTTCCGCACACGCGCGATATCCGCCGTTTGCGATGCCACCAGATCGCGAAAGCGGTGGATCGCCGCACGGTCTCCACTGGGCGACTCACACTCCACCATTTCGCGCAAAAACAGGATCAACTGTTTTTGTTTCAAACGAATATGGGCAAGGATGGGCTCCACTGCTTGTTATGATAACGACACTCATGGTGTTCGACCTGATGGCGATTCGCGATATTCTGCCGCATCGCTACCCGTTCCTTCTAGTTGACCGGATTCTGGAATTGGATGGGAACCGCATTGTTGGGCTGAAGAACGTCACCGCAAATGAGCCTTTCTTCCAGGGCCACTTTCCGCAGAAGCCTGTGATGCCCGGAGTGCTGATTATCGAGTGCATGGCGCAGGTCGCCGGCGTGCTGATCGGCAAATTAGTGGAGGATTCGCATAAAAAGCTGATGCTGCTTGCCTCGATCGACGGCGCGAAGTTCCGCGCGCCGGTGGAGCCGGGCGATCAGTTGCGCATCGAAGCCGAGATCACGAATATGCGGCGAACGGCGGCCAAGGTTACCGGCAAGGCTTTTGTGGATGGAAAACTGGTGGCCGAAGCGGAATTGATGTGCGCCGTCGTCGATCGCCCCGGAGCCAACGATGCCGGTACACCCGCAAGCAATCGTTGATCCGGCGGCGCGGGTTCATCCAGAGGCGGAGATCGGCCCCTTCTGCGTCGTCGGTTCCGGCGTCGAAATTGGCGCACGCACGCGGTTGATGGCCAGTGTCTTTGTCGAAGGCCCGGCGGTCATCGGCGACGACAACATATTCTTCCCCGGATCGACGGTAGGCGTGGCGCCGCAGGATCTGAAGTATCGCGGCGAACGGTCCGAAACTAGAATCGGCCATCGCAACCGCGTCCGCGAATTCGTCAGCATTCACCGTGGGACGGAAGGCGGCGGCATGGCCACCACGCTGGGCGACGACAACCTCTTGATGGCTTACGTCCATGTCGCCCATGACGTTCGGATCGGCAGCCACTGCGTGCTTGCGAACGCGGTGACCTGCGGCGGGCATGTTGAAATCGGCGATTGGGTGGTGATCGGCGCCTCAACGGGAATCCATCAGTTTTGCCGCGTGGGCCGGCACTGCATGATCGGCGGGTACAGCGTCATCACGCAGGACGTGCTGCCCTTCGCCACCACCGTTTCCGAACGCGTCAACAAGATCTTCGGAGCGAACAAGACCGGACTGGAGCGGCGCGGCTTTGACAGCGTGCGGATCGAACCCTTGCAGACTGCATTCCGGTTTCTCGGCCAGCACAACACTACACAGGCGGTCGAAAAGATCCGTGACGAGATTGGGTCGACGGAAGAGATCGCCGAACTCCTGGAATTCATCGCAACGTCCAAACGCGGCTTCATCAAGTGAAGACCGGGATCATTTGCGGAAGCGGAAGCTTTCCATTGCTGGCGTTGGAATCGGCGCGCGCGCTCGGGATGGAAACGGTCGCCATCGGAATCCAGGAAGAAGCCCCGCCTGAGATCGAATCGCTCGCCACACGCACCTATTGGATTTCGCTCGGGGCGCTCAGCCGCCTGATTGAAATCCTGAAGAGCGAAGGTATCGCCCAGGTGATGATGTGCGGCCAAGTGAAGCACGTGAAGATCTTCTCGTCCATCCGTCCGGATTGGCGGCTGGCAAAGCTTCTGTTGACTTTGAAGGAGAAGAACACCGACGCATTGATCGGGGGCGTCGCTGAAATTCTGAAAGCTGAAGGGATTGAGCTTACCGACTCAACCAAGCTGCTGAAGCCGCTGCTGGCGGAGGAAGGCCGCATGGGCACGCGAAAGCTGTCGAGCGACGAGGAGCGCGATGTCGCTTACGGACGCAAAGTAGCGAACCATTTGGCTGCGATGGACATTGGGCAAAGTGTCGCCATCGCGGAGCGCGCCTGCGTAGCGGCGGAGGCGATGGAAGGAACCGATGCGATGCTTCGGCGTGCCGCGTCATTGGTTGAAGGGAAGCCGCTTCGTCTTGTAAAAGTCTCCCGCCGGCGCGGACACCTGCTGTTCGACGTTCCCGCCGTAGGACCGCAAACGATCGACGTGATGCGCGAAACCGGCGCGACCGCACTTGCCATTGACGCGGGCCGGACATTGCTTCTCGACCGGCAGCGGTTGCTGCAACACGCGGCGGACAGCGGCATCGCAATCGCCGGCTACGCGCCCGCGGGTTGAACCGGGCAGGCGGCAATCGCTGCGCTTAGCTGATGGGAGTCCACCGGCTTTCCCAGAAACGCATCCATGCCCGCTTCGAGACAGCGTTCACGGTCGCCTTCCTGATCGAACGCCGTCATGGCGATGATCTGCGCGCGGCGGCCCGTCGTGCGCTCAATCCCGCGGATCGCGCGCGTGGCGTCAAGCCCGTCCATCTCGGGCATCTGAACGTCCATCAGTACAAGGTCGAACGCGCCGCCCCGGTAGAGTTCAACCGCCTCCAGTCCATTGGGCGCAACCGCCACACGATGCCCCAGTTTGCCCAGCAGAGTTTCCGCGATGCGCCGGTTTACCGGATTGTCCTCGGCCAGCAGAATCTCCAGCGGGCTTCGGCCCGCGCCATCGCTGCTGGGCTCCGGCAGTGCCAGCCGGCAAGTGAAGAAGAATGAACTGCCATGCCCCGGCGCGCTTTCCACCCAAATCCGGCCGCCCATCATCTCAACAAGCCGGCGCGAGATTGCGAGGCCTAGACCAGTCCCGCCATACTTCCGTGTAGTGCTGGAGTCGGCCTGCCGGAACGCTTCGAAAATCTTCTCCTGTTGCTCAATGGAAATTCCTATGCCCGAATCGCGCACCTCGAAAATAAGATCCAAGCGTCCGCCTTCGAACGCGCTGACCGTTACGTCAACCTGGACCGATCCCGACTCCGTAAACTTCACCGCGTTGCCGAGCAGGTTCACCATCACCTGCCGAAGGCGCATGCCATCACCGACAACCGTTTTCGGGATCGCATCCGAAACGCGGCATTCATAGCCCAGCGATTTCGTCCGGATGGGAACGAAGATCGGCCGTGCGGCATCTACTAGGCTCTCGCGCAGATTAAATTCCACGGGGTTTAGGGCCAGCGCGCCCGCTTCGATCTTCGTCAGGTCCAGCAGGTCGTTCAACAAGACAAGCAAGGACTCGCCGGACGCTCGAACCAATTGAAGATACTCGCGCTGTTCGGTTGAAAGGCGCGTCGCCAACGCGAGGTCCGTCATGCCAAGGATGCCGTTCAAAGGCGTCCGCAACTCGTGACTCAACATGGCCAGAAACTCGCTCTTCACGCGGCTGGCTTCTTCGGCGCGAGCCTTCTCTGCCAGCACGCGGTCGCGCTCCCTCAATAAGTCGAGGGTTCTTTCGCGAACACGGTCTTCAAGCTGTTTCTGGGCGGCCAACAGCCGCCTCTCGCGCGCACGCCACAGTGCCCAGGCAACGACAAGAACGATCGCGGCGAGGACAAGTACGGCGGCCGGCCAACCCATAGGCGAAGGCGTTAGCGCGAGCGTTCCTAAGGAGCGGGTCACCGGAACCTCTTGGCTATGATAGCGAAACGATGCCGCAACTCAGCAGAATCCGCGTCGCTGTGGTGGGCGCCGGCGCCTTCGGACGCAATCATCTTCGCGTGCTTCGAGAGATGGACGGCGCCAGCTTGTCGGGCGTCTTCGACATCGACGCAGCCCGGTCCGCCGCAGCCGCTTCGGAGTTCGCCTGCGACAGCTATTCCGGTCTGGAAGAACTGATCGCGAACTCGGATGCCGCGGTGATCGCCAATCCAACCACCGAACACGCGGAGACCGGATGCCGCCTGCTGGACGCCGGTCTTGACGTGTTGATCGAGAAGCCGGTGGCGGCAACGCTGGAAGAGGCGCAGCGTCTGGTGAACACCGCGCGCGATCGCGGCCGCATTCTTCAGGTGGGACATTTGGAGCGCTTCAATCCCGCAGTGGAAGCATTGGAACAGCTGCGCATCCATCCGCTGTTCTTCGAGATTCACCGCCTTAGCGTCTTCACGCCGCGCAGCCTGGATGTCGATGTGGTTCTCGACCTGATGATTCACGATCTGGAACTGGTGCTGGCGCTGACCGGGTTGGAACCGGAAGAGACTCGCGCGGCCGGGATTCGAATTCTTTCAAGAAGCGTGGACATCGCCAACGTGCGCCTGCAGTTTCCGGGCGGATGCATCGCCAACCTTACCGCCAGCCGAGCCTCGACGGAGCAGGTGCGCAAGCTGCGCGTGTTTGCGCCGCACCGCTATCTTTCGCTCGACTACAAACGGCAGGAACTGGTGTCGGTGGAAGTGGGCGAAGGGCAGCAAATCTCGTTCCGTCCCGTGCCGGTGTCGCGCGAGGAGCCTTTGAAGCGCGAGCTGGCCAGCTTCATCCACTGCATTCAAACGCGTAGTGAGCCAAGGGTGTCCGGCGCGGCCGCGATGCGGGCCTTGGCGGTGGCTCTCAATATCCTTGATAAAATTAGGGAACACGCGGAAGTCGTGACCAGAAGCGTTGCCTCCCGTTGAAGCCCATCCCGCCGAAGAAGAACTCCAGCTTCTCTACAACTGGGATTCGCTGTATCCTCCGCAGTTTCGTGTGCCCGCCGCGCTATCGGTGCTGCTGCATGCGCTGATGCTGGCAGCCGTCATTCTTGCGCCTCCGATGACGGTAGAGGTCAGACCGGCCACGCAACGAAGGATCGACATATCGCGGTCGACCCCGCTGTACGCGCCACGGCCCTTCGAGCTGACGCAGCGTGCGCCGAATCGCGGACCGACGGCGAAGGAACTGACGCTGGATCAACTTCTGCCGCAGAAACAGCAGGTGGCGAAGAACACTCCGCCGCCCCGGCGCTTCCAGATACCCACGGGGACCGCTCCGCTGACCCCGCCGCCAGTAGTCGCCGAGATGACGCCTCCTCCGTTGGGAACGCCATCCAGCGCCATTCCCGACATTGCCGCGCCGCGCATGCCGACGGCGGAGAAGCCAAAGCTGGCGTTCGAAATACCCGGTACGCCGTCCTCTACGTCGACCACCGCGGCCCGTCCCATCATTCCGAAGGCGCCGAACACGGTGGACGAAGCAGTACGAACCACGGTGCGGACGAAGCCCGGCGGAAGCGTCGTCGTCACCGACCTGATGGATCTGCCGCCCGTTACCGATCCGACACAGGCAACGCCCACAAGAAGCCGCGCCGGGTCCAGCCTTGAGCTGCTAAGCGATCCGCAGGGCGTCGATTTCAAACCCTATCTGATCCGCGTGCTGGCGTCGGTGAAACGGAACTGGCAGGCTGTGATTCCCGAAGGCGTGAAATATGGCCAGCGCGGACGCGTCATTATTCAGTTCGCCATCAGCCGCCAAGGCAGCGTGCCGAAGCTGGTGATCTCCATCCCTTCCGGGACCGACTCACTTGACCGGGCGGCGGTGGCTGGCATCAGCGCGTCGAATCCGTTTCCGCCACTCCCGAACGACTTCAAGGGCGATCAGATCCGGCTTCAGTTGAGCTTCCTTTACAACATGCCGGTGAACTAATTGTGGAGATGCGCCAGCGGTTCTGGATCGCCATGGCATGTTACTCCGTACTGGCGGGCATCGCGGGATACAGCCTGTATGGACCGCTTCGCCTTGCGGTGTGGGTGTTGCTGGCGGGCCTGGCGTTCAAGACCTGGATCGCCGTATTTCGCCGCAGTTAGGTCAGAACAACAGCCTAAGTCCGAACTGTACTTGGCGGTTTGCGCGCGCCGTATCGCCGATGATGCCGAAGGCTGGCGTGCCGAGAGTCGTACCCGGAATTCCCAACTGCGGTGTGTTGAACACGTTGAAGGCGTCCGCGCGAAATTCCACCCGGGAAGCTTCGCTGAATGGCAGCCGGAAATTGCGCTGAACGGATAGGTCCGTCGAAACGATGCCCGGACCGGCGACAATGTTTCTGCCAGCCGAACCATGCGTAAACTGTGTGGGAAAAGCGAAAGCCGTGGTGTCAAACCAACGCTGCACCGAGGGATCGTCCAGCGTGCCACTGGCGATTCGATTGGGCCGGTTTGAGTTGCCCGTATTGGCATTGTCGAAGTTCAACACCATCGTTAGCGGCGGACCGCTGGCGAGCGTGGTGATTCCGCTGACCGCCCAACCGCCGAGTATGTAAGCGCCGGCGCCCGAGGTAACCCACGGCTTGCCCTTGCCAAACGGCAGTTCCCAAAGGCCGCTTAGCACGAAGCGATGCGCTATGTGATGGTCCGCAAGGCCGTAGTTCAGCCTTCGGTTATAAGCGTCCATCACGGAGCCGGCGCCTCCCACAAAGCCGGCGCCGTCGCCTAGGTCGATGTTGCTCTGCATGTCCAGGGCGCGTCCCCACGTGTAGACCCCCAGAAAGTTGAACCCCGCCGCGAACCGTTTTTCAATACGAGTGGACAAGCCGTTGTAGTTTGACGTTACCCATGGGGCCACCGCCAGAATGCTGCCGCTGGTGATACTGCGAAGGGGGCGGCGTGTATTTACGCCGCCCGGACCGGGCAGCGGTTGATTGCCTTCATATGCGCCGTAGAGCTTGACGCCACTGTTGCCCACGTAGTTGACTTCCCAGATCAATCCGGGAGTAAGTTCCTTCTGAACGGAAAGGTTCCATTGCAGAACATAGGGAGTGGTGTTCCGCGTCGGCCATGACCGGATCTGAAGAGTGTTGCCCGGTGGCAGGACATAGTCCTCCGGTTCGATCGGTGCGGGCCGTGGAGGAAGCTGGCCGCTTAGAGGAATGGTCGATGAAGGATTCAATTGATCGCTGACGAGGTTGAACCCGCCAAAGCCGACGAATGGCGGGTTGTTCGTCATTCGCTGGCTGACGCCAAAGCCCTCGTCTTGCCCAAAGAACACTCCGGCGCCACCACGCACGACAAGGGCCCGTGGCGCGCGCCACGCGAATCCCAAGCGGGGGGCCCAGTTGTTCTTATCCAACTGCTGAAGCGACCGTGGCAATCGCGGATCGCCAGCGATTACATACTGGCCATAAAACGGACCCGGGTCCAGAACGATGTTCGCCAACCGGTTGTTGGTGTCATAGAACGGACTCGTTAGTTCGTAGCGCACTCCGATATTCAGAGTAAATGTCGAAGTAACATTCCAATCGTCCTGCACATACCAGTAATAGTTTCGCGCCCGCTCGTTCGCGTCGGATGGCGTGCCGATTGCGATCGAATTCGGCAGCCCCAACAGCAGATCCGCGACGGCGGAGCCCGATCCGGGGCGCGACAGCGAATTCTGGGAGAAAACACCTGTGAAAGCATAAGCCCCGCGGCCCTGAAGAGCGGCAAACGTGGGGACATCAATGTCCTGGAAGTCGAAGCCCGCACGCAGCGTATGCCGCCCCTTAACCCAGGTGAAGTTGTCGCTGATATTCGTCACCTTTGACTTCTTGTCTAGCGGAACGTTCCCGAAGCCTGACGGCTGCGCGCCGATCTGCGCATACCCGGTAACCGCAAAGGTTGGAATCGACGA